>NZ_JCAIUJ010000011.1:0-92474 GCF_059445465.1 Isoptericola sp. Y541 | reverse complement strand
TGGGGTGGAACGACAACTGTTGGCGTCCCCGCCCGAGCTTCTCTATCTCGCGTCGACCCGCGCGCCCCACTTGCTGAAGGTCGACTCCACGTCGAGGTGACCGCGTCGGCCATCGCCTCGGTCTGGGCCCCGGCCTCCATGGACTCCATCGAGTCGAACGTAACCGCCATGGCCGGGTCCTCGGCCATCTCGTCCAGAGACATCCAGAAGTACTCGCCCTGGCTCAGCTCGCCCATAGCGATATACATGGTGCCGCCGAGGAGGATCATGTCCATGTCCATCCCCATGACGGCATGGACATCTGCGTCGACGTGTCCTCGAGCGTGGCCCCTTGCTCGCCGCCACCGCCGCCCTGCGTGAACGCCGCGAGCTCCTGGCCCCCGCAGGCTCGAGGGCGCCACGATCGGGCGATCGTTGCCGATCCGTGAGGCGGACGCACGAGGGCCCCTCGCTCCGGCTGGAGCGGGGGGCCCTAAGACATCCCGTGTGCGCGCGACGCGCCCGGACGTCAGTGCGCGTGCTGGCCGCGGCTGAACTCGAAGACCCAGCCGACGAGGCCGATCACACCCAGGGCGAAGCCGACGTACAGCACCCACCAGCCGACGGCCAGGCCGAGGAACGCGATCGCGGCGGAGGCTCCGATGACCAGCGGCCACCAGCTCCACGGCGCGTACACGCCCTGGTCGCCGGCACCCTGCTCGATCTCGCCTTCCTCATCGTCCTCGGGCCGCGGGTCGATCCGGCGCGCGGTGAGCGCCAGGTACGCGCCGATCATCGCCATCAGGGCACCCACGAGCGGGAGCCCGAGGTAGCCCACAGCGTCACGGAACCCGGAGACCAAGCCGTAGATGACACCCACCACGACGAAGAAGGGGGCGAGGAACAGGAAGAGCTTGACCTCGATCTTCACTTGCGGTCCTCCTGGTCGTCCGGCCGCTCGTCGTCGATCACCGTAGTGGTCGACTGGGACTTGGCCGAGGAGTCGGTGTCGCGCCGCTCCTCGACGAGCTCCTGTTGGCCTCGTCGGTCCGGGTCGCCGTAGACGGCGTCCAGCCCACCGTGGCCAGGGGCCTGCTCCAGCGCCGCGACCTCGGGGTGGTGCAGGTCGAAGGCGGGCGACTCGGAGCGGATGCGGGGCAGAGAGGTGAAGTTGTGCCGCGGGGGCGGGCAGCTGGTGGCCCACTCGAGCGAGCGCCCGAAGCCCCACGGGTCGTCCACGGTCACCTTGGGCGCGTTGCGCCAGGTGGTGTACACGTTCCAGAGGAACGGCAGCGTCGACGCAGCGAGGATGAACGCGCCGACCGTGGAGACCTGGTTCTCCCAGGTGAAGCCCTCCTCGGGCATGTAGTCGGCGTACCGACGCGGCATGCCCTCGACACCCAGCCAGTGCTGGATCAGGAACGTCATGTGGAAGCCGACGAACAGCAGCCAGAAATGCACCTTGCCGAGCCGCTCGTTGAGCATGCGGCCGGTGAACTTGGGCCACCAGAAGTAGAAGCCGGCGAACATCGCGAAGACCACGGTGCCGAAGACGACGTAGTGGAAGTGCGCCACCACGAAGTACGAGTCGGACAGGTGGAAGTCCAGGGCCGGGCTCGACAGGATGACGCCGGTCAGGCCGCCGAAGAGGAACGTCACGAGGAAGCCGATCGACCACAGCATGGGTGTCTCGAAGGTGAGTTTCCCTCGCCACATCGTGCCGATCCAGTTGAAGAACTTCACTCCCGTCGGGATGGCGATGAGCATCGTCATGAAGGCGAAGAACGGGAGCAGCACGGCCCCGGTCACGTACATGTGGTGGGCCCACACGGTCACGGACAGGGCAGCGATCGCGATGGTCGCGTAGATCAGCGTCTTGTACCCGAAGATCGGCTTACGGCTGAAGACCGGGAAGATCTCCGACACGATGCCGAAGAACGGCAGCGCGATGATGTACACCTCGGGGTGGCCGAAGAACCAGAACAGGTGCTGCCACAGGATCGCCCCGCCATTATCGGGGTTGAAGACCTGCGCACCGAGGCGGCGGTCGGCGCCGAGCGCGAACAGCGCGGAGGCCAGCGGCGGGAAGGCCATCAGGACCAGCAGGCTGGTGACGAGCGTGTTCCAGGTGAAGATCGGCATCCGGAACATGGTCATGCCCGGCGCACGCATCGTGATGATGGTGGTGATGAAGTTGACCGCACCAAGGATCGTGCCGAAGCCGGCCAGGGCCAGCCCGAACACCCATAGGTCTCCACCGAGCCCTGGACTGAACGTCGTGTTGGACAACGGCGCGTAGGCGAACCAGCCGAACGAAGCCGCACCCTGCGGGGTGAAGAATCCGGCCCCCGCGATGATGCCGCCGAAGAAGAAGAGCCAGTAGGCGAACATGTTGAGTCGCGGGAACGCGACGTCCGGCGCGCCGATCTGCAGCGGCATGATCACGTTCGCGAAGCCCGCGAACAGCGGTGTCGCGAACAGGAGCAGCATGATCGTGCCGTGCATCGTGAAGAGCTGGTTGTACTGCTCGTTGCTCTGCACCACCTGGATGCCCGGCATGAACAGCTCGGCGCGGATGAGCAGCGCGAGGACCCCGCCCACTGCGAACCAGACGAACGACGTGATGAGGTACATGTACCCGATCGTCTTGTGGTCCGTGGAGGTGATCCACTTGATCACGGTGCGGCCAAAGTTCTGGTGCTTCGGCGGAAGGCCAGGAATGACCTCGGCGCCGTGCGCGGTTTCGGTGGTGACGGCCATCAGCCTTCGCCCTCCTCGGTGCTGGCGTCGGTAGCTGACTCAGGGTGCTGCTGACGGTTCAGGTCGAGTCCGAGCTCACCAGTCTGCCCCGCGTCCCGCAGGTCGTCCATGTGGGCGTCGTACTCCGCCTGCGACACGACCTGGACGTTGAAGAGCATGCCGGAGTGGAACTCGCCGCAGAGCTCGGCGCACTTGCCGGCATAGGTGCCCTCACGCGTCGGGGTCACCTGGAACGTGTTGGTCCGCCCCGGGATCATGTCCCTCTTGTACAGGAACGCGGGGATCCAGAAGGAGTGGATGACGTCGCGCGAGTCGAGCGTGAACTCGACGGACTGATCGACCGGCAGGTAGAGCGTCGGCACCTCCTTGGAGGTGCCCGGCGTGTGGTCGACCTCGTCCTCGACCGTCTGCCCGCCGACGTCACGCAGGTGCTGGCCGGTGTCGTAGACGCCGGCGTCCAGGTAGTTGAAGTCCCAGCTCCACTGCTTGCCGATGACCTGGATGTTCACGTCGGCCTCGCCGGAGGTGTCCTGCACCGCCGACATGTCGCGGTCGGTGTAGAAGAACAGGACCATGACCATGATGGTCGGCACGGCCGTGTACATGATCTCGAGCGGCATGTGGTACCGGGTCTGCACCGGGAGCTGGTGGTCGTCGCGGCGCTTGCGGTAGGCAGCGACGCACCACAGCATCAGCCCCCACGTGATCAAGCCGATGATGAGTGCCGCGATCCAGGAGCCGACCCAGAGGTTCGTGATCCGCTCGGTCTGGTTGGTCACCTCCCCGTCGGTGTAGCCGGGCAGGTATCCGCGCTTCACGGAGTCGCTGGCACAGCCGGAGGCCAAGACTACGACCGCGCCGGCGATCGCCGTCGCGCGCAGGATGACCCGCCGTGTGCGGGTGGTGCTCTTCGAGTGCAAGGGAGGCCTTTCACGTCACGTCCTGCCCGAGGCCACGGCCCCCCTTAGGGCAACGGGCGCGTGGACAGGACCTTCGTCCTCGATGAGATGTAGCCTAGCGCGCCCGGAGCGGGTTCGACGCCGCAGCGCCCCCGTCAGGACGTGACTCTTTCCGCACCGGACGTCCACATCTGCGAGTTGCACACAGACTCTCAGGGAGTGTCAGATCGTTACCCTGAGGTGTCAGATCCTCGCGCCGCCGTCGATCGTCGCGCTCCCCTCGACGAACCGCTCGAGATGGCACGATCGTGCCTCAGACGCCGCGTCCGGACCCGTTCGACGCCCCCGAGGACCGTGCCGGCGACTTCACGACCCGACCGCCACCCACCGGAGCGCACCTGTGACCCACACCACCGACCATGCGGGCGCCTCCCCGGCTGCGGCGCCGCCCCGCGTGCATCTCGACAACGGCGGGAGCGCACCCCTGCACCCGCTCGCACGCCAGGCGCTGCTGCAATCGATGGACGACGGCTGGGCGGACCCGCACCGCCTGCACACGGAGGGCCGGCGCGCCGCACGGCTCCTCGACGGCGCCCGCGAGGCGGTCGCCGGCCTCCTGGGCGCCCGTACCGAGGAGGTCCGGTTCACGGCCAGCCACACCGCCGCCCTGCACGCCGCCGTGCTCGGGACCGCTGCGGCCCGGCGCCGCGCCGGGGGCGACGTCGTGGTGGGCGCTGCCGAGCGGGCGGCCGTCCTGCACGCCGCGTCCTCCGCGTCGGCCCTGCACGGCGGTGCGCGCCAGGTCGTGGACGTCGACCGCCAGGGCCGCGTGGACGCCGACGCCTTCGGCGCCGCCGTGCGCGGCCGCCGCGTCGCGGTCGCCGCGCTCCAGCACGCCAACGGCGAGGTCGGGACGCGGCAGCCGCTCGCCGCGGCGCACGCGGCCGCCCGTGCGGCCGGGGTCCCGCTGCTCGTGGATGCGGGCGCGAGCCTCGGCCACGACGACGTCCCCGGCGCCTGGGATCTCCTCGCCGCCGACCCGGCCGACTGGGGCGGGCCCGCCGGCGTCGGCATCCTCGCCGTGCGCCAGCGCGTCCGGACCGTGCCGCCGGGCCCCGAGGACGCGGACCCCTGGGCGCCGGGCGGCGTCAGCGTGCCGGCGGCCTTCGCCGCCGCCGTCGCCCTGCAGTCCGTCGCGGCGGACCGCGCGGAGCAGGACGCGCGCCGCCGCGTGCTCGTGGAGCGCGTGCGTCGCGCCGTCGCCACGCTCCCCGACGTCGAGGTGGTGGGCGACTCGGACGACCGGCTCCCCCACGTCGTGACGTTCTCCTGCCTCTATGTCGATGGCGAGGCGCTGGTGACCGAGCTCGATCGCGCGGGCATCGCCGTGGGCTCGGGCTCGGCCTGCACCGCGAGCACCCTGGAGCCCTCGCACGTGCTCGCGGCGATGGGCGTGCTCACGCACGGCAACGTGCGGATCGCCCTGGACCGGTCCACGACCGAGGACGACGTCGACCGCTTCCTGGGCGTGCTGCCCGGCGCCGTGCAGCGGGTGCGGGACGTGCTCGGCGTGGGTGGCCTGTGACGACGCCCGCCGGCGGCGAGCTGCCCGCCGACCTCCCCGGCGACGAGGTGGTCGACGCACGCGGGTTGCGCTGCCCGCTCCCCGTGATCCGGCTCGCGGCGCGGGCACGCGACCTGCCGCCGGGCACGCTGGTCACCGTGGTCGCCACCGACCCGGCGGCCCGCCACGACGTACCCGCCTGGGCTCGGATGCGCGAGCACACCATGGCCGGCGGGGCGGAGCGCCGAGAGATGACGGCCGGCGGCCCCGCCTGGGTGCTGACGGTGCGGCTGGGCGACAGCGCCTGAGGGCACGGCTCCTGAGGGCAGCGTCCGGACGCACGACGGCCCGGTCACCACGAGGGTGACCGGGCCGTCGGAGTCAGGTCAGCGGCTCAGCCGAACGAGCCACCGCACGCGCAAGAGCTGCCCGCGTTCGGGTTGTCGATCGTGAAGCCCTGCTTCTCGATCGTGTCGGCGAAGTCGATCGACGCGCCCTCGAGGTACGGCACGCTCATACGGTCCACGACGACCTCGACGCCGTCGAAGTCGCGCAGTGCGTCCCCGTCGAGCAGACGCTCGTCGAAGTAGAGCTGGTAGATGAGGCCGGAACAGCCGCCGGGCTGGACGGCTACGCGCAGACGGAGGTCGTCGCGGCCCTCCTGCTCGAGCAGGCTGCGGACCTTCCCCGCGGCGACGTCGGACATGTCCACGCCGTGCGTGGCGATCTCGGTGGTGTCGGTCATGCTTCCTCCAACATGCGGACCGGGTGCGGCTGTTCCCGATCCTACGCGCGAATTTCCGGGGCGCGATGACACGGGTCACAGGCGCGCCGCGCAAGCCGTCCTGACCGGTCACGACCGGTCATCCCGGTGCATCAGGCCCAGGACGGCGCCCAGGTGCGGGCCACCCGTGCGACGGCCGCCACCGGGTCGGGCCCCACCTCGTGCACGCCACTGATCCCGGCCCCCGACCACTCACGCCGCGAGACCTCGCTGCGGCCCGCCAGCACGACGACCGGCACGGCATGCGGCGCGGCCGCCCGCACCGCCTGCGCGACGCGACCCTCGTGCGTCGACCCGCCGTCGAGCACCGGCACGTGCACGACCACGAGGTCGGCCGCCCGCGCCTGCACCCCGAGCGGCCCCTCGGCCTGCTCCGCGACGCTCCCGAGGCCGAGCGCGGACAAGGGCACGAAGACGCCGCCGGGGTGCGAGCCGTCGGCGGGGGCCGCCGGCGTCTCGGCGAGCGCGACCGTCTCGATGGTGCATCGGGGCGCCGCGTCGCGCCACGCCGTCGCGAGCGCCGGGCCCAGGGTGTCGGCGTCGCCGCCGAGGCAGAGCAGCACGTGCATCCCGCGATCGTGGCACACGCCCGCACGGTCGCGCCGATCGTGACGGCCGATCGTGACAGCCGATCGTGACGCGGCGCCCGACGCCGCGCGGGCGTGCGCTGTGGAAGCATGAGCGGGTGACCACCCTGCTGAACGAATCCGCGGGCGCCTCGACCGGCTTCCTCGAGCCCGCACCGTCCGCGCTGCTGCTGCTCGGCCAGGGCCGCGATCTCGAATCCGAGCGCGGCGTCGAGTGCGCGGGCGCGCTACCCGCGCCGTCGGACCCCGACCTCGTGGAACGCGCCCGGGCCGCCCGCGCGGCCCTCGGCGACCGTGCCTTCGTGCTGGGCCACCACTACCAGCGCGACGAGGTGATCGACTTCGCCGACATCACGGGCGACTCCTTCAAGCTCGCGCGCGAGGCGGCCGCCCGACCCGAGGCCGAGTTCGTCATCTTCTGCGGCGTGCACTTCATGGCCGAGAGCGCGGACATACTCACCTCGGATGCCCAGCAGGTGGTGCTGCCCGACCTCGCCGCCGGCTGCTCCATGGCGGACATGGCGGAGATCTCGCAGGTCGAGGAGGCCTGGGCGGTGCTGCAGGACGTCGGGATCGCCGACGACACCGTGCCCGTGACGTACATGAACTCCACCGCCGCGATCAAGGCGTTCACGGGGCGCCACGGCGGCACCGTGTGCACGTCGTCGAACGCGCAGGTGGCGCTGCGCTGGGCGTTCGAACGGGTGGGCGGCGTCGAGGGCACCGGCAAGGTGCTCTTCATGCCGGACCAGCACCTGGGCCGCAACACGGCGGTCCGCGAGCTCGGGATGCGCCTCGACGACTGCGTGGTCTACGACCCGCGCAAGCCCCTCGGCGGCCTCACGGAGCAGCAGCTGCGCGACGCCCGCATGATCCTGTGGCGTGGGCACTGCTCGGTGCACGGCCGCTTCTCGGAGCGCAACGTGTCCGACGTCCGGGCGAAGGTGCCCGGCGTCCAGGTGATGGTGCACCCCGAGTGCAAGCACGAGGTCGTGACGGCCGCCGACCACGTCGGCTCCACCGAGTTCATCATCAAGGCGCTGGAGGCCGCCGAGCCAGGCAGCTCCTGGGCCGTCGGCACCGAGCTCAACCTGGTGCGGCGCCTCGCCAAGGCGCACCCGGACAAGCAGGTGCACTACCTCGACTCGACCGTCTGCTTCTGCTCCACGATGAACCGCATCGACCTGCCCCACCTCGTGTGGGCGATGGAGTCGCTCGCGGACGGGCGCACGGTCAACCGGATCGTGGTCGACCCCGACGACGCGCACTGGGCACGGGTCGCGCTCGACCAGATGCTGGCGCTGCCGGGGATCTGACCGCCCGGCGCGCGGGCGAGCGACTCCGCGGAACGGAAGGACACGACGATGAGCACCGACGGCGGGCTCCACATCGGCATCCTCGTCTTCGACGAGGCGGAGGAGCTCGACGTCGTCGGGCCGTTCGAGGTGCTCGCCGCCTGGGAGGAACACTCGAGCGCCGAGTCGGGGCCGAAGCCGCATGTGAGCACCTTCTCCCGCGACGGCGACGGGGTGCGCCTGGCCAAGGGGCTGCGGATCCTGCCCGCCCGCTCCGCCGACGACGTCGGCCCGCTGCACGTGCTGGTCCATCCGGGCGGGTGGGGCACGCGGGCGATGATCGCCGACGCCACGCACCTGGAGTGGCTGCGCCAGGTGCGAGCGCAGACGCCGATCGTCGCGAGCGTGTGCACCGGCGCGCTCGTGCTCGCCGCGGCCGGGCTGCTGGGCGGGCGGCCCGCGACGACCCACCGCGACCACTACGACGACCTCGCCGCCATCGACCCGAGCGTCGTGATCGACACGGAGGCCCGGTTCGTCGACGACGGCGACATCGTGACCGCCGCGGGCGTCTCGGCGGGCATCGACATGGCGCTGCACCTCGTGGCCCGGTTGGAGTCGCCCGAGGTCGCGCGCGCCGTCCGCCGCGGGATCCAGTACGACCCGGCGCCCCCGGTCTGACCCGGACGGGCGCGCAAAGTACCTGCTACCGGCCGTATCCGATATAACCTGCTCAGGTGACTCGAATGATCCAGCTCGCCTGGGCCTCCCTGCGACCGCGCAAGCCGATCCCTGGTCGGGGCCTGCTCGACCCGTCCGTGACGCGGATGCGCGTGCACCCCGGCGACCTCGACATGTACCTGCACGTCAACAACGGCTCGTACCTGCAGATGATGGACGTGGCCCGGTCGAACTACATCGCCGACATCGACGGCTTCAGCAAGATCGGCGACCGCAAGTGGTACCCGGTCGTCGCCGCCTCGACGATCACCTACAAGCGGTCGCTCCAGCTCTGGGACCGGGTCGAGATCACGACGCGGATCCTCGGCTGGGACGAGCGCGTGATCTACCTCGAGCAGGTCTTCACCGGCCAGGGCGGCCGGCTCTACGCCAAGGGGTACGTCGCCGGTCGCTTCCTCGGCCCGGGCAACGCGCGCATCCCCGCCCCCGACGTCGTGGCGCTCATGGGATCCGACGCGCCGGAGCGCAGCCCCGAGCTCCCCGGCGACGTCGCCGCGTGGGCCCGCGCCCTGGACGTCGCCCACCGAGACCGCTCCGAGGCCTGAGGGCCGCCGTCGGGCTCCGTCGTCAGGACGGTCCCGACGGCGGGCGTCACGCGGGACCGGCGTCGTGCAGGCCCTGCGCCTCCTCTACCGCCTGCTGCACCGCGGGGTCGTCGCTCCCCGCCGCCAGCGCGTCGAGCTCGGACAGCAGGTCGCCGGCGGCGCCGGAGTCGCCCGCCCGCACCGCGAGCTCGGCGAGGAAGGCGAGGGCGGACGCCAGCTCGCCGGCGGGCGGCGTGGTGCCCGACGCGCGCCGGAGCGCCCCGCCCAGCAGCTTGCGCGCCTGCGCGACCTCGCCGTGCGAGTCCGCGACGACGACGGCGTTCTCCGTCGCCCGGGCCAGCGGCCCGCCGCCGCCCGACGTCCACGGCGTCGTGCCACCCTCCCCCGCCACGACCGGCGTCTCGGGGGCTCGGGTGACGCGCACCCAGTTGCCCGCCGGGTCGACGAGGCTGAACCCGCTCAGCCCCGCGTTGTTCGCCCGGCGCCGCGGCCGTGTCACGCGCGGCGCCCCCGACATGGGCAGCCTCCCGAGCATCTCCTTCAGCCCCGCGGCGAACGCCTCGTAGACCGGTTCGGTGTCCGGCACGACCACCACGCACGACGAGTGGCTCTGCTCCGGGTCCCAGCCCGGCATCCCGTAGTACTGCAGCTGGATACCGCCCCGGCCGAACGCCACGATCGGGTTGGGGCGGCGCTGCCGGTACGTGACCTCGAGGCCGAGCCCCGTCCAGAACGCGACCATCTCGTCGAGGTCCGCCTCCGTGCCGCCGCACGGGAGCAGCGGCACCATGATCGCCCTCCCGGCGGCGGCCCCGAACGCGTCGTCGGTCATCCCTCGGCCCTCATCCCTCAGATGCCGGTCGTCGCGACCTGGCGCAGCAGCAGCGCCTCGGCGAGCACGACGTGGCGCAGCTCGCCCAGGTGCACCGACTCGTTGGCGCCGTGCGCGCGCGAGTCCGGGTCCTCGACGCCGGTCACGAGCACGGCGGCGTCGGGGAAGAACTCGAGCAGGTCGGCGATGAAGGGGATGGACCCGCCGACGCCGATGTCCACCGGCTCGACCCCCCAGGCGGCGGCGAACGCCGATCGCGCGGCCCGCATCGCCGCCGTGTCGTCGGCCGCGTGGAACGACCGGCCCTGCTCGCCCGGCCGCCAGGTGACCCGCGCGCCGAACGGGGCACTCGCCTCGAGGTGCGCGCGCAGCGCGTCCTCCGCCGCCTGCGGGTCCTGGCCCGGCGGGATGCGCAGCGACAGCTTCGCCGCCGCGCGGGGCGCGATCGTGTTGGAGGCGTGGGCGACGCTCGTGGCGTCGATCCCGATGACCGACAGCGCCGGCTTCGCCCAGAGGCGGCCCGCGATGGTGCCATCGCCGGCGAGCCGCACGCCGTCGAGCACAGAGGAGTCCGCGCGGAACGCCGCCTCGTCGTAGTCGACCTCGGGCTCTGGCGCGCTCGTCAGGCCGGGCACCGCGACGTTCCCGGCGTCGTCGTGGAGGGTCGCGATGAGGCGGGCGAGCAGCGTGTTCGCGTCGAGCAGCGGCCCGCCGAACATCCCGGAGTGCACGGCGTGCGCGAGCGCCTCGATCTCCACCACGCCGTCGACCAGGCCGCGCAGCGACGTGGTCAGGGCGGGCACGCCGACCTTCCAGTTGGTGGAGTCGGCGACGACGATGACGTCCGCGGCGAGCAGCTCGCGGTGGTCCGCGAGGAACTGGTGGAAGCTCGGGGAGCCGGACTCCTCCTCGCCCTCGACGAAGACGGTCACGCCCAGCGGCAGCGCCTCGCCGTCCTGCCCCTCAGCGAGGGCGGCCAGGGTCCGGAGCGCGCCGACGTGGGCGATCAGCCCCGCCTTGTCGTCGGCCGCGCCCCGCCCGAAGAGGCGCTCCCCCACCTGCACCGGCTCGAACGGGTCGGTCTCCCACGTCGCGGCGTCGCCCGGCGGCTGCACGTCGTGATGCGCGTACAGCAGGACGGTCGGGCGGCCCCCGGGCGCCGGCCGGCGCGCGATCACCGCGGGGGCGCCGGGCGTCCCGTCGGGGCGGTCGGAGCGCAGGATGCGCACGTCGGGCAGGCCCGCCTCGCGCAGCAGCGCGGCCACGGCGTCCGCGCTCGCGGCCACGTGCGCCTGGTCGAAGGCGGCGGCCGAGACGCTCGGGATGCGCACGAGGCGCTCGAGGTCGGCCTGGAGCGCGGGGAAGAGTCGCTCGACGTGCGCGCGGAGGGTGGCGGCGTCGTGGGGGACAGCGTCCGGGGTGGCGTGGTTCGAGTCGGTCACGCGGCTCACGCTACCCGCGCGCTCGACTACTCTGAGAGTGTGTTCTCCCGCAACAAGTCCGGCGCGACGCCGCCCGCCCCCGATGCCAGCGACCCCGTCGACGCGGCCGCCGAGATCGAGAAGGCCGGCGTCGCCGACAGCCGCAAGGGCCGCCCGACGCCGAAACGCAGCGTCGCCGAGGCCGCCAACAAGCGCCCGCTGGTGCCGAACGACCGCAAGGCCGCGACGCGCGCCGCGCGGGAGAAGGCACGCGAGCAGCGCAACCTCGAGTACAAGGCGATGCAGACCGGCGACGAGCGCCACCTGCCGCCGCGCGACAAGGGCGCGCTGAAGCGCTACGTGCGCGACTACGTCGACGCCCGGTGGAACCTCGGCGAGTTCTTCCTGCCGATCGCGTTCGGCTTCATCGTGCTGAACCTGATCTTCATGCAGAACGTGACGATGTCCGCCGTCGTGCTCATGCTGCTGTACGCGATCGTGCTGCTCACCATCGCCGACGCGTTCCTGATGTGGCGCGGGCTGAAGAAGCGGCTGCACACCAAGTTCGGCGAGGTCCCCAAGGGCACGTTGATGTACGCCGTCATGCGCGCCTTCCAGATCCGTCGCTCGCGCCTGCCCAAGCCGATGTCGAAGAAGCACGGCGTCTGGCCGGAGTGACCGCCCGGCCGATCTAGGGTGACGCCATGGTCAACTACCGGTACCTCGGCAACAGTGGTCTGAAGATCTCCGAGATCACCTACGGCAACTGGCTCACCCACGGCTCCCAGGTGGAGAACGACGTCGCCACGCAGTGCGTGCGCGCCGCGCTCGACGCCGGAATCACCACGTTCGACACCGCGGACGTCTACGCCAACACCAAGGCGGAGCAGGTGCTCGGCGACGCCCTCGCGGGCGAGCGGCGCGAGTCGCTCGAGATCTTCACCAAGGTCTACTGGCCCACGGGTCCGGGCGGCCCCAACGACACCGGACTGTCGCGCAAGCACGTCATGGAGTCGATCAACGGCTCCCTGCGGCGTCTCGGCACCGACTACGTCGACCTGTACCAGGCGCACCGCTACGACACGGAGACGCCGCTCACCGAGACGATGCAGGCGTTCGCCGACATCGTCCGGCAGGGCAAGGCGCTCTACATCGGCGTCTCCGAGTGGACCGCCGACCAGATCCGCGCCGGCGCGGCCCTGGCCAAGGACCTCGGCTTCCAGCTCATCTCCTCCCAGCCGCAGTACTCGATGCTGTGGCGCGTCATCGAGGATGAGGTCGTGCCCGCGTCGAGGGAGGCCGGGCTGTCACAGATCGTCTGGTCGCCGATGGCGCAGGGCGTGCTGTCCGGCAAGTACCTGCCCGGCAAGGAAGCCCCCGCCGGCTCGCGCGCAGCCGACGCGGAGGCCGGGCGCGGCGGCATCAGCCGCTTTATGACCGACGACGTCCTCACGCGGGTGCAGGGGCTCAAGCCCGTCGCCGACGAGCTCGGCCTCACCACGGCGCAGCTCGCGATCGCCTGGGTGCTGCAGAACGACAACGTCGCCGCCGCCCTGGTCGGCGCGTCCCGCCCCGAGCAGGTCGCGGAGAACGTCAAGGCGTCCGGCGTGACGATCCCGGCCGAGCTCATGGCACGGATCGACGACGTCCTCGGCGACGTCGTCGAGCGCGACCCGGCGAAGACGGCCGAGAACGCCCCGCAGACCCGCGTGGCCTGACCGACTGCCACACGCCGCCGGCGACGTAGCGGTTCCTTCGCGTCCGCGCACGGGACGCGAAGGAACCGCTACGTCACCGCCGTGGCAGCCCTCGAGACGGTCACCGGTCGCGCTGCTCCCGCGCGACGACGTCGAGGGCCCGCAAGATCTCCCGGGCGCGATCGTCACGTGTCCCGCCGGGGACGTCGCGGACGGAGCCGCGCCGGGGACGGTCCGCCGCCTCGCCCGTCAGTCCAGCCGGGACCAACCAGCGCCACCGCACGGTCGCCTGCACCACGGGGCCGACGCAGAACGCGTAGGCGAGGGTCGCCCAGCCGAACGTGCCGCCCAGCAGCACGCCGGCCAGCACGACGACGACCTCGATGCCGGTCCTGACCAGCCGCACGGACCAGCCTGTGCGGGCCACGAGGCCGGTCATGAGCCCGTCGCGCGGCCCGGGGCCGAGACGCACGCCGATATAGGCGGCGGTCGACACGCCGTTCAGCACGATGCCGGCGACGGCGAGGCCGACGCGCGCCGCCACCCCCGGCTCGGGGGCCAGCACGGCGACGGCGGCCAGGCACGGCCCGATCGCCACGCTGATGATGACGGCGTTCGCCACCGTGCCGATGCCCGGGCGCTGCCGCAGCGGGATCCACATCGCCAGCACCACGACTGAGACGACCCCGGTCACCACACCGAACGACAGCCCGGTGGTGCGCACCAGCCCCTGCGAGAGCACGTCCCACGGCATGGCACCCATCGACGCGTGCAGCAGCATCGCCATCGACCAGCTGTAGCCGAGCAGCCCCAGCATCAGCTGGACCCCGCGACGCACCGGGCCCAGGACCACCACGGGGCGCATGGTGGAAGGCTCGGTCGCGTGCTCGGCGACCAGACCACGAGGGACCGGGCGATGGGAGGCCGGCCGGCGGACGGGTCGCCTGAGGACGGGTCGCAGGAGGGCCGGGAACGAGAACGTCATGGTGCCACCCTGCGCCGCAATGGCCTTGTTTTCCATATCCAATCGGGGAACAGTGGCCCCGTGACCGTCACCTCCGCGCCGCCCGCGGTGCGCCAGCTCTCCCCCACCGCCACCGCCCGCCTGCTGGGCGACTGGCGGGCGGGCGGGCCGGCCTATCTCGCGTTGTCGGACGCTCTGCGGGCCGCGGTCCTCTCGGGCAGCCTGGCGCCCCTCACCCGGGTCCCCAGCGAGCGCGAGCTCGCCGGGGCGCTCGGCGTCTCGCGCACCACGACCTCCGGCGCGTACGCCCGGCTGCGCGAGCTCGGCTTCCTCGCCAGCCGGGTCGGGTCGGGCACGGTGACGACGCTGCCGCACGGCTCCGGCGGCCGTCGGGCGCCCGAGCCGGCCGGCGACGCGCCCGCGGCGGACCTGCCGACGAGGATCGGCGCGCTCCCGGGGCGGTCCGGCACGCCGGTCGGGGTCACGAGCGACGCGCCGATCGATCTCGCCCAGGCGACCCCGTCGGCCACGCCCGCGCTGCACGACGCCTACGTCGCCGCCCTCGAGGCCCTGCCGGGCTACCTCGGCACCGGCGGCTACGCGCACCTCGGCATCACTCCCCTGCGCGTGGCGATCGCGGCCCGGTACACCGCGCGGGGCGTGCCCACCACGCCCGAGCAGATTCTCGTCACGACCGGCGCGCAGCAGGCGATCTCCGTGCTCACGCACGCGTTCGTCGGGCGGGGCGAGACCGCCGTCGTCGAGTCGCCCACGTACTTCCACGCCCTGGAGCCCGCCCGCCGCCTCGGCGGCCGGGTGGTCGGGGTGCCCGTCGGCGACGTCGAGACCCTCGCGTCCGCCGTGCGACGCACCCGCCCCCGGCTCGTCTACCTCGTGCCGGACTTCCACAACCCCACCGGGGCCACGATGTCCGCCGACGAGCGGGCCGCGGTCCGCGAGATCGCCGACCGCGCAGGCGTGACCGTGGTGGGCGACGAGACCCTCACCGACCTCGCGCTCGATCCCGGCGCCGCGGTGCCCGCGCCGTTCGCCGGCAACGGCACGTCGCCGCACGTCGTCACCATCGGGTCGGCGTCCAAGGCCTTCTGGGGCGGGGTGCGCGTGGGCTGGGTGCGCGCGGACGCGCAGGTGGTGCGGCGCCTCGGCCGGGTCCGCGAGTCCGCCGACATCGCGACGCCCGTCCTCGAGCAGCTCGCCGTCGTCGAGCTGCTCCGACGCCGCGACGAGATCCTGCCGGGCCGGCTCGCGGAGCTGCGCGCGCGGCGCGACCTGCTCGTCGACCTCGTCCGCGAGGCCCTGCCGGAGTGGCGTGCGCCGGCCCCGGCGGGCGGGCTGTGCCTGTGGGCCGACCTGGGCCGACGGCTCGCCCAGCCGCTCGCGGCGGCCGCGGTGGCGCACGGCGTGCTGGTGACGCCCGGCCCGGCGTTCACGCCCGACGGCTCGGCCCGCGACCGGGTCCGCCTCACGTTCACCCGGGACCCCGACCAGCTCGCCGAGGCCGTGCCCCGGCTCGCGCGCGCCTGGGCGCAGGTGACGTCCGGCCGTCAGACGGCGGGGAGCACCACGCTGGGGGTCGCCTGAGCCCCGCCGTGCAGCAGGCGGGCGGTCGTCGCCCCGGCCGCGGACAGCTCGCGCCAGTGCTCGCCGAGCCACTGCTCGGCGTCGTACTGCGTGGTGAACACGGGGCTGGGCGCGGCGGAGAGCTCGCGCCCGTCGGCGTCGTCCAGCCCCCACTCCCAGCGCGGGTGGATCATGCGGCGCTCCTCGGGCTGCTACCCGAGATGCTCCCGGCGGCGACGGAGCCACGGGTCCGCGTGAGGGCCCGGTTGACCCGCGACGGCCACAGCGGCCCGGAGTAGATGAACGTCGTGTACCCCTGGGTGAGGTCCGCGCCCGCGCGCAGGTATGCCCGCACGTCGTCGGCGCCGGCGATCCCGCCCACGCCGATGATCACGGGGCCGGCGCCGAGGCGCTCGCGCAGCCGGGAGACCACCTCCAGCCCGCGCTCCAGCAGCGGCGGGCCCGACAGCCCGCCGGGTCCTCGGTCGTGGCCGATGGTCGTGTTGACCGCCACGACGCCGTCGAGCCCGAGCTCGGTCACGAGGTCGGCTACGGCGTCGACGTCCGTGGCCGCGAGGTCGGGGGCGATCTTCACCAGGAGCGGCGCGCGGCGCGTCCCGGCGGCGGCCGTCGCCTCGTCGGCCGCGTCGCGCGCGGCGACGAGGATGGGCCGCAGCTCGGCGGTGGTCTGCAGGTCACGCAGGCCGGGGGTGTTCGGCGACGAGACGTTCACCACGAGGTAGTCCGCCCACGGGGCGAGCTCGCGCGCGCACGCGGCGTAGTCGTCGGCGGCCTGCTCGGCCGGCGTCGTCTTGTTCTTGCCGATGTTGGCGCCGACGACGGCCGCGCGACCCGCGGTCGTGGCCCGCAGCGCGCGCAGCCTGGCGGCCGCAGCGGGGGCACCCTCGTTGTTGAACCCCATGCGGTTGCGGACCGCGCGCAGGTCCAGCTCACGCCACATGCGCGGCTTCTCGTTGCCGGGCTGCGGGCGCGGGGTGACGGTGCCGATCTCCACGAAGCCGAAGCCCAGCATCGTCAGACCCCGGATCGCGCGGGCGTTCTTGTCGAAACCGCCCGCCAGCCCGAAGGGCGCCGGCACCGTGCGCCCGAGCACCGCGATGCTGCCGGGGCCGCCGCTGCCGCGCCCCAGGTACGGCGAGATCGCGCCCTGGACGACGTCGCGCAGCACCGGCACGCGGCCGGCGAGCGCGATCGCGCCGAACGCGAGCTGGTGCGCGCGCTCGGAGTCCATCCGGCGGAGGACGCCGTTGAAGAGCAGGGAGTACGGGGTCATCGGACCTCCGGGTCGGTGGCGGTCGGCTCGGGCGGCGTGGCGGCGATGTCGCCGGGGCGAGTGTGCCAGAGCCACCACAGCCCGACGAAGGGCAGCACGAGCGGCACGTAGCCGTACCCCTGCCCGAAGCCGGACCAGACCGTCGCCTCGCCGAGCACGTCGGGCGACGCGACCGAGGCCGCACCGACGGCCAGCACGCCGACTGCCTCGAAGCCCACGGTGACCCACGCCACGATGCGCCAGCGCGGGCCGCCCTTGGCGAGGGCCACCGTCGCGAGCACGTACACGACCGCCGACAGCGTCGAGAGCGAGTAGGCGACGGGCGCCTCGGAGAACTTGGTCGCCAGCTCGTACGACGAACGGCCGATCGCGGCGAACGCCAGGACCCCGTACACCGTCACAAGGAGCCGGCCGAAGCCCGACCCCGTGCGGCGGCCGCGAGCGCCGGCCGTCCTGCCCGGTGTGGTCGTGTCGCTCATGCCACCCCCCAGATCTGCCAGAGCCGCCAGTCGAGGAAGCCCACCGTGACGGCGGCCACGGCGAGCACCACGGACGACCACTTGGTGCGCTCGGCGAACGCCCAGACCGCGGCGACGGGGAGCACCACCAGCGCCGTCGCGACGTACCCCCAGAACAGGGGGGCGTCGACGGCATGGTCCTGCGTCGCCATCAGCACCCCGGCCACCACGGCCTGGACCACGACCAGCGCCTCGACGACCGCGGCACCGAAGAGCTGGCGCAGCACCACCGCCCGGTCCCGGACGACGAACCACAATGCCCACCCCGCGAGGGCGGCGCACGCCACCAGGACGAGGATCAGGAGGGGAAGAACCACGCCCGCAGACTACCGGCCGTGCGGGGCACGCCGAGGATCCACCCGCAGCGCCCGGTGACCCCTCGGGACAGGGATAGCATCGGCCCGTGGCTGACCTCACCCTGACTGGCAAGAATCCCACCACCCTCAAGGTCGACGCGCTCGTCGTCGGGACCTGCTCCACCTCGGACGGCGTGGCCGTCGTGGCGGACCAGCTTCCCGAGCCGCTCGTGCGTCAGATCGAGACCCTGGCGCCTCGCCTGGGCGTGACCGGTGCCCGCGACGAGGTGCGCCGCCTCCCCGCAGGCGACGGCGTCGCGGCGGACGTCCTGGTCCTCGCGGGCCTCGGCGAGCGCGCTCCTGACGGCACGTTCGCACCCGAGGTGCTGCGCTCTGCGGCCGGCGCCGCCACCCGCGAGCTCACGGGCACGGCGACCGTGGCCGTCTCCCTCCCCGCAGTCGACGAGGACGAGCTCGCCGCCGTCGTCGAGGGCGCCCTGCTGGGCGCGTACTCCTACACCCGGTACCGGTCCGACGACGCCGCCTCGAAGAAGGCGCCCGTCGGCAGCATCCAGATCGCCACGTCGTTCGCCCGGTCCGGCCGCGCCAAGGCCGCCGTCACGCGGGGCGAGGTGCTCGCCGCCGCCGTGCACGGCACCCGCGACCTCGTCAACGACGCCCCCAACGAGCTGTACCCGGAGGCATTCGTCGATGCGGCCAAGGCCGCGGTCAAGACGCTCGGCCCCAAGGGCATCAAGGTGTCCGTGCTCGACGACAAGCAGCTCGCCGCGGGCGGCTACGGCGGCCTCGTGGGCGTCGGTCAGGGCTCGCCCCGCGGCCCCCGCCTGGTGAAGCTGACCTACTCCCCCGCCAAGGCGACGACGAAGGTCGCGATCATCGGCAAGGGCATCACCTTCGACACCGGCGGCATCTCGCTGAAGCCGCCGGCCAGCATGCCCACGATGAAGTCCGACATGGCGGGCGCCGCGGCCGTGTTGCACACCGTCCTGGCGGCGGCGCGCCTCGGGCTGCCCGTGGCGGTCACCGGCTACCTGTGCCTCGCCGAGAACATGCCGGGCGGCAACGCTCAGCGCCCCGCCGACGTCATCACGATCCGCGGCGGCAAGACCGTCGAGGTCACCAACACGGACGCCGAGGGCCGGCTCGTCATGGCTGACGGCCTGGTCGCCGCCGTCGAGGACGGGCACGACGTCGTCCTCGACATCGCGACCCTCACCGGCGCGCAGATGGTGGCGCTCGGCAACCGCACCTCCGGCGTCATGGGCACCGACGCCGTGCGCGACGAGGTGAAGGCCGCGGCCGACGACGCCGGCGAGGCGTTCTGGCCGATGCCGATGCCGGCCGAGCTCAAGGCCGGGCTCAAGTCCAACGTCGCGGACATGGTGAACTCCGCGCCCACCCGCTGGGGCGGGATGCTGTTCGCCGCCCACTTCCTCGCCGAGTTCGTGGGCGACACCCCGTGGGCGCACCTCGACATCGCCGGCCCCTCGTACAACGAGGGCTCGTCGTTCGGGTACACGCCGACCGGCGGCACCGGCGTGGGCGTGCGCACCCTGCTCGCGTTCCTCGAGGGCCGCGCGGGCCTCTAGCGGGTTTCGCTCCGGCCGGGGACGCGGCCGGCCGCGTACCGCAAGGCGCCAGCGAGGCGGTAGCCGCCGTCCGGCGTCCGGAACGGGGCGGCGGCCGCGACCACGACGGGTGCGAGCTCGGCCATGGTGGCGGGGTCCTCGCCGAAGAGGACCCCGCGCACCAGCCGTTCGTCGTCGGCCGCCGTCCAGGGCACCTCGACGAGGCCGGCGGTCAGCACGTCCAGGCCGGCGTCGGCGAGGGCGGCCTCGAGCCCGCCCTCCGGGCGCAGTGGGCCGTCGGGCGGCACGTCCTCCTCGAACGCCGCGGCGACGGCGCACTCGACGACGTCGAGGTCGTTGCGCGCGCCCTCGGCCCAGCAGGCGAGCCCCACGCGGCCGCCGGGGACCAGCACGCGGGCGGCCTCGGTCAGGGCGTCGCGGGTGTCGTCGGCGAACTGCAGGGCGTTGACGGCGAGGACGACGTCGAACTCGTCGTCGTCGAACGGCAGGTGCTCGGCGTCGCCGATGAGAACGGTCACCCCTTGGTTCCGCTCCTGCGCCTGCCCGGCCATCTCGGGGGCCGGGTCGACGCCGGCGGCCACCGCCCCGGCCGCCACCAGGTGGGCCAGCAGCTCGCCCGTGCCGCAGCCGACGTCGAGCACCCGGGTGCCGGGTCGGACCTGGGTCGCCACGAGCAGGGGCTCCCAGACCGGGGCGGCGAACTCCCCCCAGTAGTCGGCCCAGTCGTCGGCCACCGCCGACCAGCGCTCCGCCCCGCCGCCGTCCATCCCCGGTGCCTGCTCAGCCCTTGCGCCGCTGCGCCGAGCTCCAGTCCCGCATGCGCTGCGGGTAGCCCGTGAACCGCACGTTGTAGACCGGGACCCCGAGCGAGCGCGCCACCTCGAACCCGGTGCGCTCGTCCGGGACGCGACGACGCGTCCACTCGCCGGTGGTCGCGACCAGCAGCACGGTCGTCGGGGTCTGGGAGTTCGGCGGCTCGACGTAGGCCTCGACGCCCACGCGGGTGCGCACGAACTCCTGCAGGTACGCCACGGTCTCGCCGCGCGACCCGGTCGTCGGCGCGGCGCCGGCGGGGGTCGAGGGTACCGACCTGCCCAGCAGGCGTCCCAGCGAGGTCCTGAGCGACATGGCGCGAGAATACCGCCCGACGGCCGGGCCTCGTGCTGGAGGTGTGCCGCAGGTGTCCTGGAGGTCCTGAAGGGGTCGGGTGTTCCCAGCGTCACACCGACCGCGGCCTCGGACGATTGGGGCGGACCCCGCGGAGGTGACAAGATGGCAGGCAGTGACCAGAACGCGGCAACCGGGGCTGGCGCGGACCGCTGGACCGATCCGCCTCGGCACGTCGCCTGACCCACTGATCGAAGGAGACTCCACAGGTCATGTCTGAGAACGTGCAGCTCCCTGCACTCGGCGAGTCCGTTACCGAGGGCACCGTCACCCGATGGCTCAAGGCCGTCGGCGACACCGTCGCCGTCGACGAGCCCTTGCTGGAGGTCTCCACCGACAAGGTCGACACCGAGATCCCGTCGCCCGTCGCCGGAGTGCTCGAGCAGATCCTTGCCGAGGAGGACGAGACCGTCGAGGTCGGCGCCACCCTCGCCGTCGTCGGTGACGGCTCCGGCGCGGGGTCCTCCGACGCCGCCCCGGCCGCCGAGGCTCCCGCCGCCGAGCCCGAGCGGCCCGCAGCGCCCGAGCCTGCACCCGCCGAGCCTGCTCCCGCAGCCGCGGCGCCGGCAGCTGAGGATCCCGCCGCAGAGGCGCCCGCCGCCGGTGGTGGCGAGGGCACCGAGGTGACGCTGCCCGCCCTGGGCGAGTCCGTCACCGAGGGCACCGTCACCCGGTGGCTCAAGGCCGTCGGCGACTCGGTGGAGGTCGACGAGCCGCTGCTCGAGGTCTCGACCGACAAGGTCGACACCGAGATCCCCTCCCCCGTCGCCGGGACCGTGCAGCAGCTCCTGGTCGAGGAAGACGCCACCGTCGAGGTCGGCGCCGTCCTGGCGGTCGTCGGCTCCGGCGCCGCAGCACCCGCCGCACCGGCACCTGCCGCCGCACCGGCCACCCCCGAGCCCGCCGCCGCGCCGCAGCAGGCCGAGGAGCCCGCCCCGGCACCCGCAGCTCCCGCTCCCGCAGCAGCCCCGGCACCCGCCGCCCCGGCCCCGGCTGCCCCGGCCCCCGCCGCGGAGGCCGCCCCGGCGCCCGCCTCGTCGGGCAAGGGCTCCTACCTCACGCCGCTGGTGCGCAAGCTCGCGGCCGAGAAGGGCGTGGACGTCTCGAGCATCCAGGGCACCGGCGTCGGCGGCCGCATCCGCAAGGAGGACGTGCTCGCCGCGGCCGAGAAGGCCGCCGCTCCGGCAGCCTCCGCCCCGGACGCTGCCGCCCCTGCGGCGTCGTCGTCCGCGCCGAAGACACCGAGCGTGCCGCCGGTCTCCCCGCTGCGTGGCACCACGGAGAAGATGTCTCGCCTGCGCAAGATCGTCGCGGAGCGCATGGTCGAGTCGCTCCACACGCAGGCGCAGCTCACGACCGTGGTCGAGGTGGACGTCACCAAGGTGGCCAGGCTGCGCGCCAAGGCGAAGGAGTCGTTCAAGGCCCGCGAGAACGCGAACCTCACCTACCTGCCCTTCTACACGCTCGCCGCGGTCGAGGCGCTCAAGGCGTTCCCGAAGATCAACGCGTCGATCGACCCGGAAAAGGGCGAGATCACCTACCACCCGTCGGAGAACGTCGGCATCGCGGTCGACACCGAGCGTGGCCTGGTGGTCCCGGTGATCAAGAACGCCGGCGACCTGAACCTCGCGGGCATCGCCCGCCAGATCGGCGACCTGGGTGCCCGCACCCGGGCCAACAAGGTGGGCCCGGACGAGCTGTCCGGCGCGACCTTCACGATCACGAACACCGGTTCGGGCGGCGCGCTCATCGACACGCCCATCGTCCCGGGCGGCCAGGTCGCGATCCTCGGCACCGGCACCATCACCAAGAAGCCGGCCGTCGTGACGGGCCCGGACGGCGAGGAGACCATCGCCATCCGCCAGTTCGCGTACCTGTTCCTCTCCTACGACCACCGCCTGGTCGACGGTGCGGACGCCGCCCGCTTCCTCACCGCGGTCAAGGCCCGCATCGAGGAGGGCGCGTTCGAGTCCGAGGTCGGCCTCTGACGGCTCGCTGTCCCTGACGACGAAGGGCGCCCCGGCTCCGGCCGGCGCGCCCTTCGTCGTCCGTGCTCGACGCCGTTCATACGCGACGTCGTTCATACGCGACGTCGTTCGTGCTCGACGTCGTTCGTGCTCGACGTCGTTGGTACGCGACGTCGTTCGTGCTCGACGTCGCGCTCATCCGACCTCGGCGACCCGCCACCCCTCAGGTGTCCACGCGAGCCGCAGGGTCGCCCGCCGCGCGTCGGACGCGGGCACCGCCGTCACCTCGCCGTCGTCCGCGACCTGCTCGTGCGGACCCACGGTGTACTCCACCTCCACCTCCGCCTCGTCACCGTCGTGCCGCTCGGTGCGCACGTCGTCGACGAGCACCTCCGCGCCACGCACCCGCGTGCCGGCGAGCTCGGCCTCGTCCAGCAGCGCCACGTCGGCATCGTGCGCCGCCGACCCGGGCACATCCACCCCGTCGACCCCGTCCACCCCGGCGCCGACCTCGGTGCCGTCCTTGGTGCCGTCCTTGGTGCCGCCGTCCGCACCCCCGGACAGCAGCGCACCCCGGCGCTCGGTGAGCTCCGCCGCCGCGGCGGCCGGGTCGTCGCGGTCCTGCGTCCGGTCCGCCGCCGTGGTCGCGGCCACCTCCTTCGCCGGTGCCGTCGGGGCGAGGACTCCCGCGTCGTCCGGCGGGCGCACCTGGAGGGCCACCGCCGCCAGGACCACCACGAGCCCCACCGCCCCGACCGCGCCGAGCACCCCTCTGGGCACTCCCCGAGGCACTCCCCGCGACGGGCCGCCCGCCCGGCGCGACCCCCGCCGCCCGGGCCGCGGGCGCCGGGACGCGCGGGTCGGGCGCACGCCCCGGGTACCGGGCCCTGCCGCCGCGCCGCGCTGCACCACGCGCCGACGCCGCGCCTGCGGGCCGGGCCCCGGAGCCGACGACCGCAGTCCGAGCGACGCGGCCGCGAGGGTCGCCGCCTCCGGCAGCCGCACCGGCTCCGGAGGGACGGCGGCGTCGGCCTGGGCCGCGAGGGTGCCCGCCTCCGGACGCACCCGGGGATCCGGCGCCGCCGCGGGGGCCAGGACCGCCCGGAGGGCCGTCGCCTCGTCGTCCGCGCGATCGCCCAGGAGATCCCCCACCAGCGCGGCGAGCGCGTGCACGTCCTCCGCGCCCGGGTCGCCGTCCGGCTCCCCCGCGCCGCCCACCCGCGGCCGCAGCATCGCCTCGCCGCTCGGGCCCAGCACCACGTCCGCCGCCGTGAGCGCGCCCTGGGCCAGGCCCTCGCTGTGCAGGGCGGCCAGCCCGCGGGCCGCCGCGACCAGCACGCCCGCGGCCTCCCGGGACGTCAGCCTGCCCCGCACGGCGAGCACGGTCGGCAGGTCGCTCGCCGCCCCCGCGCCGCGACGGACCGCGAGAGTCCCGTCGTCGCGAACGTCGAACGCCGCCACGGGCTCGAGGCACGGGTGGCGCAGCCCGGCGAGCGCGCTCACCCGTTGCAGGAGCGCCTCGCGGGCGCCGGAGTCCGTCGGGATCGGCAGCGTCTGAGTGGGCACGGAGCCATCGAACACCCTCGGCGGGCACCGCACGCCGCGTCATCCACAGGCAGCGTCATCCACAGGCCGTGCGTCAGACCGAGATGCGCCGCCCGTCGCGCGCCGAGACCCGCGCGGCGTCGAGCACCTCGGCGGTGCGCACCGCGTCCGCCGGGTCGACGGGGGCGGGCTCGTCCCCGCGCAACCAGGGGCCGAGGGCCCGGTAGAAGTCCGCGTGCCCGCCCGGCGCCGCCTCCACCGCGCGGCGCTCCCGCCCGCGGGTCAACCACCCGAGCGAGCCGTCAGGGGCGTCGTCGTCGAAGACCTCGAACGGTGAGGCGTCCTGCTCGAAGGTCGTGACCAGGTAGGCCCCCGCGGAGCCGAGCACGCGCGTGCGCGGACCGGGGGCGCCCACCACCGAGCCCGCCCACAGCCGGGAGACCACGCCGTGCGGGCTCCCGGCCCGCCCGCCGCCGGGCTCGTGCTGCAGCACCAGGAAGACGTCGTCCTCCGTCGGGGTGGTCAGCTTCCGCAGCTGCGCCCACACGGACTCCACCCGCCCGAAGAGCTGCGTCGCGGAGTCCACCAGGTGCGGGCCGAGGTCCAGCAGCAGCCCGCCGCCCACCGGGTCGTTCTCCTTCCAGCGCTGCCGCGGGGTGGGGCGCCAGCGCTCCCAGCGCCGCTCGAACGTGTGCACGTCGCCGAGGTCGCCGCCGTCGAGCAGGCTCGCCAGGGTGAGCTGCTCGGGATCCCAGCGCCGGTTCTGGAACACCGTGAACGGCGTGCCGGTGGCGGAGGCCTCCTCGACCACGGCGCGCGCCTGGTGCGCGTCGAGCCCGATCGGCTTGTCCAGCACGAACGGGATCTCGGCGCGGGCCAGCGTGGCCGCGTGCTCGGCGTGCAGCGACGTGGGGCTCGCGACGACGACCAGGTCGTACGCGCGGCGCGCGGCGACCAGGGCGTCCAGGTCGGACAGCAGCCGCGCGCCCGGCCAGTCCCCCGCCGCCTGGTTGCGCCGCCCGGGGTCTCGGGTCACGACCGCCGTGACGGGCAGCCCCGCCTCCGCCGCGAGCCGGCCGTGGATCTCCCGGCCCGCGCCGCCGTAGCCGACGATCGCCAGCCGCGGCGGGGGCGCCGCCGCCATGTCGTCGGTCGTGCCCGTCGCCGTCGCCTCGTCCGTGACCATGCCTCCATGGTGCCCGGCCGGGTCCCGACCCGGCCGGGTGCCACGCGGGAGGCCTGCTACCGCCCGGTCGTGCCGGCCACCCCGACGCCAGGACGAAAGTGTGCTGCGGCAATAGCCTGGGCGACGACCTCACCGCAGAGGGCGGCGGGGTCGCGTGAAAGGAGCAGCACATGGCACAACGACGTACCACCGTCGTCACCACGACGGCGGCCGCTCTGCTCGCAACCGGCCTGGTCGCCTCCGGCGCCCTCGCGAAGACGCCGTCGGACGCGTCCGGAAGCACGCTGACGGCGGCCACGGCGGACATCGCCACCCCCGAGGAATACTTCGGGTTCGAGATGGGCACGGAGGGACGGCTCGCCGCCTACCCGGACGTACTCGACTACATGCGGACCGTCGCCGAGAGCTCGGACCGCGTCACCTACGAGACGGTCGGCGAGACCACGGAGGGCAACGAGTACGCGACCGTCTTCATCAGCTCGCCGGAGAACCTGCAACGGCTCGACGAGATCGTGGAGCTGAACAAGCGCCTGTCCGACCCACGGTCGACGACGCCCGAGGAGGCTCGCGCACTGGCGCGCGAGAGCGTGCCGATCTACCACCTCGAGGCCACCGTGCACTCCACCGAGGTCGGCAACGGGCAGGCGATCAACGACATCGTGCACCGGCTCGCGACCGAAACCTCGGACTACACCGAGAACGTGCTGACGAACTCGGTGATCATGCTGGTCCCGTCGCAGAACCCTGACGGCCAGGTCAAGGTCGTCGACCACTTCGACCGCACCGCCGACACGGACCTGGCCCGCGTCTACCCCGACCTCTACCAGAAGTACACCGGGCACGACGACAACCGTGACTGGACGATGTTCACCCAGGTCGAGGCGCGGTACCGGCTCGGGCTCAGCCAGGAGTACCGGCCGGTGATGACCCACATCATGCATCAGCAGGGCAGCTCCGGTGAGCGGATCTTCGTGCCGCCGTACGGGGGCGTCACCAGCGCGAACGTGCCGGCCAACTCCAACGCGTCCAGCTCGGCGGTAGGCCAGCACGCCATGCGCGACCTGACGGCCGACGGCAAGAAGGGCGTGGGCACGGACGACTACCACATCTACTGGACCCTCGAGCAGCCCGTCGGGTTCTTCCCGTTCACGGGGACCGGCGTGTACCTCACGGAGATCGCGTCGGTGGCCGACCTGGCGTACCCGCAGCGGTCTGATGACGGGAGCCCGCTGGGCCCCCAGACGCCCACGCAGGACCTCATCCAGCCGTACGACAACGACACCTGGACGCTGCGGGACATCGTCGAGTACGCCGAGACCGCCACCTACGCGGGCATGGAGTACGTGGCCGACAACGGCGAGGAGCTGCTGTACGACAACCTCTACGCCGCGCCGCAGGAGTTCACCGAGAACGGTGTGGCGTCCGGTGTCGCGGCCTACGTGGTGGGCGCCGATCAGCGTGACCCCTACGCGACGTACGAGATGCTCGAGCGGCTCGACTGGACCGACGTCGAGATCGACCGGGCGACGGCGCCCTTCACGGCCGGCGGCGAGCGGTACCCCGCCGGGTCGTGGGTGATCGCGACGCACCAGCCGCTGGGCAACTGGGCCGACCAGCTGCTCGGCACCGACGAGTACCCGGTCGACGACCTGCCGTACGCCGAGGCGACGACGAGCCTGCCGCTGCAGCTCGGCGTCGACGTCGCCGCGATCGACGAGCCGCTCGAGGCCGACCTCGAGCGCGTGGAGGAGATCGAGGTGCCCGAGGTCGAGATGCCGGCGGCACCGGGATCCACGGGGGCGTACCTCGTGCGGCCGGAGTCGTACGGGACGATCCCGATGGTGGCCGCCCTGCAGAAGGCGAACATCGCCACCTTCCGCGCGGGCGCCGAGTTCACCTCCGACGACACCGCCTACCCCGCGGGGACGTACGTGGTCCCGGCCACGCCGCAAGCGCGGCGCGTGCTCGCCACGTCGAGCGCCGACGTCGGCGTGCCCGTGGCGGCGACGGCACAGGCACCGGCCGTCGAGGGGATCCAGCTCAAGCCCCGCACCCGGGTCGGCCTGCTGCGCGGGGCGAACAACATGCCGGGCGGCTGGGACATGTACCTCATGGACCAGTACAAGGTCGCCTACGACGTCGTCGGCGCGCAGGACTTCCAGAGCGGGCGGCTGATCGACGTCTACGACACGATCATGCTCCCGCAGGGCATCTCCCGGAAGGACATCGTCGAGGGCCTCGACCCGCAGAAGTACGACGAGGAGTTCGCGTGGGCCTACGGCGTCGGGCAGAAGGGCTGGCGCAAGCTCGCCCAGTTCGTGCGCCAGGGTGGCACGCTCCTGGCCATCGGCGACTCGGTCGCCACCGCGAAGGAGCTGCTGGACCTGCCGATCGAGCCGGCGCTGCCCGACGACTCCGACGAGTTCGCGACGGGCGGCAGCCTGCTCAACCACGAGTTCGACACCTCGGACATGGTCGCGTGGGGCATGCCGGAGCAGTGGCCGGTCTGGCTCTACGGCACCCAGGCGTGGACCCCGACCGGCCCCGACGCCGACGTGGTGTCGACCTACCCGGACTCCGGCGTGCTCGCCAGCGGTTATCTCCGGGGCGAGGAGCACATCGCGGGCGCGGCCAACGTGGTGTCGTTCGACATCGGCAAGGGCAGCGTCGTCACGTACGGCAGCGAGGTGACCTTCCGGTCGCTGCCCCGCTCGTCGTTCAACCTCGTCTACAACGCGCTCTACGGCGGGCCCGCGGCCGAGGTCAGCAAGAGGCAGCTCGCCGGGCTCCGGCCGGCGTTCACGGCCGACGGCACCCTGCGCTCGCGGTAGGGCCCTGACGGGCCGGGCGGCGGCGCGCGGGGTGGAACCGCGCACCGCCGTCCGTCACCCGCCCTGCGCGCCTGCCCGGCCGCGCCCCAGGCGCGACGGCCACCAGACGCGATCGCCGACGTCGTGCACGAGGGCGGGCACCAGGAGGCTGCGTACCACCAGCGTGTCGACCAGCACGCCGAACGCGACGATGACCGCCAGCTGCGCGAGGAACAGCAGCGGGATGACCCCGAGCGCGGCGAAGGTCGCGGCGAGCACGACCCCGGCGGACGTGATGACCGAGCCCGTGACGGCCAGCCCCCGCAGCACGCCGCGCCGCGTGCCGACCTCGAGGCTCTCCTCGCGCACGCGGGTCATGAGGAAGATCGAGTAGTCGACCCCCAGCGCGACCAGGAAGCAGAAGGCGTACAGCGGCACCGCCGGGTCGGCGCCCGGGAAGTCGAGGACGTGGTTGAACACCAGGGCCGCGACGCCGAGCGCGAACCCGAACGACAGGACGTTGGCCGCCATGAGCAGCACGGCCGCGAGGACCGAGCGCAGCAGCAGCACGAGGATCAGCAGGATCACGGCCAGCACCACGGGGACGATGGTGCGCAGGTCGCGCTGCCCGGCGACCTGGGTATCGAGCCGCTCGGCGGCCGCACCGCCGACCAGGGCGTCCGGGCTCGCCTCGTGCACCGCGGCACGCAGGTCGGCGACGGTGTCGACCGCCTCCTGGCTGTCGGACGGCGCCTCGGTCGTGGCGTCCACGCGCACCTTCCCGTCGACGACGAGCGGGTCACCCTGGGCAGGCCGCCCCGGCGCGGCGGCCGGCTGGTCGGTGACGACGGTCGCGGCGGTGATCCCGTCGGTGTCCTCGGCCGCGTCCACCACGGCGTCGGCGTCCTCCTCGGGGGCGACGACGATCGCGGGCTGGGCGGAGACTCCCTCGAAGTGGCTCGTGAGCACCTTCTCGCCGTCGACCGAGTCGACCTGGGTGAGGAACACCTCCGAGTCCCCCGTACCGTTCGCGTCCAGCGTCGGGACGAACGCCGCTCCCCCGGCCAGCACGACGGCGGTGGCGATCCACACCACCCGGTCGTGGCGCCCGACGAAGCCGGCGACGCGGGACCAGACGCCGTGCCCCGCGACCTCCACGTGTGAGTCGTCGTCCGTGGATCCGACGGACGCCCCCGGGGCGTCGGGGTGCCGCCCGAGCGCGTGCGGGACCCGGGGCCAGAAGACCCACCGGGCGCGCTGCCCGCCGACGAGCAGCATCGCGGGCAGGAACGTCATCGCCGACAGGAACGCCGCGGCGATGCCGATGGCCGCGACCGGACCGAGGCTGCGGTTGGACGACAGGTCGGACAGCAGCAGGCAGAGCAGCCCCGCGATGACTGTCCCCGCACTGGCGGCGATCGGCTCGACCGAGGCCCGGAGGGCGCGACGCATCGCCGTGTACGGCGACACGGTCGTGCGCAGCTCCTCGCGATAGCGGGCGACGAGCAGCAGGGCGTAGTCCACCGAGGCGCCCACCACGAGGATCGACAGGATCCCCTGGGACTGCCCGTTGAGGGTGAGGACGTCGTTCGCGGCGAGGTGGTACACCACCAACCCGGCGAGGCAGAGCGCGAGCACGGCCGTGAAGATCACGACGAACGGCAGCACCGGCGAGCGGTAGACGAGCGCGAGGATCACGAAGACGGCACCGAGCGCGACGAGCAGCAGCACGGTGTCGATCGCCCCGAACGCGCTCACGAGGTCCGCGACGAAACCGGCCGGCCCCGTGACCCACGTCTCCAGACCGGTGCCGGCGAGCCCCCCGTCCGCGGCGTCGGCGGCGGCGAGCGTCCGCAGCGCGCCGATCGCGAGCTCGGAGACGCTCGACTCCTCCGCGCCGACGTCCTCGGAGGCCTTCGCCGCGTCGAGGGAGACCACCACGAGGGCGGCCCGCCCGTCCTCGGACGGCACGACGACGGGGTCCGCCACGCTCGCGTCCCCGACGGTCCGCGGCTCGTCGCCCGAGGTGCCCTCGAGCGGGGCGTCGCCGATCGACCCGGCGAAGGCCTGGACGTCGGCAAGCTGCTCCTTCGTCAGCGCGGACCCGTCGGCAGTCTCGCTGACCACCAGTGCGGGCAGCGTCTCGGAGTCGGTGAACTCGCGGGCGAGCTCGGCGGCCTGCGTGGACTCGGCGCTCGCGGGCAGGAACGCGGCGTTGTCGTTCGTCTGGACGCTGCTCAGGTTGCCCTGCGCCTGTCCGCCGATCGCCCCGATGGCGAGCCACACGCCGATCGCTGCCAGAATGGCGAGGCCCCGGAGGAGTCCTGATCTACGATTGCTCAGCATGCTGAGTATCCTGCCTGACAGGGAGGCGAGCAGCAAGTGACCGACGACGCGACCCCGTCCGACGCGACGTGGCCCGACGCCGCCGCGGCCGAACCCACGAGCGACGATCCCGCGCGGTGGCCGACGGGGCGCCTCCTCTTCACCGTCGTCCGCCGCATCGAGCACGACTGGAACGCCCACCTCGCGGCGTGGGACCTCAACCATGCAGGGTTCCCCGTGCTCCTGCACCTGCTCGCCGGCCCCCGCACGCAGCGTGAGCTCGCGCGGCTCAACGGCGTCACCGAGCAGACCATGAGCCGCGTCGTCGCACGGCTCGAGCGCTCCGGCTACGTGTCCCGCCGCGAAGACCCGCACGACCGCCGGCGGCGGGCCGTCGCCGTCACCGAGGCAGGTCGGGCTGCCGCCGCCGAGGCCGGACGGGTGCAGCCTGCCGAGGACCTGACGACCAGCGGCCTCGACGACGACCAGGTGGCGCAGCTGCGCGAGATCCTCGTCACCCTCGTGCGCTCACAGCGCGGCGAGGGCTAGCCTCGCCGGGTGGACGTGATGACGCTGCCCGGACTGACCGAGTACCACGAGGCGTGGGAGCTCCAGCGCCGCGTGCACGCCGACGTCGTCGCCGGAGACCGACCCGACACGCTGATCGTCGTGGAGCACCCCGACGTCTACACCGCGGGCCGGCGCACGCACCGCGACGAGCGCCCTACCGACGGGACCCCGGTGGTGGACGTCGACCGCGGCGGCAAGGTCACCTGGCACGGCCCCGGCCAGCAGGTCGTGTACCCGATCCTGCGCCTCGCCGAGCCGATCGACGTCGTGGCTTACGTGCGGGCGCTCGAGGAGGCCGTGATGCAGGTGTGCGCGGGCTTCGGGCTCGAGACCATCCGGGTGGAGGGGCGCACGGGCGTGTGGCTGGCCGCCGACGCCGACCGCCGCGAGCGGAAGGTGTGCGCGATCGGGGTGCGCACGGCCAAGGGCGTGACGATGCACGGCATCGCCCTCAACTGCTGCCCCGATCTGAGCCGCTTCGAGCTGATCGTGCCGTGCGGCATCACCGACGCCGACGTCACCTCCCTGACGATCGAGACCGGTCGCACCGTCACCCTCGGCGACGCGTACGGCCCCCTCGTCGACGCCCTCGCCCGCCGGCTCGAGCCGCTGCGCGCGGTGGCGGCGCCGGCGCCGGTCACCGCACCGGTCGCCGTGCCGGTCGCGACCGCCTGACGTCGGGAGCGTTGCCCACGTCACGTCCACACGGTGGGCATCGCACCTGGCCGGGCGGCCCGGCTCACGTCGTCTGACCCGGCTCACGTAGTCCGACCCGGCTCACGTAGTCTGACGAGGTCCGGCGCGGGCTCCCGGCCTCACAGGCCGAGCCCGCCCGGCGTCCACCCTGCTCGACGACGACCGGGAGACACCCGTGACGATCGCACCCGAGGGCCGCCGCATGCTGCGCATCGAGGCCCGGAACGCCACCACCCCCATCGAGAAGAAGCCCGAGTGGATCAAGACCAAGGCCGTGATGGGTCCCGAGTACCGGGAGCTCAAGGGCCTGGTCAAGGGCGAGGGCCTGCACACGGTGTGCGAGGAGGCGGGCTGCCCCAACATCTTCGAGTGCTGGGAGGACCGGGAGGCCACGTTCCTCATCGGCGGCGACCAGTGCACGCGGCGCTGTGACTTCTGCCAGATCGACACGGGCAAGCCGGCCGACCTCGACGCCGACGAGCCCCGCCGCGTGGCCGAGTCGGTCCGCACGATGGGCCTGAAGTACTCGACGATCACCGGCGTCGCCCGCGACGACCTCGCCGACGGCGGTGCCTGGCTCTACGCCGAGACGGTTCGCCAGATCCACGCGCTCAACCCGGGCACCGGCGTGGAGCTGCTCATCCCCGACTTCAACGCCATCCCCGAGCTGCTCGACCAGGTCAACGAGTCGCGGCCCGAGGTCCTGGCCCACAACGTGGAGACGGTGCCGCGGATCTTCAAGCAGATCCGTCCGGCCTTCCGCTACGACCGGTCGCTGTCCGTACTCACCCGCGCGCGCGACGCAGGGCTCGTGACGAAGTCGAACCTCATCCTCGGCATGGGCGAGACCATCGAGGAGTGCAAGGTCGCGCTGCAGGACCTGCACGACGCCGGCTGCGACCTCATCACCATCACGCAGTACCTGCGTCCGTCGTTGCGCCACCACCCCGTGGACCGCTGGGTGCGTCCCGAGGAGTTCGTCGAGCTGTCGGACGCCGCCGAGGAGATCGGCTTCCTCGGCGTCATGGCCGGCCCGCTCGTGCGGTCGTCGTACCGCGCCGGGCGCCTGTGGGGACAAGCGATGACCCGCCGCGGGCTGCCCATCCCGGAGTCGCTGGCGCACCTCGCCGAGCCGACCTCGTCGCGCCAGGAGGCGGCGAGCTTGCTCGCCCGCCCCACCCGCTGACCGAAGCACTGCACCCGCCCACTAGACTGGACGACCATGGCCCGCACCAAGTCCGACGCCGGCGCGTCCGCCGACGCCAACGGTAAGCAGAAGAAGCCCAAGAAGCAGCGCTGGTACCACCAGGTGTGGTCCGCGTACCAGATGACGCGCAAGCAGGATCCGACGGTCACCTGGGTGCTCCTGGGCGCCTTCGTCGGCATCCTCGCGGTGGCGTTCGTCATCGGGTTGCTGCTCGACGCCCCTGTCTATGCGATGGTCGTCGGCCTGCCGTTCGCCCTGCTGGGTGCCATGTTCATCCTGACGCGCAAGGCGGAGCGGGCCGCGTACACGCAGATCGAGGGCCAGCCCGGCGCGGCTCGCGCGGCCCTCGGCACCGTCCGCGGCGGCTGGGAGTTCGACGACGAGCCGATCGCGGTCAACCCGCGCACGCAGGACTTCATCTTCCGCGGGGTCGGGCGCCCCGGCGTCGTGCTGGTCAGCGAGGGCCCGTCGCACCGCGTCAAGCGTCTCCTCGAGGACGAGCGAAGGCGCGTGTCGCGCGTGCTGCCGAACGTGCCGATCACGCTCATCGAGTGCGGCAACGAGGAGGGGCAGGTCCCGCTGCCCAAGGTGGCGCGCAAGGTGCAGAAGCTCAAGAACACCCTGACCAAGCCCGAGGCGGACCAGGTCAAGAAGCGGCTCAAGGCGCTCGGCGGCGCGCGGCTGCCGATCCCGAAGGGCGTCGACCCGATGAAGGCCCGCCCCGACCGCAAGGGCCTGCGCGGGCGCTGACCAGGACGCCGCCCGCAAACGACGGGCCGGGTCGCCACGGGCGACCCGGCCCTCGTTGCGTGAGCCCGTCGATGCGATAGTCCGTCGATGCGATAGTCCGCCGTTGCGTCAGCGGCGGAGCAGCACCGTGCCGGCCGCGCGGTCGTGCAGGCCGCGACCGTCGCCGTCCCACACGACGGCGGGGATGACGAGGCACAGCAGCAGGGTCCGTACCAACCCGCGCACGAACCCCGGGGCGACGTCGGCGGGGGCACCCAGCACCCGCACCTGCAGGCCGAGCAGGCGGTGCCCGATGGTGAAACCGACGGTGCTGACCAGCAGCAGGTTCTCGAGCGCGAACACCCCGAGAGTCACCCACGAGTTCAGCTCCGCGAACGATGCGGGGCTCGTCACCAGGTAGGCGATCAGGGTGGCGACGGCCCAGTCGACGACGAGCGCGACGGCCCGCCGGCCGAGCCGTGCGAGCGATCCCGGGCCCGACTCGGGGAGCCCCAGGCGACCCCGCGCACCGCTAGGGTCCGTCCTCCTGCCGCCCTCGAGCCACGAACCCATGTCCTCACGCGACGCCATTGCCTCAGAGTACGTGGGGCACATGAGGTAGCGTCGCGTGGCGCCATCGTCGAGGTCTCCGTAACGTGTTCGAAACATATGCGCCACGCCGGAGAAACGCTGCCGCCATACCGTCGTGGTCGCCGAGCGGCGGGCTGTGCCCGCCGGCCACGTCCTTCCAAGGAGCGCATGCATGTTCACGAACGCCGAGGAGGCCATCGCCTTCACCCGTCGCGAGGGGGTGGAGTTCATCGATGTCCGGTTCATCGACCTGCCGGGCGTGATGCAGCACTTCAACATGCCCGTCGAGCAGTTCTCGGAAGACTCCTTCACCGAGGGCCTGATGTTCGACGGGTCGTCGATCCGCGGGTTCCAGGCGATCCACGAGTCGGACATGAAGCTGGTCCCGGACGTCACGACGGCGTACCTGGACCCGTTCCGCAAGCGCAAGACGCTGATCATCAACTTCTCGATCGTGGACCCGTTCACGGACGAGCCATACGCGCGTGACCCGCGCACCATCGCCGCCAAGGCCGAGGCGTACCTGAAGTCGACCGGCATCGCCGACACCGCGTTCTTCGCCCCCGAGGCGGAGTTCTACATCTTCGACGACGTGCGCTTCAAGACCTCGGCGAACGAGGGCTACTACCACATCGACTCCGTCGAGGCCGCGTGGAACACCGGCCGCGAGGAGGAGGGTGGCAACCTCGGGTACAAGACCCGCTACAAGGGTGGCTACTTCCCCGTCTCCCCGAACGACCAGTTCGCGGACCTGCGCGACGAGATGTGCGCCGTGCTTGCCGCGGTCGGCCTCGACGTCGAGCGCGCGCACCACGAGGTGGGCACCGCCGGTCAGCAGGAGATCAACTACCGGTTCAACACGCTGCTGCACTCGGCCGACGACCTGATGAAGTTCAAGTACGTCATCAAGAACGTCGCGTGGCAGGCCGGCAAGTCGGTCACCTTCATGCCGAAGCCGATCTTCGGCGACAACGGCTCGGGCATGCACTCGCACCAGTCGCTCTGGATGAACGGCGACCCGCTGTTCTACGACGAGAAGGGCTACGGCGGCCTGTCCGACATGGCTCGCTGGTACATCGGCGGCCTGCTCAAGCACGCACCGTCGCTGCTCGCCTTCACCAACCCGTCGGTGAACTCCTACCACCGCCTGGTGCCGGGCTACGAGGCACCGGTCAACCTGGTCTACTCGGCCCGCAACCGCTCCGCGTGCATCCGCATCCCGGTCACCGGCTCCTCGCCGAAGGCCAAGCGCGTCGAGTTCCGCGTGCCGGACCCGTCGGCCAACCCGTACCTCGCGTTCGCCGCCCAGCTCCTCGCGGGCATCGACGGCATCAAGAACCGCATCGAGCCGCCGGCGCCGATCGACAAGGACCTGTACGAGCTGCCCCCCGAGGAGCACGAGCAGATCGCCCAAGTGCCCGCCTCCCTCGGCGAGGCTCTGGACAACCTCGAGCGCGACCACGACTTCCTCACCCAGGGCGACGTCTTCTCCGAGGACCTCATCGCCACCTGGATCGACTACAAGCGCACCAACGAGATCGACCCGATCCGTCTGCGCCCGCACCCCCACGAGTTCGAGCTCTACTACGACATCTGAGTTCGGCTCATTCCGGACCGGCGGCGACGCCAAGAAATCGCTGCTGGCCTGCAGAAACGCCCCGCACCAGCTCGCACTGGTGCGGGGCATCTCGCGTTCGCCGAGCGCGTGAGGAGCACAGGAGCTGCCGGACCGGACAACGGTCGTCGCGGCCTTGGAGGCGCAGCGCCAAGGCTAAGCCGAACCGTCCGCAGTTTGCTGCCCGGAGCGTCCCCGGGCCAGTCGTCCGGGACCCGTTCTCGACGGCGTCGTTCAGCCGCTCGGTCCCTCGCCGAGCGCACCAGACCTCTGCGACGGCATCGGTGCCAGCTCTTCGGGTACGGGTGATGCGCGGTCCCCCCCAAGACCCCCGTCACTCACATAGCTCAGGAGCCTGAGCTACATATCGTCCGCATATCGAAAATCGCATACGTGCCGGCAACACCCCGCCGTCTTGACTTGCAGCATGGCCCACGGCGAACTCGGTTGGATCCCAAGCGGAGCGGTCGCCGGCCGACGCGCCCGTGCGACGGCCGAGCCGCCCCCCCTTGCCATCGCAACGGCGGGGATCACGGTCTTCGGGTGCAGCCAGGACGAAGCCGCCATGTTCCGCGAGATGGGTGCTCGTCTCGACGTATCGCCAACGATCGTAGAGTCGGCGGTCTGTGAAGCAAATGCTGAGCTTGCACGTGGCAGCCGATGCATCAGCGTGAACCACAAGACCCAGATCACGAACTCCACGCTTCTGGCGCTCAGCAATGCCGGCGTGGGTTACATCTCCACCAGAAGCATCGGCTACAACCATATCAACCTGGAGTACGCCGAGCACGTCGGCATCTCAGTGGGCAACGTCGCCTACTCACCGGACAGCGTAGCCGACTACACGCTGATGTTGATGCTGATGGCCGTGCGGCACGCAAAGTCCACCATCCGTCGCACCGATACTTATGACTATCGACTGAATGAGAGCCGCGGTAGGGAACTACGCGACCTGACCGTGGGCGTGGTCGGAGCGGGGCGCATTGGCACAGCAGTGATCGACCGCCTGCGAGGCTTTGGGAGCCGCGTGCTCGTCAGCGCAAAGCCGTCTCGCGCCGGCACCGACCATGTGCCGCTGGACGAACTGATCGAGCAGAGCGATATCGTCACGCTCCATACCCCGCTCACCGCGGACACGCACCATCTCCTCGATCGCGATCGCATCGAGCGGATGAAGCCCGGCGCGTACGTCGTCAACACGGGACGCGGACCGCTGCTCGATACCGAGGCCCTCCTGTCGGCGCTGGAGAGCGGCCGGTTGGGCGGTGCGGCGCTGGACGTCCTCGAAGGCGAGGAGGGGATCTTCTACGCCGACTACCGAGACAGGCGTATCGACAACGAGGTCTTGGTGCGACTACAGCGCATGCCCAATGTGCTGATCAGTCCGCACTCCGCCTATGACACGGATCACTCCCTGAAAGACATCGTCGAAAGCAGCCTCATCAGCTGCCTGAATTTTGAGAGCGGGAAGACAACATGAACAAGGTGAAGGTCGGAATCATCTTTGGTGGCGCTTCCGAGGAGCACCCCATCTCCATCAAATCGGCGCAAGAGGTCGCCAGGAGCCTCGACACGGAGATGTATGAACCGTTCTGGATCGGCATCACCACGGGCGGCGCCTGGAAGCTCTGTGACGGCCCCGGCGCGGATTGGGACAACGCCAGTGCTCGTCCAGCCGTGGTGTCACCCGACCGAAGCGTGCACGGCCTGCTGGTCATGGGGCAGGAAGGCTTCGAGACAGAGCGCCTCGACGTCATCTTTCCCGTGCTTCACGGCAAGCTCGGCGAGGACGGCGCGATCCAGGGCCTGCTGGAGCTCTCCGGCATCCCCTACGTGGGCTGCGACGTCCAGGGCTCGGCCGTGTGCATGGACAAGTCACTGGCCTACTCCGTCGCGAGGAGCGCAGGAATCGCCACGCCGAACTTCTGGGTCGTCGGGGAGGATGAAAAGCTCGACGCCGACAACCTCCCTTATCCCGTCTTCGTGAAGCCAGCTCGATCGGGTTCATCGTTCGGCGTCAGCAAGGTCACTGACAAGGACGAGCTGCCGGGCGCGCTGAGTTCGGCGCGACAGTACGACTCGAGGGTTCTGATCGAGGAAGCGGTGGTCGGTGGGGAGATCGGGTGTGCGGTCCTCGGGGAATCGTCCGGTCTGATCGTGGGAGAGGTGGACCGCGTCGACCTCTCCCACGGATTCTTCAGAATCCACCAGGAGGACTCGCCCGAGTCCGGGTCGGAGAACTCGACCTTCATCGTTCCCGCCGACATCTCCGACGATTCGCGCCAGCTCGTCCAAGAGACCGCCAAGACCATCTACCGCTCCCTGGGCTGCAAGGGACTTGCCCGCGTCGACATGTTCCTCACCGACGACGGGCGCGTGATCCTCAACGAGGTCAACACCATGCCTGGTATGACGTCTTACAGCCGCTACCCGCGGATGATGGCCGCCGCAGGAGTGCCGCTCTCTGATCTGATCGACCGGCTCCTCTCGACGGCACTGCTCGGGAAAAAGCAATGAACGATGGTTTCGTCTACGTCGACGAGTGGGTCCCGGGCGTCCGCTGGGATGCCAAGTACGCCACCTGCGACAACTTCACCGGCGCACCGGTGGACGGCTATCTCGCGAATCGGATCGTCGGCACTCGGTCCCTGTGCGCATCCCTGGAGCAGGCGAGCGAGAAGGCAGCCGCACGTGGCTTCGGGCTGCTTCTCTGGGACGGGTATCGCCCCCAACGCGCAGTCGACTGCTTCATCCGCTGGTCGACGCAACCAGAAGATGGCCGGACGAAACCGCGACACTACCCCAACATCGACCGGGCGGAGATGGTCACGGACGGATATGTGGCCGCGAAGTCGGGGCACAGCAGGGGCAGCACCGTCGACCTGACGCTCTTTCACCTTGCCACCGGTGACCTGGCTTCCATGGGCGGCGACCACGACCTCATGGACCCGATCTCACGTCATCAAGCTCAAGGAGTCACGCCGATCGAGGCCCAGAACCGTGGGCATCTCCGTTCCATCATGGAGGACTGCGGATTCGATCGGTACGACTGTGAGTGGTGGCACTACACGCTGAGAAACGAGCCTCATCCCGATGTCTATTTCGACTTTCCCATCACGTGATCGGAGTCTCCGTTGCATCTCGCAGTGGGGAGATCTGGAGCGCAACGATGTGGTGGTGATGCAGCGCACCCAGCGATCGGGGCTGGAGGTGTTCCTGCCGCGCACCGATCCCTCGCAGCTGCACGACTGGGCCTCCGACGGATACCGCTCGGTCGACGAGTACCTGTTCTGGTCCCGCAAGGTCTGCGGTCTGGCGTGTCTGCAGTCGCTGCTCCATGGCTGGACCGACGTCCGGCTGACGATGGGCGAGCTCCTTGCGCTGGCCCTCGACTGGGGTTGCTACGTGGTGGAGCCCTCCGGCAAGGTCCAAGGACTCATCTACCGGCCTTTCATGGCCTGGGTCAGCTCACAGTTCGGATTCCACTGCGAGCTGGTCGAGCGGACGCCGATTGGCGTCTCCGGCAGAGAGGTGCGACCTGGGCAGGTCATGATCGCCTCGGTATCTCCTGAGATTCGCGACTCCGACATCCACGACCCGCAACGAGGGGGCCACCTCGTGCTGGTCTATGCGGTCGAGGACGGGGTAGTGCGGTTCCACAACCCGTCGGGCTACTCCCACAACTCAGATTCCGCGTCGCTACCCATGCACGTATTCGAGCGGTTTCATGCACACCGAGGAATCTTGATCGGCGCAACATCGTGACGCCAGGCGAACCAGCACCCCACATCGTCGCCGCAGGTGGCTACTCGGCCGGTCACATCGAGCCCGCGACGAAACGGCGCCGCCGCAATACGTAGGCTGGAGCCCACGGCGGAGATCACCGCTCTCGGCACGGTCCGCGGACTGGACACCTGCTGCAGCAAGGCCTGCACCTGATCGACCACATCGACCACCAGGTCGGGGCGGGAGACGAACGGGTGGTGCCCGGTCGACAACTCGACGGAGCGTGTCGCTCGACCCGCATGGATGCGCTGCAGCTCGACCGAGGTGCTTCGGTCCCTCCCGCAGACGATGTGCGTCGAATCGGCCCCGCGCCAGCGACAAGCGCTCGGCTCCAGGCCCGGTTCGACGACCCGGCCAGGGCGACCTACATCGTTCCTACGAGACCTGCCGAGCTGTCGCGGGTAGTCGTACCGTGGCGCAGAGCCCACCGTCGGCGCGCGGGCTGAGCGAGAGCGTTCCGTCATGCGCTTGGGTGATGCTCTTGGCGATCGCCAGGCCGAGGCCGGCGCCCACATGGTCGCTGCGGACGCGATCGGTGCCGCGCTGGAACGGCTCGGTGAGGGTGGAGACCACGTGCGGGCTGATCTTGTCGCCGGTGTTCTCGACCGTAAGCACGGCGCCATCGGGACCGACAGTGGTGCTGACCTGAATGGTGCCGTATTCGGGCAGGTTGTGGACGATCGCGTTGTGCAGGAGGTTCGTGGTCAACTGCAGCAGGAGCGCAGGCGACCCGAAGGTCGGGGTGATGTCCCCCGAGGTTTCAATGACGACGCCGTGCTTCTCTGCGAGCGGGAGGAGCGTTTCGGTGGCTTCTTCCGCGACGAGCGACAAATCGACGTCATCTCGGGCGAAGGAGTGCTGGTCAGTGCGACTGAGGAGGAGCAGTGCTTCGGTGAGGTCGATCGCTCGGGTGTTGACGACGCGGAGGCGCTCATCGAGCTCGCTGTCTTCCCTGTTCGGATCGCTCCGAGCGACGTCGAGCAGGGTCTGCGTAATCGCAAGCGGAGTTCGCAGCTCATGGGAGGCGTTGGCCGCAAAGCGTTGGTGTTCGGCGACATGCGCTTCGAGCCGCGCGAGCATGCCGTCGAAGGCGTCAGCGAGCTCTCGGAACTCGTCCTGGCGCCCATCCAGCTCGATCCGGTGAGAGAGGGATCCCTTCGCAGCCGTGCGCGTGGCATCGGCGATGCGGGTCAGCGGGGCCAGCATCCGCCCAGCGAGAATCCACCCTCCGGCGAGACCGAACACCAGGAGGAACACCATCGCGCCGGCGGCCGCCGGCGCGAAGTCACGCAGTAGTTCGGTGCCCGAAGGCGCGATCACCACCTCGCCAGTGTCCTGTGCCCTCTCCCGGTAGTCGCTCAGGAAGACCGCGAGTGCCCCGAGCAGCACGGTGCCGGCGAGCATGAGGACGCCGGCATAGCTGAAGGTGAGCTTGAGGCGAACGCTCAACCCAGGCGCCCTATCCACGTTCGTCTCCCTCGTTCCCGGAGCGTGGTCGCGTGTCGATGCGGTAGCCGACGCCGGGCACCGTGGCGATCACCCAGGGTTCGCCGAGCCGCTTGCGCAGTGCGGATACCGTGATGCGCACGGCGTTGGTGAACGGGTCGGCATTCTCATCCCAAGCCCGTTCCAGGAGCTCTTCGGCGCTGATGACACCGCCGTCGGCAGCCACGAGGACTTCGAGCACCGCGAACTGCTTCCGGGTGAGCGCGACGTACCGACCATCCCGGTAGACCTCGCGGCGGAACCGGTCCAGTCGCAGGCCGGCGAGCTCCCACACTGGCGGCCTGTTGCGCGCACGCCTGCGGTCGAGAGCCCGGAGCCTGAGCACGAGCTCGCGCAGCGCGAACGGCTTGGTGAGGTAGTCATCGGCGCCGAGCTCGAACCCGGAGGCCTTGTCGTCCAGCCGGTCCGCAGCGGTGAGCATCAGGATCGGCATGCCGCTGCCGGACGCGACGATGCGCTCGGCAACCTCGTCACCGGAGGGCCCGGGGACGTCGCGGTCGAGGACGGCGATGTCATAGGTGTTGACGCCGAGCAGCTCCAGGGCGGTGTCGCCGTCCCCGGCGATATCGGCCGCGATCGCTTCCAGGCGCAGTCCCTCGCGGATGGCCTCGGCCATGTAGCGCTCGTCCTCGACAACCAGCACACGCATGCTCTCAATCGTAGGAGCAGGCGGATATCACTGGCGTATCGAAACCGCGTACGGGCCGGTAACACGATTCCGGCCTTGAATTGAGTCCCAGAAAGTGGTCTAGCGTGGTCGCGGGTGTGATGTCTCAGCTCAGATCACCGACCGCCACACCACTCTGCGGGCCCTGGCCAAGGCCCGCCCCGCAGCAGGCGGGGCGGGCCTTCGTCATTCGCTCAGACCGCCTGCTCGACCTGACGTGTCGCGGCCGCGACCGCTGCGTCGTCGGGCACGTACCCCTCGACGTGGCGCTCGGCGACGCCGTCGTAGGCGCTCAGCGGGCGGATCAGCGCGTTGGACGCGAGCTGCTCCTGGACGTGCGCGGTCCAGCCGGCGATCCGCGAGGCGACGAAGAGCGGGGTGAACAGCTCCGTGTCGAAGCCGATGAGGTGGTACGCCGGGCCGGACGGGTAGTCCAGGTTGGGGTAGATCCCCTTGCGGCTCACGAACTCCGCCTCGAGGGCGTCGTAGAGCTCGGCCAGGTCGGGGCGGTCGTCGTGGACGACCAAGGTGTCGAGGGCGGCCTTCATCGTGGGCACCCGCGAGTCGCCGCGCTTGTAGACGCGGTGCCCGAAGCCCATGATCTTGCGCTTGTCCGCCAGCGCGGCGTCGAGCCACCCGGCGACGTCGTCGGCCGAGCCGATCTCGTCGAAGGTGTGCATGACGGCCTCGTTCGCCCCGCCGTGGAGCGGGCCCTTCAGGGCACCGATCGCCGCCACGATCGCGCTGTAGTAGTCGGACAGCGTGGAGCTGACGACGCGCGCGGCGAACGTCGAGGCGTTGAAGGAGTGCTCGGCATAGAGCGTCATCGAGACGTCGAAGGCCTTGCGCACCACCTCGTCCGGCTCCTCACCGAACGACATCCACAGGAAATTAGCGGCGTACCCCAGGTCGTCGCGCGGCGGGACGACCGGGAGCCCGCGCCGACGTCGTTGCAGGTGCGCGACGACGGTCGGGAGCTTCGCATACAGCACGAGGGCCTTGTCGAGGACGGCGTCCGGCTCGTGGCTCCACGCGTCCGGGTCGTCGCCGCCGAGGATGCTGACGGTGGTGCGCACCACGTCCATCGGGTGGGCGCTCGCGGACAGACCGTCGATCACGCGCACGAGGTCCTCGTCGAGGGCTCGGTGGCGCCGCTCCTCGGCCGTGAACCGCTCGAGCTGGTCCGCGTCCGGCAGCTCGCCGTGCCACAGCAGGTGCACCACCTCCTCGAACGACGCGGTCGCGGCCAGCTCCTGCACGGGGTACCCGCGGTAGAGCAACGAGTTGCTCGCGGCGTTGACCTGGGAGACCGCGGTGCGGTCGACCGTCACTCCCGCGAGTCCCTTCTTGATCTCGACGGTGTCGTTCATGGTCGCTCCTTCGTGACTGGGCGGGCAGGTGGAATCTCGAGGGTCGGGTGCGGGAGGCGTCGGCCGGTGCGGCCCCGGGCTCAGCGCCTGCTGACGGTGCCGAAGCGGCGCGCCACGGGCGCGACGACAGCGGGTCGCAGGGCGAAGGCCGCGCCGACGATCACCACGAGCGAGACGAGGAAGAGCACGAAACCGACCCAGCTCGCGTCGTCCCGGCCGGCGTACATGTGGTTGAGGTTGCGCTGGGCCCCCGTCGCGAGCACGAGCGCGACGTGCAGCACCACGAACGCGACGAAGTAGAGCATCACCGGGAAGTGGAGCCGCCGGGCGAGCCCGATCGGGACGACGCGGTCCCATGACGGCCGGGCTCGCCAGTAGACGCTCATCCGCACGCCGCTGGCGATCGCCAGGGGCGCCGCGACGAAGACCGTCACGAAGTAGGCGAGCTGCTGCAGGGCGTTGTAGTGCACCCAGCCGTCCTCCGCCGGCCAGCTCAGCGACAGGTACTGGACCCCGGCCGACACGGCGTCGGGGAACACGCTCCAGCGGGTCGGGACGACGCGCACCCACTGCCCGCTCGCGAACAGCAGCACGACGTAGACGACGCCGTTGAGGACCCAGAACACGTCGAGCGCCTGGTGGGTCCAGGCCATGAGGCCGATCCGCGCCTGCGGGTCCGACCGCGGCGCCCAGGACGCCGTGGGTCTCGTCCGTCGGCGCACCTGCAGCCCGGTCCGGACGATCAGGACGAGGAGGAAGACGTTGAAGAAGTGCTGCCACGCGAGCCACGCCGGGATGCCCACCGGGGCGCCCTCGGGCAGCGGGGAGGTGCCCGGGTACGCGGCGAGGAAGCGCTGCCCGGCGTCGGTGCCCACCCACCACCGCGCGAGCAGGACAAGGACACCGAGGAGGACCGCCGCCCCCGCTGCCACGATCCCGGCACGCCCCGCCCACGCCGGCACCCGACGGCGACGGACCCGCCCCGGCAGATGCCCAGGGACGGGTAGAGGCACAGGCATGGCCGCGCCCGCACCCCGTCCGTCGCTCGGGTCCCGCGCGTCCGTCGCATCGGGCTCCCGAACGCCCACGGCCGCCGCGGCGACACGGGGAAGGCCACGGCGCGCCGGCCCAGGCTCCCCTGTCGATGCCCGGGAAGCCGACTCGACGGACACCACGGGCGCGGGCGGCCGCGCCTCGTCCACGGGCGGCCACGGCGGGCCGCCCGGACGGCGGGGCAGCCCCTGTCGCGGTGGCGCGGTCATCCCTCTCGCCTCGCCTCGAGCGCCGCGACGAGCCGCGGCACCACGTCGTGCACGTCGCCGACGATGCCGAAGTCCGCGAGGGCGAACAGGGGCGCGTCCTTGTCCTTGTTGACCACCACGATGGTCTGGGCCGTCTGCATGCCGGCGCGGTGTTGGATCGCGCCGGAGATGCCGAGCGCGACGTAGAGCCGGGGCGACACCGTCGCCCCCGTCTGACCGACCTGGCTCGACGCCGGCACGAACCCGGCATCGACCGCCGCCCGGGAGGCTCCGACCGCCGCGCCGAGCGCGTCGGCGAGCTGCTCGACCAGGGCAAAGCCCTCCGCCGAGCCCAGGCCCCGGCCGCCCGAGACGACCTTGGCGGCCCCGCGCAGCTCGGGTCGGGTGGAGCTCGACCGGACGGGTTCGACGTCGAGCACCGTGGCGGTCGGGAGTCCGGAGGCGGTCACCGCCAGCTCCTCGACCTCCGCGCCTGCGACCGCGTCGGACCGGTCGTCGATCGCCCCCTCGCGGACGGTGACGACCAGCGCACCGAACGTGGCCGCGGAGTCGACGAGGTACGCGCCCCCGTAGGCCGAGTGGTGGGCGACGACGCCATGGTCGTCCCGCGAGACGCCCACGGCGTCGACCGCGAGCGCCGAGCGCGACCTGACCGCGTAGCGCGCGGCCACCTCACGCCCCTCGACGGAGTGCGAGACCAGCACCCCGGCCGGCCGCACCCGGTCGGCCGCGGCCTGGAGCGCGTCCACGCGCGGCACCCCCAGCGCGTCCTCGGCGGCGGGCGCGAGCAGCACCCGGCGTGCCCCGAGCGCGGCCGCGGCGGCGGCCAGCGCGTCGGCCCCCGCCCCGACGACGAGCGCCACCGGGCTGCCGATCGACGCCGCGGCAGCGAGGAGGCCCGCGCTCGACCGCGCCAGCCCGCCGTCCGGGTCTCGGTCGAGAAGCACCAGGATCGGATACTCGGTCAGGTCGGTCATCACGGTCCCCCTCACGCCAGCCGGTTGTCGACGAGGAACTGCGCCAGCTGTTCGCCGGCGTCGCCCGAGTCGACGATGGTGGTGCCGGCCGTGCGGGCCGGCCGCTCCGCGATCGCGATCATGATCGACCGCGCGGCGTCGGGGGCGTCGGGATCGACCCCCAGCTCGGCCGCCGAGACCGTCTCGATCGCCTTCTTCTTGGCAGCCATGATCCCCTTGAAGCCGGCCAGCCTGGCGCCGGGCAGCGCCTCGGTGACGGACACGATCGCCGGCAGGGGCGCGGAGACCCGCAGGGTGGCGCCGTCCGACACCCGCACGCCGGCGACCTCGGACTCGGTGACGTGCACCTCGTTCAGGGCGCTCGCGCACGGCACGGCGAGCATCTCGGCCATGGCGGCGGGCACCACTCCCCCGGAACCGTCGGTGGACGCGTCGCCGGCCACGATGAGGTCGAAGCCCACGTGCCGCGCCGCCGCGGCGAGGACCTGCGCCGTGAGCACGACGTCGGCACCGACGAGCCGCTCGTCGATCACCTGGAGCGCCGACGACGCCCCCATCGCCAGCGCCTTGCGCAGGCTGCTCTGCGCGAGCTCCGGCGCCATGGCGAGCACCACGACCTCGGTGTCGGGGTGCGCGTCGGCGTGGGCGACGGCCACCTCGAGCGCCCGCTCGTCGACCTCGTCCAGAACGGCGTCGTCGGTCGTGCGCGCGGCCAGCCCGGTCTCGAGGGACAGCGTGCGGTCCCCGTAGGTGTCCGGGACCACCTTCATCAGGACGGCGATCTTCATCGGTCTCCTCCTTCGTGGCGGGACAGCGCCCGCGCGGCGGCCTCGGCGAGCGCGGGGACCCCGTCGGCGAGCCCCGGGGCGAAGGCGTCGTCGGGCCGCTGCCCGTCGAGCCAGCGGGTGTACATCGCCTCGCAGAAGATCGCCGACTTCCACAGGGCGAGCGCCTCGTACCAGGGCAGGGCGGCGACGTCGGCGCCGGTGCGCGCGGCGTAGCGGTCGACGAGGTCGGCGCGCGACGGGAACCCCGCCTCGGCGGTGACCGGCGTGAGGTCCATCGGCGTCAGCGCCGCGCCCGGCTCGGTGTAGGTCGCGACGAGGTAGCCGAGGTCGGCGAGGGGGTCGCCGAGCGTGGCCATCTCCCAGTCCAGGAGGGCGGCCACGCGCCCGGGGGCGGCGAACATGATGTTCCCCAGGCGGTAGTCACCGTGCACGACGCCGACGCGCGACGACTCCGGCCGGGTGGCCTCGAGCCGTTCGGCGAGCGCGTCGACGAGCGGGACGGTGCGCCGGGTGTTCAGCGGCCAGAGCTGGGCGAACCGGCGGACCTGCCGGCCCAGGTACCCGGCGGGCCTCCCGAGTTCCGCCACCTCACCCTCGAGCGGGACCTGGTGCAGGTCGGCGAGGGCGTCGACGGCCGCGTGCACCAGGTCGGCGCGGGCACCCGGCCCGTCGAAGCCGCCGGGGAGCCGGGTCGTCACGACCTCGCCCTCGACGAGCTCCATGAGGTAGAACGGCGCGCCCACGACCGCGGGGTCGTCGCCGACCGCGCGCACGGCCGGGACGGGGACCCCGGCGGCGCCGAGGGCCGCGACCACGCGCGCCTCCCGGAGCATGTCGTGGGCCGAGGGCGGGAAGGGCGGACGCGGTCCGCGCCGGAGCACCACCCGCTCGCCCCCACGTTGCAGCTCGTACGTCACGTTGGCCTGGCCGTCCCCGATCCGGCGCCACGCCAGCTCTCCGGCCCGGACGCCGGCATCGTCGAGGAAGCGTTCGAGCGGCTCGAGGACCAGCAGCGGGGGCCGCGCGGGCGCGGCATCTGCCTCGAGCCGACGCACGACGTCGACGCCGTCCGGGGCGGTCGCGAGCGCGCTCATCGCCGACCCTCCGCCCGGTCCAGCACCGCTTCCCCGGCCTCGACCTCGCGGCGCCTGCGGGCGACGGCCCGGCGGGCGATCGCCCAGCGGTGCGTCTCGCTGGACCCGTCGTAAACCCGGAACGGGCGCACCTCGTCGAGGAACGCGGCCAGGGGCAGCTCCAGGGTGACCCCGTCGCCGCCGCAGAGCTGGACGGCACGATCGACCACGCGGCCCACCGCCTCGGAGCAGTGCACCTTCGCGATGGACGAGGCCTGGGCGCCGGCCCGGGCGTCCTCCTCCATCGTCCGCGCCGCCCGGTCGATGAGCGCCGCACTGCTGGCGAGGTCGATCTCGGAGTCGGCGAGCATGCCCTGGGCGATCCCCAGCTCGGCCAGCGGGGTGCCGAACAGCTCGCGGTGGCCCACCCGGTCGAGCGCGGTGTCGTGGGCGCGGCGCGCCAGGCCAAGCCACCGCATGCAGTGCGTCAGCCGCGCCGGGCCGAGGCGGACCTGGGCGTGTCGGAAGCCGTCGCCCGGGGTGCCGAGCACGTCGGCTTCGCTCACGAAGCACCCCGTGAGGTGGACGTGGGGGTGCCCGCCGGTGATCGCCCGCTCCAGCGTGCGGATGCTGTGCCCGATCTCGACCCCGGGGGCGTCCATCCGCACGAGGAACATCGTCGCGGCCTCGGCCCCGAGCTCCGACGTCCGCGCCATGACGATGGCGAAGTCGGCCTCCTCGGCCCCGGAGATGAATCGCTTCTCCCCGTCGAGGACCCACCCGCCGTCGACGCGGCGCGCGGTGGTCGTCAGCGCGGCCGGGTCCGAACCGGCGCCGGGGTGCGGCTCGGTCATGGCGAAGCACGACCGCGCCTCGCCGGCCGCGAGCGGCGCGAGGAAGCGTTCCTGCTGCCCCTCGGTCGCGATCCGCTCCAGCAGCAGCATGTTTCCCTCGTCCGGCGCCATGCAGTTCAGCACCGCCGGTCCGATGGGTGAGTACCCCGCCTCCTGGAAGACCTCGGACCACTCGCCCAGCCGCAGCCCCAGGCCGCCGAGGCGGGCCGGCACGTGCGGGGCGAAGACGCCCGCGTCACGCGCCTGCTGCTGCAGCGCGCGCCGGGTCGCGGCGTCCAGCGCGGTCCCGGCGGGCGGTTCCGCCGGGAGGACGACGTCGCGGACGAACCGCCGGGTGCGCCGGGCGACCTCGCGGGCGCTCATGCCGTGCCCCCCGCGGCCAGGAGCCCACCGTCGAGGGTGAGCACCTGGCCGGTGATCCAGCTCGCGTCGTCGGAGCAGAGGAACGCGGCGGCGGCCGCCACGTCGTCGGGCCGCCCGAGGCGCCCGAGGGGGTAGCGCGCGGCCACCTCCTCCTCGCGTCCCTCGTACAGGGCGCGGGCGAACTGCGTCCTGACCACGGCCGGGGCGAGCGCGTTCACCCGGACCCGGGGGCCGAGCTCGGCCGCCAACGTCACGGTCAGGTGGGACACCGCCGCCTTGCTGACGCCGTACCAGCCGATGCCCTGGGACGGGACGTCCCCGGTCACGGACGACATGTTCAGGACGGCGCCGCCGTCGCGGTCGCCGAGACCGGCCGCGACCGCCTCCTGCACCCAGCCCAGCGTGCCCACGACGTTGACCTCGAGGACCTTGCGGGCGGCCTCGGGATCCAGGCCGACGAGGGGACCGTAGACGGGATTGATGCCCACGTTGTTCACCAGCACGTCCACCGCGCCGAACTCGCGCACGGCCGTCTCGATCACCTCGCGCCGGTGCCCGGGGTCCTGGGCGCGGCCCGCGACGACGCGCACGGAGGCCTCCCCCAGCGACGCCGCCGCCGATTCCAGGTCGTCGGACGACCGCGCGGTCAGGACGAGCGAGGCACCCTCGGCGGCGAACCGCTGGGCGATCGCATACCCGATGCCGCGGCTCGCACCGGTGACGACCGCCACCCGGCCGGAAAGGCGCCGGTCGTCCGCCGGTCGAGAGGGCCTGTCTCCCATGCCACGCTCCCTTGCGCGATCGCTTAACCAAGATTCAATCCTCGGGCATCGCACCACGACAAGAGGCTGAGATCAAGCCCTGGCCGCTACAGTTTCTAATGTGATATAAAAAGTGGATGGTCGAGATCAAGGACGATCGGAGGCAGCATGACCGGCATCATCCGGCCGCGTGACCTGTACGAGGACGAGCACGAGCAGTTCCGCGAGATGGTGCGCGCCTTCGTCGAGCAGCACGCCCGCCCCCACGCCGACCGCTGGGAGCAGGAGGGCCGCGTCGATCGCAAGCTCTTCGTGCAGGCGGCCGAGGCGGGCATCCTCGGGTTCGGCATCCCGGAGCGCTTCGGCGGCGGGGGGTCGGACGACTTCCGCTTCAACGCGGTGATGGGCGAGGAGCTCGCGCGCCATCCCGTGTCCTCCGGGATGGCCGGCATCGCCCTGTCGAACGACATCGTCATCCCCTACTTCACGGACCTGACGAACGACGAGCAGAAGCAGCGCTGGCTGCCCGGCATCGCGGCCGGCGACTCGATCGTCGCGGTGGCGATGTCGGAGCCGGGCACCGGCAGCGACCTCGCCGGGATCCGCACGTCAGCGGTCCGGGACGGCGACGACTACGTCGTCGACGGTTCGAAGATCTTCATCTCGAACGGCCAGAACGCCGACCTCGTGGTGACGGCGGTCCGGACCGGGGAGCACCCCCACCGCGGCCTGAGCCTCCTGGTCATCCCGGCCGACTCCCCCGGCTTCTCCCGCGGTCGCCGGCTCGACAAGATCGGGCTGCACGCGCAGGACACCAGCGAGCTCGCGTTCCAGGGCGTGCGCGTGCCGGCCGCGAACCTCCTGGGCGCCGAGGGCACCGGGTTTGCCGGGCTGATGAACAACCTCCCGCAGGAGCGCATCTCGATCGCCGCGGCGGCCGTGGCCTCCAGCGAGGGGGTGCTGGAGCGCACCCTGGAGTACGTCAAGCAGCGACACGCGTTCGGGCAGCCCATCGGGTCGTTCCAGAACACCCGCTTCGAGCTGGCCGAGATGGTCACCGCGGTGCGCGCGAGCCGCGCACTGATCGACGGCTGCCTCGCCCGGCACAACGCCGGCGCACTGAGCCCCGAGGACGCCGCCGCGGCGAAGTTCTGGACGACGGAGCAGTACGTCGACGTCGTGGGCCGCTGCCTGCAGCTCCACGGCGGCTACGGCTACATGCGGGAGTACCGCATCGCACGGGACTACGAGGACGCCCGCATCACCACCATCTACGGAGGCACGACCGAGATCATGAAGGAGATCGTCGGTCGAGGCCTCGGACTGTGAGGAACCCGTGACCGAGGCACTCATCTACGACGCCGTGCGCACGCCGCGCGGCAAGAACCGTGGCGGCGCCCTCCACGGCACCAAGCCCGTCGATCTCGTCGTGGGGCTGATCCACGCGCTCGAAGAGCGCAACCCCACGATGGACCCTGGGCTCGTCGACGACATCGTGCTCGGCGTGGTCTCGCCCGTCGGCGAGCAGGGCGGGGACATCGCGCGGACGGCGGCGCTGGTTGCGGGGCTCCCAGAGACCGTTGCGGGGGTTCAGCTCAACCGGTTCTGCGCGTCGGGCCTGGAGGCGGTCAACGTCGCGGCCCAGAAGGTTGCGAGCGGGTTCGAGGACCTCGTCCTCGCCGGCGGTGTCGAGTCGATGTCCCGCGTGCCGATCGGCTCCGACGGCGGCGCGTACGTGCAGGACCCGACGACGAACTACGACCTCTACTTCGTCCCGCAGGGCATCGGCGCCGACCTCATCGCCACGCTCGACGGCCTCTCGCGCGAGGACGTCGACACCTACGCGGTCGAGTCGCAGCGCCGAGCCGACGTGGCGTGGCGCGAGGGCCGCTTCTCCCGCTCGGTCGTGCCGGTGCGCGACGTCAACGGCGTCACCGTGCTCGACCACGACGAGCACCGCAGGCCGGGCTCGACCGTCGAGAGCCTGGGCCACCTCAAGCCGGCGTTCGAGATCCCGGGCGCGGAGGCGGGCTACGACGCGGTGGCCCTGCAGAAGTACCACTGGCTCGAGGCCATCGACCACGTGCACACGGCCGCCAACTCGTCGGGCATCGTCGACGGCGCGGCGCTCGTCACGGTCGGCAGCCGGGAGACCGGCGAGCGGCTCGGCCTCGCGCCCCGGGCCCGGATCGTGTCGACCGCCGTGACGGGCTCCGAGCCGACCATCATGCTGACCGGCCCCGCACCCGCCACCCGCAAGGCGCTCGCGCGGGCCGGCCTCACGGTCGACGACATCGACCTGTTCGAGCTCAACGAGGCCTTCGCCTCGGTCGTGCTGCGGTGGGAGCGCGAGCTGGGGATCCCGCACGACAAGGTCAACGTCAACGGCGGGGCGATCGCCATGGGCCACCCGCTCGGCGCGACGGGCGCGATGATCCTCGGCACGCTGCTCGACGAGCTGGAGCGTCGTGACCTGCGCCGCGGCCTGGCCACCCTCTGCGTCGGTGCCGGCATGGGCATCGCCACCATCATCGAGCGGTTCTAGGAAGGGAACGCCATGAGCGTGATCGAGGACAGGGCCGACGTGCAACGCGGCTACGAGTGGGACGTGGACGACGACGGCGTCGTCACCCTCACCTTGGACGACCCGGACCGCAGCGCCAACACCATGAACGCGCACTTCAGGGCAGCGCTCGAGGCGAGCGTGGAACGCCTGGAGGCCGAGCGCGACCGGATCTCCGGGGTGATCCTCGCCTCGGCGAAGAAGAGCTGGTTCGCCGGGGGCGACCTCGAGCTGCTCCGCAGCGCCGACCCGGAGCGGTCGGCCGCGGAGACCGCGGACATCGAGCACGTGAAGTCGCTCCTGCGCAGGATCGAGCAGCTGGGCAGGCCCGTGGTCGCCGCGATCGACGGCACGGCGCTGGGCGGCGGCCTCGAGGTGGCGCTGGCCACGCACCACCGCATCGTGGCCGGCGACGTCGAGGGCATCCGGCTGGGGCTCCCCGAGGTCTCGCTCGGGCTGCTGCCCGGCGGCGGCGGCGTGACCCGCACGGTGCGGATGCTCGGGCTGCAGAAGGCCCTGGCCGACGTCATCCTCCCGGCGACGCGGTTCACGCCCGAGGGCGCGCTCGCGGCCGGCCTCGTCGACGAGATGGCGCCCGCGGCCCAGATCCGCGACCGCGCCAAGGCGTGGATCGCCGCCAACCCCGCGCCGGTCAAGCCGTGGGACGCCAAGGGCTTCCGGATGCCCGGCGGCTCCCCGACGTCGCCCTCCCTCGCCACCGCGCTCGCGGCCATGCCGGCGCTGCTGCGCAAGCAGGTCAAGGGCGCGCCGACGCCCGCGCCCCGCGCCGCGATGGCGGCCGCCGTCGAGGGGGCGTACGTCGACTTCGACACCGCCTCGACGATCGAGACCCGCTACCTGGTCCAGCTCACGCACACCGCGGTCGCCAAGAACATGATCAAGGCGTTCTTCTTCGACCTGGAGGCCATCAACTCCGGCGCCAGCCGGCCCGAGGGGTTCCCGACGTTCCGCGCGGCGAAGCTCGGCGTCGTCGGCGCCGGGATGATGGGTGCCTCGATCGCCTACGTGGCGGCCCGCAGCGGCATCGACGTCGTGCTCAAGGACACCTCGATCCAGGCGGCCGAGCAGGGCAAGGACTACGCGCGCCGGCTCGAGGAGAAGGCCCTCCGGCGCGAGAAGACCACGCCCGAGCGCAGCGCGGAGCTCCTCGAGCGGATCGTCACCACCGCCGACCCCGCCGACTTCGCGGGCGTCGACCTCGTCATCGAGGCGGTCTTCGAGTCCGCCGACCTCAAGCAGGGCGTTTTCCGGGAGATCCAGGACGTCGTCGAGCCGGACGCCGTGCTGGGCTCGAACACGTCCACGCTCCCGATCTCGCTGCTCGCCGAGGGGGTGGACCGGGTCGAGGACTTCATCGGCATCCACTTCTTCTCCCCCGTCGACAAGATGCCGCTGGTCGAGATCGTCCGGGGCGCGCGCACGAGCGACGCCGTCCTCGCGAAGGTCTTCGACTTCGTCCTGCAGATCCGCAAGACGCCGATCGTCGTGAACGACGCCCGCGGGTTCTTCACGTCCCGGGTGATCGGCAGGTTCATCGACGAGGCGGTCGCCGCCGTCGGCGAGGGCGTCGAGCCCGCGTCCGTGGAGCAGGCCGCCCTGCAGGCCGGATATCCCGCGGGGGCCCTGCAGCTCCTCGACGAGCTCACCGTGTCCCTCACCCAGAAGATCCGGACCGAGACCCGGTCCGCCGAGGAGGCGGAGGGCAGGACCTGGGTCGAGCACCCGGCCGAGGCGGTGGTCGACTGGATGGTCGACGACCAGGACCGCCCGGGCCGCAAGGCGCGCCGCGGCTTCTACGACTACGACGGGTCGGGCCGGCGGACGGGGCTCTGGCCCGGCCTGCGGGAGAGGTTCGGCTCGGGCAGCACCCAGGTCCCGCTGGTGGACCTGCAGGAGCGGATGCTCTTCGCGGAGGCGCTCGACGCCATCGCCTGCCTCGACGACGGCGTGCTCACCTCCGTCGCCGACGCCAACATCGGCTCGATCTACGGCATCGGTTTCCCCGCCTGGACCGGCGGCGTCCTGCAGTACGTCAACCAGTACGACGGCGGTCTGGCGGGCTTCGTCGCGCGGGCGCACGAGCTGGCGGACACCTACGGCGAGCGGTTCCGGCCGCCGTCGTCGCTCGTGGCGCGGGCCGCCGCCGGCGAGACCTACGAGTAGGGGGACCGATGTTCGCAACACGCTTCACCGAGGCGTTCGGGATCGAGCATCCGATCGTCCAGGGCGGCATGATGTGGGTCGGCCGGGCGGAGCTGGCCGCCGCGGTCTCGGAGGCCGGCGGGCTGGGGATCATCACGGCCCTCACCCAGCCCACCCCGGGCGACCTGGTCAAGGAGATCGAGCGCGCCCGGCGCCTGACCGACAAGCCCCTCGGGGTCAATCTCACGATCCTGCCGGCGATCGACCCGCCGCCGTACGACGAGTACCGTCGCGCGATCGTCGACGCCGGCATCACCATCGTGGAGACCGCCGGCTCCAACCCCGAGCCGCACATGCAGATGTTCGGCGAGCACGGGGTGCGGGTCATCCACAAGTGCACCAGCGTCCGGCACGCGCTCAAGGCCCAGGCCGTCGGGGTGACGGCCGTGTCGATCGACGGGTTCGAGTGCGCCGGCCATCCCGGCGAGGACGACGTGCCCGGGCTGGTGCTGGTCCCGGCCGCCGCCGACCGCCTCTCGATCCCCTTCCTCGCCTGCGGCGGCTTCGCGGACGGTCGCGGCCTCGCGGCGGCCCTGGCGCTCGGCGCCGACGGCGTCACCATGGGGTCGCGGTTCATGTGCACGGCGGAGTCCCCGGTCTCGCCCGTCGTCAAGCAACGGATCGTCGAGGCCTCCGAGCGGGACACCCACCTCATCTTCCGTCCGCTGAGAAACACGGCGCGGGTCGCGAAGAACGCCGTCAGCGACGAGGTGGTCGAGATCCTCGAGCGCGGCGGCGGGTTCGACGACGTCCGCGCGCTCGTCGCCGGCGCGCGTGGTCGCACGGTGTTCGAGGACGGTGACCTCGACGCGGGGATCTGGAGCGTCGGCCTCGCGCAGGGCCTCATCCACGACGTCCCCACGGCCGGTGAGGTCGTGCGGCGCACCGTCGCCGAGGCGGAGGCGGTGCTGCGGGCGCGGCTCGGGCTGGTCAGCCCACCCCGGCTCCGTGCCTGACCATGCCCTGCGCGGTCGCCACCAGCTCGTCGAGCGACCGGGTGCGCGGGTTCCACCACTCGACCACCCAGTTCATCGCCCCCAGCAGCAGCAGCCGGAAGATGTTGATGTCGAGGTCGGCGCGCACCTCGCCCGCCTGCTGGGCGGCGACGAACAGGTCGCGCCACAGCCGGCTGTACAGCGCCTCCTCGGCGGCCGGGCGGACGCGCAGCTGCTCGGGGACGTGACCCGCGTTGCGGACCGACGCCGTGGCGTAGTCCGACACCTGCAGCTCGTAACGCAGGTGGGCGTCGACGGCCACGACGAGCCGGTCCATGGGCGTGGTGTCGGCCGGCAGCGCGTCGAGGGTCTCCTCGACGTGGAGCCGCACCCGGTGCGCGCCCTCCCACATCACCTCCTCCACGAGCTCGTCGCGTGAGGCGAAGTAGTAGTAGATCGCCGGCGCCTGCACGCCGGCCGCCGCGGCGACGTCCGCGAGCCGCGTCCCCGCGTAGCCCTTGCGCGACAGCACCTCCGCCGCCGCGTCCAGAATGCGCTGGCGTGTCTGCGCCGACTTCGATGCAGACCTCGACGCCGACCTCGATGCCGACTTCGATGCCGACTTCGATGCCGCTGGTGTCGCATCCGTCCCGGTCGCGTCCATCCCCGGATTTTAACCGAGATTAGAGAAATCCTTGTGCGCGGTCGCGGTGCGGCCTAGTGTGTGATCCACGATTCACTTATCTGCTCGACGAGGAGTAGGAGACCCGGCGATGACCCTTGCGGACCAGACCTCCCCGGCCGGGCAGGTGACGACGCACAGTCCCGTCGACGGCGAGGCCGTCGGCAGCTACCCGGTGGCCGGCCCCGCCCAGGTCGACGCCGCGGTCGCCCGCGCGCGATCGGGCGCGGGCTGGTGGCGCGAGCAGCCGTTCGCCGCGCGGCGCGCCCACCTGCTGCACTGGAAGTCCCGGATCGCGCTGCGCGCCGACGAGCTCGCGGCGCTCATCAGCGCGGAGACCGGCAAGCCGGCCGGCGACGCCCTGCTCGAGGTCATGCTCACCCTGAGCCACCTCGACTGGGCTGCGAAGAACGCCGAGCGCGTGCTGCGCCGACGCCGCGTCAAGGCGGGCCTGATCAACTACAACCAGCGCGCCAGCGTGGGCTACGAGCCGTACGGCGTCGTGGGCGTGATCGGGCCGTGGAACTACCCGCTGTACACCCCGATGGGCTCGATCTCCTATGCGCTCGCCGCGGGCAACTCGGTCGTGTTCAAGCCCAGCGAGCTGACCCCCGGCCCGGCCGTCTGGCTCGCCGAGCGCTGGGAGGAGGCCGTGGGCCACGACGTGCTCGTCGCCGTGCCGGGCGACGGGGCGGCCGGAGCGGCGCTCGTCGGCTCCGACGTCGACAAGATCGCCTTCACCGGCTCGACTGCCACCGCGAAGAAGGTGATGGCTGCCGCCGCGCATCGACTCACCCCGATCGTGGCCGAGTGTGGCGGCAAGGACGCGATGCTCGTCGCGGCGGACGCCGACCTCGACGCGGCGGCCGACTTCATCGTCTTCGGCTCCATGGGCAACGCCGGCCAGACCTGCGTAGGGGTCGAACGCGTCTACGTGGTCGACTCGGTGCGCGACGCGCTCGTGTCCCGCGTCGTCGGCCTCGCGGAGCAGCTGCGCACCGAGGGCCCCGACGCGCAGTACGGGCCCATGACGCTCCCCGCCCAGGTGGACGTGGTCCGCCGGCACGTCGACGACGCCCTGCGGTCGGGGACGGCCGCGTTCGGGGGCCCGGAGAGCTTCCACGGCCGCGTGATCGGCCCGGTCGTGGTCACCGACGTCGACGAGCACTCCGAGGCGGTGCGCTCCGAGACGTTCGGCCCGCTCGTCGTCATCAACGGCGTCGCCTCCCTCGACGAGGGGGTCGAGCGCGCGAACGCGACGCCGTACGGCCTCGGCGCGGCGGTCTTCACGAAGGACGCCAAGGCGGCCGAGAGAGCGGCCGCTGCCCTGCGTGCCGGCGTCGTGACCATCAACTCCGTGCTCGGGTTCGCCGGCGTCGCGGCGCTCCCGTTCGGCGGGGTCAAGGAGTCGGGCTTCGGCCGCATCCACGGCGCGGACGGCCTCCGGGAGTTCAGCACGGTCAAGTCGGTGGCGAAGCAGACGCGCAAGCCGGCGCTGAACCTGCTGACCATGAACCGCACCGACAAGGACATGCGCCTGGTCGCCCGGCTGATCCCGATGCTGCACGGGCGGTCGAAGGCGACGCGACGCTAGACGCCCAGGACCGTCTCGAGGACGGCCTCGATCCACTCCTTGGCGGCGGGCGCCGGGGAGCGACGGAGCGCGACGCTCAGGTCGGCGACCACGTTGAAGCCGGCGTGCACGAGGAACCGCAGCTCTCGCGGGTCGAGGTCCGGGCGAACCCGGCCGAGGAGCTCGACCCAGTCGTCGACGTGCGCCCGCTGCAGCCGGCGGAGCCGGCGCTGGTCCTCGGCGTCGAGCGCGCCGACGTCCGCCGTGTACACGTCCATCAGGTCGCGGTCCTCCACCGCGAAGCGGACGTACGCGGCCTCGAGGAGGCGGAGTGCCTCGCGCGGCTCCGGACGGCTCAACGCGTCCTCCGCCGCGGCGTCGAGCGTCGCCGCGGCGCGCTCGCACGCGGTGCGCAGGATCTCCGACTTGCCGCTGAAGTGGCGGTAGACGCCGGACGGCGTGATCCCCACCGCCGCCGCGATCTCCTCGATCGACGCCTCGTGGTAGCCGCGCAGCGCGAACGCCGCGATGCCCGCCTGGGCAAGCTGGTCCCGCCGCCGGCTCGCCACCGGCGCGGCGCTCGGCTCGCCGGGCCCGGCGGACGGGGCCGGCCCCTGCGTGCGCGACAGCACGCGTAGCGCCCCGTCGCGCAGCAGCACCCGCAGGGTCCCCGCGGCCATCGCGGTGCGGTGCGTCGTGACGCTGGCGATCACGCTCAGGGCGGCGAGCGCGACGAGGTCCAGCGTCTCGGGGTCCAGGTCCGGCCGCAGCGTGGCGGCGGGTTCCGCCAGCCGCCGCCGCAGCGCCGCGAACTGGGCACCGAGGGCGCGCCGGTCCGCGGGCCGCAGGTAGCGACTCTCCCAGCGATAGATGTTGCCCGTGGCCCGCATCGCGATCGTCTCGCCGGCCACGGCGTCGAGGAGGGCCTGCACCTCGTCGAGCGCCGACTCCGGCGTCCGGTCCGCCCCCGCCTCGACGTCGTGCGTCGCCGCGGCGAGCTGCGCGGCGAGGCCCATGGCGATCTCGCGGAACAGCTCGTACTTGTTGTCGAAGTGCCGGTACAGCGCCGCCGCCGTGATCCCCACGGCGTCGGCGACGTCCTGCATCGCGACGCCGTGGTACCCGTGCTCCGCGAACGCGACTGCGGCGGCCGCCTCGATGGTGCGGCGGCGGTCGCGCGGACGCCGCCTGACGGGGTCCACCGTGCTCGCCTCGCTCACGCCGTTCACCCTAGTGCCGGCTCACCCTCTCGGGCTCTGGCACCACGATGTGAATCACGAGTAACATGATGCCCGGCCGTCCCCGGGCGGCCGCAGAACGGACGGGGCGAGGCGACGGTGCCCGCCCCGACAGGGCTCACGTACGAAGAGGTGCATGCCATGAGCGACTCCACGGGCACCATCCCGCCGGGGATCCGACGCAACCACTGGATGAACCAGGTCCTGATCCACGCCGCGACGACGCCGGACGCGACCGCGTTCAAGTTCGAGGGCGAGGTGACCACCTGGGCCGACGCCGCGCGGCACATGGACGTCCTCGCCGCGGCGCTGCGGCGTCGGGGCGTCGGCTTCGGCGACCGAGTGCTGCTGCTGACCTTCAACCACCCCCTCGTGATCGAGACCGTGTTCGCGATCAACCGCCTCGGCGCGATCGCCGTCCCCGTGAACCTGCGGCTCTCCCCCGCCGAGGTCGCCTACATCATCGACGACGCGGACGCGGACGTCATCGTCGTCGACCAGCCGCTGGCGCCGCTCGTCGCCGCGGCGGGCCAGCTCACCGACCGCCTCGAGCGCGTCGTCGTGGTGGGCGAGGCCGCGGACGGGCAGGAGAGCATCGCTGACCTGCTGGCCGAGGCGCCGGACGGCTTCGTCGCCCCGGACGTCCCCGAGGACACGACCTGCCTGATCATGTACACCTCGGGCACCACCGGGAGGCCCAAGGGCGCGATGCTCGACCACGTCAACATGGCGGCGCAGTCCCTCACCGTCATCCGCGTCAACGAGATCTTCGACGAGTCGGACGTCGCCTTCCTCACCGCCCCCCTGTTCCACATCGCGGGACTGGGCTCGATCGCCTCGAACTTCGTGGTGGGCATCCCGACCGTCATCCACCCGCTCGGCGCCTTCGACCCTCGGGCGCTCGTCGACGCGTGGGAGCGGGAGAAGGCCACCATCGTCTTCAATGTGCCGCAGCAGTGGCAGGCGATCTGCGCCGTACCGGGGATTCGCGAGCGCGACCTGCGCCTGCGGGTCATCAGCTGGGGGGCGGCGCCGGCGTCGGACACGCTGCTGCGCACGATGACCGAGACCTTCCCCGACGCCCTCAACGTCGCCGTGTTCGGCCAGACCGAGCTCTCTCCCATCACCTGCGCGCTGCGTGGCGGCGACGCGCTGCGCAAGCTGGGGTCGGTCGGGCGCCCGGTCCCCACGCTCGAGACCCGGATCGTCGACGCCGCGCTCCGCGACGTCGCGCCGGGGACGGTCGGCGAGATCGTCTACCGGGGGCCGAGCCTGATGCACGGCTACTGGCGCAAGCCCGCCGAGACGGCGGCGGCGTTCGACGGCGGCTGGTTCCACTCGGGCGACCTCGTGCGCCAGGACGAGGACGGCTTCGTCTGGGTCGTCGACCGGCTCAAGGACATGATCATCTCGGGCGGGGAGAACGTGTACTGCGCCGAGGTCGAGAACGCCCTCTTCGCCCACCCCAAGATCCTCGGTGCGGCCGTCTACGGCCGGCCCGACGAGCGCTGGGGCGAGGTGCCCGTCGCGGCGGTGGTCCTGCACCCGGGCGAGTCCCTCGAGCTCGAGGAGCTGCAGGGCTGGCTCGGCGACACCCTCGCCCGCTATAAGCAGCCCAAGGCGATCCGCGTCGTCGAGGAGATCCCGACGAACGCGTCCGGCAAGGTCAACAAGGTGGCGCTGCGCGAGGGCGATCGCGCGGTCGCCGTCGCCCCGTAGCCGGACGACCGAGGGTTCACCCAGTCCACCAACCGATGAGCTGCGCCCGCGAACTCCGTCGGCACGAGATGAGCACCTTCGATCTCGCTGTCGCCCTGCCTACCGAGAGCCGTCAGCGCGCGTATGCCTACGTGCGGGCGCTGGGGCTCGAGACCCCGGGGCAACCTCAGGGCAGACCACCGCCGCCCCGGGCGCCGCCGAGTGCCTCCTCGGCATCGCGGTCGGCTCGACCGAGGCAATGGACGACCTGGTTCGCGCTGCGACGAGAGGGGGCGCGACGATCACGAGCCCCCCAACGCAGCGCGCATGGGGCTACACCGGCACGTTCACCGACCCCGACGGCCACCTGTGGGTGGTCCTGCATCCGGCCAGCGAGACCGAGTGAGTTATCGGCATCGACGCTCCGATGCCGCTGATGTGGTGGCCGAGGCGTACCTGATCGCGTGGCGACGGATGAACGAGATACCGCTCGGAGAGGACGCCCGCCCGTGCCTCTTCGGCGTCGTACGACGGGTGCTGAGCAACCACCGACGAGGCCCCTGCTCGCCCTGGTGGCACGAACGGACGGAGCCGCGCGAGCCACACGCCCCCGGCGAGGGCGCCGAGGTTGCATCCCAGGACCCATGTCGTCCGGGGTTCACCCTGAGTTCCCCCTGAACTGTTGCTCCACGGGTTCCCGACGACCTGTCACGGGCATACGGTCGGTGCCGTGCCAGTCATCACGACACAGCAGCTCACGAAGCGCTATCCCCGCGTCACCGCGCTCGACGACCTCACGCTCGAGGTCGGCGACGGTGTCACCGGCCTGGTGGGCGCCAACGGCGCGGGCAAGTCCACGCTGATCAAGATCCTGCTGGGGCTCTCCGACGCGACGTCGGGCAGCGCCCGGGTCCTCGGTCACGACATCCGCGACGACGGCGCAGCGCTGCGCAGCCGGGTCGGGTACATGCCCGAGCACGACTGCCTGCCCGCCGACGTGTCGGCCACCGAGCTGGTGGTCCATCTCGCCCGGATGTCCGGCCTGCCGACCGACGCGGCCCGCGAGCGCGCGGCCGACACCCTGCGGCACGTCGGGCTCTACGAGGAGCGCTACCGGCCGATCGGGGGCTACTCCACGGGCATGAAGCAGCGCGTCAAGCTCGCACAGGCGCTCGTGCACGACCCGGACGTCGTCTTCCTCGACGAGCCCACCAACGGCCTCGACCCGGCGGGCCGCGACGAGATGCTCGGCCTGGTCCGGCGCATCTACGACGACTTCGGGATCTCGGTCCTCGTCACCTCGCACCTGCTCGGCGAGCTGGAGCGCATCTGCGACCACGTCGTGATCGTCGACGGCGGCGTGCTCCTGCGGTCGTCGACGGTCGCCGACTTCACCCGGGCGAGCGCCCAGCTCGCCGTCGAGGTCGCCGGCGACCCCGACGTCGCCGCATCCGCCCTCGCGGCGGCCGGGTTGCAGGTCGGCCGGGACGGGCCGCGGCTCGTCGTCGAGTTGCGCGGCGAGGAGACGTACGACCTGGTCCGCGACGTCGTCGTCGATCACGGCCTCGGCCTGGTCCGGCTGGAGCCGCGCCGCCACCACATCTCGGAGGTCTTCGACGGGGAGGCGACCCATGTCGCAGTCTGAGGCGACGCCCGCGGGCGTCATCCACAACATCGGGTACCGCGATTACGACGGCGAGCGGCTCAGCCGGCGCGGGATCGCCTACGCGCTGTACACGCACACCCTGCGGGGCGTCTTCGGGCTGGGTCGCGCGCCCCGGTCCAAGGTCGTGCCGTTCGCGATGGTCGCCGTGATGCTCCTCCCGGCGATCGTGCTGGCTGTGGTCTCGGTGGTCATGGCTGGGCAGGGGCTGATCTCCGAACCGGTGCTGCCGTACACGCGGTACGCGATGGTCACGCAGGCGGCGGTCGCGATCTTCGTCGCCGTCGCCGCACCCCAGGCGGTCTCGCTCGACCTGCGGTTCCACACGCTGCCGCTGTACCTCTCCCGGCCGCTCGAGCGGGTCGATTACGTGCGGGCCAAGCTCGCGGCCCTGTCTACTGCGGTGTTCCTGCTGATCACGGCGCCGCTCCTGGTCATGTACCTGGGTGCGCTGGCGGCGGGGTTCGACGCCGGCACGCAGACCGTCGAGGTCCTGCAGGCGCTGGCCGGGGCCGTCCTGTTCGCGGTGGTGCTGTCGGGTATCGGCCTGGTGATCGCGTCCCTGACGGCCCGCCGCGGGTTCGGCGTCGCGGCCATCATGACCGTCCTGGCGCTGAGCTACGCCATCGTCACCAGCATGCAGGGCCTGGTCGGCTTCGAGGCCGGGGACATGACCACCGCCGGCTGGATCGGCCTGTTCTCGCCGATGACCCTCGTGGACGGTGTGCAGGTCTGGGCGTTCGGCGTCGAGACGTCGTCGCCTGCCGGCCCGCCGAGCGACGCCGCCGGCCTCGCGTTCCTCCTCGTCACCCTGGGGGTCGTCGCGCTGGCCTACGGGGCCCTGTCCGCGCGCTACCGGAGGGTACGGCTCTGATGGCCACGCTGAAGATCGACGCCTGCTCGCGCTGGTTCGGCAACGTCGTGGCGGTCAACGACGTCACGATGACGATCGGCCCGGGCATCACCGGGCTGCTCGGGCCGAACGGCGCCGGGAAGTCCACGCTGATCCACATGCTCGCGGGCTTCCTCCCGCCGTCCACCGGGACGGTGACCCTCGACGACGCGGCGATCTGGAAGAACCCGGACGTCTACCGTGCCATCGGCGTCGTCCCCGAGCGCGAGGCCACCTACGACTACCTCACCGGCCGACAGCTGGCCGTGGCCAGCGCCGAGCTCCACGGCCTGCCCGACCCGGGCGCCGCCGCCGCTCGCGCGCTCGCCGCCGTCGAGATGCAAGGCGCGCAGGATCGCAAGGTCGGCGAATACTCCAAGGGGATGAAGCAGCGGATCAAGATGGCGTCCGCCCTCGTGCACGACCCGTCGGTGCTGCTGCTCGACGAGCCGTTCAACGGCATGGACCCGCGCCAGCGCCTGCATCTGATCCAGCTGCTGCGCACGATGGGCGACGAGGGGCGCACCGTGCTGTTCAGTTCCCACATCTTGGAGGAGGTCGAGCAGCTCGCCCACCAGATCGAGGTCGTCGTCGCCGGGCGCTACGCCGCCTCCGGCGACTACCGCGAGATCCGTCGACTGATGACCGACCGACCGCACCAGTACACGATCGCCTCGAGCGACAACCGGGCGCTCGCCTCGGCACTCATCGCGGACGGCTCGACGGCGGGCGTCGGCCTCGAGCGTGACGTCCTGCGGGTACAGGCCGCCGAGTTCCTGCGGTTCGCCGACCTCCTGCCCCGCGTCGCGCGCGACGCCGGCGTGCGGCTGTTCCAGGTGACGCCCGCCGACGAATCCCTGGAGAGCGTGTTCTCCTACCTGGTCGAGAGCTGAGGAGCGCCGACGTGAACAGCACGATCGTCCGTCTGACCGCCCGCGCGATGCTCGGCGGGAGGCGCGTGTGGCTGCTCGCCGCCCTGGCGCTGCTGCTCGTGGGCATCGCGGTCCTCACCCGCGCGCTCGTCCCGGTCTCCGACGCGGACGCCGCCGCCCTCCTGCAAGGGGTGTCGTTCGCGACGTTCCTGCCGCTGTTCGGGCTGATCGTCGGGACGGGGGCGATCGCGCCCGAGATCGACGACGGGTCGATCGTCCACCTGCTGTCGAAACCGGTCTCGCGGCACACCATCGTGCAGAGCAAGCTCGCGGTGGCCGTCGGCGCGACGGTCGTCTTCGCGGTCGTCCCGACCATGCTGGCGGCAGCGGTCCTCGGTGGCGGCATCAGCACCGTGCTCGCGTTCGGGGCGGGCGCCCTGGCGGCCGGCGCTGTCTACAGCGTGGCCTTCCTGCTGCTGTCGATCCTGACGCGGCACGCGGTGATCATCGGGCTCCTCTACGCGCTGATGTGGGAGAGCCTTGTGGGCAGCTTCGTCCCGGGCGCCCGCAACCTCAGCGTGCAGCAGTGGGCCCTGTCGGTGACCGAGTCCATCGCACCGCCCGGCCTGGTCACCGCGAACGTCGGCCTCGGGCTCGCGTGCGCCCTGATCGTCGGCGTGTTCGTCGCGGCGACCTGGTACGCCGGCAACCGCCTGCGCGTGCTCACTCTCGCGTCAGAGGACTGACCGGACGGCGCTCAGTGCGCCGCGGCGGCCTCGTCGTGCTTCTTGCCGAAGGGCAGCAGGTGAACCACCGCGAGGACCACGGCACCGACGACGACCCCCACCAGGGCGGAGCACAGCGTGTTGACCAGCCACGCGAGGAACCCGCCGATCGCGGGCGCGGCGTGCGCCACGGCCTCCTCGAGGTGGTGCACGATGTCGTAGAGGCCGTGCCAGCCGAGCTCGTCGGCACCGGTCAGCAGGATGTGCCCGCCGACCCACAGCATCGCGACGGTGCCGACCACGGAGACCACAGCGAGCACCTTCGGCATGCCCGCGACGAGTCCACGGCCGATGCGTTGGCTGGCCGTCGAGGCCCGGCCCGCGAGCGCCAGGCCGACGTCGTCCATCTTCACGATGAGGGCCACCACGCCGTAGACGATGACGGTGATGACCAGCGCCACGACGAGCAGGATCACGAGCCGCGCGAAGAACGGCTCGTCGGCGACCTCGTTGAGCGAGATGACCATGATCTCGGCCGAGAGGATGAGGTCGGTGCGCACCGCGCCGGCGATGAGCGTCTTCTCCGCCTCGGGCCCGACGGCGGCCGCGGGCTTGTCGTGGCCCTCGTTCCCCCTCAGGCGGCCCCAGATCTTCTCCGCGCCCTCGAACGCGAGGTAGGTGCCGCCGAGCATGAGGATCGGCGTGAGCAGCCACGGCGCCCACTGGCTGAGGATCATGGCCACCGGAAGGATGATCAGCACCTTGTTCCGGATGGAGCCCCAGGCGATCTTCTTGACGATCGGGATCTCGCGGTCGGCCGCGACGCCGTGCACGTACTGCGGGGTCACCGCCGTGTCGTCGACCACCACGCCCGCCGCCTTCGCCGTCGCCCGCCCGGCCGCGGCACCGACGTCGTCCAGCGAGGCCGCAGCGAGCTTCGCGATGGCCGCGACGTCGTCGAGCAGGCCCAGCAGCCCGGCGCTCAAGCGACCGCTCCCGCCGGGAGAGGGCGGGCGGGCGAGGCGCCCGCGGGCGGCGTCGGAGGCTTGCGCATGGACATATCGTGCCGCACCCGCCGGGTGCGAACTACCTCGGCACGTTTCGCACTACCTCGACAGGACTGGAACTACCTCGGCCGTCAGTCCTCGCCGTAGAAGACGCGCTCCATCACGGCGCGGGCCCGGCGGGCGGTGCGCAGGTACAGCTCCTCGAGCTCTCCCCCGGTGCCGACGTCACCGAGCAGCCCGGCGACGCCGGCCAGGTCGTGGGAGTCGTGCGGCAGCTGGTCCACCTGCGCCCCCGTGGTGCGCCCTGACCAGAGCACGACGGCGGAGCGAAGGCGGGACGCGAGCACCCAGGCGTCGCGCAGCTGGGTTGCGTCGTCCGGGTCCAGCAGCCCCGCCGCGACCGCCCCGTCGAGCACCGCGACGGTGCCCGTGGTGCGCAGCGTCTCGACGTCGGCCGCGTGCTGCAGCTGCAGCAGCTGCGCCGTCCACTCGACGTCGGAGAGCCCGCCGCGGCCGAGCTTGAGGTGGCGCGCCGGGTCGGCGCCGCGCGGGAGCCGTTCGGCCTCGACGCGCGCCTTGATGTGCCGCACCTCGCGGAGCCGTGCGTCGTCGAGGCCACCCGGCGGGTAGCGCAGCGGGTCGACGAGGGTCACGAACCGGGTGCCCAGAGCGTCCGGCCCGCCGACATCGCCGGCCACCGGGCGGGCGCGCAGCAGCGCCTGCGACTCCCAGACGCTGGACCAGCGGCCGTAGTACTCGGCGTAGGAGTCCAGCGTGCGCACCAGTGGGCCCTGCCGCCCCTCCGGGCGCAGATCGGCGTCGACGGGGAGCGCGGGCTCCGGCCCGACCTCGGACAGCAGCGCCCGGAGCCGCGTCGCGACGCGCGTCGCGAAGTCCTGGGCGGCCTTCGGCTCGGCGCCCGGGCGCGGGTCGTGCACGAACATGACGTCCGCGTCGGAGCCATAACCCATCTCGCGGCCGCCGAGCCGCCCCATCGCGACCACGAGCATGCGCGTCGGGTCGTCCTCGGGCGAGGCCCCCAGGCCGAGCTCGGTCCGTGCGGCGTGCTCGGCGACGCGCAACCCCCCGACGAGGACGACGTCGGCCGCGTCCGAGATCGCGGCCGCCGCGCCCACGGGTTCCAGCAGCCCGAGCACCTCCGCCGCGCCGGTGCGGGCGAGCTCCCGGCGGCGCAGCGCCCGGAGGCGGCCCGCCGCGGCCTTCGGCTCGTCCGCCCGCGTAAGGATCGCGTCCGCCTCCGCGGCGAGCCGCTCCGGCCCGCGCGGTTCGAGCCCCGACGTGTCGGCCAGCCAGCGCACCGACTCGGGCGACCGTGCCAGCGCGTCGGCCAGGTAGGTGGACGACGACAGCAGCTGCGACAGGTGATAGGCCGCGTTCTCGGAGTCGCGCAGCAGGCGCAGGTACCAGGGCGTGGTGCCGAGCGCCTCGGACAGCTTGCGGAACGCGAGGAGCCCGGCGTCCGGGTCGGCGCCCTCCGCGAACCAGCCCAGCAGCACGGGCAGCAGCTGTCGCTGCAGGGCGGCCCGGCGCGACGTGCCGCTGGTGAGCGCCGCGACGTGCCGCAGCGCGCCGTCCGGGTCGCGGTAGCCGGCGGCGGCGAACCGCTCGCGCGCCACGTCGGGGGACAGCGACAGCTCCGCGTCCGAGAGCTGGGCGGACGCCGGCAGCAGGGGGCGGTAGAACACCTCCTCGTGCAGCGCGCGTACCTCGCGGCGCGTGGCGCGCCAGCGCTCGAGCAGGCCGGCCGCCCCCTCGGCGCGCATCCCCAGCGACCGCGCGAGGCGGCGCAGGTCCTCCTCCGCGGTCGGCAGCAGGTGGGTGCGCCGCAGCCGGTACAGCTGCACCCGGTGCTCCAGCGACCGCAGGAACCGGTAGCAGACCGCCAGCCGCGCGGCATGCTCGCGCCCCACGTAGCCGCCGGCCGCGAGCGCCGCGAGCGCCGCGAGCGTGTGCGGCGACCGGATCTGCGGGTCGGCCCGCCCGTGCACCAGCTGGAGCAGCTGCACGGTGAACTCGACGTCCCGCAGGCCGCCCTTGCCCAGCTTGATCTGCCGGTCCGCCTCGGCCGCGGGCACGTGGTCCTCGACCCGGCGGCGCATCGCCCGGGAGTCCTCGACGAAGTGCTCCCGGTGCACGGCGGACCAGATGAACGGCTCCACGGTCTGGCGGTAGGCGCGCCCCAGCTCCGCGTCCCCGGCGACGGGCCGCGCCTTGAGCAGCGCCTGGTACTCCCAGGTCTCGGCCCAGCGCTCGTAGTAGGCCTGGTGGCTCGCGAGCGTGCGCACCAGCGGCCCCTGCGCGCCCTCCGGCCGCAGGGCGGCGTCCACCGGCCAGAGGGGCGGCTCGGCGGAGGTGCTCGAGCACACCCGCTGCAGCCCGGCGGCGAGCCGGGCTCCGGTGGCGAGCGCCGTCTCCTCGTCCAGAAGGGTGCCGTCGGGCAGCTCCCCAGGCTCGCACACGTACACGACGTCGACGTCGGAGACGTAGTTGAGCTCCCGTCCGCCCGTCTTGCCCATCCCGATCACCGCGAGCCGCACGCCGCGGCCGTGGTCGTCCAGCGCGGCGCGCGCCACGGCGAGCGCCGCCTCGACGGCGGCGGACGCGAGGTCGGCCAGCGCCGCCCCGACGGCGGGCATCCGGGTCAGGGGGTCGCCGGCGGTCAGGTCGTCTGCCGCGAGGGCGAGCAGGTGGGTGCGATAGGTACGGCGCAGCGCGTCCGTCGTCGTGCCGGCGTCGGGGTCCGGCCAGCCGGTCCCCGGCTCGGCGTCCGGGGGCGCCGCCACGGGGACGGCCTCGTCGGGGTCGGCGCCGACCGCCCGCAGCAGCGCCGCCCGCACCTCGTCGGGGCCAGGCGTCGCGTCGGGGCCGGGGGTCGCGCCGGGGCCGGGGGTCGCGCCGGGGCCGGGGGTCGCGCCGGGCTCGTCGTCGCTGTCGGAGTCGCCGCCGGAGGCCTTGTCGGAGGCTTGATCGGGGGCGTCCTCGGCCAGCACGTCGAGCAGCTCGGGACGGCGCACGATCTCGTCCCCGAGCGCGGACGACGCCCCGAGCACCGCGAGCAGGCGGGTGCGGGTGCGGATCTGCGCGTCGCCCCCGTCGAACAGCTCGACCAGCCGCCCCCGCGCACCAGGCACCTCGGCCAGGCGCACCAGCTGCAGCAGCGCGAGGTCCGGGTCCGCGCACGCACCCAGCGCGGCGAGCGCCGCGTCCTCGTGCTCCGGGGTGGCGAGGGCCTCCTGCAGGCCGGCGTCGGCCCACAGCCCGGCCGACCGCGTGAGGTCGGCGAACCCGGCGTGCAGCAGCCGGCGCGTCAGGGTGGCGCGCCTGCCGGCCCCCGACGTCGTGCTCACGCCAGCGACCCTAGCGGCACCTCGTCACCCTCAGCATGTCGCCCCGGGCCGTCACAGGAACTGCAGGAACCGGTGCAGCTCGTACGGCGTGACCTGCGCCCGGTAGGCGTCCCACTCCTGCCGCTTGTTCCGCAGCACGAAGTCGTACACGTGCTCGCCGAGGGTCTCCGCGACCAGCTCGGACCCCTCCATGAGCTCGATCGCCTCGTCGAGGGACTGCGGCAGCGGCGCGATGCCGAGGGCCCGGCGCTCGCGGTCGGTGAGCTCCCACACGTCGTCGCCCGACGCGTCGGGCAGCTCGTAGCCGTCCTCGATCCCCTTGAGGCCGGCGGCGAGGAGCACGGCGAACGCCAGGTACGGGTTGGCCGCGGAGTCGACCGCCCGGTACTCCACCCGCGCGGAGTTGCCCTTGCCCGGCTTGTACATCGGGACGCGCACGAGGGCGGAGCGGTTGTTGTGGCCCCACGAGATGTAGCTCGGCGCCTCCGCGCCGCCCCACAGCCGCTTGTAAGAGTTGACGTACTGGTTGGTGACGGCCGTGATCTCGGCGGCGTGCACCAGCAGCCCGGCGATGAACTGCCGCGCCGTCTTGGACAGCTCGAACTGCGCGCCCGGCTCGTGGAAGGCGTTGTGGTCGTCCTCGAACAGCGACAGGTGGGTGTGCATGCCGGAGCCCGGGTGGTCGGCCATCGGCTTGGGCATGAACGACGCGAAGACGCCCTGCTCCAGCGCCACCTCCTTGACCACCGTGCGGAAGGTCATGAGGTTGTCGGCGGTGGTGAGCGCGTCCGCGTAGCGCAGGTCGATCTCGTTCTGGCCGGGGCCGGCCTCGTGGTGGGAGAACTCCACCGAGATTCCCATCGACTCGAGCATCGTGATGGCCGCCCGGCGGAAGTCGTGCGTGCTGCCGCGCGCCAGGTGGTCGAAGTACCCGCCGTTGTCGACCGGGACGAGCGGCTCGTCCGGCGAGGCGATCTGGTTGAAGAGGTAGAACTCCACCTCGGGGTGCGTGTAGAAGGTGAAGCCGCGGTCGCTCGCCTTCGCGAGGGTCCGCTTCAGCACGTTGCGCGAGTCGGCCAGCGACGGTTCGCCCTCGGGCGTGAGGATGTCGCAGAACATCCGCCCCGTGCCGTGCCGCTCCCCGCGCCAGGGAAGCACCTGGAACGTCGTCGGATCCGGCTTGGCGATCATGTCCGCCTCGTAGACCCGCGTCAGCCCCTCGATGGAGCTGCCGTCGAACCCGATGCCCTCCGTGAACGCCTGCTCGAGCTCGGCCGGGGCGACCGCCACCGACTTCAGCACGCCGAGCACGTCGGTGAACCAGAGTCGGATGAAGCGGATGTCGCGCTCCTCGACCGTGCGGAGCACGAACTCCTGCTGCCTGTCCATGGACCCCATCCTGCACGAGAAGTGTTACTGGCGGATGTCGTGACTGGCATACGCTAGCGGCCATGGCGACACCAGGCCACGACGCCCCCACCGGCTCCACCGCAGGAGCCCCCTCGCCCGCTGCTGACCTGACACGCCGCCGCCGGGTCCGGGTCCATCATCTGGCCGAGGCGAAGGAGCGCGGCGAGCGGCTGACCATGCTCACGGCGTACGACGCCGTCACCGCGCGCCTCTTCGACGCCGCGGGCCTCGACCTGCTACTCGTGGGCGACTCGATCGCCAACACCATGCACGGGCACGCGACGACGCTGCCCGTCACGGTGGACGACATGATCCCCGCCGCCCGTGCCGTCGCGGGCGCGGCGGAGCACGCGCTCGTCGTCGTCGACCTGCCGTTCGGCTCGTACGAGGCAGGCCCGGAGCAGGCCCTCGCGACTGCGGTGCGGTTCATGAAGGAGACGACCGCCGCGGCGGTCAAGCTGGAGGGCGGACGCCGGTCGGCCGCCCAGATCCGGGCCCTCACCGACGCCGGCATCCCCGTGGTCGGCCACCTCGGCTACACGCCCCAGTCGGAGAACATCCTGGGCGGGCCCCGCGTGCAGGGGCGCGGCGACGAGGCGGCCGAGGTGCTGTGCGCGGACGCGCTCGTGGTGCAGGAGGCCGGCGCGGTCGCCGTCGTGCTCGAGATGGTGCCGGTGGACGTCGCGGCACGCGCCACCGAGATCCTGCACATCCCGACGATCGGGATCGGCGCCGGGCCCAGCGTGGACGGCCAGGTGCTCGTGTGGACCGACATGGCCGGGATGACCGACTGGTCGCCGCGGTTCGCCCGCCGGTTCGCCGAGGTCGGCAACCTGCTGCGCCAGGCGGCGCAGGACTACGCCGACGAGGTCCGCGCCGGCACGTTCCCGGACGCCGCGCACTCCTTCGAGCAGTAGGCGGGCTGACCGGTACGGCTACCGCCTGCCTCCGGCGTGCGGGTCCCCGAGCATGCCCTGGAGACCGAGCATCGCTGCCGCGACCCGACCGGCATCCGCGTCCGGGATCGCCGTCGATGCGCGCTCGAGGACGAGCAGTCGTGCCCCCGGGATCTCGCGTGCAAGAGCCTCCCCGTTGCCGACCGGGAAGAACGGGTCGTGCCGACCGTGCACCACCAGTGTCGGCACCGCGACCTCGGTCAGGCGTGCACGCCAGCGCGGCTCGCACTCGAGTCTTGAGAAGACCGCTCCCAGCTGGTTGGCCATCTGCACGGAGGGCGCCGTGCCCGGTGTGCGGTCCCAGGTGCGCCCGGCGACCACGCGCGCAACGGCTGGGTCGTCCCCGAGGATCTCGGCGCTTTCGGCCGCGTGCTCCGCCACCGCGTCGCGGTCGGACCAGTCGGGCGTGGGGAGCGAGAACAGCCGGTCCATGGTCGCCGCGTCGTGGTCCGGCAGGTCGTCATCGACCGGGCCTGGCGCGACAGGCCGCGTCCCTGCAAGGGTCAGCGCCGCGAACGACTCCGGGTGCTCGACGGCGGCGACCTGGGCGACCATGCCGCCGACACCGATGCCCGCCAGGTGTGCCGGCCGGTCGTCGAGCTCCCGGGCGAGAGCCGCCGCGTCGGCGGCAAGATCGCGCAGCGTGTACGCCGGCACCTCGGGGTCGCCGGTGGTCGACGCACCCGAGTCGCGCAGGTCGTACCGCACCACGTGACACCCGCCGCGTGCGAGGGACTCGCAGAGCGTGTCGGGCCAGGAGAGCATCGTCGTACCGCCCGCGCAAAGGAGCAGCGGCCCCGCCGGGTCACCAAAGTGCTCGACGCCGAGCGTGACACCGTTCGCTTCGACGGTCCCTGTCATGGTCACCCTCCGTGGTGACGCCCCCTGAGGACGGCCCCACATCGCGTTCCGGGCTGGCGTCGTCGAGTCGGGAGTTCCGAGCCGTCCTCCGAGTCGGACGCCAGAGGCCGCGGGAACTCATCGCCCCTCGTCCGTGGAACGCCACGCGATCAGTCGCGGCCGCGCCAGTCCTTGTCCTCGCCCTCCCAGGTGTCGTTGCGCCGGGCGGCGGAGTCGAGGGCGTGCTCGGCCGCGTCGCGCGTCGGGTAGGGCCCCATGCGGTGGCTCCAGCTCGAACGGTCGCGGCTCTCCTCCACCTCACCGGACTTGGTGTTGTACCAGTACTGCACCGGACTGATGTCGCTCATAGGACGATCCTGCATCAAGATGGGGTCCATGGTGGAGGCAGCGTCGCAGCACACGGTCGCGTTCGGCATCGACATCGGCGGGTCGGGCATCAAGGGGGCACCGGTCGACCTGGCGACGGGCGAGTTCACCGACGAGCGGCGCCGCATCCCGACCCCCGAGAAGTCCACGCCGGACGCCGTGGTCGGCGTGCTCGCCGAGCTGGTGGACTCGTTCGACCTGCCCGCGCACGTGCCCGTGGGCGTGGCCTTCCCCGCCCCGATGGACCACGGCGTCGTGCGGTTCATCGCCAACCTCGACAAGTCCTGGAAGGGCGTCGACCTGCTCGCCCTCGTCCACGACACGACCGGGCGCGAGGTCACGGCCGTCAACGACGCCGACGCGGCGGGAGTCGGCGAGCAGCGGTACGGCGCCGCGCAGGGGCGCGACGGGGTGGTGCTGGTCGTGACGCTCGGCACCGGGATCGGCTCGGCGCTGCTCGTGGACGGCGTGCTGGTGCCGAACACCGAGCTCGGTCACCTGGAGATCGACGGGCACGACGCCGAGTCGCGGGCCGCCGAGTCCGCCCGCGAGCGCGAGGACCTCTCGTGGCAACACTGGGCCAAGCGGCTGCAGCGCTACTTCGAGACCGTCGAGATGCTCCTGTCCCCCGAGCTCATCGTGGTGGGCGGCGGGATCAGCAAGCAGCACGACAGGTTCCTGCCGCTGCTCGACCTGCACGCCCCCGTCATTCCGGCCACCCTGCGCAACCGTGCCGGGATCGTCGGGGCCGCCGCGCTCGCCGCGAGCGGGCGCGATCACTGACCAGGCGCTGTTCGCGAAACTGGGGCTGTCAGCCCGCGAGGCTGTGCGGTGCCGCCGGCGTGGTCGCCGGCGCCTCGCCGTCCAGGCCGACGTTCGCATCCGGCGGCACGTCCAGGTGGAGCATCCGCAGCACGTCCAGCACCGCCAGCGGCGGTCGGTGCAGCGAGACGCGCAGCCCCTCGTCCCTGCCGATGCGGCAGAGCTGGACGAGGAAGGCGACACCCGCCGAGTCGATGAACGTCACGCGCGAGGTGTCCACCACCACGGGGAGATCACGCTCGAAAGCACGGGCAAGGGCCGCGCTCGCCTCGTTGCGCAGGGCGATATCGATCTCGCCCCACATGTCCACCACACTGACGTCGGGTCGCTCCACGAGGGCGATGCCCCCGGTCTGCGCCTCGTTGGTGAAAGTCACATCCGCACCTTCGTCCCACGTTCCGCGTCCTGTGCGCCACGGTCTCGGGCGCTGCGTTCCGGACTCGCGACCTCGTCGTCGCGACGCCCGCCACGCTAGCACCGCGACACCCGCGGAAGGAACTCCGCATAGGAACTCTTTACGTACCGTTCACACAAGAGCGCCGGGCAGCGACGGCTCCTGCCGTACGACGGGAAGGTCGAGGTACGTGGATTCGCCCACATGGCGGGATGGTCCTGAACAGGTACGAGACGAGGCGCTGAGCACGATCAGCCCGCGATGGGCCATCAGAGCGGACGAGCCGGCCTGTATGCCGGGTGCCCTGGAGGCTCGACGGCGTTTCGTGGGCTCTTGCGGACTACCTGCGGACTCGGTAATCCGGGCGCGGCGATGAACTGCGAACCCTAGATTGCGTGGCGTGGACCTTTCGCACCTCGGGACGACGGTGCCACCGCGGCAGAGGCTCTGATCGACACCCCTCGGAGTGCCCCCGCCGAAATTCCTGCGGACTCTCTGCGGACTGAGGCATCCCTCGCCACATAAAACCACAGGTCAGACCGTGTGAAGCGGACGAGCCGGTCTGTACGCCGGGTTCTGTTCCCGCGCCGGGTTGCCCCGGCACGGGCGACGGTCATCCATCTAGGCCCTGCGTTGCCGCAGGGCTCGAGCGATCTACCCGGAAGCTTCGGGCGGGCCGCCCTCGAACGCTCCCTGTCTGACCTTGCTCCAGGTGGGGTTTACCTAGCCGCGCCCGTCGCCGAGCACGCTGGTGGTCTCTTACACCACCGTTTCACCCTTACCGCCGCCGGTCTCCCGGCGGAGGCGGTCTGATTTCTGTGGCACTGTCCCGCGGGTCACCCCGGGTGGCTGTTAGCCACCACCTTGCCCTTCGGAGCCCGGACGTTCCTCGGCGACGACACCCGAGGGTGCCGCCGACGCGACCGTCCGACCGACTCGTCCGCGCCGCACAGTCTATGCGCCGGCGAGGCGCTCCAGTGCCGCGCGCACGCGCTCGACCCCCGGCCCCGCGTGCGGCCTCGCGCCCACGGTGGTCTCGCTGCCTCGGCCGCGCTCCAGGGTATCGGCGCGGTCACGCGCTACGTGGGCTCCAGCGTGTGCGCCCCCGCTCAGACGTCGACGGTGTAGTTCAGCGTCAGCTCGTCGCCCGCGCGCCCGCGGATCCCCCAGCTCTCGGCCGGAGACTCGATGACGACGAGCTCCAGGTCGTCGGCGTCCAGCCCGAGCCGCGGCGCGACGTCGTCGTACAGGCGACGGATCAGTTCGCGCTTCGCCTCCGGCGACCGCCCCGTGAAGGCAACGATCTCGATCATCAGATAGGCGTCGGAACGCGGGGCCACGAGGTCGCCGTCATCCAGGAGCAGGAACCGGTGGAACCGCTTGTCCTCGGGGATCCGCCACGCCGCGACCAGCACCTCGTGCAGCGCGTCGGAGACCTCCGCACGCCGCTCGCCCCAGACCCGCCGGTTGCCGTAGACCTTCACCTGGACCATGCCCGACGACGCTAGCGGTGACGGACGCCACTGTCACCAGCCCGTCCGCCGGCCGACCACCCGACTGCCGGACACCGATTGCCGGACACCGGCTGCCGAACACCGGCTGCCGAACACCGGCTGCCGAACACCGTCGGCGGGGCTCAGCCGGCCGCGACGCCCTCGAACCTGGGGCGCTGCTCGACCATCTGCACGGGATCCCAGGTGAGCGCGCCGGACCGCAGGTCCGCGACGACCCCGCGCACCCAGTCGAGCTCGGCGCGGGTCACCGCCACGAAGTGCTCGTGCTCCAGCATCAACACCCGCGGCAGCCCCCACGCGGCGCTGGTCGCCGCGTCCTCGGCCGCCCGCGCGAGCACGGCCTCGAGGGCATCGGCCCGCTCGGCCAGCCGGTCGGCGACGACCGTCGGCGACGTGAGCGCCACCACGGCCAGCACGGCCCGGAACTCGGGGAACTCCCGGGCCTGGTTCGCCAGGGCGGCATCGACCCAGCGACGCAGCGCCTCCCGCCCCGCGTCCGTGAGCGCATAGACGATGCGCGCCGGTGCGACGTCGGCCGCCACCTTCTCGCGCACCTCGATCAACCCGTCCCGCCGGAGGCGCTCCAGCGCCTGGTAGACGCTGTTGCTGCGCGCGACGTTGACCACGGCGTCCTTCTGCCGCGTCTTGATCAGCCGCTGCATCCGGTAGGCGTGCATCGGCTCCTCGGCGAGCAGGGCCAGGAGCACCATCGCCAGCGGCGATCGAGGTCGGTCGGTCACGGCCTCAGCCTAGAGCGCGGGCTCGACGCTTGCCATTTTATGGTTAGCCATTTTATGGTGTTGGCATGAGAGCAATCGTGATCGGAGCGGGCATCGCCGGACCCGTGACCGCCATGGCACTGCAGAAGGCCGGCATCGAGACCACCGCCTTCGAGGCGCACGCCCGGACGGCTGACGACGTCGGGGCCTTCCTCACCCTCGCCCCCAACGGGGTCCACGCCCTCGGGGTGCTGGGCTTCGACCACCGGTCCCTCGGCGGGTTCGACACCACGCGGATGGAGATGCGCGGCGCGTCGGGGCGGCTGCTGACGCGGCTGCCGATGGACGCACCCGGTGGCGGGCCGCACAGCCAGACCGTGCGGCGGTCGGACCTCTACGCGGCCCTGCGCGACGAGGCCGCGCGCCGCGGGATCGTCGTCGAGCACGGCAAGCGCCTCGTCGACGCCTCGACCCGGCCCGACGGCACGGTCGTCGCCGCGTTCGACGACGGCACGACGGCGACCGGGGACCTGCTCGTCGGCGCCGACGGGCTCGGGTCGCGCACCCGACAGGTCCTGGACCCGGGCTGCCCGGCGCCGCGATACACCGGGCTGCTCAACACCGGCGGGTACGCGACGGGCGTCGACGTCGACACCGACCCGGGCGTCTTCACGATGGTCTTCGGACGACGCGCGTTCTTCGCGTACCTGCGGCGCGCGCCGGGCGAGGTCTGGTGGTTCGCGAACGTGCCACGCGCGACGGCGGCGACGCCGGCCGAGCTCGCCGCCTGGACCCCGGACGCCTGGCGGGCGGAGCTGGCGGGGCTGTTCGCGGACGACGACTCGCCCGCGCTCGACCTCATCGCGGGTTCTCCCACGCCGCTCGGCCCCTGGAACACCCTCGACCTCCCGAAGGTGCCGGTGTGGCACCGGGGGGCCGTCGGCCTTGTCGGCGACGCCGCGCACGCCATCTCACCCACGTCCGGCCAGGGCGCGTCGCTGGCGATCGAGGACGGCGTCCTGCTCGCGCGCCTGCTGCGCGACCTGCGTGACCCGGCGGCTGCCTTCGCCGCCTTCGAGGCCCAGCGGCGGCGCAGGGTCGAGCGCCTGGTGGCGCAGGCGAAGCGCACGTCGAGCCTCAAGATCCCTCATGCCGCCTCGCGTGCCCTGCGCGAGCGGGTGATCCTGCCGATCGTCGGCCGCGTCGCCACCCGCGCCTCCCACGACTGGGTCACGGACTTCCGCGTCGGCTGGGACGAGCCGGTCGACGCCGCCCGCTGAGGTCACCGCCGACCGGCCGGCGAGGGGCCGGCGGCCGCCTACAGTGTCGGGGTGCTGATCTGTCTGCCGCCCTCCGAGGGCAAGACCCCCGCGCCCGCCGACGCCGCACCCGTCGACCTCGCGGGGCTCACGGGGGCGGCGGAGCTGACCCACCACCGCCGCGCCGTCGCCGAGGCCCTGGCCGCCGTCAGCCTCCGCCCCGACGCGACGACGGTCCTCGGGGTCGGCCCGTCCCTCGCCGACGAGGTCGCGCGCAACGCCGACCTGAAGGGCTCCCCCGCGGCCCCCGCCGCCCGCGTGTACACCGGCGTGCTGTACGCGGCCGCGGGCCTCGCCGACCTCGACGGCGACGTCGCGCGGCGTGCCACCCACGACGTGCGGGTCTTCTCCGGCCTGTGGGGCGCGGTCTCCCCCGCCGACCGGATCCCGGCCTACCGGCTGTCCATGGGCGTGGACCTGCCCGGCGTCGGGAAGCTCGCCACCGCCTGGCGCCCCCATCTCGCCGCGGCCCTCGACGCGCGCGCCCTGGGCGACGTCGTCGTCGACTGCCGCTCGGCGACCTACCTCGCCGCATGGAAGCCGGCCACCACCGGCGGGTCCGCCGCCGACTGGGTGACCGTCCGCGTGGTGCGCGAGACCGACGGGAAACGCGCCGTCGTGTCCCACAACGCCAAGCACACCCGGGGTGTGCTCACAGGCCACCTGCTGCGCCGGCCCGGCCCGGCGCCGTCGAGCGCCGAGGAGCTGCTCGACGCGGCGCGCGAGCTCGACGGCGAGATCATCGGCACCGAGGTCGGAACGGGCCTGAGCTACCGCATGATCGAGGCCACGCTGCACGACCCCGCCACCCGTCGCGGGCCGCGCACCCTCGAGGTCGTCATCGCCTGACGAGCACGTCCTGAGCCGGCTCCGAGGCGACGCGCACGCCCGCCGGGGACCCACGGACTCCGCGCCTGGGTGACGCGCGGCGTCGACCTGGCGCTCGCGACGCCGCCCGAGCACGCGAAGCGATAGGTCCACGGGACCGCCCTCAGGCGTCGGTCGGGAAGCCGACCGTCGTGACCTCCGCGACGGCGAGCTCGCCGTCGTCCGCCCCGAGCCCCAGCCGCAGCACCGTGAGCGAGCACGGCGGCACGCGCAGCCGCGGCCACGTCGACGGGGGCGCCGCGAGCGCGCGTCCCACCAGGGAGCGGATGGTCACGGTGTGCGCGACGACGACGGTCGCCGCGGACGGGTCGCTCGCCGCGACGACGTCGCGCAGGCCCGCCCAGGCGCGCTCGCCCACGTGCGCGTACGACTCCCCACCCGGGGCGGGGTGCGTGCCCGTGGTGGCCCACGCCGCGAACTCGTCGGGCCAGCCGTCGGCGATCCGGTCGGCCCCCAGGCCCTCCCACTCGCCGAAGACGCACTCGGCGAACCGGTCGTCGGGACGCGGGTGCTGCCCGATCCGCCGGCCGATCGCGGCCGCCGTCTCGAGGGTGCGCACCATCGGCGACGCCAGGAGGGCGCCGGCCCGCGGCAGGTCGGGCCACAGGTCCTTGCCGATCCGGAACACGGCGTCGGCCGCCTGCGCGGCCTGGGTCCGGCCCCGCGTGGTCAACGACGGCCCGGGCACGCCGCCGCCCGAGTACGCGCGCGCCTCCGTCAGCGGCGTCACGCCGTGCCGGACCAGGACGACGGTCACCGTCTCGGCGCCCGCCAGCGGGCTCACCCCGGACGGGCGCGCCATCAGACCCCCGCGCCCTCGTCCACCTGGCGCACGAGGATGCGCCCGCACTCCTCGCACCGCACGACCTGCTCCGGCGGGGCCGCCTTGGCCGCCGCGAGCTCGCCGGAGTTGAGCTCCAGCCGGCAGCCCTCGCACCGGCCGCCGCGCAGGGCCGCCGCTCCCGTGCCGCCGAGCTGGGTGCGCAGCCGGTCGTACAGCGTCACGAGGCCGGCGTCGAGCCCGGCGACCGTCGTCGCGCGCTCCGCCCGGACCGCGGCCGCGGCCGCGTCGATCTCCGCCCACGCCGCATCGCGCTCCGCACGGGCCTTGTCCTGGGCGGCCACGAGCTCCGCGTGCGCGGACTCGACCTCCGCGAGCGAGCCCTGGTGCGCCTCGAGCCGCTCCATGACCTCGAGCTCCGCGTCCTCCAGCACCGACTGACGCCGGGTCAGGGACTCGAGCTCGCTCACCAGGGCCTGGGAGTCCTTGGCCGACAGGGCACCCGAGTCGAGCTTCTGCTGGTCGCGGTCGGCGCGCGTGCGCACCTGCGCGACGTCCGCCTCCGCCTTGGCGACCTCGCGCTCGAGGTCGGCCACGGCCGTCCGCGAGTCGACCAGCGACCCGTGCAGGTCGGCGATGCGCTTGTCCAGCTCGGCGAGGGTGGCCAGGGACGGGTGGTGACGTCGCTGGTGGGCGAGCTGCTGCAACCGCGTGTCGAGGGCCTGGACCTCGAGCAGTCGGCGCTGGTCCTCGGGCGGTGCAGTGGCCACGGGCGGGTCCTCTCGCGTGCGTTCAGGTGAGTGAGGGTCAGCGCGCCGCCTCAGCGAGCAGAGCTCGCCACCCGTGCGGTCCATGGGTCGGTGCCGATCGTGCTCACCCTCGTTGTCACCGTACCGTCTCCGGGCTCTCCCCCAGCGCGCTCCAAGAGCCGCGCGACGACGTCCTCGGCGGCATAGGCCAGCCATGGCCACTCGCTCGCGAAGTGGGCGACGTCGACGAGGAACGGAGTGGCGGCGGCCGCGCCCTGCGGCACGTCCTCGAGCCCGGCCTCGAAGGCCGCTCGTTCGCGCAGCTCGGACGCCGGATGGTGCCGCAGGTCGGCGGTCACGTAGACGTCCACGGCAGCCGCGCGCACGGCGTCGAACAGGGAGTCCCCCGATCCGCCCACGACGGCGGCGGTGCGCACGCGCGCGTCGAGGTCCCCGGCCACCCGCACCCCCTGGGCGGTGGCGGGCAGCACCTCCGCCACGTGGCGGGCGAACTCGCCCAGGGTCGTCGGCTGGGCGAGGCGCCCGACCCGGCCGATGCCCCGCTCGTCGTCTCCCTCCCGTGCCACGAGCGGCCGCCGCTCGGTGATACCCACGAGATCGGCGAGCGCGTCCGCGACGCCGCGCGGCGCTGCGTCGGCGTTGGTGTGCGCCACGTACAGGCCGCAACCGGCGACCAGCAGGCGGTGCACGACGTCGCCCTTGAAGGTCGTGGCGGCCACCGAGTGCACGGGCCGCAGGAAGAGCGGGTGGTGCGTGACCAGCAGGTCGGCGCCCCACGCGATCGCCTCGTCGACGACGTCGGCCACGGGGTCGACGGCGAACAGGATCTTGCGCACCGGCGCGCCCGGGTGCCCCACCACGAGCCCCACGGCGTCCCAACCCTCCGCCGTCGACGGCGGGTAGAGGTCCTCGAGGACGGCGACGACGTCGCGCACGGTGGGGTCGCTCGTGGTCATGCCGCGACCCTAACCGTCACTTCGCGTCGGCGTAGGAATCCACGTCCGCGACGGTGAGCGGGAAGTCGACGGGGAAGTCGCCGAACAGCAGCCGTCCCGCCTCCTCGGCGGCCGCGCGCACCGCGGCCGCCACGTCGTCGGCCATCGACTCCGGGGCGTGCACCACCACCTCGTCGTGCAGGAAGAACACCAGGTGCGGGCGGTCCGCGAACGGCGCGGGGGCGAGGCCGGCCGCCGCGGCCGGCACCGGGCCGAGCTCCCACAGCCGCCGCCGGATCGACGCGAGCCAGCACAGCGCCCACTCCGCGGCCGTGCCCTGCACCACGAAGTTGCGCGTGAACCGGCCCCAGGACCGGGTGAACGACCGGGCACGGGCTGCCGCGTCCGCCCCGTCGGTGTCGAACGCGCCGGCCTGCGCGGCGTCCCACGCCTCGCCCGGGGGCGGGGACGACCGGCCGAGCCGGGTCGTGACGACGCCGCCCCGCTCCCCCGTGCGGGCGGCGTCCTCGACCAGCGCGACGGCGCGCGGGAACGCCCTGGCCAGCCTCGGCAGCACCTGGGCGCTGGCCCCCGTCGTGCCGCCGTACATCGCGCCGAGCATCCCGACCTTCGCCAGGTCGCGCGTCTCGACGGCCCCCGACGCGACGATCCCCGCGTACAGGTCGGCGCCCCGGCCCGCGCGGGCCATCGCCTCGTCATGGGCCATCCCGGCGAGCACGCGGGGCTCGAGCTGGGCCGCGTCCGCGACGACGAGCCGCCACCCCGGGTCGGCCACGACCGCGCGACGGACCCCCTTCGGCAGCTGCAGGGCCCCGCCGCCGCTGGAGGCCCACCGGCCGGTCACGACGCCGCCCACCACGTACTCCGGCCGGAACCGCCCGTCCGTGACCCACGCGTCGAGCCAGTGCCAGCCGTTGGCGGTGAGGAGCCGGTAGAGGTTCTTGTACTCCAGCAAGGGCTCGACGACCGGGTGGTCGACCTTCTCCAGCTCCCACTTGCGCAGGCTGTTCGCCCCCACCCCCGCGTACTGCATGGCCTTGAGGAGGTCCGGGTGGGAGTCCGGGTTGAGCGTGGGCGGTGCGTCGAGCGCCGTCCGGATGCGGTCCACGAGCGCCTCGAGCCGCGCCGGGCGCTGCCCCTCGGGCGGTCGGGGGCCGAGGGCCTCGGTGAGGATCGTGTCGTGCACGTCGGCACGCCACGGCAGCCCGGCGTGCCGCATCTCCGCGGCCACCAGCGCGCCCGCGGACTCGGCGGCCAGCAGCAGGCGCAGGCGCCCGGACCCCGCCGACCCGGCGACGGCGGCCTCCTGCGCCCCCAGCTCGGCGAGCGGGTCGGCGGCGTCCGGCGACGGCCCGCCACCCGCGCCCGGACGCGGCGCGGTGTCGGCGACCAGGTCGAACAGCGCGTCCGGCTGCGGCGCCCTCGCGGCCGGCACCGGGGGCGCGACGGTCACGGGACCCTCGTCCCAGGGGCTCGCCGGCGCGGCCGCGAGCGCCGACGACGCCGCCAGCACGGAGTGCCGCAGGATCCGGTGGCACAGCCGCAGGTCGTGGGCCCGCTCGACGCGCACGCCGGCCGTGAGCAGCCCCGAGTACCAGACCGACGTGTCGTCCCACGTCCAGCGTGGCACCGGGCCGGCGCCCGTCGCCGCCCCCGACTCGGCCCCGCGCACCACGACCGGCAGTTCGGATGCGGGCAGCTCGGCGCCGGGCAGGACGGCGCCGGGCACGGACGCGCCATGGTGCACGCGGACCGCGCCGTCGCGCTCTCGGGTCAGGACGACGTGCACGGCACCATCCTGCCGTGCGCCACCGACGCCCCGTCGCCCGCGTCGCCGGGCGACCGCCCGGTCGGGAGCTCGGTCAGGACGTCGGTGAGGACGACCGCACCGCGAGCGCCGCCGCGTCGTCCAGGCGTGCCAGCTCCGCGGCGGACATCGTGGGGTTGGCGCGCCGCATCGCGACCGCGTCGTCCATGTGGTCCCGGTAGGCCGGACCCGATGCTGCCGCGAAGGCTTCGAGCAGCGGCCGGACGGCCGCCGCGACGTCGCCCGCGGGGCTCTCGACCCCGGTCGCCAGCTCCGGCGAGAGCACCGTCTGCGCGCAGATCAGCGCCGTCATCGCGACGTCCAGCCCCGCCGGGCCCGGCCGGGCGTTGGTCCAGTCGATGACCACCGGCCCGTGCCCGGCGAGGATCACGTTGAGCGGGTGCAGGTCGAGGTGCAGCAGCGTGCCGCCGTCCCAGGGGACAGCATGGAGGCGGGCCTGCAACGACGCGAGCAACGCTCCGGCGTCGGCGGCGTCGTACCGACCGTCGAGCAGCGCGCTCCCGAGCGTCGGGCCGTCCAGCCGTTCGAGGACGAGGCCGGGTCCGTCGACGGCGAGGACCGCCGGCGCGGGGTAGCCCGCCGCCACCACGGCGGCGAGCAGCGCGGCATCGTCGTGGGCCGGGCGGCCGTCGCGGTAGCGCCGCAGCACGCGCTCGTCGTCCAGCGCGAAGACGTCGGCGTCGCGGCCGGCGGCGAGCAGCTCCATCGGCACAGCGTGCCAGACTGCCGGCTCGACGCGCGATGCCGCGTCCGATGTGGTGCGCTGACGGTGGCCCGCGCCGTCGCGGCCACCCCACCCGTGCGCGAGGAGAACCGATGACCACCGAAGAAGCCACCGAGACCGTCGACGTCGTGGTGATCGGCACGGGACCCGGAGGCGAGGATGCCGCCGGCCGGCTGGCACGCGCGGGTCTGGACGTGGTGGCCGTCGAGGCCCGCCTGGTCGGGGGCGAGTGCCCGTACTACGGCTGCATCCCCACCAAGATGATGGTCCGCGCGTCCGACGCCCTCGCGGAGGCACGGCGCGTCGCGGCGCTCGCCGGCCGCGCCGACGTGACGCCCGACTGGGCGCCTGTCGCGCGTCGCGTGCGCGACGAGGCGACGACCGACTGGGACGACACGGCCGCCGTCGAGCGGCTCCAGAAGGCCGGCGGGCGGGTGGTGCGCGGACGCGGGCGCCTCGTCGGACCCGGCGAGGTGGCGGTGGACACGCCCGACGGCGAGCGCCGGTTCCGCGCGACGCGCGCGGTGCTCCTCAACCCGGGCACGGAGCCGACGGTCCCGCCGATCGACGGCCTCGCCGGGACCCCGTTCTGGACCAACCGCGAGGCGGTGCGCGCCACCGAGGCGCCCGCGTCACTCACGGTGCTCGGCGGCGGCGCGATCGGTTGCGAGCTCGCCCAGGTCTTCGCGCGGTTCGGCACCGCCGTCGAGGTCGTGGAGGCCGGGCCGCGGCTGATCGCCGCCGACGAGCCGGAGGCGAGCGACCTGCTCGCGTCCCGCTTCGCCGCGGAGGGCATCGGGGTGCGCACCGGCGCGAACGTCTCGTCGGTGACGCACGACGGCGGCGGGTTCACCCTCACGCTCGACGACGGCACACAGCTCGTCTCCGAGCGGCTGCTGGTCGCGGCCGGTCGCCGCACGGACCTGAGAGCCCTCGGCATCGCGACCGTCGGCCTCGACGACTCCGCCCGCACCATCGCCGTCGACGAGCGCCTGCGCGCGGCCGACGGCGTGTGGGCGGTGGGCGACGCCACCGGGCACGGCGCGTTCACGCACGTGTCGATGTACCAGGCGCGCATCGCCGTGGCGGACATCCTCGGCGTGGAGGGGGCCGACGCCGAGACCGCCGACTACCGGGCGGTGCCGCACGTGACGTTCACCGACCCGGAGATCGGGGGCGTCGGGCTCACCGAGGCCGCGGCGCGCGACGCCGGCCTGACCGTGCGCACGGGCGTCACCGACCTCGCCGCGTCCTCGCGCGGCTTCGTGCACGGCCCGGGGAACGAGGGGCTGATCAAGCTAGTCGAGGACGCCGACGCCGGTGTGCTGGTCGGGGCCACTGCCGCGGGCCCGGCGGGCGGCGAGATCCTCGGCGTGCTCACCCTCGCCGTGCAGGCACGAGTGCCGGTGGCCGAGCTGCGGCACATGATCTACGCCTACCCCACCTTCCACCGCGCGATCGAGAGCGCGCTGGCCGAGCTCGACGAGGGATGACGGATGTCGGTGCCACGACCTACCGTCGCGCCGTGACGACCGCTACCGCTGACCACCGCACCACCGACCGCCTCGACCTGGCGCCGGTCTCTCCCGGCGACCTCGACGAGCTGTACGCTCTGCACGCCGACCCCCGCGTGTGGGTGCACTTCCCCTCGGGGCGGCACGCCAGCCGCGAGAAGACGGAGGGCCAGGTGAGCGCCTTCGCCGCGGACTGGGAGCGCGACGGGATCGGCTACTGGACGGCGCGGCGCCGGGACGACGGCTCCTTCGTCGGCATCGGCGGCCTGCGATTGCGCCCGGCCGGCGTGCTCAACCTCTACTACCGGCTGTCTCCCGAGCAGCAGGGTCAGGGCTTCGCGGCCGAGCTATCCCGCGCCGCGCTCGCTCTCGCCGCCGAACGGCTCCCCGACGTGCCGGTCACCGCGTTCCTCCTGGAGCACAACGTCGCGTCGCGGGCCACCGCCGAGCGGATCGGCCTGCGCGTCGCGTGGCGCGGGCCGGACGCGGGCAACCCGGAGCCGGACGCGGTGCGCCTGGTCTTCGCCGACCGGGAGCTGGGCGACGCCACCCTCACGAGCCTGGTCCAGGGCTGAGACCGACGATCCCACCGGTGAGCCTCAGGTCCGTCACGACCCCGCGCTCGGGCCCCGTGCAGCACGTGCCGCCACCACATATCCTGTGGTGGCCCATGACTGAAATGACCGAGATCACCGCACCGACCTCACCGCCGCGCGCGGGAACCCACCTCGACCCCCCGCTCCAGCAGCGGACGATCGCATGACGCGGAACGAGCCGGCCGGCGAGTCGGCCTCCGGGCACGTGGTGCTCGGTGGGAAGTACACCCTGGGCGACATCCTCGGCACCGGGGGCACGTACACCGTCTACGAGGCGTCGCGCCTGCACGCCGCGGACGCCACGGGCGCCGCGGGCGCCGCGTCGGGCGGCGAAGACGGCGGCGCAGTCGGCGGCGCCGAGACAGAGCCGGAGCTGCTCGTCAAGGTCCTCCATCCGCACCTGGTCGACGACGACGCGACGCGCGCCGCGCTGGCCCGCGAGATCGCGGCGTCGGCGCCGGTGGACCACCCGGGAGTCGCCAAGGTCCTCGACACCGGGGAGGACGAGGTCGCGGGTGCGAACGTCCCCTGGCTCCTGATGCGGCGCCTCCCCGGCGTCCCGCTCTCCGAGCTGGCGGCCGGAGACGGCCTGCCGTGGCCGAAGGCGCTCGCCGTGGTCCAAGGACTGCTCGAGGCGCTGACCGCCGTGCACGCGGCGGGCCTGGTGCACCGCGACGTCAGTCCGCGCAACGTCGTGGTCGACCGGCACGACGACGGCACCATGACGGTCGGGCTGCTCGACCTCGGTCTCGCCGCGCCGGGTGGTGGTGACGGCGATGGCGAACGCGTCGCCGGCTCGGCGGCGTACATGTCGCCCGAGCAGGCCCAGGGCAGGCCGCTCGACGCGCGCAGCGACCTGTACTCGGTCGGGGCGCTGGCGTACTTCGCCCTCACGGGTCATCCGCCGTACGAGCGGGCCAGGCCGGGTGACGTCCTGCTGGCCCACGTCGGGGCGCCGGTGCCCGCGCCGTCGGCACGCCGGCCCGCGGTGCCGGGCGTCGTGGACCGATTCGTGGCGCGGGCGATGGCCAAGAACCCGGACCGACGGTTCACGTCCGCCGACGCGATGGGCGCGGCCGCAGCGGCACTGCTCGGCACGGGGCCGGTCGCGAGCCACGGCGACACCTCGGGTTCCGACCAACCGGGCCCCGACCAGACGATGACGCTGGGCCAGATCGCCGCAGAGGATCCCCACCGGACCGCAGTCATCGGCACGGCAGCCGCAGCGGCGGCCGCAGCCGCAGCAGCCGCCGCGGGCGACGAGACCGAGCTCCTCCGCACGCAGCAGCTCGGCGCGGTCGGCGCGCCTCCGCCACCACCGGGCGACACACCCGGGCCGATGGCGGAGGAGGCATCCGAGCAACCGGGTCCCGAGCAACCAGGTCCCGAGCAACCGGAGCCCGAGCAGTCCCGGTGGCGCGCGTTCATCACCAGCCCGAAGGGGATCGCGCTCGCCGTGGTCGTCCTGGTCCTGGTCCTCGCCGGAGGGGCGTTCGCGTTCTGGTCCCTGCGCGACGACGAGAGCGAAGTACCGGTCGCCCCGGTCACGCACAGCCCGTCGCCCACGCCGACGGAGACGCAGTCCACGACCGCTCCGCCCTCGGAACCCACGACCGGATCGACGTCCCGCCCCACGCAGACCGAGACCGCGACCCCGACCGAGACCCCCACGCCTACGGACGACCCGAAGCCCACGGAGACTCCCACGCCGACCTCGACGCCCACCTCCACGCCGACGCCGACCGACGACCCGACGCCGACCGACGACCCGACGCCGACCGACGACCCGACGCCGACCGATGACCCGACGACGGATCCGACGCCCACCGACGACCCGACCACGCCGGCGCCCGGCCCGACGCCCACCGGTGGTGCGGACGGCGGCGGCTCCGACACCGCGCCGTGACCAGCGGTCCCCGCCCCGGAGCGACGGCCCGGGGCGGGGACCTCGACCTTCCATCGGCGAGATGTCGCGACAGGTCAAGCGACTTCCTCGGCGACGTCGGCGCCGAGGGCCTCGAGGACCGCGGCGGTGACCTCGTAGGGGCGCGAGACGGCGATCGCGTGGGACGAAGACGAGGCCGATGACGTCGGGGTTCTGCGCCGCCGCCTCGGTGATCACGATCCCGCCGTAGGAGTGTGCGCGACCAGCAGGACGGGCCGGCCGATCCCGGCGACGACGTCGCGGACATACGCGGCGGTGCCTCAGCCGGCGTGGAGTGCCGCACGGAGGACGTCGACGGCCTGCGCGATCGCGCCGGACGACGCGGCCGACGGCCGCAGCGGGTTGAGCATCATGAAGTCGTGGATCGTCGCGTTGTAGCGGACGGTCGTGGTCCGCACGCCGGCCTGGACGAGCTTGCGCGCGTAGGCCTCGCCCTCGTTGCGGAGCACGTCGTTCTCGTCGACGACGACGAACGCCTCCGGCAGCCCGGCCAGGTCCTCCGGCGTGGCCCGCAGGGGCGACGCGGTGATCTCATGGCGCCGGGACACGGGAACGTCACGTCGCCCCGCTGCTTGGCCAGGATCGCCACGGCGGCCGCACGGACCAGGCGGTCGTGCGTGCCGGCGTCGCCCAGCACCCCGCCCCCACCATGGATGTACAGGACCGCGGGCAGCGGGTCGGTGGCACCGACGGGCCGGACGACGCGTACGCGGACGTCGCCGACGGAGGCGGCCACGACGATTCACTCCTCCTCGACGTGCGGCTTTCGTGTGGGCTCCGCCTGGACGGCGAGGACCTGACGCGCGTCCTGGGGCGTCATCTCGTGGAAGTAGGGCGGTTGCGCCGTCGCGTCGGCCATGGCCTGGGCCTCGGGCTCGAGCCCGGGCTCGAGAACGTGGTCGCTCATGGGGGGTGTCCTTCCTTGGTCGTCCGAAAGGTCGGCTGGAGGTCGCCGGGACGCGCTGCGGCGGTGGTCGCCCGGTGCCCGTGGACGGCGTGCGCCGTCGTCCTGAACGACCGGGCACCGGGCGCGGGCGTGACACCGGGCCGCTACTCGACGAGCTTCCCGTCGGCGGAGACGTCGTGCATGCGTTCGGCGATGTCGGTCGGGATCGGCGGAAGCGCCTCGCGGCGCACGCCGGTGCGCGGGGACCACACCAGGTTGACCTGGAGCTCCGGATCCAGGTCGGGATGGTCGGACCTGCTGTGGCACCCGCGCGACTCCCGACGCTCCAGCGCGCACACCAGGGTCGCCCTGGCCGCGAGCGCCGCCGACCGCAGGTCGAAGGCGTGCGCGAGGTCCTGGTAGCCGCTGATGTCGATGTGGATGCCCGCCCGGGTCATCCGGTCCTCGACCTCGTCGAGGGCATCCAGGCCGGCGCGCAGCCCCGCCTCGTCCCGCACCACGCCGGCGTGCTCGGTCATGAGGTCGCGCACGCTGCGCTGCATCGCGCGCACGTTCTGGTCGCCGTCGGCGGCGAGCAGCCGGTCGACCGACGACTCGGCGTCCCGGACCGCGCCGAGCGACCGGCGCTGCGTCGCCAGACCCGCGGAGTAGGCGGCCGCGGCGCGGCCAGTGATCCGGCCGTACACCAGGAGCTCGATGAGGGAGTTCCCCCCGAGCCGGTTGGCACCGTGCAGGCCGCTCGAGGCCTCGCCGATGGCGAAGAGCCCGAGCACGTCGGTGCTGTGGTCCTCCGGGCGCACCCACACCCCCCCCATCGAGTAGTGCGCGGTCGGGGCCACCTCGATCGGGTCGCGCGTGACGTCCAGCACCTGCAGCTCCAAGAGGGTCTGGTGGACGCGCGGCAGCCGGGTGAGGATCGTCTCGCGCGGCAGGTGGGACAGGTCGAGCCACACGCCCCCGGCGCGGGTCCCGCGGCCCTCCTTGATCTCCGTGTAGGACGCGAGCGCGACCCGGTCGCGGGTGGACAGCTCCATCCGCTCCGGGTCGTACCGCGACATGAACCGCTCGCCCTGGTTGTTGAGCAGCACCCCGCCCTCGCCCCGCGCGGCCTCGCTGACGAGGGTCCCCGCGGCGTCCTCGGGCTCGATCAGCCCCGACGGGTGGAACTGCACCAGCTCGGCGTCGCGCAGCCGGGCTCCGGCGTCGGCCGCGAGACGGAACGAGTCCCCCGTGTTCTCGTCGCGTCGTGACGAGGTGCGCCGCCAGATACGCGTGTGGCCGCCGGTCGCGAGGATCACGGCGTCGGCGTGCACCAGATAGCGCGACCCGTCGACGAGGTCGAACCCGTACGCGCCGAACACCACCCCGTCGTTCACCAGCAGCTCGGTGACGTAGACAGTGGACAGCACCGGGATGTCGAGCGCGGCCGCACGCTGGACCAGCGTGCGCTGCACCTCGAGCCCCGTGTAGTCGCCCACGAAGGCGGTGCGCCGGTACGTGTGGGCGCCGAAGTAGCGCTGCGCGATCCGCCCGTCCGGCTGCCGGTCGAAGCGCGTGCCGTAGCGCTCCAGGTCGGCGATCCCCCGCGGCGCCCCCTGCGTCACCACCTGCACGGTCCGTGGGTCGGCCAGGAGATAGCTCTCCTGGAGCGTGTCGGCGGCGTGCTGCTCCCACGTGTCGGCGGGGTCGGTCGTGGCCAGGGCGGCGTTGATGCCGCCGGCGGCCAGCGAGGTGTGCGCGTCGGGCGCGGGGCGCTTGCCGACCGCGAGCACGGCGACTCCGGTCTCGGCGAGCTCGATCGCGGCGCGCAGGCCCGACCCGCCGGTGCCGATCACGAGCACCGCGGTGGCGAGCTGATGGATGGGTGTGGACACGGTTCCTCCTGCGACAGGCGTCTGCTGACCTAGTCTCGACCGCGTGGCGACGCCGCGCGTGACACGGGCCGGTAATCTGCCCCCGAGGGCGCCACCGACGATGCGCTCCCCACGAGGCCCAGGAGGTGCGATGAGCGCGAATCCCCTCCCCCACCTGGTCGGACGCGGCAGCGAGCGGGCGGCCCTCGACGAGATGCTCGCGAGCCTCCGCCGCGGGAGCTCGGCGGTGCGCGTCCTGCGGGGCGGGGCCGCGTGGGCAAGTCGCTGCTGCTCGACTACGTGGCCGCCCAGGCGTCGGGGGTCACTGTGACGAGGGCCTGCCCTGGGCGTCGAGGCGGACATGGAGCTGGCGTACGCCGGCCTGCAGCAGCTGTGCGCGCCGTTCCTCGGCGAGGCGAGTAGCCTCCCCGACCCGCAGCGCGACGCCCTGCAGGTGGCCTTCGGGACGGCGACGGGAGCGCCGCCCGCCCGGTTCCCGGTCGGGCTGACACTGCTCACCCGCGCGTCGGAGGTACGGCCCGTTCTCGTCGTCGTGGACAACGCGCAGTGGCTGGACCAGGCGTCGCTCCTGCCGCTCGAGTTCGTCGCCAGGCGCCTCCTGGCCGAGTCCGTCGCGATGGTGGCCGCCGTGCGCGACCCCGACGGGGCCACGGCGATGGCCGGGCTCGACGAGCTGCGGATCGAGGGTCTCGACCCGCGGTCGGCCGGCGAGCTGCTCGATTCGGCCGTCGACGGGCGGCTGGAGGCACGCGTGCGGGACCGGCTCGTCGTCGGCGAGACCCACGGGAACCCGCTCGCGCTCCTGGAGCTCGACCGGGGGCGCAACGGCGCCGAGCTAGCCTACGGGCTGGACGCGACCGGGCCCGGCTCCGTCTCGAACCGCGTCGAGCAGGACTTCGCCCGGCGCCTGGGAGCACTTCCGCCCCCGACCCGGACCCTCCTGCTGGTCGCCGCCGCCGAGCCGGTCGGCGACGCCCGGCTGCTCCTGAGGGCGGCCGAGCACCTGGGCGTCGTCCCCGACGCCGCGCCCGCCAAGGCGGCCGGCCTCATCGAGTTCGGGGAGTCCGTCCGGTTCCGCCACCCGCTCGCCCGGTCCGCGGCCTACCGCGCCCGCCACCCCCGCGGATCGCCGCGCCGTGCACCGCGCGCTGGCGTCGGCCACCGACCCGGTCCACGATCCCGACCGGCGCGCGTGGCACGCCGCGCAGGCCTGCGACGGGCCCGACGAGGAGGCCGCGCACGGCCTGGGGCGGGCGGCGGACCGCGCCGGGCAACGCGGCGGCATCGCCGCCGAGGCGGCGCTGCTCGAGCGTGCCGCGGAACTCACGCCGGACCCGCGGCGGCGCGGGCGCCGCGCCCTGGCCGCGGCCGAGGCGCACTTCTCGGCGGCAGCCCCCGACCGCGCGACGGAGATGGCGACGGTCGCCGATCTCTGCCCGCTCGACCCGCCGGACCGCGCCCGGGTGAGCAGGCTCCGTGCCCGCGTGCTCTTCGCGCGCAGCCGGAGCGACGAGGCGGCCCCGCTCCTGCTGGACGCCGCCGCCGGCCTGGCCGCGGCGGGATCACCGCTGGCCCGGGAGACCTACCTCGAGGCGATCAGCGCGGCCGTGTTCTCCGGCCGCGTCCACGGCCCCGCCGGCGTCGCAGGGGCGGCGACGGCCGCCCGCGGTCTCGACGGGACGCTGCCCGGCTCCAGTCCCTCGGACGCCCTGCCCGACGCGATCGCGACCCTCCTGGCCGACGGCCCCGAGGGGGGTCGGTGCGATCCGGGCGGCGCTCGACCCGTTTGCGCACGAGGAGCTGGTTGGCCCGGAGGCCACGATGCGGTGGCTCCTGCTGATGTCCACCTGCCCGGCGTGCCGCGCGGTCTCTTCGATCGCGTGTACCAGGTGCCATCGCAGCGCTGGCCCCTGAGGTTCCCTGCACCGGGAGTCCCACAGCGTGCCCGGCGCCAGCGTCCGGCTCGAGATGTACTCGGCCGGCCCCTCGCTGAGCGTGAGGCGCTCGACGACGACGTCGCGCCGGTCCGGGGGACGCCACTCGTGATGATCGATGAGACGCCGCTCCGCGACCAGCCGGGCCTCCGCGGCCAGCCGGTCGCCGAACTGGCGCGTGTAGCGGCTGCCGTCGGGACCGTTGTAGCGCGCCCGCCGGGCGATGATCTCTTCTTGGTCTTGGTGCTCTTGCGAGCCTCGTGCTCACCGAACGACCGTCGCACGCTCGCCACGGGAACCACCCTCGTTCGCGCGGAAGGTGTGTCCGGTACCCCCGGATCTCTCGGGGGTCGGTAGTGGGTCCAGGAGTCCCTCCGGGGCATCCCAGGCCAGACGTGTCCACGAGCTACAGGAACAAAGCTGCGGGTCAGCGCAAGAAAAGCGGGGGTGATGGACCTAAGTGGGCTATTCACGGAACGGGTCGCGACGATGCGGCCGGGTGAGAGCGCACCGGCTCTCTGACCTGCAACGATGGGGTTACCACACCATCCATCGACGAGGATTGAGAGCCGGTGCGCTACGAGTCTACGACCGGGTTGGACGCTGTCCAGATGACGGAGCTGGTCGCCAGGATCTACCAGGTCGAGTCCGGGCGGTCCTGGGACGAGCGGGGGCACTTCTGCATGGGGTTGCGTGACCAGGTCCGACTGGCGTTGACGCTGCTGCGCACGAACCTGTCCCAGGCGATGGTCGGGGAGTTCTTCACCGTCTCGCA
>NZ_JCAIUJ010000010.1:0-105545 GCF_059445465.1 Isoptericola sp. Y541 | reverse complement strand
GGGTGGGAGAGTAGGACGCCGCCGGACATCTATTCACGAGAGGCCCACCCCTGACCCGGGGTGGGCCTTTCGCGTACCCCGATACATTTCGCGTACCCCGATACAGGAGCGGCCCCGTAGCACGGCACGTGGCGGGCGACGCTTCGCCGTCGCGGCACCGGCCGATAGGCTCACCGGGTGACCGGAGCTGCCTTCCTTCCTCCCGCGGGCCCCACGTCGTCGTGGCGCGCTGACCACTTCTTGTCCCTCCTGGACTTCGCCCAGCCGTCCGTCGGCGCCGACGGCGCGGCGGGTTGGCTCGACGATGCGGGCGCGGTGGACGCCACCCAGCCCACGCACACGTGGATCACCTCCCGCATGACGCACACGTTCGGCCTGGGGCACCTGCTGGGCGTCGAGGGCGCCGGGGATGTCGCGGAGCGGGGCGTGGCGGGTCTGGATCGCGTGCTCGCCGATGCCGAGCACGGCGGTTGGGTGGCCTCTCGCGGCCCCGGAGCCGACGAAGTCGACGGGACCAAGCAGGCGTACGGCCACGCGTTCGTCGTCCTCGCGGGAGCGACGGGAACCTTGGCCGGGATCACCGGAGCCGAGCCGCTGCTCGAGCGCGCGCTGTCCGTGCTGGACGGGGAGTTCTGGGAGGCGGAGCACCAGCTGCACCTGGACGAGCGCTCGCGCGACTGGGCGGTCGTGGACCCGTACCGGGGCGTGAACGCCAACATGCACTCGGTCGAGGCGCTGCTGGCCGCCCATGACGCCACCGGGGAGCGTCGGTGGCTCGACCGGGCGGCGACGATCGCCGACCGCGTCATCGGATGGGCGTCGTCGAACGACTGGCGCATCCCCGAGCACTTCGACTCGTCCTGGCAGCCCCAGCTCGAGTACAACGCCGACCGGCCGCACGACCCGTTCAAGCCCTACGGCGCGACGCCGGGGCACGGGCTCGAGTGGTCCCGACTGCTGCTGCAGGTCGACGTCGCGGCCGGGGCTGAGGGCACGCGCGCGGACGCGGCGCGGAGCCTGTTCGAGCGCGCCGTGACCGACGGCTGGGACCCGTCGGGCGGCGGCTTCGTCTACACGACCGACTGGACGGGGCGGGCGGTCGAGCCGCGCCGCTTCCACTGGGTGGCCGCCGAGGCCGCCGCGGCGGCCGACGTGCTGCACCGAACCACCGGCGACGACCGCTTCTCCGGCCTCGCCGACGAGTGGTGGGCCTGGATCGACGCCCACCTGGTGGACCACGGCCAGGGCTCCTGGTTCCACGAGCTCGGCAGCGACAACCTGCCGTCGGGGCGCACCTGGGTCGGCAAGCCGGACATTTACCACGCAGCGCAGGCGGTCATCCTTCCGGAGCTCCCGCTCACCGGCTCGTTCGCGGCCTCGGCCCGGGCGGTCGGCCGGCTGCTCGAAGGGGCGCGGCTCGCTGCCCCGACGGAGAGCGCCGGGCGATGAGGATCTCCGCCAAGGCGGACTACGCGGTGCGGGCGGCGGCCGAGCTCGCGGCCTCCGTCGACGACGGTCCGGTGCCCGCCGAGGCGCTAGCCCGGGCGCAGCAGGTGCCGCACCGCTTCCTCGAGGCGATCCTCGGCGATCTGCGTCGCGAGGGGATCGTCGCGAGCCGTCGGGGGGCCGGCGGAGGGTATGTTCTCGCACGCCCGGCAGATCACGTCACCGTCGCCGACGTGGTGCGGGCCGTGGACGGGCCGCTCGTCTTCGTGCGCGACGCGCGCCCCTCCGATCTCGAGTACTCGGGGGCGGCGGCCGCGTTGCTGCACGTCTGGGTGGCGCTCCGGGTCAACGTACGGGCCGTCCTCGAGCAGGTGACGCTGGCGGACCTGGCGGCCAGAAGCCTGCCCGACGTCGTGCGGGAGCTCACGGACGGCGAGTCCGCCTGGCTCAACCCCTGACGTCGCCCCACCGCAACATGAAGGCCTGACGATCCGGGCGCCTCCAGCGTGTCTCACGGTACGGACAAATCAGCGAGACCCGTTGAATCCGATCGGACCGATCGGGTAAGTTCGCATAGGTCGCGGTGGACCGGCTGCCGTGCCGACGGAGGGAACACCCGTGCGGACTCTCGTGCTCCTTGCACTCGTAGGCCTCGGCGCGCAGCTCGTAGACGGCAGCCTGGGCATGGCCTACGGCGTGACCTCGACGACCCTGTTGCTCGCGATCGGCACCAACCCCGCGGCCGCCTCGGCGACGGTGCATCTCGCCGAGGTCGGCACGACGCTCGCCTCGGGCGCGTCGCACTGGCGCTTCGGCAACGTCGACTGGAAGGTCGTGGTCAAGATCGGCATCCCCGGCGCGATCGGGGCATTCGCCGGCGCGACGTTCCTCTCGTGGCTCTCGACCGAGATCGCGGGGCCGCTCATGTCCATCCTGCTGCTCGGCCTCGGTGTCTACGTGCTGCTGCGCTTCACGCTGCGCGGCCTGCGCACCGACCGCCTCGGGCAGCCGCTGCGCAAGCGGTTCCTCACTCCGCTCGGGCTCGTGGCCGGCTTCATGGACGCCACGGGTGGCGGCGGCTGGGGCCCGGTCGGGACGCCCGCGATCCTCGCGAGCGGCCGGATGGAGCCGCGCAAGGTCATCGGCTCGATCGACACCAGCGAGTTCTTCGTGGCGGTCGCCGCCAGCCTCGGCTTCCTGTTCGGCCTCGGTGTCGCCGGCATCAACCCCTCGTGGGCGCTGGCGCTGCTGATCGGCGGCCTGATCGCGGCCCCCATCGCCGCCTGGCTCGTGCGGCTGGTCCCGCCGCGGGTCCTGGGTTCCGCCGTTGGCGGCATCATCGTCCTCACCAACGCGCGCACCCTGATGAACCTGGACTCGTTCCCGGTGGACGGCGCCGTGCGCGGCATCGTGCTCGGCCTCATCGCCGTCGGCTGGGCCGGGGCGATCGTGTACTCGTTCCGCGAGCACCGTAAGGCCGTCGCCGAGGAGACGGCTGCCGCGCCCGTCGATCCCGCGGTCGCGACGCCCGCCGTCTGAACCAGGTCTGAAGCACAGGGAGGCGCACCCGCCGGTACGACACCCGCGGCCCCGCGCGGTCACCCGACCCCCTGGGCCGTGGGTGAGATCGTGGGCCGGTTCCTGGGGAAACCGGGCCACGTGCCCTCACCACCCCGGGCCGTCCGGTGGCGGTGCTGCCGTGTCCCGGTACGGTGGGGGAGCCAGGAGATCTGCGAGCCCGACCCTGAGCACGGATCGGGGGTGAGCCCATGTCGACGCACAGGACTCCGCACGACTCCCCGCGCCGTGAGCTGGTCGCGCTCGCGGAGCTGCTCGGGGCCGGGAGCCAGCTCCTCGTGGGCCAGTATCGGGTCGACGTCGCCACGGGGGCGTGGTGGTGGTCCGACGAGGTCTACCGGATCTTCGGCCGCGAGCCCGGGACGATCCCGCCGGGGCCCGAGGTGCTGCGCGCCCACCTGCATCCCGACGACCGGGAGCGGCTGTCGCGCACCGCGGTGGTCGCGCTCGGCACGGGCCGCCCGTTCGCGGGCGGGCACCGCATCGTGGACGACCACGGGCGTACGCACACCGTCGTCGTCACGGGGCAGGCGCGGCACGGCACGGACGGCGCGGCGTCACAGCTCGTGGGGTACGTGATCGAGGCGAGCCCCGTCGTCCGCGTCGCGCTCGACCGCGACGCGCACCGGGCCGTCTCGCGCGCGTTCGTCGCGGCGGCCGCCTCGGAGCGTGCCAAGGGCGCGATCATGGCCGTCTGCGGGGTGGACGAGGCGGTGGCCACCGAGGTGCTGGCGGACGCCGGCGCCCAGGTCGGCACCTCCGCGCAGTCGGCCGGAGAACAGGTCATGAAGGAGCTCGCGCGACCCGTCGGCGACGGCGACGGCGACGGCGACGCGGCGCTCACGGCGGCGGAGGTGGTCCGGTCCGCGCCGCCCGCGAAGGACGCCGCGGACCGGCTCAGCCGCGCGCTCGCCGCCGTGCACCTGGTGGACCGCCCGCACGGCCACGACGCGCAGCTCGCGAGGCGTCGCCCGCGGGCGAGCCGCTGAGCGGCTGCACCCGCGGAGGCGCCGTCGTCAGGCGCTGTGCACGAAGCGCCCGGCCGCGCGCACCGCGCCCTTGCGGGCCAGCCGCTTGGCGAAGACCGCGACGCCTCCCGAGACCGCCGCGAACGTCACCGCCTGGACGACCGAGATCTCGTCGTCGTCCACGTTGGTGGGTGCCGCGCTGCCGGTGGCCTTCTCCCAGACCACCCCGATGAGCTTCTGTGCGATCCATCCGGCGGCGATCGTCAGCACGACCGTGCCGACCTTCACCGCGATCGGCTGCTCGGTGTCTGCCACGTGGCCTCCTCGGTTCGTTCTCTCGTGCGTTCTCGGTGCGTGATCGTGGCGCGTGCAGGGGCGTCGTGGCACGTCAGGCACATCACACCCCGTCGACGCGGACGGCACCACGGTAGCGCGGCGCGGGTGTGTAGGCTCGTGGTGATACGACAGGGGAGCGCCACGGCGCTGAGAGTGCGGACCGCCGCAGACCCTCGAACCTGACCCGGTTAGCACCGGTGGAGGAAGTCGGGATTCTCGATCCCTGCGGGCATCCGCGCCACGACGACGCCCAGCGCCCGCAGGACCCCCTTCTCGACCGTTGAGGAGGAACCATGACCCACAGCGCGCAGCGCCCGCTCCCGGCGGGCCGCGAGCGGACGAGGACACGCACGACGGCGGGCCTCGCCGTGGTCGCGCTGCTGCCACTGCTCGCCGCCTGCGGGGCAGGCGAGGCCGGCGGTGGCGCGGCGAGCGGTGGGGACGACAGCACGGTGACGCTCGTGACCCACGACTCGTTCGCCGTCTCCGACGACGTCCTGGCCACGTTCGAGAAGGAGTCCGGCCTCACTGTCGAGCAGGTCGCGCCTGGTGACGCCGGCACCCTGGTCAACCAGCTGGTGCTCACCAAGGACGCGCCGCTGGGCGACGTCGTCTTCGGGGTGGACAACTCGTTCGCGTCGCGCGCGGTGGAGGCGGGCGTCTTCGAGCCATACCAGCCCGCTGACCTCGACCCGCAGGTCGCGGCGTACGCGCCGGACGACCTGGCCGGCACGCTCACGCCGATCGACGTGGGCGACGTGTGCCTCAACCTCGACGACGGCTGGTTCGCCGAGCACGACGTCACCCCGCCGGAGACGCTCGAGGACCTCACGAAGCCCGAGTACGCGGACCTGACCGTGGTGACGAACCCCGCCACCTCGTCGCCCGGGCTGGCGTTCCTGCTCGCCACGATCGGCGCGTTCGGCACCGACGGCTGGCAGGGCTACTGGGCCGACCTGCGTGACAACGGCGTCAAGGTGGCCGAGAGCTGGGAGGACGCGTACTACGTGGACTTCTCCGGCGCGGGAGAGGGCGGGCAGCGGCCGATCGCGCTGTCGTACGCGACGTCGCCGGCGTTCACCGTGTCCGAGGACGGGAAGTCCTCGACCACCAGCGCCATGCTCGACACCTGCTTCCGGCAGGTCGAGTACGCGGGCGTGCTCGCGGGGGCCGAGAACCCGGAGGGCGCGCAGCAGCTGGTCGACTTCCTCACCACGAGCGAGTTCCAGGCCGACGTGCCAGGCCAGATGTACATGTACCCGGCCGACCCGGGCGTCGAGCTGCCCGCCGAGTGGCAGAAGTTCGCGCCTCTGGCCGACGAACCGTTCGAGGTGGCGCCCGCCGACGTCGCCGAGCACCGCGACGAGTGGATCGAGCAGTGGACGGCCACGGTCGTCGGCTGACGCGGCCGCCCGCCCCGGCAACGCGTCCCGTCGCGCGCCCTTCGTCCCGGGCGTCGCTTCCGCGCGCCCACCGGTGGCGCGTGTGGCTCGGCTGGGGCGCCGCGGTCGCGCTCCCGATGGGCTTCCTCGCGGTCTTCTTCGCCTGGCCGGTGGTCTCGCTCGTCCTGCAGGGATTCTTTACGGACACCGCGGCGGGCCGGGTGCTGGACCTGTCCGGCTTCGCGGACGTGCTGTCGCAGGAGCGCACGTGGCGCATCGTCGGCCAGACGCTCGCCCAGGCGGTCGCGGGGACGGTGCTGTCGCTGCTGCTCGGCCTGCCCGGCGCGTACGTGCTGTACAGGTGCCGGTTCCCCGGGCGCACGCTGGTGCGCGGCCTGGTGACCGTGCCGTTCGTGCTGCCGAGCGTGGTGGTGGGCGTCGCGTTCCGCGCGCTCTTCGCGCCCGGCGGGCTGCTCGGCTGGGCCGGGCTTGAGGAGAGCTTCGCCGGCATCGTGCTGGCGCTCGTCTTCTTCAACTACGCGGTGGTGGTGCGCACCGTGGGCGGTATGTGGGAGCGGCTGGACCCGCGCGCCGAGCAGGCCGCCCGCGCGCTCGGCGCCACGCCGTGGCGGGCGTTCCGCACCGTGACCCTCCCCGCCCTCGGGCCGGCGATCGCGTCGGCCGCCGCAGTGGTGTTCCTGTTCTGCGCGACGGCGTTCGGCGTCGTCCTCGTGCTCGGCGGCCTGCGCTACGGCACCATCGAGACGGAGATCTGGACCCGGACCACCCAGTTCCTCGACCTGCGCTCGGCCGCCGTGCTGTCCGTCCTCCAGCTCGTGGTGGTGGCCGGGGCCCTGCTGGTCAGCTCGCGCGCGCGGTCCCGGCGCGAGCGCGCGCTGCACCTGACGAGCGACCGGGTGTCCGCCCACCGGCTGCGCCTGCGCGCGGGCGCGGACCTCGCCCCCGCCGTCGCGACCGTCGTCGTGGTCGCCGGGCTGCTGGTGCTGCCCGTGGCGGGGCTCGTCGCCCGCTCCCTGCGGACGGCCGACGGCTCCTGGGGGCTCGACAACTACCTGGCGCTCGGCACCACGGGGGGCCGCAACGCCCTGACAGTCACCGTGTGGGAGGCGCTCGGCAACTCCCTGCGGACGGCGGCGTGGGCGGCTGTGATCGCCGTCGTCGTGGGCGGGCTCGTGGCCCTGGTCGTCTCCCGCCGCCCTCGCCGCGCGGGGCTGCGGCGGGGCATCGGCGTCCTCGACGCGGCGTTCATGCTGCCGCTGGGCGTGTCCGCGGTGACGGTGGGGTTCGGCTTCCTGATCACGCTGGACCGGCCGCTCGGGCTCGACGTCGACCTGCGCACGTCGGGCGCCCTCGTGCCGATCGCGCAGGCCGTGGTGGCGATCCCCCTCGTGGTGCGCACGATGCTGCCGGTGCTGCGCGCGATCGACCCGCGGCTGCGCGAGGCCGCCGCCGCCTTGGGCGCGACGCCGGGGCGCGTGCTGCGCACCGTGGACGGGCCGCTCGGGGCACGGTCGCTGGGGCTCGCGATCGGCTTCGCCTTCGCCGTGTCCCTGGGCGAGTTCGGCGCGACGTCGTTCCTCGCCCGCCCCGACACGGCGACGCTGCCGGTGGTGATCTTCCGGCTGATCGGGAGGCCCGGGGCCGAGAACTACGGGATGGCGCTCGCGGCGTCCGTGGTGCTCGCCGTGCTCACCGCGACCGTCATGATGGTGGCCGAGCGCCTGCGGGGCGACCGGCCGGGAGGGGAGTTCTGATGGGGCACGCGAACGAGGCGACCCCGGGGGCGCCGGGCGGGCTGGCCGTGCGCGACGCCGAGGTGCGGTACGGCGCGACGCGCCGACGCGCGGGGGCCGTCGCCGTGGACCGGGTGTCGCTCGACGTGGCGGCGGGGGAGATCGTCGCCCTGCTGGGGCCGAGCGGCTGCGGCAAGTCGTCGCTGCTGCGCGCGGTCGCCGGGCTGGAGCCGCTCGCTGGCGGCAGCGTCGCGTTCGACGGCGAGGACCTCGCCGGCGTGCCCGTGCACCGCCGCGGCTTCGGCCTGCTCTTCCAGGACGGCCAGCTGTTCCCGCACCGCGACGTGGCCCGCAACGTGGCCTACGGGCTCGAGACGCAGGGCGTGCCGCGGGCCGAGCGGTCGGCGCGCGTCGCCGAGCTGCTCGCCGACGTGGGTCTGGCGGGCTACGAGCGCCGGTCCGTCGCGACGCTGTCGGGTGGCGAGCAGCAGCGGGTGGCACTGGCCCGCGCGCTCGCCCCGCGACCGCGGCTGCTGCTGCTCGACGAGCCGCTGTCCGCCCTGGACCGCCGGCTGCGCGAGCGGCTCGCCGTGGACGTCCGCGACACGCTGCGCGCCACCGGCACCACCGCCGTCTTCGTCACGCACGACCACGACGAGGCGTTCACCGTGGCCGACCGGGTCGCGGTGATGGACGCCGGCCGGTTGCTGCAGCTGGACGCCCCCGACGTGCTGCTGCGCGCCCCGGCGTCCGCCCGGGTGGCGGAGTTCCTCGGCCTCGCGCCGGGGGCCGAGGACCTCGTGCCGCGGGTCGAGGTCTGAGGGCAGAGGGCAGAGGTCTGAGGGACTAGGCGCCGGCGTCGTGCACGAGCAGCGCCACCTGCGTGCGGTTCTCCAGCCCCAGCTTCACCAGCACGCTCGACACGTGGGCCTTGACGGTGGGGACGCTGAGGTAGAGGCGCGCGGCGATGTCCGCGTTCGACGCGCCGCGGCCGAGCTCGACGGCGACGTCCCGCTCCCGCCCGGTGAGGGTCGCCAGCGCCGCGCGGGCCCGCTCGCGCGTCCCGCCCGACCCGGCCACGGCGTCCATCAGCCGCCGCGCCACGTCCGGCGCCAGCACGGGCTCGCCCGCGGCCGCCGCGCGGACCGCGGCGGCGATCCGGGCGGGTGGCATGTCCTTGAGCAGGTAGCCGGCTGCGCCGGCACGCAGCGCTCCGCCGACCTCCTCGGCGGTGTCGAACGTGGTCAGCACGACCACGGCCGGCGGCGAGGGGCGGGCGCGCACCCGCCGCGTAGCGGCGATGCCGTCGACGCCGGGCATGCGCAGGTCCATCAGGACGACGTCGGCCGGGTGGGCGTCGAGGACGGCGGGGACGTCCGCGCCGTCGGCGGCCTCGGCCACCACGCGCACCCCGTCCGCGCCGTCGAGCATGAGGCGCAGGCCCGCCCGGACGAGGGCGTCGTCGTCCACGAGCACGAGCCGGACCGTGCCGGCGGGGTCAAGGTTCGCGTCCGTGCCGGCGCCGGTGCTGTCAGGGGTGGTCACGGGCCCCACGGTAGCCACGCCTCCACCGCGAAGCCGCCCGACGCCTCCGGCCCGGCGGCGAGCGTGCCGCCCAGGAGCGTGGCCCGCTCGCGCAGGCCGACGAGGCCGGTCCCCGTGCCCGCCCCCGTCGTCGGGCCGCCGCGGGTGGCCCCGTCGTCGGCCACGCGCACGCGCACCTCGCCGCGCATCTCGTCATGGCGCGTCGTCGCGACCGTCACGCGCACGCCCGCCCCCGGCGCGTACCGACGGGCGTTGGTGAGCCCCTCCTGCACCACGCGGAAGACCGCGGTCGCCACGCCGGCGGGCGGTGCGGCGTCCGGCCGGAGGTCACCCGTGCGCTCGAACCGCACGTCGCCCCCGGCGGCGCGGGCGTCGTCGACCAGCCGGCGCACGTCGTCCAGGCCGGGCACCGGGCCGAGGTCGTCGGGGCCGGCGCGCAGCAGGCGGATCACCTGGCGCAGGTCCTCGAGGGCGTCGCTGACGCCCGAGCGGACCCGCCCGGCCGCCGCCGCGACCTGCGCCGGGTCCGCGTCCGGCCGGTACTCCAGGGCCCCCGCCGTGGCTGCCAGCAGGGAGAGCCGGTGCGCCAGCGTGTCGTGCATCTCGCGGGCGATGCGGGTGCGCTCGGCGGTGCGCGCCTCGGTCAGGCGCCGCTCCTGATCGGCCTCCGCCCGGCGGGCCCGGTCGCGCAGCGACCACACCACCAGCGCGCGCTCCCGGCCGTAGGCGCCCCAGCCGAGCAGCGCCGCGTGCACCGCGACGTCGCACAGCAGCCACCAGCCGATGGGCAGGCTCACCGGCCGCCACAGCGCCTGCACGGCGTGCCCGAGGACGCCCGCCGCCGCGACGGGGATCGCCGTCCGCACCGGGTACCAGCGCGCGACCTGCAGCGTCCCCACCGTCGCGGCCGGGGTGGCCGCCCCGGAGGCCGCCGCGAGGATCGCGAGCGCGACGGCGGCGACGACGCTGCGCCGTGTGAACAGCAGCGGCACGATCGCGACCGCGGCCACCGCCACGGCGATGTCGACGGCCGCGGGCACCTTCGGCACCGCCGCCAGGATCGCGCCGGGCCCGGGGACCGAGGTCACGACGGCGGCCGTCGATGCCGCCGTGAGCATGGCGATCAGCGCCCATGCGATCACGAGGAGGCTGCGCGGGGCGGGTGGCGGGCCGTCGCTGGGGGGCGGGCACGGGTCGCTCGTCGCCCAGCCGCCAGGAGTCGGGCGGGGCCGCGCCGCGGTCGGGGTGGTGCCGGAGGTGGTCATGACCGGGACGCTACGGCGGCGTGTGTGCCCGCGACACCGACCAAGGTCGGGGGTGGGGGCGCCGCAGGGTGTGCCGGTTGCCGACCGCGGGAGGGCGCGGTGTATGCCCGGTGCGCGGGAGTCTCGTCGTGTCGGCAGGGAGCCGGCAGAGGAGGGGACGAGACCATGGGCGCGACGGAGACACCGAGGACTCATCGGAACACGCGGAGCACCACGCCGTCGGGCACGAGGACGCCGCGTGGGCGGTGGAACCGCCCGACGAAGGTCGTGGTGGCCGCGATGCTCACGGGCTCGTTCGTGTACCTCGTCGGGATGCTGCTGGGCGTCGACCCGCAGGTGCGGGCCGGGTCGGGCACCCTCGAGGTCGTCATCTCGCTCGTCGTGGCCGCGAGCATGACGACGGCACTGGCAGGCTGGGGGGTCCGGGCGCTCCTGTTCCGCACGCGGAGCGGCGGGCGACGGGCCTGGCTGGTGCTGTGCGCCGTCGTCCTGCTGGTGTCGCTGCTCGGCCCGCTGGGCGCCGCCAACGGCGGCGCCATGGTGCTGCTGATGCTGGAGCACCTCACGGTGGGCGCGGTGATCGCCCTCGGTCTCAGCGGGGCGGGCGCCGCAGGGGCTCGAACACCTGCCGCGCCGCGTGCATGAGCAGCAGCAGGGGCCCGCGACGCAGCTCGAACCGGGGCCGGTCCACCAGCCCGCGCTCGGCGCGACGGTGCAGCATGGCGAGCTCGGTGGCCGCCTGCTGGTAGTCGCGCAGGGCGCGGGCGGGGCCCGGGCCGCCCGCGGCGCGGACCTGCTCGCGCGCCCGCCGGCGCGCCGGCAGCGAGGACAGCATCACGACGTCCGACGGGGTCACGACCCCGGCCGCCGCGTACGGGGGCAGGTAGCGGCCGATCAGCGCCACGATGCGGGCCCGGTCCGCGCGGACGACGGTGAGCAGCCCGACCAGGACGGCGAGGCCCAGGACGTAGACGGCGATCGTCGGGCCGACGCCGGCCGACGCGGCGCCGTTCCACAGCGCGTGGTAGGTCACGGCGCCCAGCAGCCCGAGCAGCACCGGCCAGACGCGCGACCAGCCGCGCGGCGCGAGCGCCGCCATCGCGATCCCGATGCCCGTGAGCGAGGTGCACAACGGGTGCACCAGCGGCGACGCGAGGCCGCGGGCCACGAACGTCAGCGCCAGCCCCTCCGGGCCGGCGACCGTGTAGTAGTGGATGTTCTCCACCGTCGCGAAGCCGAGGCCCACCATCGAGCCGTAGATGATGCCGTCGGTCGGCCCGTTGAGCTCGTGCCGGCGGAACCAGAGCATCCCCACGAGGACGAGGGCCTTGAGCGTCTCCTCGACGACGGGTGCGGTGAGCACCGCCGTCGCGACGAACCCCTCCTCCTGGCCGAGCAGCGGCGTCCACAGCATCGTGAGCCCCGCGGTGTTGATGGCCATCGCCACCAGCACGGACACGCCGGCGCCCCAGAGGAAGGCCAGGACCAGCGCGTCGGGGGGCTCGGGCTCGAGCCGGTCCAGGGAGAGCACGCCGGCGAGCAGCAGGGGCAGCGGCAGCAGGGCGAGCAGCAGGCCCTCGACGAACGTCGGTCCCTCCGCCGCGGTCATGACGAGCGCGGCGATGAGGCACAGCGACGACACGGCGATGGTGACGAGGGCGCCCACCGGTGGGCGACCGGGCGGCCGCCCGGCGAGGATGGCCTTCGGGTCGAGGGCTGCCATGGCCACCGATCCTAGGACCCCCTACCGGAAGGACCTCTCATGGCCTCGGTCGTCTCCACCCTGTTCATCTCGCTCGACGGCGTGGCCGAGATCGACCCCGCCTGGCACTTCCCGTACTTCGACGACCACATGTCGGGCGCCGTCGACGACGACTACCGCGACACCGACCTCCTCCTGATCGGGCGCGTCACCTACGACAGCTTCGCCGGCGCCTGGCCGGAGCGGGAGCTGGCCGGCGAGGAGGACGCGGCGTTCGCCAAGCGCCTCGGCGACATGCGCAAGGTCGTCGCGACCCGCCAGGACCACGACCTCGGCTGGCGCGGGGTCGAGCGCCTCGACGGCGACCTCGTGGCCGCCGTCGAGGCGCTGAAGGCGGAGCCCGGCGTGGAGAAGATCCTGGTCCCCGGCTCGCTGTCGATCGTCCGCCAGCTCCTCGCGGCCGGCCTCCTCGACGAGCTGCGCCTGCTGGTGCACCCCGTCGCGGCCCGGCACGGCGAGCGGCTCTTCGACGAGGGCGAGCCGATCTACCCGCTGACCCTGCTCGCCTCGGAGGCGTTCCCGACCGGCGTCGTGCGGCTGATCTACGCGCCGGGCGAGCTGCCCAACCAGGCCGAGTACGACGACGTCAAGGGCCAGGTGCCCAGCGCTGGTTGAGCTTGTCGAAACCCGGGTCTCGACAGGCTCGACCGACGGTAAGGATCAGGCGCGGTGGTCGCGGTAGTACCGGATGAGCGCGGCGGTGGACTGGTCCTGGGCGGCCAGGGCGGCGTCGTCGCCGGCAACGGCGGGCGCGACCTCGAGGGCGAGCTTCTTGCCGAGCTCCACCCCCCACTGGTCGAAGCTGTCGATGCCCCAGACCACGCCCTGGACGAACGTGATGTGCTCGTAGAGCGCGACGAGCTGGCCCAGGACGGACGGCGTGAGCGCGGGCGCGATGATCGACGTCGTGGGCCGGTTCCCGGGGAAGGTGCGCGCCGGGACGATCTCCTCGGGCGTGCCCTCGGCGCGCACCTCGTCCGCCGTCTTGCCGAAGGCCAGCGCCTTGGTCTGGGCGAAGAAGTTCGCCAGGAACAGCTCGTGCACGTCGGCGCCCGGGGACACGGCCTTGCCGTCGCCCTCGGCGTCGGCGAGCGGGTAGGCGGGGTTCACGACGGCGATGAAGTCGGCCGGGATGAGCCGCGTGCCCTGGTGGATGAGCTGGTAGAACGCGTGCTGGCCGTTGGTGCCGGGCTCGCCCCAGAAGACCTCGCCCGTCTGTGTGGTCACGGGCGAGCCGTCCCAGCGCACCGACTTGCCGTTCGACTCCATCGTGAGCTGCTGCAGGTAGGCGGGGAAGCGGTGCAGCTGCTGGGCGTACGGCAGCACGGCGTGCGTGTGGGCGCCGAGGAAGTTGACGTACCAGACGTTGAGCAGGCCCATGAGGGCGGGCACGTTGCGCTCGAGCGGGGTGGTGCGGAAGTGCTCGTCGACGGCGCGGAACCCGGCCAGCAGCTCGCGGAAGACGTCGGGGCCGAAGGCGATCGCCAGCGACGTCCCGATCGCGGAGTCCACGGAGTAGCGGCCACCCACCCAGTCCCAGAACCCGAAGGCGTTGGTGGGGTCGATGCCGAAGTCGGCGACCTTGTCGAGGGCCGTCGAGACGGCGACGAAGTGTGCGCGCACGGCGGCCTGCTTCGCGTCGGTGTCGTCCTCGATCGCCCCCGCGTCGATGAGGCGCTCCCAGAGCCAGGCCCGCGCGAGCCGGGCGTTGGTGAGGGTCTCGAGCGTGCCGAACGTCTTGGACGCCACGATGAAGAGGGTGGTCTCGGGGTCGAGGTCCGCCGTCTTCTGCGCGATGTCGGTGGGGTCGATGTTGGAGACGAAGCGCACCTCGAGGTCCGCGCGGCCGTAGGGCTTCAGCGCCTCGTAGACCATGACCGGCCCGAGGTCGGAGCCGCCGATGCCGATGTTCACCACCGTGCGCACGGGCTTGCCGGTGACGCCCGTCCACGCGCCCGAGCGGACCTCGTCGGCGAAGGCGGCGACCTTGTCGAGCTCCCCCTGGACGTCGGCGTCGACGTCCTGCCCGTCCACGACCAGCGGCGGCTGCGTGCCGGGCGGCCGGCGCAGGGCCGTGTGCAGCACGGCGCGGTCCTCGGTGACGTTGATGTGGTCGCCGGTGAACATCGCCTCGATGCGCTCGGGCAGGCGCACCTCGTGCGCGAGGCGGACCAGCAGGTCCAGCGTCTCGTCGGTCGCGAGGTTCTTCGAGAGGTCCACGTGCAGGTCGCCGGCGACGTGGGTCATCCGCTCGGCGCGCTCCGGGTCGGCAGCGAACCACCCGCGCAGGTCGCCCCGGAACTCCTGGTAGTGGCCGTACAGGTCGCCCCAGGAGGCCGTGGTGGTGGGATCGACGGGGGAGGAGGTCATGGGCCCCACGGTACTGACCTCCTCGGGACCCGGCCACGCTGGTTCGAGAGGACGGCCGAACAGGCGGTTGACACCGTTATCGGGGCCACGAGCGGCGGATTACGGTGTCAACCGCCTGTTCGGCAGGGAAGGGGGCGGTCAGGCAGGCTGCCAGCGGTTGCCCCAGCGCCGGGTGAGGGTGCCCCCGAACGTGTCCGCCAGCGGGTCGACCCCGTCCTGGACGGCGTCGGCGACCTGGTGCGCGACGTCGTCGTCGTCCGCGGTGAAGCGCACCGTGATGCGTGCGCGTCCGCGCACCACGCCGACGTCGTACGCCTCGACGGTGGCGAGCGCACGGGCCGCGTCGGCGGCCGCGGGCAGCACATCGGCCGGGCCGACGCCCGGCTGGAGCAGACCGATGGCGAGGCTCACGCGGTAGGAGGGCACCCGGAGATCCTGCCACCGACGCCCGCCGAGCCCCGACGCCGCCACCACCGAGTAGTCACCACCGAGTAGTTACCACCGAGTGGTCACCACCGCGCCGTCACAGGCTGCACCGATCGCGCACACGCGTGCCCCCGTAGACTCGCCGCCGTGACTGCCGCCCCCTCGACGGAACCCGTCCCCGAGCCCGTCAGCCCTGCTCACCGGGCCGTCGCCCTCGAGATCGCCGTGCAGGACGTCGCCGGTGCGCGCGTCGCCGCGGAGGGCGGCGCCGACCGCCTCGAGCTGTGCGCGGCCCTCGCGGGCACGGGCGGGCTCACGCCGTCGACGGGCATGGTCGCCGCCGTGGCGGACGCGTTGCGGGGCACGGGCGTCGGCGTGCACGTCCTCGTGCGCCCCCGCGCCGGTGGGTTCGTCTGCACGCCCGACGAGGTGGACGTGCAGGTGCGCGACGTCCGTGCCGTGCTGGACGCCGGCGCGACGGGCGTCGTGGTCGGCGCGCTGACCGAGGCCGGCGACGTCGACGCGTCGACCCTCGCGGCGCTCGTCGTCGCGGCCGGCGGTGCGGACGTGACCTTCCACCGGGCCATCGACCAGGTGGGCCGCCCCGTCGAGGTGCTGGAGACCCTGGCAGCCGCCGGTGTGCGGCGCGTGCTCACCTCCGGCGGCGCGCCCCGGGCGTGGGAGGCACTGGACGTCCTCGCCGCGCTCGCGGAGCGCGGCCGGTCGCTCGGCGTCGAGATCATGGCCGGCGGCGGCGTGCGGGTGCAGGACGTGCCCGCCCTCGTCGCGGCCGGCGTCGACGCCGTCCACCTCTCCGCACGACGCACCGTGGTCGCCGACGGCGGCCCGGGGGGCGGCGGCACCGGCGGGTACGACGTCACCGACCCCGACGTGGTCGCCGCGACCCGTGCCGCGCTCGACGCCGGGACCGCCCTGTGAACGGCGTCGTGAGCGCCGTGGCCGCGGCGACCACCGACCCGACCCAGGGGTACGACGGCTTCATCGGCTGGGTGCTCGGCCTGATGGTCACGCTCGGCGAGGTCGGCGTGGGCGCGGCCGTGCTCATCGAGACGTTCGTTCCGCCGATCCCGTCGGAGGCCGTGCTGCCCGGTGCGGGCTTCCTCGCGTACGCCGGGCACATGAACGCCTGGCTCGCGATCCTCGCGGCCACCGTCGGCGCCGTCGTCGGGGCGTGGATCTGGTGGCTCCTCGGCCTGCTGCTCGGCCGGGACCGCACGCGCGCGATCGTCGACGCGATCCCGCTCATGGACGGCTCGGACTTCGACAAGGCGGAGGCCTTCTTCGCGAAGTGGGGCCGCGTCGCCGTGCTGCTCGGCCGCTGCGTGCCGCTGGTGCGCAGCTTCATCTCCATCCCCGCGGGCATCGAGCGCATGCCGTTCTGGTCGTTCACCCTCTACACCGCCATCGGGTCCGGGGTGTGGAACGGCATCTGGGTGGGCCTCGGCTACGCGTTCGGCCCCGCCATCGAGCCCGTGCTGGAGCAGTGGAGCGGCATCATCTCCAACGGCGTGCTCGTGGTCATCGGGCTGCTGGTGCTGTGGTTCGTCCTGGTGCGGCTGCGCAGCCGGTACCTCGCGCGCCGCGCCCCCCGGGAGCCCGAGCGCCGGCACGGTCGCCAGCGCTGACTCGCAGGCCTACGCTCCCGGCATGTGGACCCGTGGCGGGTGGCCGGGCGGCGTGGCCCTGGCGTCGTTGGTGCTGCTCGTCGGCTGCGAGCTGGCCGACGACGACGCCCTCGACGACCAGGTCCTGGGATTCGACACGCCCCAGGTCCAGGCCCTCGACGAACCCGAGCTACGACCGTACTTCCGTGACGAGCCTGCGCCGCTCTCCGGTGAGCTGCGGGCGCTCACCAACGGCTGTCTCGTCGTGGACATCGACGGCGTCGAGCACGTGGTCTTCTGGCCGGAGGGCACGGAGGCCGTCGCGTCCGGTGACTCGAGCAGGAGTTCCACGATCACGCTCCCCGGCGGGGCGTCGCTCCAGGCCGGCGGCCGGGGCGGAGACCGCTTCACCGCCACAGGCACGGTGGCGGACTCGAACGGAACGATCGCCGTCGACCCCGAGCACCCGGACGGCGACTTCGCCGGCAGCTACCTCGGGTTCTGCGGTGTCGACGCGCCGCCGGTGATGTTCCCGGACGCCGCGACCTTCGTCGTCGACTGAACTACCTCGCCGAGGCTCGGACTACCTCGCGGAGATCCGAACTACCTCGCGGGATTCGGGACTACTTCGGCGGGGGGTGCGGTCGAGGCGCGGACGACGAGCGACGTCGGGAGCCGGAGGTGGCGCTCGCGGGCGGTGCCGTCGAGGAGGTCGAGCACCATCCGCAGGGCCTCGGCGCCCATGCGGTGCATGGGCTGCGCGACGGTGGTCAGCGGGGGAGTGCTGCTCCACGACTCGGGGATGTTGTCGAAGCCGACCACGGAGAGGTCCTCGGGCACCCGCAGCCCGAGCTCCTGCGCCACCTCGAGGACGTGGATGGCGGACAGGTCGTTGGCGGCGAAGACCGCGGTGGGCCGGTCGGAACGGGTCGGGTCGAGCAGGGAGCGCACCGGGGCGTCCGCGAGGTCGGGCCGGTAGCCGCCGACCTTGATCAGCAGCGGGTCGACGGGGATCCCCGCGCCGGCGAGCGCCTGGCGGTAGCCCAGCTCGCGCAGGCGCGCGGACTCGAGGTCGGCGCGTCCGCCGAGGTGGGCGATGCGCCGGTGCCCGAGGTCGATGAGGTGCTCCACGGCCTCGCGGGCGCCCGTGGTGTTGTCGGAGTCGACGGTGGGGGTGCCCTCGGGGCCGGTGTGCGGGTCGACGGCGACGACGGGGACCGGCGAGTCGGCGGACATCACCATCGTGGGCGTCACGACGATCGCCGCGTCGACGAGCGTGCCGGCGAGCCGGGAGAGCGATCGCCGCTCCCACCCGGTCTGCGCGCCGCCGTCGGTGCGCCCGGCGTAGGCGAGCAGCTCGTACCCGGTGCCGTCGACCGCCGCCGAGATGCCCTTGAGCAGCTCCGTGGAGTACGGCTCGAACTCGGCGACGAGCACCCCGATGACGTTGGTGCTGGTGCGGCGCAGGCTGCGGGCCACGAGCGACGACTCGTACCCGAGCTCCTCCACCACGGCGAGCACGCGCTTCGACGTGCTCGGGGAGACGCCGTACCTGCTGTTCACGACCTTGGACACGGTGGCCACCGAGACGCCGGCGACGCGTGCCACGTCGGAGATGGTCACCCGCCCGACGACGGGGGTGGGGGCGCCCGCGGCGGGCGGGTCGGCGGCGGTGCTCACGAGTCGACAGTATGCGGCATGCCCACGCCGGTCACCCCGCCGCGTCCCCGTCGTCGAGCCCGGGCAGGTGAGATGTCGAAATCGTTATCGACAACGATTGACGAAGCGCCGCCCGGCCTGCCAGTCTCGTGCTCAGGCACTCACCCACCTCGCGGCAGCGTCGCTGCCGTGCCCGTCGACGAAGACAAGGGATCGATGATGACGAGGACGAGGATCATGCGCGGCGCCACCGCGGTCGCGATCGGGACCACCGTGGCGCTCCTGGGCGCAGCCTGCGCCGGCCAAGGCGCGGGCAACCAGAGCGACGACGACACCGCCAGCGCCGACGGCGGCACCATCACCTGGTGGCACAACTCCAACACCGGCGACGGCAAGGAGTACTACGACAAGGTCGCCGCAGACTTCGAGGCGGCGCACGAGGGCGTGACCGTCGAGGTCAGCGCCATGCAGCACGAGGACATGCTCACCAAGCTCGACGCCGCCTTCCAGGCCGGCGACTCGCCCGACGTGTTCATGGAGCGGGGCGGCGGCGAGCTCGCCGACCACGTGGAGGCCGGGCTGCTCAAGGACATCTCGGAGCCCGCCGCGGACACGATCGGCACCCTCGAGCCGTACATGCCCGGGTTCCAGGTGGACGGCGCCTCGTACGCGCTGCCCTTCTCGATCGGCGTCGTCGGCTTCTGGTACAACAAGTCGCTCTTCGAGAAGGCGGGGATCACGCAGACCCCCACCACGATGGCCGACCTGTACGACACCTTCGACAAGCTCGAGGCGGCCGACATCACGCCGGTCTCCGTGGGCGCCGGCGACAAGTGGCCCGCCGCGCACTACTGGTACTACAACGTGATCCGGCAGTGCTCCGCGGACACGCTCGACTCCGCCATCGCGGACGTGGACTACTCCGACCCGTGCTTCGTCAAGGCGGGCGATACGCTCGACGAGCTGCTCGCCACCGAGCCCTTCAACAAGGGCTTCCTCACCACCGCGTCGCAGACGGGCCCGACGTCGGCGTCCGGCCTGCTCGCCAGCGGCAAGGTCGCGATGGAGCTCGCCGGCCACTGGGAGCCCGGCGTCATGCAGGGCCTCACCGAGGACGGCACGGGCCTGGGCGACGACACGGGCTGGTTCCCGTACCCGTCGATCCCCGGCCAGCAGGGCACCGAGTTCGCCCAGATGGGCGGCGGCGACGCGTGGGCGGTGTCGAACGACTCGCCCGACGTAGCGGTCGAGTTCGCGCAGTACCTGCTGAGCGACGACGTGCAGCAGGGCTTCGCCGAGCTGGACATGGGCCTGCCGACCAACCCGACGGCGTCCGCGTCCGTCTCCGACGCCGCGCTGGCCGAGCTGCTCAGGGTGCGGGACTCCGCGCCGGAGATCCAGCTCTACCTCGACACGCTGCTCGGGACCTCCGTGGGTGGCGCGATGAACGACGCGATCGCGCTGCAGTTCGCCGGCAAGGCGACGCCGCAGGACGTGGTCGACGCGGTGCAGTCCGCCGCGGAAGCGGACCAGTGACCGACCGATGACGGAGACCGCGGTCCGGTCCGCCGGCCGTGCCCAGGCACGGTCGGCGGACCGCCGTCCGGAGCGTCGCGGCCAGGCAGGGGCGTGGCGCAAGCGGGCGGAGATCGCCTTCTTCGTGACACCTGCTCTCGCCCTGCTGGTCGCGTTCATCGTGGTCCCCATCGCCACCGCCGTGCAGATGTCGCTGTACAAGTGGAAGGGCTTCGGCCCGATGGTCGACTTCGTCGGCCTGCGGAACTACGTCTCCGTGCTGACCAGCGAGGTCTTCACGGACGCCGTCGTGCACAACCTCATCATCGTGGTCGGCTCGATCCTGCTGCAGCTGCCGCTCGGCCTGGCGATCGCGCTGCTGCTCAACCGCAAGATGTGGGGCCAGGGGCTGCTGCGCACCATCATCTTCGTGCCGTACGTGCTGGCCGAGGTCATCGCGGGCGTCGTGTGGTTCCAGCTGCTGCAGCCGCAGTACGGCGTGATCGACTCGATGCTCGCCGCCGTCGGCCTGCACGGGCCGGAGCAGGGCTTCCTCGGCACCCCCGAGTACGCCCTGTGGACCGTGCTCGTGGTGCTGACCTGGAAGTACCTCGGGCTGGCCGTGATCCTGTTCCTCGCAGGCCTGCAGGGCGTACCCGGGGAGCTCTACGAGGCCGCTCAGCTCGACGGCGCGACCTGGTGGCAGGTGCAGCGCCGGATCACGATCCCGCTGCTGGGGCCGACCATGCGCACCTGGGGCTTCCTGTCGATGATCGGCTCGCTGCAGCTCTTCGACATGGTGTGGATCCTCACCGGCGGCGGCCCCGCCAACGCCACCACCACCATGGCCACGTTCCTGGTCAACGAGGGCACCAAGCGGCAGAACTTCGGCATCGCCGGCGCCGCGTCGGTGGTGCTGTTCGTCATCGCGCTGGTGCTCGCGCTGGTCTACCAGCGCGTCGTGCTGCGCCGCGACACTCAGGAGGACGACCGATGAGCGCCGTCACGACGTCCCCGGCCACGACCGCTGGTCGAGCCCGACGAGACGCGGGTTTCGACAGGCTCAACCGGCGGGGACGCAAGGCGCTCGTGTACGCGATCTCCCTCGTGGTGGTCGCCGTGACCCTCGGGCCGGTGCTGTACGGCGTGCTCGGCGGGTTCCGCACCAACGCGCAGCTCGCCGAGGACCCGGCCGGGCTGCCGAGCCCGTGGGTGCTGTCCAACTACGTGGGCGTGCTGTCCCCGGGCTCGCCGTTCTGGGGCTACTTCCTCAACTCCACGATCATCGCGGTGCTCACCACGGCCGTGGTCGTCGTCTTCGGCATCATGGCCGCCTACCCCCTCGCGCGGTACCGCTTCAAGGGGCGCGAGGCGCTGTTCATGGTGTTCGTCATCGGGCTGCTGTTCCCCGCCACCGTGGCGATCATCCCGCTGTTCATCCTGATCACGCAGAACTACCAGATGGGGAACACCTGGTGGGGTGTGGCCCTGCCGCAGGCGGCGTTCGCGCTGCCGATGACGGTGGTGATCCTGCGGCCCTTCCTCAAGGCGCTGCCCGCCGAGCTCGAGGAGGCGGCGCAGCTCGACGGCGCCAGCCGGATCGGGTTCTTCTGGCGGATCCTGCTGCCGCTGTCCGGGCCGGGGATGGTGACCGTGGGCGTGCTCGCGTTCGTCGGCTCCTGGAACGCCTACCTCCTGCCGCTGCTGCTGCTGCAGGGCGACATGCGGACGCTGCCCCTCGGCGTCGCCGACTTCTCCTCGGAGCACTCGGCGGACACCGCGGGCGTGTTCGCCTTCACGACGCTGGCGATGATCCCTGCGCTGGTGTTCTTCCTCGCGATGCAGAAGCGCATCGTGAACGGCCTGCAGGGAGCCGTGAAGGGATGACCCAAGGAGAGCACGTGACCCACCCTGTCCCCACGGCGCCGGAGCTGCCGAAGCTGCCCGTGGTGTCCGAGCGCGTCCGCGCGCTGCACGCCCGGATGACCCTCGACGAGAAGCTCGCGCAGCTGGCCGGCTACTGGCTCGACAAGGGCGGCGACGTCGTCGCGCCCATGCAGGGCGAGATGGGGGTCGGCGACGGCGGTCGGCTCGAGGAGGTCACGCGGCACGGCATCGGCCACTACACCCGGGTGTACGGCACGCGGCCGGTGGACCCGGCCGAGCGGGCGGCGTGGCTGTGGGCGGAGCAGCAGCGGCTGCGTCGTGAGACGCGGCTCGGGATCCCCGCCCTCGTGCACGAGGAGTGCCTCACCGGGCTCTCCGCCTGGAAGGCCGCGACCTTCCCGACGCCGCTGGCGTGGGGGGCGACGTTCGACCCGGAGCTCGTGGCGGAGATGGGCCGCGTCATCGGCGACTCGATGCGCGAGCTCGGCATCCACCAGGGCCTCGCCCCGGTGCTCGACGTCGTACGCGACCCGCGCTGGGGGCGCGTGGACGAGTGCATCGGCGAGGACCCGTACCTCGTCGGCACGGTCGGCACCGCGTACGTGCGGGGGCTGCAGGGCGCCGGCGTGCACGCGACGCTCAAGCACTTCGCCGGCTACTCGGCCTCGCGCGCCGGGCGCAACCACGCCCCGGTCTCGGCCGGCCCGCGCGAGATGGCCGACGTCTTCCTGCCGCCGTTCGAGATGGCCGTGCTGGACGGCGGCGTGCGGTCGATCATGGCGTCGTACGTGGACGTCGACGGCGTACCGATGCACGCCAGCGCCGAGTACCTCACCGGGATCCTGCGGGAGCGGTGGGGCTTCGACGGCACCGTCGTGGCGGACTACTTCGGCGTGGCGTTCCTCGAGGTGATGCACCGGGTCGCCGCCGACCGCGGCGAGGCCGCCGCCCAGGCCCTCCAGGCGGGGCTCGACATCGAGCTGCCGTCCGGCGACGCGTACCTCGAGCCGCTGGCGGCCCTCGTCCGCGAGGGCCGGGTGGACGAACGCTACGTGGACCGCGCAGTGCTGCGCGCTCTCGCCCAGAAGGAGGAGCTCGGGCTGCTCGACGACGACGCCTTCGCCGGCGAGCCGCCGGCGCAGGTCGACCTCGACTCGCCCGCGCACCGCGACGTCGCGCGCCGCCTCGCGGAGGAGTCGGTAGTGCTGCTGACCAACGACGACCTGCTGCCCCTGTCCGGGTGGAGCGCCGCGCCGTCGCGCGTCGCCGTCGTCGGGCCGAACGCGCACCGCAGCGACGCGCTGATGGGTTGCTACTCGTTCGCCAACCACGTGCTGGCGCACCACCCCGAGGTGCCCAAGGGCTTCGAGATCCCCACGGTGTTCGAGGCGCTCGGCGGCGCGTTCCGCACCGCGGGCCTGCCGCAGCCGGAGCTGGTGCACGCCGCCGGCTGCGACGTCGAGGGCGAGGACACGTCCGGCTTCGCCGAGGCCGTCGCGGCCGCCGGGTCCGCCGACGTGGCGGTCGTCGTGGTGGGCGACCACGCCGGGCTGTTCGGCCGCGGCACCGTGGGCGAGGGCAACGACGCGGAGTCCCTCGAGCTGCCCGGCGTGCAGCGCGGGCTGGTCGAGGCCGTGCTGGCCACCGGGACGCCGGTCGTGATGGTGGTGCTCAGCGGGCGCCCCTACGCGATCGACTGGGCGCTGGACGGCGACCGTCGGCCCGGGGCCGTGCTGCAGGCGTTCTTCCCGGGCGAGGAGGGCGGCACGGCGGTGGCCCGGGCCGTCGCCGGCGCGGTGAACCCCTCCGGGCGGCTGCCCGTCTCGCTGCCGCGGTCGGCGGGGGCGCAGCCGTACTCGTACCTGCACCCCGTGCTGGGCGGGCCCTCCGACGTGACCTCCACCGACTCGACGCCGCTGCGACCGTTCGGCTTCGGCCTGTCGTACACGTCGTTCGCCTACACCGACCTGGGGGTCGAGGCCGAGGTCTCGGCCGGCGGCACGTTCGCCGCCGCCGTCCGGGTGACCAACACCGGCACGGTCGCCGGCGCGGACGTCGTGCAGCTCTACGGCCGGGACGTGCTCGGCTCCGTCACCCGCCCCGTCGCGCAGCTGCTCGCCTACCGCCGGGTGTCGCTGGAGCCGGGGGAGTCGGTCGTCGTGACCTTCGCGGTGCCGACCACGCGGCTCGCGTTCTCCGACCGACGACTGGTGCGCGTCGTCGAGCCGGGCGAGGTCGAGGTGTGGGTCGGGTCGCACGCCGCCGCCACGCCCGACGTCGAGGCCGAGGACGTGCAGCACGCCACGGGGGGCGCGATCACCAGCGCGCGCCGGTCCGAGAAGCGCGACGTGCCGGGCACCGCGACGCCGCGCGCGACGCTCGTCGTCTCGGGCGACACCTACGAGGTGACGGCCGCCGACCCGCGGGTCGTGACGTCCGCCCTCGGGTCGTGACGTCCACCCTCGGATAGCGAGATCGGAGGGCTGGGTCGGAGAGCGAGTCGCGAGCAGGGTGGCCGTGCCCCGGTCAGGATGGGGGCATGGCCACCCTGCTGCACGTCGTCCGGTCCGCCGTCGCACCGCTGACGCGCACGCGCGCGTTCCGGGCGGCAGGGCCGGTCGTGCTGCCACCCGTCGAGCGCGCGCTGGCGTGGCTCACGCGCGGCCGGTTCCAGCTCAGTGCGGTGCTGGTGCCGTCGCTGGTACTGCACACGACGGGCGCACGGTCGGGGGAGCCGCGCGACACGTACCTGATGTACACGCCCGTCGGCGCGGGGCGGCTGGTCGTGGCGGGCACGGCCTTCGCGCAGGGCCGGCACCCGGCCTGGACGTACAACCTGCTCGCGCACCCGGACGCGGCCGTCAGCATCCGCGGCCGGCGGTTCGACGTGCGGGCCACACCCATCGAGGACGACGCCGAGCGGGACGCCGCGTGGGCGCGCATCGAGGCGCAGTGGCCGGGCTACCGCGCCTACGAGCGGGACTCCGGCCGGGTGGTGCGGCTGTTCCTGCTGGAGCGCACGCCCGCGTCGTGAACAGAACCGCCGCGCGCGGCTCAGCCTCTTCTGGGCGCGGCCGACTGACGCACGACGAGCTGAGGGGCGGGCTCGGTGATGCTGTTCCTCACCCTCCTGCTGATGGGTCGTCGTCGAGCCTGATCCGAAGCCGCTCTGGATCAGGTGCCCGTCGACCGCCGACGACGTGTGACCCCGCGATGCTCGCCCAGCATCGGGCCGAACGTCGGCGGCTACCTCCCGACCTGGGTCGCTCTGATGCTCATCTTCACGATCTGCTACGACGCGATGCTGGTGGCCCGGTCCGGGTTCATGTCGGAGCTGTTCGACGTGCGCCGCCGGACGGGCGCTCGGTGGCCACGGTCCCGGGTCAGTACAGCTAGGCAGCCCCACCCGGCTCAGACTCGTGCGCCGATTCGTGGTCAGGGTCGGGGTCGGACGGCGCCCCGCCGGCGTTGTCCGACTCCACGACGTGGGACGACCCGCCCTCCTCGTCGACCGGCGGGATGCCACGCTCGTCGGGCGGGTAGAACCGGCCGGTATAGCGCGGGTGCAGGAAGTTCTCCGTGGTGAGGATGGCGTCCACCTCCTCGGCGCTGAGCAGGCCGCGCGCTACGACGACGTCCCGCACGGACCGGCCGGTGACCGCGGCCTCCTTGCCCACCTTGTCGCCGTGGTGGTGGCCGATCACCTCGTTGAGGTAGGCGACGATGCCGATCGAGCCGAGCACGTGGGCGCGCGTGACCTCCGGGTTCGCGGTGATCCCGACGACGCACTTGGTGCGCAGCGCGTTGCACGCGTTGGTGAGCAGCCGGATCGACTCGAACATCGACTCCGCGAGCACCGGCTCCATGACGTTGAGCTGGAGCTGGCCCGCCTCCGCCGCGTGGGTGATGGTCACGTCGTTGCCCATCACCTTGAAGCAGACCTGGTTGACCACCTCGGGGATCACCGGGTTCACCTTGGCGGGCATGATCGACGACCCCGCCTGCAGCTCGGGCAGGTTGATCTCGTTGAGCCCCGCGCGCGGTCCGGAGGACAGCAGGCGCAGGTCGTTGCAGATCTTGGACAGCTTGGCGGCGAGGCGCTTCACGGCCGAGTGCACGGCGAGGTAGGCGCCGTTGTCGTAGGTGGCCTCGACGAGGTTCTCCGCGGGCACCGTGGCCAGCCCGCTCACCTCGGCGAGGCGCCGGGCCGCGACCTTGGGGTAGCCGGGCGGCGTGTTGAGGCCGGTGCCGATGGCGGTGGCGCCGAGGTTGACCTCCAGGAGCAGGTCAGCGGCGACGCTGAGGCGCTTGACCTCCTCGGCGACGTTCACGGAGAAGCCCGCGAACTCCTGTCCGAGGCTCATCGGCACGGCGTCCTGGAGCTGCGTGCGGCCCATCTTGACGACGTCCGCGAACTCCGAGGCCTTCTCGTCGAACGCCCGGGAGAGCCGTCGGACCGCGATGGTCAGCGAGCTGACCAGGGCGTGCACGGCGAGCCGGAAGCCGGTGGGGTAGGCGTCGTTGGTGGACTGCGACTTGTTGACGTGGTCGTTCGGGTTGATGACGTCGTAGCGGCCCCGGGGGAAGCCCGCGAGCTCCAGCGCGAGGTTGGCGACCACCTCGTTGGTGTTCATGTTGACGCTGGTGCCGGCACCGCCCTGGAACACGTCGATCGGGAACTGGTCGAGGCACCGGCCCTTGACGAGGATCTCGTCGCAGGCGCCCACGATGGCGTCCGCGATGTCGCGCTGCACGGCCCGCAGCTCGCGGTTCGCCAGGGCGGCGGCCTTCTTCACCATGACCATGCCGCGGATCATCTCCGGCACGTCGTTGATGGTGGTCCCCGAGATGGGGAAGTTCTCGATCGCCCGGACCGTGTGGATCCCGTAGTACGCCAGCGCCGGGACCTCCTTCGGTCCGAGCAGATCTTCCTCGACGCGCACGTCAGCCCTGGGTTCAGCCATGGGGCAGACGCTAGCAACCGCGGCGACCCGCCACCCGCCGGGACAGGGCGCTCCCTACCGTCGTGAGCCTGCCGAGCATCTGACGGGCGACTGCACCGCGGACGCGTTCGGCGCGCTGTTCCTCGCCAACCCGGACCTGCCTCGTCGGCTGGCCCTTCAACGCGCCGGACCGCACCACCTTCTCCGGGGACGACGCGCGCGGCTACACGGACTACCCGGCGCTCGCGGCCTGAGCCGCTCGCCCTCGTGAGAGGCTGACGACGTGCGAGCGGACGTGTGGCTGTGGGCGGTGCGGCTCTTCAAGAGCCGGTCGTCATCGGCTGCGCTGCTCCGGGCCGGTCGGGTGCGGGTGAACGACGTCGTGGCCAAGGCGTCGACGCCGGTGAAGGTGGGCGACCGCATCACCTGGCGTGACCCGCTGCGCGACCGCAACGTCGTCGTCGTCGAGCTGCTGCCCAAGCGCGTGGGCGCGCCGCTGGCGGTCAAGGCGTATCGCGACGAGAGCCCGCCGGTGCCCACCCGCACGGAGCGGGCCGCCGTCGGCATCCGCGACCGCGGCGCCGGCCGCCCCACCAAGCGTGAGCGGCGCGAGATCGACCGGCTGCGCGGCGCCCGCCGCGACTGATCCCCGTCGGTCGAGCGTGTCTCCCCGCCGGTCGAGCTTGTCGAGACCGGGGTTTCGACAAGCTCGACCGGCGAAGTGCGCCGATAGGGTCGCGGGATGACGACCGACCGCATCGCCGCCCTCCTGCGTGACCACCCCGTCTGGGACGGGCACAACGACCTACCGTGGGAGGCGCGCGCCCAGGTCGCGTACGACTGGTCGCGGCTCGACGTCGCCGCCGGCACCGAGGGCCGCACCCAGACGGACGTGCCGCGCCTGCGCGCCGGGGGAGTGGGCGCCCAGTTCTGGTCGGTCTACGTGCCGTCCAACCTGCCGGACAGCGCCGCGGTCACCGCGACGCTCGAGCAGGTGGACGCCGTGTGCCGCATGGTGGCCCGCTGGCCCGAGCACTTCCGCCTCGCGCTGGGCGCGGACGACGTGGTGGCCGCCTGGGCCGAGGGCAGGATCGCGTCGCTCATGGGCGCCGAGGGCGGGCAGTCGATCGACTCGTCGATGGGCGCGCTGCGGATGCTGTACGAGGTGGGCGTGCGGTACATGACGCTCACCCACAACCACAACAACCCCTGGGCCGAGTCGGCCACGGACACCCCCGCCCCGCACGGCGGCCTGTCCGCCTTCGGGCGCGAGGTGGTGCGCGAGATGAACCGCCTCGGCATGCTCGTCGACCTGTCGCACGTCTCGGCGGGCACGATGCGTGCCGCGCTCGACGTCTCCGAGGCGCCCGTGATCTTCTCGCACAGCTCGGCCCGCGCCGTCTGCGACGTGCCGCGCAACGTGCCCGACGACGTCCTCGCCCGCCTCGCCGACAACGGCGGCGTCTGCATGGTGACGTTCGTGCCGAGCTTCGTCACGCCCGCGATCGGGGAGTGGCGCGCCGCGGCGGGGGAGGCCGCGAAGGCGGCCGGGATCGCGCCCAACGACTACGCCGAGTTCGCCGCGTTCGCCGACGAGTGGGAGAAGAGCCACCCCAAGCCGCCCACCACGCTCGACGACGTCGTCGCACACGTCGAGCACGTGCGCGAGGTCGCGGGGGTCCGGCACGTCGGGCTCGGCGGCGACTACGACGGCGCCAGCGGCTTCGCGGACGAGCTGCGCGACGTCTCCGGCTACCCGAACCTCTTCGCGGCGCTCGCGGACCGCGGCTGGTTGGACGACGACCTGGCCGGCCTCGCCAGCGGCAACGTGCTGCGCGCACTGCGCGGGGCCGAGGACGTGGCCGCGCGCCTGCAGACCGAGCGCGAGCCGAGCGTCGCGCGCATCGAGGTCCTCGACGCCTGACTTTCTCGCGTGTCAGGCGTGGAGGGAGCGCTGCGACCAGCTCACTCCGAGCGTGCGCAACACGTCCTGCGGGTCGCGCTGGGTGGCGTCGGTGTAGGCGCGCAGCGACATCACCGAGGCCGTCAGCATCGTGGTGAGGACCTCGCGGGCGAGGTGCGCGTCGTGGCTCGCCTCGTCGAGCAGCTCCTGGACGACGCGAGACCGGATGCCGAGGTCGGGCTCGGAACAGGCGGTCAGGAGCGCGATCGTCAGCGACCCGGCGTCCACGCCGGGGTCGACGCCCGCGCCCGTGCTCCGGTGCGTGCTCTCGTCAGCGCTCATGGCGTCCCCCTCCGCGGCCCGACCTGCACCGGTCTACCGCACGCCGGGGGCTCGCGCACTCGGAACGTCCATCTCACCAGCGTCGACGGGCTCGCCGGGCGCGACCGGCGGGTGATGTACGGGTCGCGCCTTGCGGTGCCCACGCGCCGCGCGGCAGGATGCGGCGACCGATCACGTCGGTTCCTCCATCTCGGCACCGGGCGGCAGCTCCCGGAGCCCGCCAGCGACAGGACGCGATGACGCTTGTGGCCACCCCCCACGCATGCCCGGCCCGACGGCCGCGTACCCGCCGACAGACGCTCCGGCGTCGACGCGTGCTCCTGGGCCTCGGCGCCGGCCTCGTCGGCGCGCTCGCGCTCGCCGGCCCGGCCGCCGTCGCGGACGAGGGGCTCACGGAGGAGTCGGACAGCCGCTACGTGCTCCGGGCCAAGGACTCCGAGGTCGAAGCGACGGTGACCACCACCATCCGCAACGTCACGCCGGACCAGGGAAACACGTACTACTACTTCACGAGCTACACGATCCCGGTCCCTGCGGGCGCCGAGGACCTGCGCGCCGTCAGCGGCGGTGCGTCGCTGCCGGTGCGGCTGGAGAAGACGGAGGACCCGAGCACCCGGTACGCGACGGCCACCTTCGCGCCGCTGCGTTACGGCAGCTCCCGCTCCGTCGAATGGAGCTTCGTCATCCCGGGCGAGCCCGTCCGGTCGAAGGACTACACGCGGGTGGGGGACGGGTTCGCGACCTTCGCCGCCTCCAGCGTGGGCGACGCCGGGCGCACCCGGGTCGAGGTGGTGCTGCCCGCCTCGATGACGTTCGACGCCACGTCCGACGTCTTCACCGAGAAGCGCACGGGCAAGACCGTCACCTACACGGCCACGGAGAACACCGACCAGGACGGCATCTGGGCCGTGGTCTCGGCCCGCGACCCGAAAAAGTCCGACGAGCGGAAGGTCGAGGTCGGGGACACCTCGCTCACGCTGCAGAGCTTCCCGGGCGACGAGAAGTGGACCGGCTTCGTCGGCAAGCGGCTGGAGAAGGGGCTGCCGGTGCTCGAGGAGCTCGTCGGGCGGCCGTGGCCGGGCGGCCTCGAGACGATCCGCGAGGACGTCTCGCCGAAGGTGCTCGGCTATGCCTGGTTCGACCCGGGCAAGGACGAGATCGTCATCCCGGAGGACCTCGACGAGGTCACGCTGTACCACGAGCTCGGCCACGCCTGGCTGAATCCGGACCGGCTGCGCGAGCGGTGGCTGTCCGAGGGGCTCACCGAGGTGGTCGCCCACCGGGTGGTCGCGCGCACGGGCGGCACCAGCGACCCGTGGAAGACGCCCGACCGGCACGCGGACGAGGCCGTGCCACTGTCGGACTGGGAGGGCAACATCGGCGAGCTGGACGAGGACGTCGAGAACTACGGGTACGCCGCCTCGTACACGACGGTGCAGAAGCTGCTCGGCCCGCTCGAGGACGACGCGTTCACCGCGGTCGTCTCGGCGGCGCAGGCGGGCGAGAGCGCCTACGAGCGGCCGGGCTCGACCGAGGAGAACCACGGGCGCACCGACTGGCGCCGCTTCCTCGACCTCGTCGAGACGCGCGGGCAGGTGTCCGGGGCGCCGAAGGTGCTGCGTACGTGGGTGCTCGACCCTTCGACAGGCTCAGGGGAGACCGCTGACCAGGAGGCGCTCGCGGACCGGGCGCCGGCGCGTGCCGCCTACGCGGAGACGGACGAGGCCGACGGGGAATGGTCGCCGCCGCTCGGGCTGCGTGCCGCGATGACCGACTGGGAGTTCGAGGACGCCGCCCGCGTGCTCTCCGCGCTCGACGGCGTCCCGGCCGAGGCAGCCGCCGCCCAGGAGGCCGCCGACGCCGCAGGCGTCCCCGTGCCGGCCGCGGTGCGTGCGGCGTACGAGGGGGCCGACGCGGAGGAGGACTACGCGGCCCTCGCGACGCTGCTGCCCCGAGCCGCAGAGGTCACGACCGACGTCGGCCGGGCTGCGCGCGCCGCCGCGGCCGACCGCGACCCGGTGTCGGAGCTGGGCAGCCTCGTCCTCCGAGCCGACCAGGCCGCCGACCGCGCGCAGGACGAGCTGGCGGCCGGCGACCTGGACACGGCCGCCGAGGAGGCGGACGCCGCGGCAAGCCGCGCGGGGGCGGCGCCGTGGGGCGGCGCGGGGATCGTGCTGCTGGTGCTCGGCGGCGCCGGCGGGATCGCCGCGGGCGTGGTGCACCGACGGCGTCGGCGGCGGGCGGCGGAGGAGCGGGCTGACGTCCCCGCCGAGGGGTCAGTCGTGCAGGATGCGCTGGAAGAGCGCGTGGTCCTGCCAGCGTCCGGCGATGTTGAGGTAGCGCGGCGCGGTGCCGATCCGGTCGAACCCGGTGCGGGCGAGCACTCGCTGTGACGCCTCGTTGTGCAACAGGGTCGCGGCCTGGACGCGGTGAAGCCCGAGGTCGTCGCGGGCATAGGCGCACGCGGCCTCCACGGCCGCGGTCATGATGCCGCGCCCGCCCAGCCGCGCGTCGACCCAGTAGCCCAGGTGGGCGCTGTGGAACGCGCCGAGCACGATGTCGCTGAGGTTCACGCGGCCGACGATCTCGCCGTCGCGCTCCAGCACGAGGGGAGTCGACCGTCCGGAACCGTGCGCCAGCAGCTCCACCGGGATGCGCTGGGCGTGGTGCTCGGCGTCGTAGAACGACGCCGGGCGCGCGGGCTCCCACGGTTCGAGGTGGTCGCGGTTGCGCGCGTAGGCCGCCGCGATCGCAGGGCCGTCGTCGCGGTGCAGCAGCCGCAGGGTCACGTCGTCGGGCAGCGCCGTGCGCAGCGTCTCGGTGGGGGGCACGGGCGCGAGCCTAGTCCGGGGAGGGCCCGGAGTCGGACGGTGCGATCTGCCCCACGCAGCGCAGCGCGCGAGCGCGGCGTCTCCGGGTACGTGGTGGACGGGTCGTCCCGGCGGCCGGCCGTGCACATCGGCGACGCCACGCGGGCCGTGGCGCTCGCGCTGGCGAAGGCGCCCGCGGGTCCGTGGTGCACGCCGTCTGCTCGACGACCTGGCGGCCGGGGCGTTCGACCACGCGGCGCGCGGCTGACGCCGGGTCGCCCGTGCCGCCGGCGGTGTGCCGGTCAGGCCGGCCGGTCCTCGTCCTTGAGCCGCGGCTCGGTGCGCAGGCCGGGGCGCAGGCCCGCCTTGTCGGCGTAGAACGCGCGGATGACGCCCATGTCGGCGCGCACGTCGCCGGTGAGGCGGAGGGTCGGGCCGAGGCCCGTCGTCATGGTGGTGCGGTCCACGTACCCCAGGGTGACGGGCAGGTCGGCGGCTCGGGCGATGCGGTAGAAGCCGGACTTCCATCCGTCGCCCGAACGGGTGCCCTCCGGCGTGACTACCAGGTGGAAGACCTCGCCGGCCCGGACCCGGGAGAGCACGTCCTCGACCACGCTGCTGGGGTCGCGACGGTCCACCGGGATGCCGCCGAGCCGGCGCATCAGCGGCCCCCGCCAGCCGGCGAACAGCGTGTGCTTGCCGAGCCAGCGCACGTTCAGCCCGAGCCGCCACGCGATGGCCAGCATGAGCGCGAAGTCCCAGTTGGACGTGTGCGGCGCCCCCAGCAGCACGCCGGCCTGCGCCGGCACGGGCTCGCTGCGGAGGGTCCAGCGGCTGACCCGCCAGTAGACGCGGGCGAGGGCCCTCCGCAGGTTCCTGAGCATCACGCGACTCTACCGGCCGCCGTCCTCCCGCCCGGCCGCGCTGTCGCCCGGCCGTGCTGTCGGAGGCCCGCGGCACGCTGGGCCGATGAGCGAACACACGCACGGCGTCCACCACACCATCGACTACCTCGAGCTGCCGGTGACCGACCTCGCAGCGGCCCAGGAGTTCTACGGCTCAGTGTTCGGTTGGGAGTTCGTCCCGTACGGCCCTCAGTACGCGGGCATCCGCACGGCCGCGGAGCAGGCGCCCGCCGAGGCGGGCGGGCTGCGCCTCGCCGAGGCCGCCGACATCAGCCGGGGCGGCCCGTTCGTGCTGCTGTTCTCCGACGACCTCGACGCGACGCTCGCCGGCGTCACCGGCGCCGGCGGCCGGGTGGTCGACGGCCCGTACGAGTTCCCCGGCGGCCGGCGCTTCCACTTCCTCGACCCGAGCGGCAACGAGCTGGGGGTCTGGGCCACGTCCTGACCACGCGTCAGCCCCCGAGCGCGAGGGCTACGACGCCGGCACCGACGGCCAGCGGGGCCATGACCGTGCCCTGCAGCACCACTCGCCGCACCAGCCCGGACGGCGACGTCCAGACGTGCCGGCGGTACTGCTGCAGCCAGAGCAGCGTGGCGAGCGAGGCCCACGGCGTCACCAGCGGACCCGCGTTCACGCCGATGAGCAGCGCCGCGAGCCGGGCGTCGTCGCCGGTGACGGTGGGGGCGAGCGCCAGATAGGCGGGGAGGTTGTTCACCCCGTTCGCCGCCGTGGCCCCGACCGCCGCGACCTGGGCGAGGCTCGCCGCGTCGTGGCCGTCGCCCACGAGGTGGGAGAGCAGATCGGTGAGGCCGTGCGCGTGCCAGGTGCCGACCGCGACGAACAGGCCGGCCGTGACGACGACCGTGCGCCACGGCACCATCGCGCGCGCCGGGACCACGAGCGGGACGCGCCGCCAGGCCGTCGCGCCGCCGAGCGCGGCTGCGGCGACCAGCGCCGTCGGCAGCACGGGCAGCTCGGCCGCGAACGCGACGCCCATGAGGACCACCACCGCGGCGGCCACGCGCAGCAGCACCGGGTCGCGCGGCGCCGTCCGCTCCGGGACGGCGTAGCGGCCGCGCAGGGCGGGGGCGTGCAGGACGGCGAGGGCGGCCACCGCCACGACGAGCACCGCGGCGGCCGGCCACACCATCACTCCCACGTACCCGGCGTCGAAGGACCGGGCCGCCATGAGGTTGGTGAGGTTGGAGACCGGCAGCAGCAGCGACGCCGTGTTGGCCAGTGCCAGCACGGTGAGCGCGAGGGGGAGCGGGTCGCGGCCGGCGCGCCGGGCGACCGCCACGACGGCGGGCGTGAGCAGGACGGCCGTCGTGTCCAGGGAGAGCACGATCGTGCAGGCCGCGGCGGCGGCCACGACCAGCAGCCACAGCACCGCGGGGCGGCCCCCGGCGAGGCGCGCGGCGCCGTCGGCGACCGCGTCGAACAGGCCGGCCCCGGCGCAGAGCTCCGCGATCACGATGAGCACGACGACGAACGCGAGGACCGGGCCGGTGAGGGTGGCGAGCGCGGCGGCGTCGTCGGCGGGCAGTGCGCCGGTCGCCGGCAGGAGGACGAGCACGACGGCGGCGAGGACCCACGGCTGGGCCAGCGAGCGGAGCCGTCCGCGGCGTCCGGTCACCGCCGGCTCGGGTCGTGCGTCACGGCGTCGATCCTAGTGCGGCGCCGCTGTGCTGGCCGGGTGCTGCGATGCTCGCGTCGTGAGCACCGCGCCTGCACCCACCCGGCGCTCCTGCCGGAGTTCGGCGGCGCCGGCATGTTCGGCGACCGGGTGCACGCGGCCGTGCTCGCCGCCGGTCGCCCGACGTCCGGCGCCACGGTGCACCTGGTCACGGCCGGCTACGACGAGGGACCCGTCGTCGCGCAGGTCGAGGTCCCCGTGCTCCCGGACGACGACGTGCCCGCGCTGCGGGCGCGCGTGCAGGCGGCCGAGAAGGAGCTCCTGGTCGACGCCCTCCGGACCTGGACGGGCTGAGCGCCGGGACGCTGCGACGACGGACCCCGACGACAACGAGTTTTCGATCCTGGGTAGCGATCGCGGGGTTGCCGGCAATGGGGAGGGTATGGGGACTCGACGGCCCGGGGACAGCCCGGGCGGCCTGCTGTTCGCCCTCGTGGCGTGCGGCTGCCTGACGGTATGGGTCGTGGGCGCCGGAGTCCTGCTGCTCACGAGGCCGGGGGACGACGTCGCCGCCGGCGGCTGGGCGTGCGTCGTCGCGGGGTCGGTGGTGCTGGTGGGCCTCGCGGTGACCGTCGTGTCACTGCTGCGCGGCCCGACGACGATCGCCGTCCACAACGAGGCCGGGACGAGCTGGTCGCTGCGGACGTCGCCCGTGCCGCTGCGGCTGGCGAGCTCCGCCCGGCTCGTGGCGGGATCGCGGGGGGAGGCGCTCGCGGCCCAGGTGGTGCGCGCTGCCGCCCGCGACGGGGGCCACCGGGTCGACGTCGCGCACGCGGTGCCGGTGCTCCAGGGGATCCTCGAGATCGCCTCGTCGGACGACGAGAAGGAGTGGTCGCGCGTGCGCGCGGCCGTCGTCGACCTCACGCTGCGCGCCTCGGACCACCCGCCGCACCCGGTGACCCTGCTGCCATGGGAGGAGCACCTCTCCGTGCCCCCGCGCTGACGGGCACGCTCGTGCCGGGGGGCGTCAGGGACTCGAGGAGGTCGGGAACCCGCCGATCGTAGGGGACCGGCGGCTCAGGCCGGGTCGACGCGCAGGGTGGTCGCCGTCGCGTCGGGGCTGGTGATCGAGCGCACGGCCGAGCCGTCGCCGTACTTGACGTGGTACGCCTGGTCGACCGCCTTGTCGTGGGCGTCGTCGCGGGTGAACGTCACCTCGGCGTGGATGCCGCCGGCGTCGATGGTTCCGGTGCCCGTGCGCCGGACGCCGCGGTACCAGGAGCCCTCATCCCCGCGGACGGAGCGGATGAACAGGTCGTCGTCGACGACGACGTGCCAGACGGTCCGCGGGGTGCGGAGCGTGCCGTCGGGCCGGTGCGCCGCGACACGCAGCTCGCCGTCACCCTCGATCGCGGCGAGGTCGGCAGGGTTCCAGCCGGTCATGGTTCCTCCCAGGTCAAACAGGTCCGACAGGTCAGTGCTGTGCGGGGACGACGTCGTCGAGGGCCCGCAGCCCGTTGAGCGTGCGGGGGTACCCGACGTCGGGCAGGAGGCGCGTGAGCACCGCCACCAGCGTCCCGCGGTCGTTGCCCACCCGCACGTTCGCGCGCACGTGCCCGGCCACCTGCCGGGTCGGCGCCGCCGAGCGCGACGAGCAGCGCGATGGCGATCAGCTCGCGCGTGGGCACGTCGATCCCGTCGCGCGTGTAGTGGTCGCCGAAGCAGTGCGCAGACAGGTAGCGCTGCACGTGCTGCTCGTCCGCCGGGGCGTTCGCGTACATGGCGTCGAGGGCGGCGCCGAGCGACTCCCGGAACATTCGGCGGCCGCCCGTCGCGACCAGCGCGGCGAGCCGCACCAGCACCTTGAGGGCCTCGCGGCTGTTCAGCGGCGCCGCTCGCCGGGTGTGAGCTCGTGGGCGCCGTAGCTGTTGTCGTCGGGGTTGACGGTGACCCCCGGAGCGACGAGCTCGTCGATCCGGTCGAGGACGTCGGCGGTGAGCGTGAGTCCCGTGGCGGGCAGGTACGACTCGAGCTGCTCCATCGTGCGCGGCCCGACGATCGCCGAGGTGACGCCGGGGTGGTTGATGACGAACGCGATCGCCAGCTCGAGGAGCGGCATGCCCGCCTCCTCGGCGAGCAGGGCGAGCTCCTCGACGACGTCGAGCTTGCGCTGGTTGGCGGGGCTGCTCATGTCGAAGCGGGCACCGGGCCGCGCGCTCGACGTCGGGGCGGACGCGGCGCCCTTGCGCCACCGGCCGGAGAGCCAGCCGCCGCTCAGCGGGCTGTACGTGAGGGTGCCCATGCCGTGCCGCCGCACGGCGGGCAGCACGTCCTCCTCGATGCCGCGCACGAGGATCGAGTACGGCGGCTGCTCGGTGACGAACCGCTCGAGGTTTCGCTCCCGGGAGGCCCACTGGGCCTCGACGATCTGCGACCCGGAGTACGACGACGAGCCGAGGTAGCGGATCTTGCCCTGCCGCACGAGGTCGGTCAGCGCGCCGAGCGTCTCGGTGACGTCGGTGTCCGGCGACGGCCGGTGCACCTGGTAGAGGTCGATGTGGTCGGTGTTCAGCCGGCGCAGCGAGCTCTCGACCTCGCGGACGATCCACCGGCGGGAGCCGCCGCGGTGGTTCGGGTCGTCGTCCATCGGCATGAAGAACTTGGTGGCGAGGAACACGTCGTCGCGGCGCCCGGAGATCGCCTCGCCGACGATCTCCTCGGAGACGCCGGCGGAGTACACGTCGGCGGTGTCGACCACGTTGATCCCGGCGTCGAGGGCGCGGTGGATGATCCGGGTCGCGTCCTTGCGATCGTCGTTGCCCCAGGGGCCGAACATCATGGCGCCGAGCGTGAGCGGGCTGACCTGGACGCCGGTGCGTCCGAGCGGGCGGTACTGCATGGCTCAGGCCTCCGATTCTGTGGTCGGCATGTGTCTGCGCTCCGCGTCGTGCGGGTGCCTCGTTGCTCGGCCCCCACCCTGTGCTGCGCTCCGACTCATGCCTCGGGGATGTCGCGGCCGAAGGTCTCGAGCGTGATGGCGTCGGGCTCGGGGCCGCCGCGCACGCCGGTGTCGAGGGCGTCGATCGCGGCGAGCTCGTCGGTGGTGAGCTCGAAGTCGAGCACGTCGAAGTTCTCGGCGATGCGGCTCGGGGTGACGGACTTGGGGATCGCGGAGCGACCCTGCTGCAGGTGCCAGCGCAGCATCACCTGCGCGGCGGTCTTGCCGTGCGCCTGGCCGATGCGCAGGATCGTGGGGTCCTGCAGGGTGCTGGTGTGCTTGCCGTCGCGGTAGAACGTGATGCCACCGATGGGCGACCAGGCCTGCGTGAGGATGCTGTGGGCGGCGTCCGCGGCCAGCACGTCGGGCTGGCGGAAGTAGGGGTGCATCTCGACCTGGTTGACGGCTGGCACGACGGTCGTCGCGGCGAGGAGCCGGTCCAGGTGCTCGGGCATGAAGTTGCTGACGCCGATCGCGCGGACCTTGCCGTCGGCGAGCAGCTTCTCCAGGGCCTGGTAGGCCCCGGTCGTGAGGTCGAAGCGGCTGGGCAGGGCCTGGTGCAGGATCAGCAGGTCGATCGTCTCGACGCCGAGCTTGCGGGCGCTCTTGTCGAACGCGTGCAGCGTCGCGTCGTAGCCGTAGTCGCTGATCCAGATCTTGGTCTCGAGGAAGACGTCGGAGCGGTCGACGCCGGAGCGGCGGATGGCCTCGCCGACCTCGTGCTCGTTGCCATAGGCGGCGGCGGTGTCGATGTGCCGGTAGCCGGTGGCGAGCGCGGCCTCCACCGCGGTCACCGTCTCGTCCGGCGGGGTCTGGAAGACGCCGTACCCGCGGGCGGGTATCTCGACGCCGTTGTTCAGGGTGAGGCTGGGAACGGAGTTCGTCATGCCCCCACGCTAGGCACGGTCCGGCGGACTCGGGAGGTGCTGCTGGTACCCCGCTCGTCGGCACTCCGATCACCGTCCGGGCCGCCGACCCGGCGGACACCCCGGATTCTGCCTAGGGTCCGAGGCATGGCATCCGAAAGCGCCCCCACCGTCTGTGTCGTGGCCCCCGAGCCGCTGCTCACGATCGAGATCGAGACCGACCGCGTCCGGGACGCGCCGGAGATCCACGTGCATCCGGGCGGCCAGGGCCTCTGGGTCGCGACGATGGCAGGTTCCCTCGGGGCGGACGTCGTCGTCTGCGGACCGTTCGGCGGCGAGACGGGGGAGATCACCGCCCACCTCGCTCGCAGCCGGGGCCTCGAGCTGCGGGCCACCGTGCAGGGCGGAGGCGGGACCCTGCTGCGCGACCGGCGGAAGGGAGGGGACCCCGAGCTCGTCACGATGCCGTCGATGCGGCTCGACCGGCACGCGCTCGACGACCTCTACGGCACGGCCCTCGTCGCCGCCCTCGAGGCCGACGTCTGCGTGCTGACGGGCATACAGCACGACATCGGGCTGCCGCCGGACTACCTCGCCCGCCTTGCCCGGGACGTCGCCGCGTCCGGGACTCCGGTCGTGGCGGACCTGAACGGCGAGCTCGCCAGCGCCGTGGGCAGGGAAGCGATCGCGGTGCTCAAGATGAGCCACGAGGAGATGGTCGACTCCGACCTCGCCGCCGACGACTCGGTGCCGGCGCTGCGCCGCGCCGCCGAGGGGTGGATCGACGAAGGGCTGGGTGCCCTGGTCGTCTCCCGGGCGCACGAGCCGGCGCTCGTCGTGACGGGCGAGGGCACGTCGACGATCACGACTCCGTCGGTGTCGACCGTCGACCACCGCGGCGCCGGCGACTCGATGACGGCCGGCATCGCGGTGGGGGTCGCGCGCGGGCTGCCGGTCGCCGACGCCGTACGGCTCGGTGCCGCGGCCGGCGCGCTCAACGTGGCGCGGCACGGCCTGGGCTCCGGCCGGCGCGACGAGATCGAGAGCTTTGCCGCGAGGGTGACGGTCGAGCCCATGGACTGAGGAGCCGGTCCTCGCGGGGCGCGGGCGGGCCGGAACGACCGACGGATCGGCAGACGGGAGCAGGCGATGCTGGCGCTGGTGACGAACGACGACGGGATCGACTCCCCGGGCCTCGGGGTTCTCGCCCGGTGCGCCGTCGAGCGGGGGCTCGAGGTGCTGGTCGCCGCCCCGCGGGAGGAGTCCTCCGGTGCCTCGGCGGCCCTGCATGGAGCCAAGCAGGACGGTCGGCTCATCGTCGAGCCGCACCGGGCACCCGGCGTGCCCGACGGGGTGACGTCCCTGGCCGTGGCGGCCGACCCCGCGCTCATCACGTTCGTCGCCGCGTACGGCGCCTTCGGCCCCGTCCCCGACGTCGTGCTCTCCGGGGTCAACCGCGGGCCCAACATCGGCAACGCCGTCCTGCACTCGGGCACCGTGGGCGCGGCCCTGTCCGCGACGTCGCTCGGCATGCGGTCGCTCGCGGTCTCGCTCGACGCCGAGCAGCCGCGGCACTGGGACACGGCAGAGCGGGTGGTCGCCCACGTGCTCGACTGGGTGCTCAGCACCCCGCCCAGCCGCCGGACCCTCAACCTCAACGTGCCGGACGTGCCGGCCCACGAGCTGCGCGGGCTCCGGCAGGCGCCGCTCGCCACGTTCGGGGCGGCGCGCGCGCGGGCGGCGCAGGCCGACGACGACACCGTTCTCGTGGTGCGGTACGAGGGCACGGAGCGGTCCTCCGAGCCGGAGTCCGACGCCGGCCTGCTCGCTCAGGGCTGGGCGACGGCCTCCCTGCTGGTGGCCCCGTACGCGGACGAGTCGGTGGAGGTCCCCGGTTTCGAGGGCGGGTTTCCGGCCGGGTGACCGTCCCGAGCAGTCCTCGCCCGGGTGGTCGTCACCGGCCGTCCCGGGTATCGCCAGTACCTGCCGTGCCGCGGCGGCCGGACGTACCGTCGATGACATGGACCTGAAGCCGAGACGCGAGAGTTCCTGGCCCGTCCGGGTCGAGGAACTGGAACCGTGCCGTGTTGACGGGCTTGTTCGCGGGGCGCTCCGGGGAGTCGTACAGCGGCGCGTAGAGGGCCCGGCCCATGAGGTTCGCGCATTCGCCGGTTCACTCACCGCCCTGGTGGGCGAGCTGTCCACCCGCAGCGAGGACTTCCGCCGGCTGTGGGCCTCGCACGACGTGCGCCTCCACCGCACCGGCACCAAGGTCTTCGACCACCCCGCGGTCGGTGCGCTCGAGCTCGACTACGAGGCGCTGGTGCTGCCCGCAGATCCCGGGCTCCAGATGAACGTGTACACCGCCCAGCCCGGGTCGCCGTCCGACGACGGGCTGAAGGTGCTCGGGTCGTGGGCCGCCACGACGCTCACGGCGCCGGCCGAGAACGCCGCCACCCGAGAAGGAGTCTCCGACTGATGCAGAAGAAGCTCGCCAGGCCCGCGACCACCAAGAACCCGCCGGAGATGTTCGCCGGCGACGTGTGGCTCGACCCGATCGCCTCGCCGCAGGACAGTGACCAGCGCATGACGGTCGCGCTGGTGCGGTTCGCGCCCGGCGCCCGCACCGCGTGGCACTCGCACGCCCGGGGCCAGACGCTGCACGTGACGTCGGGCGTCGCGCTGTTCGGGAGCCGCGACGGGAGCGTCATCGAGGCACGTCCCGGCGAGACCGTCTACTGCCCGCCGGGGGAGGAGCACTGGCACGGCGCCACGCCCGACGCCTTCATGGAGCACCTGGCGATGCTCGAGGGCGCCGATGACCCCGCCGCCACCACCACGTGGCTCGAGCACGTCACCGACGCGGAGTACGCCGCGCGCAGCGCCGGCTGAGCCTGCCGACGTACCGCTGGTTGAGCCTGTCGAAACCAGGTTTCGACAGGTTCAACCAGCGGGTTTCGACAGGCTCAACCGGCGGAGGGCTTGACCGCCAGCACCGGGCACGCGGCGGTGAGCAGGATCCGCTGCGCCACGGAGCCCATGAGCAGCTTCCCCACGGGGCTGCGGTGCCGCAGGCCCACCACGACGAGGCGGGCGTCGAGCTCCGCCGCGACGTCGAGCACCTGCTCCGCGACGTCGCGCCCCATCTCCTGCCGCACCACGTGCGGAAGCCCGGTGCCGCGCAGCCGCTCCGCCAGCGCGGCGAGGCGGTCGCCGGTGGCATACCGCTCGTCCACGAGGGCGTCGCCGCGGGTGCCGTTGACCACCGCGACGCCGCGGCCGCCCTCGTGCGCCCACGCGACCGCGTGCTCCAGGGCGGCGTCGCCGTACTCGTCGGGCGTCCACGCCACCACCACCCAGCCGTCGGCCGAGGGCTGCTCCTGCTCGTTCATCGCGCGTTCCCTTCCGTCACCGTCTCCGCCTCGTCGGCCCCGTCCGCCTCCGCGACGATCCGCGACTCCGTCCGCGACCGCCACCGCGACAGCACCGGCCGGCCCGCGAGCACCAGCAGCAGCACCGCGTAGATCGCGATGGCGAGCGGCTCGCTCCACAGGATGGCGGGGTCGCCGCCGGAGATGGTGAGCGCCTCGCGCAGCTTGGTCTCCATGAGCGGGCCCAGGATGACGCCGAGGATGAGCGGCAGCACCGGCAGCCCGAAGCGCCGCATCGCCAGCCCGAGCAGGCCGAAGACCAGCAGCAGGCCGATGTCGAACGGGTCGAGGTTGGTGGCGTAGGCGCCGAGGCAGGCGAAGAACAGGATGCCCGCGTACAGCTGCGGCCGCGGGATCCGCAGCAGCCGGGCCCACAACGGCGCCAGCGGCAGGTTGAGCACCAGCAGCAGCAGGTTGCCGATCAGCAGGCTGGCCAGCAGCGTCCACACCATGTCCGCGTGCTCGGTCATGAGCTGCGGGCCGGGCTGGATGCCATAGCCCTGCAGCGCCGACAGCATCACCGACGCCGTCGCCGTCACGGGCAGGCCCAGCGCGAGCATCGGCACCAGCATGCCCGCGGCAGACGCGTTGTTCGCCGCCTCCGGGCCGGCGACGCCCTCGATGGCGCCCTTGCCGAACTCGTCCTTGCCGGGACGCTCGCCAGACCGCTTGCGCGCGGCCAGCTTGCGCTCCGTGACATAGGACAGGAAGGTCGGCAGCTCCGCGCCGCCGGCCGGCAGCGCGCCGAACGGGAAGCCGAACGCGGTGCCACGCAGCCACGGCTTCCAGGAGCGGCGCCAGTCCTGGCGGCCCAGCCACGGCTGGCCCACCGGGACCACCCGCGCCGGCTTCCGACGCAGGTGGGCAGCGACCCACAGCGCCTCGCCGAGGGCGAAGATGCCCACCGCCACCACGACGATGTCGAGCCGGTCCACGAGCTGCGTGACCCCGAACGTCAGGCGCGGCTGCCCGGTGTTGAGGTCGAGCCCCACGATCCCGATGGTCAGCCCGACGAACAGGGACAGCAGGCCGCGCAGGGGGCTCGCCCCGAGCACCGTCGCCGTCATGACGAGCGCCAGCACCATGAGCGCGAAGTAGGACGGCGCGCCGATCTCCACCGCGACGTTCGCCAGCGCCGGCGCGAACATCGCGACCAGCAGCGTGCCGATGGTGCCGGCGACGAACGACCCGATGGCCGCGGTCGCGAGCGCCTGCGCGCCCCGCCCGGCCCGGGCCATGAGGTTGCCCTCCAGCGCCGTCATCACCGACGCCGACTCGCCGGGCGTGTTGAGCAGGATCGACGTCGTCGACCCGCCGTACATGCCGCCGTAGTACAGGCCGGCGAACATGATGAACGCCTGCGTGGGCTCGAGGCCGAAGGTGACGGGCAGCAGCAGCGCGATCGCCATCGCCGGCCCGATGCCGGGCAGCACGCCGACGAAGGTGCCGAGCAGCACGCCGATCGCGGCGTAGGCCAGGTTCATGGGGGTGAGGGCGGCGCCGAAGCCGTCCCACAGCAGTCCGAGATTCTCCATCAGGTCACCGCCTCACAGGATTCCGTCGAGGACGCCGGGGGCGAGCGGGATGCCCAGCCCGACGACGAAGCCGTACCAGCTCGCCACCGCGAGCACGAGGCCCACGAGGACGTCGCGGATCAGCGTGCGGCTGCCCAGCGCCCACGCCGCCCCGGCGAAGAGGATGGCGCCCGCGAGCGCCCACCCGAGCCATGTCACCGTGGCGATCGTCAGCAGGATCACCGCCACGAGCTTGAGCACGGTGCTCCAGTCGGCGGACGTCGTGACGTCCACGTCCTCGCCGGCCTCCGGCTCGGGGCGCGAGCCACGCGCCGTCGCGACGACCAGCAGCACGCTCGTCATGACCAGCCCGGCGCCGATGAGCAGCGGGAAGACGCGCGGGCCCACGGGATCGGCGAAGCCCACCTCGAGCGTCGTGGCGTCGTAGACGGTGTAGGCGCCGACGACGAGCAGCACGGCGGCGAGCCCGTACTGGGCGCGGTCGAAGCGCGGGGTCGCGGGCCCGGGGTCCGCGGCCCCCGCGGCGGGCGAGTCCACCTCGGTGCTCACAGCAGGTTCAGCTCCTTCAGGGTGGTCGAGACCCGCTCGTCCTGGTCGCGCAGGAACTGCTCGAAGTCGTCGCCGGTGACGAAGGCGTCGGTCCAGCCGTTGTCGGCGAGGGCCTGCTGCCACTCGGGCGAGTCGTGCATGCGGGAGAGCTGGTCGATGAGCTCGTCGCGGCGTTCGTCGCTGATCCCGGGCGGGGCGATGACGCCACGCCAGTTGGTGAAGACGAGGTCGATGCCGCTCTCGGTGAGCGTCGGGACGTCGGCGAGCACGCCGCCCCGGATCCGTTCGTCGCCGGAGACGGCGAGCACGCGCAGCTCGCCCGCGGAGATCTGCCCCTCGAACTCGGCCAGGCCGGAGAACCCGACCTGGATCTTGTGCCCCAGCAGCGCGCTGGTCAGCGGGCCGCCGCCGTCGTACGACACGTAGCGCACGCCCTTGGGGTCGACGCCGGTGGTCTTCGCGAGCTGCATCGGGAACAGGTGGTCGGGGCCGCCGGGCGAAGAGCCGCCGCCTACCACCACCGAGCTGGCGTCGTCCTGCCAGGCCGCGACCAGGTCGTCGATGGTGCGGAACGGCGAGTCGGCCGGGACCAGCACGCCCTCCTGCTCCTCGATGAGCTGGGCGAGCGGGGTCGCGTCGTGCGGGCGGGCGTCCACGCCGAACGAGTAGGTGGACCCGACGACGCCGAGCCCGAGCGTCATCATCAGCCGCTCGTTGCCCGCCTCGCCCATGAGCCGCGACATCGCGACCGAGCCGCCCGCGCCCAGGATGTTGGTCACCTGGATGTCGCCGCCGGTGATGTCGTCCCGGTCCAGCACGCCGACGGCCGCGCGGCCGGTCTGGTCGTAGCCGCCGCCGGGGCTGTTGGGGATCCACATGTCGATGTCCGCGGAGTCGTCGCCGCGCGTGACGCCGCACGCGGCGGTGACGACGACGAGCGCCGCGGCGAGCGTGGCGGCAAGGGCTGTGCGGGCTGTGTGGGCGTAGCGCCAGGGGCCGGATGTCGTCGACGACATCGGGGTGCCTCCAGACTGGTCGGTGCTGCGGGGCGGCTGTGCCCCGGGAGCGATCGTCACAGGTTGGGACGGCGCGCGTCATCATTGGGCAACCAAAGGAGGTTGTGGAACTTGCGGTCGCAGGCTCGTCCTACGCGTCATGGCGCGCCTCGTCCCACGGGTCGTCGCACGCGTCGCCTCACGCTCGGCGGGCAGGTGCTGGTGCTGCAGCTCGGCGTGCTGCTCGTCGTCGTCGCGGCCGCCGTGACCGTGTTCCTCGGTCAGGCCGATGCCGAGTTCCGCGACGACCGCGCCGACCGGCTCGAGCTGGCGGCGGAGGCGCTCGCCGGCATCCCCGCCGTGCAGCAGTCCCTGGCCGCCGACGTGCCCGACCGCCCCTCCCTCGGCTTCTACCTGCAGACCCGCGCCGACTTCGTCGACGCCACCAACGCCTACCTCACGGACCTCGACGGCCGCGTGCTGGTCGCGACCGACCCGACGCGCGTGGGGGAGCGGCTCGGCCTCGGCGCGCGCCCGACGACTCGCGCGGGCAGCGGCGACGTCGACGACGTGGCCGGGCGGTCCATCGCCGCGTGGGTGCCCGTGTACGGGGCCGGTCAGGCCGTGCCGGACGCCGCCGCGCCCGAGCCGGTGGCCGTCGTCGTCCTGTCCGAGCCGTATCCGCCGCTCGGGGAGCGCCTGTCGCGGGCGGGCGCCGACGTGCTCGTCGTGCTGGTCCTCGGCCTCGGGGTCGCCGCGGCCGGGTCGTGGCTGCTCGCCCGGCTGGTCAAGCGCCGCACGCGCGGGCTGGAGCCGGCGCAGATCGCGGCGCTCGCGGACCACCGCGAGGGTGTGCTGCGCTCGATCCGCGAGGGCGTCGTCGTGGTGGGCGACGACGGCCGGGTGAGCCTCATGAGCGACAGCGCCCGCGAGCTGCTCGGCCTCGCCGGGACGGACGATCCCGCGGGCCGGCCGCTCGACGACCTCGGCCTCGAGCCCGCCGTCCGCGACCTGCTGCGCGGCATCGACGAGGTGCACGACGCGGTGCTCGTCTCCGGCGACATCGTGCTGGTGCTCAACCGCCGCCGCGTGCTGCACGACGGCCGCCCGGCGGGCACCGTCACCACGCTGCGCGACCGCACCGAGCTACTGGCGCTGCAGAGCGAGCTGCACGCCCGCGAGAGCGTCACGGAGACCCTGCGCGCCCAGACCCACGAGTTCAGCAACCAGCTGCACACCGTCTCCGGGCTGCTCGAGCTGGGCGAGTACGAGGAGGTGGGCCGCTTCGTCGAGCGCCTCACCCGCCGCCGCGCGGACCTCAGCGACGTCGTGACCGCGCGCGTGGCCGACCCGGCGGTGGCCGCCCTGCTCATCGCGAAGGCGAGCCTCGCGGACGAGCGGCACGTCGAGCTCGTCGTCGACCCGGAGAGCTCGCTGCCGCGGCTGGACCCTGACCTGTCGGCCGACGTCGGCACCGTGCTCGGCAACCTCGTGGACAACGCCGTGGACGCCGCGGCCTGGGCCGCCGGCCCCGACCCGCAGGGCGTCGCCCGGCCCGCGCGGGTGCGCGTCCGCCTGGCGGTGTCCGGCCCGGAGCGGAGCGTCGTGGTGGAGGTCTCCGACAGCGGGCCCGGCGTGCCGCCCGAGCAGGCGGACACGATCTTCCGGCGCGGGTGGAGCACCAAGCCGCACGGCGAGGTGGGGCGGGGCGTCGGCCTCGCGCTGGTGCACGTGCTCGCCCAGCGCCGCGGCGGCGGCGTGACGGTGCACAATGGCGGCGCCGTCGACGACGGCGCGGGCGGCGCCGTGTTCACCGCGCGGCTGCCGCAGGCCGCAAGCCGGCAGCCGACCGACCGGACGACCGACGAGGGGGTGCGACCGGCATGAGCCTGGACGTGCTCGTGGTGGACGACGACTTCCTGGTCGCCTCCATCCACCGCCGGTTCGTGGAGCGGGTGCCCGGCTTCCGCGTCGTCGGCGAGGCGCACACCGGCGCCGACGCGCTCGCGGCCGTCGAGCGGCTCCGCCCCGACCTCGTGCTCCTCGACGTGCACCTGCCCGACGTCGGCGGCATCGAGGTGCTGCGCCGGCTGCGGGCCGCGGGGCACGACCTGGGCGTGGTCGTGATCACCGCAGCCCGCGAGGCCGACACCGTGCGCGCGGCCGCGGCGGGCGGGGCGGCGCACTACCTGGTCAAGCCGTTCGCCTCCGAGGACCTCGTGGCCCGGCTCGAGGCGTTCCGCCGCTCGCACGAGGCCCTCCAGGGCCTGGCCGGCGCCGAGGACACCGCCGACCAGGCCGCCGTCCAGGCCGACATCGACGCCGCCTTCGCCCCGCAGCCCGCGCGCGTCTCCCCGCGCGCGCCGCTGCCCAAGGGGCTGAGCCAGGAGACGGCGGACGCCGTGCTCGGCGCTCTCGCCGGCGGCGCGGAGCTCAGCGCCGCCGAGTGCGCCGACGCCGTCGGCGTCAGCCGCGTCAGCGCCCGCCGCTACCTGGAGCACTTCGCTACCTCCGGCCGCGCGGCGGTGCGCCTCAACTACGCCACGGCGGGGCGGCCCGAGCGCCGCTACCGCCTGCGCTGATGGTCACGGGAAGGCGGGGCCGCTCCCGAGCTCCGAGCCGTTCGCGTCGTACCAGGTGAGCGTCGCGCCATCCCAGGGGCCGTCGCCGCTCGGGCCCCCGCCCTGGCCTTCAGCGCCATCGTCGAGGTCGGCGCTCCACGCCACCCAGTAGCCGGCGTCGACCGTGGCGTCGAGCCGGACTCCTGCGGCGGTGGTGACCTCCACCCGGGCGACGTCCGCCCCCGCGGTCCCGACCAGGGCACCGCCCGGGCCGGACGCGCCGCCGCCGACCGCGTCCGCGTCGCCCGGCGCCGGATCCTGCTGAGGCAGCGCACCGTCGGCGGTGAACAGCGGCGCATACGGCGCGTCGGCCTCCTGCACGCACGCGGTGAGCCGGTGGGCGGCCTCGTTCACGAGCACCGTGACGCCGTGGTCGTCGCGTCGGCCCTCGAGGACCGGGCCGGCGGCCGCGCCGCCCCAGCCGGGGCTGCAGGCCCGACGGCGCTCGTCGGCGAACGTGGGGGAGCCCGCGTCGACGTCGTGCCAGGCGGCGTCGAGGGGCACGGACCGCGTGGTCCCGTCCACGAGGCGCCACGTGAGCGTGACCTCCGCGTCCTTCGGGACGTCGCCGGGCGCAAGGAACGCGGACCAGTAGCCGTCGTCGGTCAGGTCGGCCTCCACGACGAGGCCGGAGTCCTCCCGGTCGGAGCCGTCGGTGTCCGCGACGCTCCACTCGGCGTGGACGTCCACCGACACGACGCCCTCGCCCACGGTGCCCCACAGCGCGGACCACCCCCCGAGCTGGGTGCCGACCGGCAGGACCGCGCCCGGCTCGGGTGCCGCGTCGCGGACATGGGTCCAGAGCGTGCTGCTCGTCGTCCCGGCGCCGATGGCGCAGAACCCCGCGAGCCCGGAGTCCGTGGCGAGCAGCGTCAGGTCTGCGTCGCCGCGCGACCCTCGCGCGATGGTGCGCCAGGACAGGTCGGCCTCGAACCCGTCGGGAACGGCCGAGGCGGTCAGGTGCTCCTGGCACCCCTCGACCTGCGACGCCGGCCCGACGCGGAGGCCCCCGGGCGCGACCAGGAGCGCGGCGGCGCCCAGGACGACGAGCCCGGTGGCTGCGGCGACCAGGGCGTTCCTGCGGCGGTGCGGGGAACGACGTCGGTCCGGTCCGTGCACCGGAGGTGCCACGTCGACGCGCACGCGGTCGTCCACGAGTTCGAGGAGGTGGGCGCCGGTGCCGGCCGAGCGGCCGCCGTCGCTGCCTGTACCGCCCTCGTGCTCGATCGACGCCTCCAGCGCGGCCCGCGCCGCATCGAGCCGGTCGGGGTCGGGCGAGGTCGCCGGCGCAAGGTGGGTCAGACGACGGTCGATGCCGTCGGTGCGGTCGTCGGTGCTCATGCCGACCTCCTCGGGGTCGGGGTAGGGCCCGTCGGGCGCGCGGTGCCCCTGGCGTCGGTGCCGATGAGGCCGTCTTCTCCGGCCGTGAGCCGCCGTCGGGCCCGGTGCAGCCGCACGTGGAAGGCCGCCGTCGAGCAGGACGCGACGTCGGCGGCCTCGGCGGGGGTGAGTCCGTCCCACGCGACCAGCAGGATCGCCTCGCGCTCGCGGCCGGTCAGGCGCGCAAGGCCGCGCAGCAGGGCGTCCCGCTCGGCGGCCAGTGACTCGGGTGCGGCATTGGGCAGCGGCGCCGAGGCCTCGAGGTTGGTGAGGGCGTCGACGAGCGAGCGGCGGCGGCGGTCCGACCGGTGCGCGTTCCGTACGTGGTTGCGCGCGACGACCAGCAACCACGGCAGCGCCGGGTCCGGCACGTCGCCGATGCGGCGCCACGCGACGAGGAACGTCTCGGACAGCACCTCCTGTGCGGTGTCCGGGTCGGTGTGGCGCAGCGCGTAGGCCTGGACACGGACGGCGTGGTCATCCCACAGCGCGGCCAGCCATGCATGCGGGTCCACGTCGTCGTCGGAAGTGCTCACACCACGTAGTGTCCGGCAGGCCACGGAACTTACGGCGTCTGCAGCCCTGTGCGACCCGTCGTCTCGCGGCTGCTACGGCGGGACGCGACCTCGTGCCAGAGGGCAATGCCCCAGGGGCTGGACACGCCGCGCATGCGCAGCAGATGCGCAAGGCGATCTGACGTCGCCGTGCGGGTCAGAGGACCCGGGCTGCCGACGAGCGCCTCGCAGCCGCGGGGGAGCCGGACCTGCTCGCCGCGGAGAGCCGCCGGCACAGGCGCATGACCGAGTTGAAGTCGGGGTCGGCGGCGCCGTCCGCCGACATCTCTCCGCCGTCGGGGTACCCGGTCGCCGACCAGCGGCGCGCTCGCAGCAGCACGGTCGGGCCCCCGACGACCCGGCCGACGGCCTGGTCGACGCCGTCGAGCCGGCGCCTGTCCGACTCCAGGAGCTAGGCCGCCGTGGTCCGCGCGGCCAGCTCGTCGAGCCTCACCCGCGCGACGGTAGTGCCGTGGGCGACGTCACTGCAGGGTGAAACCGCCGTCGGTCGTGAGCACGCGCCCGACCATCCAGGAGCCCTCGGGCCCGACGAGCCAGCCGATGAGCCGCGCGGGGTCGGCCGGCTCGCCCCAGCGCCCGAACGGCAGGGCGTCGCGGATCTCGTCGAGCTCGGCGAGGGAGCGGTCGGTGGTTTCCGGGTCGAGGTACCCGGTGTTGACCGGTCCGGGGTTGATCGTGTTGAGGACGATGCCGAGCTCGAGGAGCTCGGCGGCGACGGTCGCCGTGACTCCCGCCAGCGCGGCCTTCGAGGTGGCGTAGGCGACCTCGCCGCGCATGGCCCCGCCCTCCTGGCCGGACGTCATCCACACGACCTTGGGAGCCGTGGCGGCGTCGTGCGGGGCGGTGCGCTGCAGCCGGTCGCCGGGCCGGGCGGATGTCGCGGGCGCCTGCCGGAACTGCTCGGCGAACCGCCGCGTGAGCAGCAGCGTGGACCGCGTGTTCGTCTCCCAGAACGCGTCCAGCGCGGCGGGGGACATGTCGAGGATCGACCCGTCGCCGCCGCTCCTGGCGTGGTTGCACACCAGGATGTCCACCGTCCCGGTCAGCGCTCGGGCGGCGTCGAAGAGGGTGTCGACCTGCGCCGGGTCCCGCAGGTCCGCGCTCGCGTCCCCGGCGACGGCGCCGGGGATCAGCGCCGCCCGGATCCCGGAGCGCACGGCGTCGAGGTCGTCCGCTCCCCACGGCCGGTCGACGTCGTGGGCGGCGTAGTGGTGGGTGAAGACGCTCGCGCCGCGGGACGCGAGGTCGCACGCCACGGCGTGGCCGATGCCCCGGCGTCGTGAGACGCCCGTGACGAGCGCGGTACGGCCGGCGAGCGGAAGGTCGGACATGTGTGGACCCTATCGAAGCCCGGTGCGCGTGCCCGCCGACCCCGGGCGAGCTCCGGTCGGTCGTGGGAGCGCCGCCGCACACCCTCGGGACGCGCCACGGCCTCTGCGAGGCTGGGGGCATGCGTCTCCTCCTCCTCCGACACGGACAGACCCCCGCCAACGTGGCGGGCCTGCTCGACACCGGCGCCCCCGGGCCGCGACTCACCCCGCTGGGCGAACGCCAGGCCGCCGCGGTGCCGCTCGCGCTCCGGGACCGGGCGGTCGGCGCGCTGGCGGTCTCCTCTCTCGTCCGGACGTCCCTCACCGCCGGGCCGCTGGCCCAGGACCGCGCGCTGGAGCCGCTCGTGCTCGACGGGCTGCGCGAGGTCGAGGCCGGGGACCTGGAGATGTCCGCCGACCTCGCCGACCACCACACCTACCTCGAGACGGTGTTCGCCTGGGCGCGCGGGGATTACGCGCGCCGCATGCCCGGCGGCCCGGACGGGCACGACTTCCTGACCCGCTTCGACACGTCCGTGGCGCGCCTGGCCGACCTCGGCGAGGACGTCGTCGTGGCCGTGTCCCACGGCGCGGCGATCCGCACGTGGGCGAGCTCGCGCGTGCAGGGCCTCGAGGTCGACGAGGTCGAGCACACGCCGCTGGCCAACACCGGCCTCATCGAGGTCGAGGGCGACCCCGTCTCCGGGTGGCGCCTGGTCGACTGGCAGCGCGACCCCGTCGGCGGCGCGCACCTCGAGCCCGTCGTCGCGAACGACCCCACGGGCGAACCCGTCGACGACTGACCGACGACCGACGACCGACGACCGACGACCAGGCATCCGATCGCTGGACAGGCCCTTGCCATGACCTGCCGCTCTGTCGCTAGCCTCCGATCATGGCCGACGACGTGCGCAACGTGCAGGACGCTCTCGACTCGATCGACACGCAGTGGCAGCCGCACCGGCTGACCAGCGTCAACGACTACGACGTCAAGGTCGTGAAGCTCGAGGGCGAGTTCGTCTGGCACACCCATCCCGACACGGACGAGATGTTCATGGTCGTCAGCGGCGTCCTGACCATTCAGCTCCGCGACCGCGACGTCGTGCTCGGCCCGAGCGACGTCTTCGTGGTCCCGAAGGGCGTCGAGCACTGCCCCAAGGCCGACGCCGAGGTGCACGCCCTCCTCTTCGAACCTCGGGGGACGGAGAACACCGGCGACGTGGGTGGCGACAGGACGGCGTCGCTCAGGGAGCTGAGCTGAACTGAGCTGAGCCGGGCTCAGGTCTGCTGCGGGTAGACGATCGCCTTCATCGAGCGGGGGTCTGTCGACGCGATGTCCAGCGCGGTCGCGGTGTCCGCCAGTGCGAAGGAATGGGTCTGGAGGTCGTCGAGGACCACGCGGCCCGAGGCGACCAGGGAGATCCCCAGCGACCAGGTGTTCTGGTAGCGGTTCACGAGCGCGAGGCTGACCTCCTTCTTGTTGAGGAAGGAGACGGGGAGCTCGACGGGCTGCTTGGGCAGGCCGATCATGGCCGCCCGGCCCGCTTCGCGCAGCCGGTCCATCCCGGCGGCGAGGACCCCGGGCGCCCCCGAGCACTCCAGCAGCACGTCGAAGGTGCCCGCGCCGGGCTCGTCGCTCGTCTCCACGGAGAAGCCCAGCGTGCGGGCGAGGTCCAGGCGGAAGGCGGACACGTCGGTGACCGTGACCGAGCCCGCGCCGAGAGCTCGTGCGGACTGCGCGGCAAGCACGCCCACGGGCCCCGCTCCGGTCACCAGGACGTCGTCGCCGGGCCGGAGCCCGGCACGCTGGCAGGCCCACAGGCCGACGGAGAGCGGCTCGACCATCGCGGCCTGCTCGTAGGTCATCCCCGCGGGGATCGGGAAGAGAGTGCGGGCGTCGAGCGCGACGTACTGCATCAGCGCGCCGTCGAACGGGGGCGTGGCCAGGAACGCGAGGTCCGGGCACAGGTGGTAGCGGCCGGCCATGCACTGCGCGCAGTCGCGGCACGGGGTGCCGGGCTCGATCGCGACGCGGTCGCCGACGGTGAGGCCGGTGACACCCTCGCCGACCTGGACGACCTCACCGGCCGCCTCGTGGCCGAGGACGATGTCCCCGTCGACCACCCAGTCGCCGATGCGCCCGTGGCGGTAGTACGTGGTGTCGGAGCCGCACACCCCGACCGCGTGCACCTTGACCACGGCCGTCCCGGGCGTGGCCTGGGGCATCGGCCGCTCCTGCAGCTCGATGCGACCGATCTCGGTCATCACGGCAGCAAGGTTCATGTCGTTCGTCTCCATTCGTGGGTGCGGGGTGTGCGCGTGGCTCAGTGCAGGTCGATCGTCTCGACGGCCCGGATGACGTTGCGGATGTAGTCGTTGGCATGGCGGCCGAGGTCCGCGCCGTCGCGCCACAGGTTCCGCCAGATGCCGAGGGTCGCGGTGAGCTGCGGGTCCACGACGGCCGAGGAGAACGACTCGAAGACGATCGGGCCGTCGTAGTCCACGTGGCGCAGGGCGCGGAAGAACGACGGGAAGTCGACGGTGCCGGTGCCGAGGTAGCCGCGGTGGCTCTCCCCGATGTGCACGTACTCGAGGCGCCGGGCCGAGTCCACGACCGGTGTGAACAGGCCCGACTCCTCGATGTTCATGTGGTACGTGTCCAGGTGGACGCCCAGGTTGTCCATCCCGATCTCGTCGACGTACGCGACTCCTTGTGCGGCGGTGTTGAGGATGTTCGTCTCGTACCGGTTGACGATCTCCAGGCCGAGCCGGACACCGAGGCCGTCCGCCCGGCGGGCGAGCCGACGCAGGGCGTCCTGCCCGTTGACGATCTCCGCCGCGGTGGCCGGGCGCATGTGCTTGCGCATCGGGCCGTAGACGACGCCGCACAGGTGCGAGGAGCCGAGCTCGTGCAGGATCTCGAGGACCGCCGTCAGGTGCGCCTCGCCGCGGCTCACGACCTCGGCGTCCTCGGAGCTGATGTTTACCTCGTCGGTGAGCCCGAGCGAGGCGGTCACCGCGAGGTCGTACTCCGCCGCCAGCGACTTGGTGAGCTCGACGTTCCACCCGCGGGGGTCGAACATCGGCAGCTCGATGAGGTCGAAGCCGGCCTCCGCGGTGCCGCGGAACGCCGTCCTCAGGCCCTCGTCGTCGAACGTGCCGGTCCAGACGGAGGCGTGACAGCCGATCATGGTCTTCCCTTTCGACAGGATGGGAGAAGTCGTGGGCGCGGTCATGCCGGCGTCGCCGTCGCCGTGAGCCGGTCGCCGTCCTCGCGCACTCGCAGCACCTCGAGGGAGGGGACGACGAGGTGCGCGTGCGGGGCGAGCTCGTCCCGGTCGAACGTGCCCACGACGCCGATGGCCAGGCAGCCGGCGGCCCGAGCGGACCGCAGCCCGGCGATGGTGTCCTCCAGCGCGATCACCGGGCCGTCGCAGCCGCGCCCGCGCAGCTCGTGCAGCCCCTTCGCGAACGGCTCGGGCGCGGGCTTCCCCGAGGCCACGTCGTCGCCCGTCACCAGGAAGGTCGGGAAGGGCAGGCCGGTGGCGCCGTACCGCGCGCGGGCGACCGGCCGCGCGGCCGAGGTGACGATGCCCCACCGCGGCGCGGGCAGCGACGCGACGAGCTCGCGCACCCCCGGCAGCGGGTCCAGCAGCTGCCCGTCGCGCGACTCGATCTCGGTGAGCCGGTCCTCCGCCCGTCGGCGGTCGTCGGCGGGGATCCCGAAGGCCGCGACGACCGCCTGCACGGTGAGGCCATGCGACCCCGCGAGCAGCATCGGCACGTCGTACTCGGAAGCCAGGATCCGCCAGGCCTCCTCGACCGCCGGCACCGAGTCCACCAGGGTGCCGTCCATGTCGGACAGCACGCCCCCGATCTCGATCGGCCGCCCGGCGGCGAGGTCCGCGACCAGGTCGGCGGCGAGGGCCTCCCGCGTGCCCGTCGTGCTCTGCATGAGGTCGTACTCCATTCCGCGAGTTCTCGACGCCCGAGTGCCGGGGCCGCTCCCTCGTGTCCGTTGCGGTGTCCGAGCAACGTAGAACGGAATGCTCTTACGTTGACCTACCATGCTCGGATGAGCAGACCGCTTCCCATCGATCAGCAGGTCCTCCACACGTACGTCGCGATGCAGAACCTCGCTCACGGCCGTGCCATCAACGACATCGCCGAGGAGATCGGCAGGTCCCGGTTCGCCACGGCCCGCATGGTGAAGCGCGCGCGGGAGCTGGACCTGATCGAGGTGAGGGCGAAGGTTCCCGACCCGGTCGACGTCGACCTCTCCGCGCGGCTGGTGCAGCGGTACGGGCTTCGTTCGGCACTCGTCGTGGCGGCGCCCTCGACGAGCATGTCCGAGGCGCGGGAGGCGATCGCCCGGATCACCGCGCGCTACATCGCCGACGACCTCGAGGAGGACGACGTGATCGGGATCGCCCCGGGGCGGACCCTCGTGCTCGCGTCGCGGCTGGTCGCGGACCTGCCCTCCGCCGACATCGTCCAGCTCACCGGCGTGGGCGCACCGCGGCTGGAGGACGGCGTCGAGGTCATCTCGAACCTTGGCCGGGCGAGCGGCGGCGCCACCTACCCCCTGTACTCCCCGGTGCTGCTCATGAAGGACCCGAAGGCGCGGATGCTCCTCCAGCACCCGTCCATCCAGCGCACGCTGCGCCGGATGGACCACCTCGGGAAGGCCTTCCTGACGATCGGCGGCTGGCCCGGGGCGTCGCTGCTGGCGCAACAGCTGACCGATCTCGGCGAGCGTGCGGCCTTCGAGAAGAAGGGTGTCGTCGCGGAGATCGGGACGGCCCTGCTCGACCGCGACGGCAACTCGGTGTCGGGCCTGGAGGAGCGGCTGGTCGGGATCTCCGAGGAGAGCCTGCGCCGGGTGCCCACCCGCGTCGGCATCGGCGGGGGCGCGGGCAAGGAGCAGGCGGTCACCGCCACCCTGCGATCCGGGATCTGCCACGTCCTCATCACGGACGTGGGCTGCGCGCAGGCGGCGCTCGCGGCGTGACCGCCGCGGCCCGATGGCCGCAGCGGTCACGCCTGCGCGAACGGGTCGGTTCAGGCCCGCGCCGTCTGCTCGGTGCGCACCTGGTCGTACCAGGTGCGCGCGAGCCCGGGGTCGTCGGAGGTCGTGCCGTCCGCGCCCAGCTCGACGGCCCGGCGCATGTCGTCGACCGTGCGCAGCGGCCAGACGTGCAGCTCGAGGCCCAGCTCGTGCACGGCGTCGACGACCTCGGGGGTGAGGCCCTCGAGGCCGCAGGCGAAGCGCGTGGAGCGGGTGTGGTCCAGCAATCCCCGCCAGCCGCCCTCGAACTCGTCGGCGACGGCGATCGTCTTCACGATGATGCACCGGCCGATCGTCGGCATCAGCTCCGCGGCGTGTCGGAGGGCGTCGGGGTCGAAGCCGGTCAGGATCGTGCGCTCGGCCTCGTCGGGGTGCGCCGCGAAGTACTCGGCGAGGTAGGGCACCGTCGCGGGATCCTTGATCTCCAGCTGGATGAAGGTGCGCGTCGCGTCGTACATCTCGGCCAGCGTGACGACGCCCCGGCCGGAGTCGAGCCGCGCCGCCTGCAGCTGGGCGAGGGTCAGCTCCGCCGCCGAGCCGAGCCCGCGGGCGGCGTCGTCGCCCGCGGTGCGGTCGAGGGTGGCGTCGTGCAGCAGGAAGAGCTCGTCGTCCTTGCTCAGCCGCACGTCGAGCTCGATCTCGTCGACCCCGACCCGCTCGGCGAGGGCGTACGACTCGAGGCTGTTCTCGGGCTTGTGGGTCATCGCGCCGCGATGACCGACGATCGACAGTGGCATCTCAGTTCACTCGTTCCTCATATTGGGGGCGGATCCGATCGATCGACAGCTCCAGGTTGGACGCCATCGTCGAGAGGGTGGATTCCGGGTCGGCACCGCCGGAGTACACGGCCTGGATGGTGTTCTTCGCCTCGGGCAGGCACTCCGGCACGTAGCGGCGGACGATGTCGGGCGCCTTGGCGGCCGCGAGCTGGTCGATCGCGACCTGGTAGTTCCGGTTCTCCGCGGCGCGCCGACGGATCTCGTCGGACTCCTTCGCTGCCTTGGTGGTCGGCATGTAGCCGGTGCCGACCGTCCAGTCGACGGAGGCCTGCCCGGAGCTGAGGAACTTGATGACCTCCCAGGCCGCCTGCTTGCGCTCCTGGGAGGCGTAGCGGAGCACGGCCAGCCCGCCGCCGCCGGTCGGCACGCCGGTCGTCGCCTGCTCGGGCAGGAAGCCGCACCCGACCTCGAACTCCGCGGACTCGATGATGCTGGTGAGGGCCCCGGTGGACTCCAGGATCGTCGCCGCCGTCCCCGCGACGAAGTCTCCGGACGGGTCGTTCGAGAGATACCCGGCGCCGTCGTCGTGGATGACGGCGCGATCGAACTCGAGCGCCGCCATCGTGGCGTCGGAGGTGAGCCGCATGTCCAGACCGTCCGAGTAGCCGCCCCCGAACGCCCAGGTCGACCCCTGGAAGTACCAGTCGTCGGCGCCGGTGTAGGCGCGCATAGACACGGACTGGCCGTCGGCCGAGTAGCCGGCCAGCTCCTTGCCCCAGTCCCGGTACTCGTCGTAGGTCTCCGGCGCGCGATCGGGCAGGCCGACGGCGGCGAAGAGGTCGCGGTTGTAGTAGAAGAGCGGCGTCGAACGCCCGAACGGCAGCCACCAGACGTCGTCCTTGACGGTCCCCTCGGCGAGGAACCGCTCGTCGAAGGCGTCGGTGCCGAAGCCGCCGTCGAAGTATCCGGTGAGCGGCTCGAGGGCGTCGGCGAGGTAGAAGCGGTTCCAGACGACGTCGCTCATCACCGAGATGTCCGGCACCTGCCTGGCCTGCAGGCTCGCGGCGAGCTTCGACTCGACGTTGTCGTAGCCCTCGAAGATCTGGATCTCGCAGAAGATGTCGCTCTGCGCCGCGTGGAAGGCGTCGACGTTCCGCTGCAGCACCTCGGCGTTGTGGGACGTCCAGTTGCTCCACAGCACCACGCGCAGACGGTCCGCGAACTCCGCCGGCACGTCTCCGCCGGGCTGTTCCATGATGGCGCCGGGGCCCCGGCCGGCGCCGAAGCAGCCGGTCAGGACGGGCGCCGCGGCGGCCATCATGCCCGCGGCGAGCACCTGCCGGCGGGTGAGTCCGCGAAGCCTGCTTCCGTGCCCTCCTGCATGGGGGCGTCTCTGGGCGTGCATGATCTCCTTCGATCGTCGGGGGACGGGTGGGAGCACGTCGGGGCTCAGCGGCCGCTGCCCGCGGCGGCGCCGGTGAGCCCGGAGACGATGTACCGCTGGGCGAAGAGGAAGACGAGCAGCATCGGCAGCACCACGAAGAGCGTTCCGGACATGAGCACGCCCCACGAGACCATCCCGTCGTTGGCCTTGAGGTACATGAGGCCGATGGGCAGCGTGCGCATGTTGACGGAGTTGGTGATGATCAACGGCCACACGAAGCTGTTCCACTCGTCGATCACCGCGACCAGGGCCACTGTCGCGACGGCGGGCACCGACATCGGCAGCACCATCGAGCCGAGCTTGCGGAGGTGCCCGGCCCCGTCGACCTCGGCGGCCTCGAACACCTCCTTGGGCAGCGACATGAAGTGCTGCCTCAGCAGGAAGGTGCCGAACGCCGATCCGACGCCGGGCAGGATGATGCCGGCGTAGGTGTTGATCAGGCCCATGTTGCCGACGGTGATGTAGTTGACCAGGAGGGTGACGTGCCCGGGGACCATGAGGGCGCCGAGCATCAGGAGGAACAGGACGTTCTTGCCGGGGAACGGCAGGAAGGCGAAGGCGTAGGCCGTGAAGACGGCGAGCACGACCTTGAGGGCCGCCCCGACGACCGTGACGATCACCGAGTTCTTGATGAAGGTGCCGAACGGCGCGAGCTGCCAGGCGGTGCTGACGTTGTCCCACGTGAGGTCGGTGGGCAGGACCTTGGGGGGCCAGGAATAGATGTCGGAGTTCGTCTTGAACGCCGTCGTCACGAGGATGTAGAGCGGCACGACGAATACCAGGGCGGCGGCCACGAGCAGGAGGATCCCCCACCAGCGGTGGCGGAGCTTCCCGAGGCGCCGGGCCCCCGTCGTCGGCTGCTGCCGTGCGGTGCGGGTCCGCGCGGTGCCCTCGTCGCGAGAGGCGGCCGGCCGCGTGGTCGTGGCGGACATCAGTAGTGCACCTTCCTCTCGACGTACCGGAACTGCAGCATGGTGATGACCATGAGGATCACGAACATCACGGTTCCCGAGGCGGCGGAGTAGCCCACGTTGGAGCGCTGGAAGGCCTGTTCGTAGATGAACCAGCTCAGCGTCGTGGTGGCGGAGGCCGGGCCGCCGCCGGTCATGATGGCGATGATGTCGAAGGCCTGGAACGCGGCGATCGTCTGCGTGATCACCAGGAAGAAGGTCGTCGGCGACAGCAGCGGCAGCACGACCCGGGTGAAGAGCTGCCAGCGGGTCGCGCCGTCCAGGCGTGCGGCCTCGAGCACCTCCGAGGGCAACCCCTGCATCCCGGCCAGATAGACGATCGACACGAAGCCGACCCCCTTCCAGATCGAGACGATGATCAGGGCGGGCAGGGCCCAGTTCGCGTCCGTGGTCCAGCCCGGCGAGGTCAGACCCACGGCGTCGAACAGGGTGCGGGCGAGGCCGTAGTTCGGGTCGAAGATGAACAGCCACACGGCGCCGATCGCCGCCCCGGCGATGACGTGCGGGGTGAAGACGATCCCGGTGACGACGGCCGTCCCGGGCAGCTTCATCGAGAACAGCGAGGCGAGCGCGATCCCGAGGACGAGGCTGACGCCCACGACCACGACGACCCACGTCACCGTGGTCACCATGACGTCGAGGAACATGGGCGACGTGAACAGCTGGGTGTAGTTGCTGAGCCCGACGAAGATCGGCTCGGGAGAGATGAAGTCCCAGTTGGTGAGGCTGAGGTAGAGGTTCTCCAGCACCGGCCAGTAGGCGAAGACCGCGATCAGGGCCAGGTTGGGGAAGGCGAACAGGGCGAAGAGCGCGGCCCCCCTGCGCTGTCGGCGCCGATGGAGGAGTGAGTGCCCGCGTACCGGGCGGCGGGTCCCCCGCACGCCGACGTCCACTTCGGCCACGCTCGCCATCGCTCGCCATCCCTTCTCGGGTGCCTCGTTGCTTTCGGGCGCCCGACTGCTGTGTCGGAAGCCGCCAAGGTAGTGCCGGGTATCTCGGGTCCGGGCGGGGGTGCTCGGATGAGCGCGCCGAGCTCGCATTCGAGCGGAGGGGGAAGGGTAGGGTCGCGGAGGACCGCAGCCGACGGAGGTGATCGCGCATGGAACCGTTCGTCGGGATCGTCACCGGCACCAGCCTGGTCGAGGCCGAGCTGCTCCTGACGACCTTCGTGCTGTGCTCCCTCATCGGGGTCGAGCGTCAGCTCCGCCAGAAGGCCGCCGGGTACCGGACCCACGTGCTGGTCGGGCTCGGGTCCTGCGCCTTCACCCTGGTCTCCGCCTACGGCTTCTCCGCCGTGCTCGGCAGCGACGTCAACCTCGATCCCTCGCGCATCGCCGCCCAGATCGTCTCCGGGATCGGCTTCCTGGGGGCGGGCGTGATCTTCAAGGGGCGCAGCTTCGTCCGAGGGCTCACCACCGCGGCCACGATCTGGGTCGCCGCGGCGGTGGGCATGGCCTGCGGCGCTGGGATGCTCTCGCTGGCGGTCGCGCTCACCGCGCTCCACCTCACCACTCTGTTCGTCGTCGCCCCGCTGGTCCGTAGGCTCCCCGACCCGGACCGCAAGCGCATGCTGCGGATCACCTATGCCGACGGCGCCGGCGTGCTCCGCGACGTCCTTGCCGTTGCCTCCGCCTCCGGGTTCACGAGCTCGATCGAGAGCAGCCGACGGGTCGCCACCGGCGGGAAGCCGTTCGTCGTCATGGACATCCGGTTCCACGGACGGCCTCCGGTGCGCGACCTCATCCCGCAGCTCGTCGAGGTGCAGGGCGTCGACCGGGTGGACCTCCGGCACGACGCCGACGAGCTCGACGAGGACGTCGACCAAGCCTGACCGCCGCGCGGGAGGACTGCCGGCGAGAGGTCGAGGCGGTCGTCCACAGGCCCTGTGAGGCCTTGTGGCCGAGGTGCGGCGACCGATAGGATCGAACGTATGTTCGAACATGCGAGCGGGGGTGACGGTGCCCCGAAGATGTGGTCGCGCGGCTCGGTCGTCGCCCCGGCTCGCTCGGGCGTGGACGCGCCGGCCGACGTCGCGGGTGCGGTAGACGTGCTGCGCCGGGTGAACCCGGGGCCGCGACCGTCAGTGCACGACATCTCGGCGGCGATCGACGAGGCCGTGACGATCCAGGCGCGGATCGACGCGCTGGAGGGCGCCAAGCTGCTCGCGGTCGAGCGGGCGCGCAGGGCTGCCGTCGGGTGCGAGCGCGCCCTGCTCGACGAGAACGACCCGGAGCTGCGCCGGGCGTCAGCGGTGCGGCGGCACGAGCTCGCGGCGCGGGCGTTCGTGGCGGACCTCGCGGTGGCTCTGCGGTGGCCCGAGCAGCAGACGTCGCACCTGGTCGACACGGCCCGCACACTGACAAGCGCGGCCCTGGATGCCGGCGGCATGGATGCCGACGGCACGAGCGGTGTGGGCGACGTCGGCACCGGGTCTGCGCTGCTGCAGCTGTGCCGGGGGCGGATCTCCGCGGCGCACGCGCGCGCCCTCGCCGACACGCTCGCAGACTTGCCGGACGCCGTGGCCCGGCGCCAGGTCGAGGGCACTGTGCTCCCCGCCGCCGGGCAGCTCACTGTGCCGCAGTTCCGCCGCCACCTGCGTCGTGCGCGGGATCGGGTGCACCCGGTGCCGCTGACGGTGCGGCACCGCGCTGCGCTCGAGAAGCGGGCGGTCTATGTCGACCCGGGCGCCGACGGCATGGCCTGGCTGACCGCACAGCTGCCCGCCGTCCAAGCACACGCGATCCACGACCGGCTCACCCGCGCTGCGCGGACCGCCCGTGACGGCGGTGATCCCCGCGGGGTCGGGCAGCTGCGCGCGGACGCGCTGGCAGGCCTCCTGCTGACGGGTCCCGGCGCCGACGGTGGTCGCATCGGCGAGGTGCGCGCCGGGGCCGGGGGTCCCGGCGCTGGTGACGGCGCTGGGCGCCCCGACGCCGTGCCGGACCTGGCCGGCCTGACGAGCCGGATCTCCCCGACGGTGCGGATCACGGTGCCGGTGCTGACGCTGCTGCGTGGCACCGACGTCGCAGAGCTCGACGGACAGGTCCCGGTCGACGCGGAGACCGCGGCCCACCTGACGGCGAACGCGCCGTCACTACGACGGTTCCTGGTCGACCCGGCAGACGGGACGGTCCTGACCGCCGACCCCGGCACGTACGCCGTGCCCGCCGCGTTGCGGGCCCTGCTGCAGTCCCGCGACGTCACGTGCACGTTCCCGGGCTGCACCCGCGCCGCGTCCGGTTGCGACATCGATCACCTGCTGGCCTGGGCCGACGGCGGGGCCACCGTCGCGGACAACCTCTCCCACCTGTGCCGCCACCATCACGTGCTGAAACATCAGACGGGCTGGCGCGTCGCCCGTGCCGCCGACGGCGTCCTGACCTGGACCTCGCCCACAGGACGCACCCGTCGCAGACCCCCGGAGAGCGGACCGCCCGACCCGGGAGGTCCCGAGGTGGCGCCGCGACCCCGCCCCGCGCCATCGGCGCCCGAGCCCGGGCCGCCACCTTTCTGACGTGCGATGGCGGCAGGGCGTGCACGGGCTACGCCGGAAGCGGCTGGACCTCCGTCTGCTGTTCTGTCGGGGACACTGGATGACAGCAATGTTTGCCAAGACTAGGAGTACCAGGTGCCTCAGGGAACTGTCCGATGGTTCGACGCCGACCGAGGGTTCGGCTTCATCGACCTCGGGAACGAGGCCGAGGACCTGTTCGTGCATGCGTCCGAGATCGTCGGCGACGACGGACCGAGGCTGCTCCGCGAGGGGCAGGTCGTCGAGTTCGAGGTGGGCGAGGGTGACCGTGGCCCGCAGGCGCGCCGCGTCCGGGTCACGGGCGACCGGGCCGCCGACGCGCCCGTGGGCGTGCTCGGCACCGTCGCCTGGTACGAGCCGGCCAAGGGATACGGCTTCGTCACGCCCGACGACGGGCGCGGCGAAGTCTTCGTGCACAGCTCGGCCATCGTCGGGGGCGGCGTGATCTCGGAGGGGCAGCGGGCGGCGTTCCTCGTCGTCGACGGGGAGAAGGGGCCGCAGGCGGACCACCTGCTACCGCTGGGGGCGGAGGCTGCACCACCGGCAGCCGACGGCGCGGACGGCACGGTGTCCTGGTACGACGACACCAAGGGCTTCGGGTTCGTCGCTCCAGACTCCGGTGGCGACGACGTCTTCGTCCACGTCAGTGCGCTCGGCTCGGGGTTGACCGAGCTCTCCGAGGGTGCGCGCGTGACGTATGGCGTCGTCGACGGCGACAAGGGGCCGAATGCCCGCAACGTGCAGCTCGTACGCGGCTCCGGGAGTGCGCGCGCGGCCACGGGGCGTGACCGGGACCATGGTCGGTCGAGCCGCCCCGCGGCGTCCGGCGGGCCTGTGCGCGGAGGTGAGGGCACCGTCGCGCGCTACGACGCGGAGCGCGGTTTCGGCTTCATCACGCCCGATGCCGGGGGCGTGGACCTGTTCGTGCACGTGTCGGTCGTGCGGGGCACCGAGGTCCTGGAGGAGGGCGACCGGGTCCGCTTCAAGGTGCGTCAGAGCGACCGGGGACCGCAGGCCGACAGCGTCGAACTGGTGTGAGCTAGCTCGGTGAGCAGTTCGCCTCCGACTGCGCTCCGGGGCGCTGTCACGCTTGCTGATCCCTGACGCCATCGCCGCCCTGCGTCACGCGGAAGCCGTGTCGTCCCCCCCCCGCGGCGGCCACTACTTGCCCATGACACGGCCACGATCCTTCGTGCGCGAGCTCGAGGCGTTCGCCTCCGTCGGGTGACCCGGCCAAGGGCGACGCAGCGTTCGTGGAGGTTCTCGCGGTGACCACGACGGCGTGATGGAAACTCGCGACCTCTTAGAGCGACCTCTGAGGTGAAACCTGCAGTTCGCTCAGGGCGAACAGTCCGCCTGCCCAGGAGGAATATCGGTGCCACCGCCAAGGTTGAGCCATGCAGACTCAACTTTCGCCCCCGTGGTTTGCGAGCCGCGGCGCCGCGATTTACGTTGAGTGCAGACGACTCAACCTCGGGCGCTCACCTGGCACCCGGACTCACGCATGGAGGCAGCACATGGCTCGAGCAGTCGGAATCGACCTCGGCACCACCAACTCGGTGGTCGCCGTCCTGGAGGGCGGAGAGCCCACCGTCATCGCGAACGCAGAGGGGTCGCGCACGACGCCGTCCGTCGTCGCGTTCTCCAAGACCGGCGAGGTTCTCGTCGGTGAAGTGGCCAAGCGCCAGGCGGTCACCAACGTCGACCGCACGATCAGCTCGGTCAAGCGCCACATGGGCACCGACTGGTCGGTGGAGATCGACGACAAGAAGTACACCGCGCAGGAGATCTCCGCGCGCGTGCTCGGCAAGCTGAAGCGGGATGCCGAGGAGTACCTGGGCGAGCCCGTCACCGACGCGGTCATCACCGTCCCGGCGTACTTCAACGACGCCGAGCGCCAGGCCACCAAGGACGCCGGGCAGATCGCCGGCCTCAACGTCACCCGCATCGTCAACGAGCCCACCGCGGCCGCGCTGGCGTACGGCCTGGAGAGGGGCAAGGAGGACGAGCTCATCCTGGTCTTCGACCTGGGCGGCGGCACGTTCGACGTCTCGCTCCTCGAGGTCGGCAAGGACGAGGACGACTTCTCCACCATCCAGGTCCGCGCAACCTCCGGCGACAACCGCCTCGGCGGCGACGACTGGGACCAGCGCATCGTGGAGCACCTCATCAAGCAGGTGAAGAACAGCTCGGGCGTCGACCTGTCCAAGGACAAGATCGCCCTGCAGCGCCTGCGCGAGGCGGCCGAGCAGGCCAAGAAGGAGCTCTCGTCCGCGACGAGCACCACCATCTCGATGCAGTACCTCTCGATGAGCGAGAACGGCCCCATCCACCTGGACGAGAAGCTCACGCGGGCCCAGTTCCAGCAGATGACGCAGGACCTCATCGACCGCACGAAGGCGCCGTTCCACGCCGTCATCCGCGACGCCGGCATCTCTGTCTCCGACATCGACCACATCGTGCTCGTGGGTGGTTCCACCCGCATGCCCGCCGTGTCCGAGGTCGTCAAGGAGCTCACCGGGGGCAAGGAGCCCAACAAGGGCGTCAACCCGGACGAGGTCGTCGCCGTCGGCGCCGCCCTGCAGGCCGGCGTCATCGGCGGTGAGCGCAAGGACATCCTGCTCATCGACGTCACCCCGCTGTCCCTCGGCATCGAGACCAAGGGTGGCGTGATGACCAAGCTCATCGAGCGCAACACGGCCATCCCGACCAAGCGCAGCGAGATCTTCTCCACGGCGGAGGACAACCAGCCGTCCGTGGCGATCCAGGTCTTCCAGGGCGAGCGCGAGTTCACCCGCGACAACAAGCCGCTGGGCACGTTCGAGCTCACGGGCATCGCCCCGGCGCCGCGCGGCGTGCCGCAGATCGAGGTCACCTTCGACATCGACGCGAACGGCATCGTGCACGTGTCCGCCAAGGACCGCGGCACGGGCACCGAGCAGTCGATGAAGATCACCGGCGGGTCGGCCCTCCCCAAGGAGGACATCGACCGCATGGTGAAGGACGCCGAGGAGCACGCGGCCGAGGACAAGCAGCGTCGCGAGGAGGCGGAGACCCGCAACCAGGCGGAGTCGTTCGCGTACTCGATGGAGAAGCAGATCGCGGACAACCGCGACAAGCTCCCCGCCGAGGTCGTGACCGAGGTCGAGGCCGACGTCGCCGAGGTGAAGTCCGCGCTCGAGGGCGAGGACGCCGGTGCCGTGAAGGCCGCGTACGAGAAGCTCGGCGTGTCGTCGCAGAAGATCGGCCAGGCGCTCTACGCCACGGCGGAGCAGGAGCAGGCCGCGGGTAACACCGGGGCCGCTGCCGACGACGCCGCCTCCGCGGCCGGCGCGACCTCCGCGCCGGACGAGGACGTCGTCGACGCCGAGATCGTGGACGACGAGGACGAGCGCAAGTGACGGACGAGAGCCAGCGGTCGGTCCCCGAGCCCCCGGAGAACTCCGAGGGCTCGGGGGAGACCCCATTCCAGTTCACCGACAAGCGCAAGGTCGACCCGCAGTCGGGTGACGCCCGCGCTGCCGGCCCGGCCGGCCCCGCCCAGCCCTCCGAGGGCGACGACCCGCTCGCCACGCTCGACTTCGAGCCCGCGGGCGACGGGGCCGAGAGTGCCGCGGTCCTGGCGGCCAAGGCCCAGGCGGCCGAGCGCCTGGACGCGCTGCAGCGCGAGCGGGCGTCGTTCACGAACTACCGCAACCGCTCGCTGCGCGACCAGGAAGCGGCACGCACGCAGGGCACGCAGGACGTGCTCGCTGCGCTGCTGCCCGTGCTGGACGACATCGAGCGCGCCAGGCAGCACGCCGAGCTGAGCGGGCCCATGGCGGCCATCGCGGAGAAGCTGGACGCGTCGCTGGCGAAGTTCGGAGTCGAACGGTTCGGCACGGTCGGGGAGGAGTTCGACCCCACCGTGCACGAGGCGCTCATGCACAACGTCGACGCGGAGGCGACGACCGCCACGGTCAGCCTGGTGGTCGAGCCCGGCTACCGCATCGGCGACAAGGTGGTCCGCGCCGCCCGCGTCGGCGTCGTCGGGCCGGAGTAGCACACCCGTCGCCGGTTGAGCCTGTCGAAACCCGCTGGTTGAGCTTGTCGAAACCGGCTGGTTGAGCTTGTCGAAACCGGCTGGTTGAGCTTGTCGAAACCCGCTGGTTGAGCTTGTCGAAACCCGGGTTCGACAGGCTCAACCAGCGGGGCTCCGGCTCAACCAGCACTCGCACGACGAGGATGATGAGATCACGAGCATGACCCGGAAGGAGGCGTCGTGACAGGTCAGGACTGGATCGAGAAGGACTTCTACTCCGCCCTCGGCGTCCCCAAGGACGCGGACGACGCGGCGATCAAGAAGGCGTACCGCAAGCTGGCCCGCAAGTACCACCCGGACCAGAACCCGGGGGACGACGCGGCCGAGACCAAGTTCAAGGAGATCGGCGAGGCGTACGCGGTACTCTCCGACACCGAGCAGCGCCAGCAGTACGACGCCGTACGGGCGATGGCCGGCGGCGGCGCGCGGTTCGCGGCAAGCCCCGGCGGTGGCGGCGGCAACGGGTTCGAGGACGTCTTCGGCAACATGTTCGGCGGCGGCGGCGGCGCCGGCGCCGGCGGCCCGAACGTCCGGTACTCGCAGTACCCTCAGGGCGGCGCCGACAGCGGGTTCGAGGACATCCTGAGCTCGATGCTCGGCGGCCAGGGCGGCGGCGGGTTCCGCACCAGCCGGCGCGCCGGCTTCACCACGCCGCAGAAGGGCGCGGACGTCGCAGCGGAGACCACGCTGCCGTTCCGCACGGCTGTGCAGGGCGCCACGGTGGAGTTCACGGTGGACGGCCGCAAGGTCAAGACCAAGATCCCGGCCGGCGTCAACGACGGGCGCAAGCTCCGCATCCGCGGCAAGGGGCGCCCGGGCCCGGGAGGCGGCGACCCCGGAGACCTCGTGGTCACGGTGCACGTGTCCCCGCACCCCGTGTTCACGCTGGACGGGTCCAACCTGCGCATGACCGTGCCGGTCACGTTCGCCGAGGCGGCGCTCGGAACCACGATCGAGGTGCCCACGCTCGACGGGCAGACCGTGCGGCTCAAGGTGCCTGCGGGCACGCCGTCGGGCCGAGTGCTGCGCGTCAAGGGTCGTGGCGTCCCGACGCCGAAGACCCAGGGCGACCTGCTGGTGACCGTGCAGGTCACCGTGCCGCAGAAGCTCGGCAAGAAGGCGAAGGAGGCGCTCGAGGCGTTCGCCGCCGAGAGCGACCACGAGGACGTGCGGGCGGGCCTGGCGCAGCGCGCCGCGCAATAGCGCTGGTCGAGGGAGGAAATCATCGTGGACGTCGACGCCCCGGTGCTGACCGTGTCGCAGGCGGCCGGGCTCGCGGGGATGCATCCGCAGACCCTGCGGCAGTACGACCGCCTCGGCCTGGTGACGCCCCGGCGCGCCACGGGCCGCGGTCGGCGCTACTCCCAGCGCGACGTGACGCGCCTGCTGGAGATCCAACGGCTCGCCCAGGTGGAGGGCATCAACCTCGCCGGTATCCGGCGCATCCTCGACCTCCAGGAGCACGTGACGCAGCTCGAGAGGCGCCTCGCGGCGCTCGCGACGCATCCGGGCGGCAGGGTCTTCGCCGCCGGGTCCACGGGCGGCGACGTCGTCGTCGTGCGCCGTGGCCAGCGCGTTCGCCGGGCCGAGCGGTCGGAGCTCGAGGCGGCCGACGGCGCGATGGTGCTGTGGCGCCCGGGGCCCCGTCGCGGCTGAGAGTATTTTCGCAACGCCATTCTTCGTTAATTGGAATTGCGTTCGGTAAGGCTCTCCTCAGTAAATTCGATATCGCATTCGCTGTGCAATTCCGCGCACGAGTCATACCCTGGCCGAAGGCGGCGAGAGCCGGTGTCGAGCGGCGAGGAGCATGCGATGAGCACGCTGATGGAGATGCCCGAGGTGACCGAGTGCACCGTCGAGCGCTGCGGATACAACCACGAGCACGGCTGTCACGCCGGGGCGGTGACCATCGCCGGGCACCACGGCGACGCGTCGTGCGCCACGTTCATCCCGCTCAGCACCAAGGGCGGCCTCGAGAAGGTCATCGCCCACGTGGGTGCGTGCCAGCGTGGGGACTGCGTCCACAACCAGGAGCTCGAGTGCGGGGCGGGGGCGATCCGCGTCGGCGCCGGGCCCGACGACGAGAGCCACGCCGACTGCCTCACCTACGCCCAGCACTGACGGTCGTCGGCTGATCGTCGAGGTTTCGACAGGCTCAACCAGCGATCAGCGTGCCAGCTGTGCGAGCAGCTCGACCGCGGCGGCGTGCGACGTCGGCAGGGACTCCATCCACACCCGGGTGGGGCGTCGCAGCGTGTCCCCGAGTCCCATCAGCATGGCGTTGCGCTCCACGACGCTCTGGACGGCCTTCGCCAGGTCGGGGACCCCGGAGTCGCGGCGTACCAGCACGGCGAAGACGCCGTCGGTCAGCGCCGCCATCGGGTGCCCGTCCCCGAACACCTGCTCCAGGGCGCGGCCCACCGTCGCCGACCGGGCCGCGCGATCCCAGGGGGCGAGCCCGTCGACGGCCACGTCGACGACCACGAGGCCGAACATGCTCAGGACGTCGTCCGTGCCCGGCGCCCCGTACGTCTCCCGCAGCCGCTCACCCAGGTAGTCGCGCGTCGGCAGCCCGGTGGCGGGGTCGCGCACCCCGCCCAGCGCCGGCTCGGCGTCCCGGCCGCGCACCCAGCCCACTGCCACCGCGCGGACCGCCTCCGGGTCGGGCTCGCGACGCACCGAGCGGTACAGGCACTCGACGTCGTCCAGGGTCTCGCCCAAGCCCACGCCCGCGCCCCCGCGGGCGGCTCCGAGCCGGTGGGCGGCGGCGTGCGGCGACGTGCCGTCGTCGAACGTCTCGGCGAGGGCGTCGACCGCCGGGTGGTACCAGTCGTTCGGGCGCAGCCACACCTCGGCCAGGCTCGTCGCACGCCAACGGTCGCGGACGTCGGAGCTTTGCTCCGGCGCGTCCGTGGGCCCGCTCGCTGACCGGTTCATGATGAAGGGACTTCCATAGCGGCTCATCATGACGCAGTTGTGGGGCACTTTCTCAAGGAACTTCCCCCGCCCATTTTCATATGGTGCTCGAGGCACGGAATCCCGCGGCTTCTGGCCTGAACTTCACCCTCCCGGAGGATGCTCCGGGCGCGTAAAGTACGGAGGTCTGCGTGGCGCGGGTCGCGCAGGGTTCTCGGAGCGAGGAACGGCCATGACGGACGTCTACGTAGGGTCTGACGACTCGGCGCGGAGCGATGCCGAGCTGATCCTCGACGTGCGCGGCGGAGACCTCGAGGCGTACGGCGCGCTCTACGTGCGGCACGTCCCGGCAGCCCGCGCGGTGGCCCGGCAGTACGTGCGCTCGTCGGCCGACGCCGACGACGTCGTGTCCGAGGCGTTCCACCGCGTGCTGGACGTGCTGCAGCACGGCGGCGGGCCCGACGCGACGTTCCGGGCATACCTGCTGACCGTCGTCCGGCACCTGGCCGCCGACCTCGCCCGCGGGGTGCGCCGCACGCGCCCCACCGACGACGACGGCACGTTCGAGGCCGCGCTCGGCCTTGTGGACTCCACCGACGTCGCCACCTTCGAGGGCTTCGAGCACTCCGTGGTGAAGAACGCCTACGAGGGGCTCCCGGAGCGATGGCAGGCCGTGCTCTGGTACACGGAGATCGAGGGCCGGGCCCCGGCGGAGGTCGCGCCGATCCTCGGGCTCACGCCCAACGGCGTGTCTGCCCTCGCGTACCGCGCCCGGGAGGGCCTGCGGGTCGGGTACCTCCAGGAGCACCTGACGTACGCGCCGACCGACGGCTGCCGCGCGGTCAACCCCCTGCTCGGCGGGTACGTGCGGGGCGGCCTCGCCCGGCGCGAGGTCACGAAGGTCGACGCGCACCTCGGCGACTGCGGCGAGTGCCGGTCCCTGGTGCTCGAGCTCGGCGACATCGCGCACGGGATGCGCGCCGTGGTGGCGCCGCTGATCGTCGGGCTCGCGGGCATGGCCGTGGTGGGTGCCCTGCCGATCGGCGGCTCGATCGTCGGGGCCCTCGGCGGCAGCGGCGTCGCCACCGGGAGCGCCGTGACCGTCGGCACGGTGACGGGCGGCTCGGCCGGCAGCGCGACGGGCGGTGCCACGGCCTCGATCTGCACGACGGCAACCACGACCACGACCACCGCGGCCTCGGCAGGGACGACCACGGCGACCGGCGCGGCGTCGCTGGCAGGCACGGCAACGGCGGGCGTGGCGACCGGGTCGGCGGCCACCGCCGGCACCGCGGCCGCGGCCGGGGCCGGGGCGTTCATGGGGACGACAGCCGGAGTGGCCGCGGCGGCGGGTGCGGTCGCCGTCGCGACCGTCGGTGTGGTCACCGTGCTCAACGCGCTCAGCACGGCGCAGGACCCAGCGGCCGCACCGCCGGCAGCCGTCACCATCCCGGGCCAGCCGTGGGCGGCGCCGTGGGAGCCGCCCGTCGAGGCGGAGGTCGAGCCCGGCGAGGACGCCGTGGACACCCCGACCGCCGACCCCTCGAGCCCGGCCAACCTGCTGGCCGTCAGCCCGTTCCCGCCGCTCGCCGACCTCACCGTCGCCTCCGCGACGGGACCGCTCGAGCCGCGCATCGTGCAGTCCCTCGTGCTGACGGTGACCAACACCGGGGGCGCGACGGCCGACGGGGCCGTGGTCGAGGTCGCCATGCCCGACGGGGTCGATCTCGCGCTCCCCGACGCCCCCCTCGGCGCGGCCGCGGGAACCGCCTTCGCCGCGGACGCGCTCGCCTGTACCCCCGCCGACGGCGACGGACGGCTGGCACGGTGCGCGCTCGGCACGATCGAGCCGGGGGCGTCGCGCACCGGGTCGGTCCCCGTGCGGGCCGGGTCGGGTGGCAGCTACCCGATCGGCGCGTCCGTGTGGGCCGACAACCTGGCGGCGGAGACCGTCGACCTGCCGCCCACGACCGTCCTGCCGTACGGCGCCGAGCTCACCGCGTCCACCGGGGACGCCGTCGTGCTCTCCAACCCGGGCGCCGCGTGGGTGCCGCTGGCGGTCCGCAACACCGGCGACCAGCCCGCGTCTGCCGGCTGGTCGGTGCTCGTGACCGTCCCGGACGGGCTGCGGCCGGTCACTTCCGACGGCGACCTGACGTGCTCGCCGGCGACCGGCGGCACCACCACCTCCCACGGCGGGACGTCCTCCACCGGGGAGGCGACCACGGCCACGGACGCCGTCCTGACCACCACGGGCAGCACGTCCGCGGCCGGTGCGGCGCACGGCACCTCCTGGTCGTGCGCCTCGGGCGCGGATGCCGCACCGCTCGGCCCGGGCGAGCAGCGCTCGGTCCGGGTGCGCGTCGTCGCCGACGGCACCTTCGCGCCGGGAACCACGACCGTCACCGCCGCGCCGCAGCTGCCCGGCTCCTCGCACGCGCTGCCCGGCCGCACCGCCGTCGACGTGGCGCAGCCGTGGGCGGGAGCCACCGGGGGCGTCCGGTCGGTCCAGGCGCGCTGCGCCGCGGTCGGCGGGGTGACCACGGCGTCCGCCGTCGTGGACGCCACGTACGTCAACCAGACCGACCAGAGCCTCGGGGTGCGGCTGGACGCCGCGGGCAGCTCCGGCACGGCCGGGCGGCAGGTGGCGCCGGGGGAGTCGGTCACCGTGCGGGTGCCGGACGGGCTCCGCGTGCCGGCGGGCGGCGCCAGCTGGACGCTGTCCACGACGCTCGGCGGCGAGACCTACCGCACCTCCGTCGCCGCCGGCCCGCACTCGTCGGCCGAGTGCTACGACCCGCGGTGGGACACGAGCACCGGGGCCGAGACCGTGAACGCGGACGGCCGCCTGCAGGTGCGGGGCACCCTCACCAACACCAGCGACGAGGCGATGCGGGTGGGTATGACCGCCGCCGGCGGCAGTGCCGACCAGAAGCGGGTGGCCCCGGGCGAGTCCGCGACCTTCGTCGTCCCGACCGACCGGACGACGCTGGGCGCCGCCGCCGCGGAGTTCGAGCTGTACCGGTGGGTGGCGGATGCGGACGGTGACCAGCCCCAGCAGGGCGTGGTGCCCGCGGTGGCGCCCACCGCCCGGTACGCGTCCGCCGTCCTCGCCCCGGCCGTGGGCGGGCCGGCGCAGCTCTCGGCGGGCGAGTGCGCGTACGACGCCGACACGGAGACGTCGCGGCGCACGGTCACGATCCCCCTCGACAACACCGCCTCGACGCACGCAGTACGGTTCGCCGTCGCCGGCGGGGTCGGCGGCGGGCGCGCGGCCACGGTCGAGGCCGGGAAGTCCGGGACGCTCGAGGTGCCCGTCGCATGGGGCACGCGCGGCGTCACGCTGACCGCGGACGGCCGCGAGCTCGCCATCGTCGACGTGCCGGCGTTCGACGGCTGCGCCACCGTCTCCTGGCCCGACGCGACCGTCGACGTGACCACCGCGGCCCGGTGCGTCGACGACCGCGCCCAGGTGGACGTGGAGGTGCGCAACCGCGGGAACGTGGCGTGGGAGGCGGGGCTCGCGGGCGGCGACGGGTCCGTCGTCCAGCCCGGCTCGAGCACCACGCTCGTGGCCCGGACGGGCGGGCTCGAGACCGACGGCGGTTCCGTGACGGTGCGGCTCACGCGGACGATCGAGGACCGCCGGCCCGCCGTCGAGCACACGGTCACCTACGACGCCGTGTCCTGCGTGGTCGTCGCCCCGCAGGCCCGCCTGGACCTGGGCGACGTACAGCTCGACAAGCATCGGTGGCGGTCCACGTCGACGCGCACCGCGATGGTGACGCTGGACAACAGCGGGTCGTCCGTCCCCGTCGACTTCCGGGTGACGGGCACGAACGGCGTCATGCAGGAGACGACCGTCGGGGCGCGGCAGACCGCGAGCGTGGACGGCGGCACCGTGGCCGGGCGCTCCGGCGCGACCTTCACCGTGAGCGCGGGCGACTGGTCCACCGCGCTCTCCGTCGAACCCTTCACCGGGACCACGGGCTGGTGCGCCTCACCCCTGCGCTGGTGGGACGACCACGAGGCGGGCGAGGTCGGGTCGTGGCGGGGGTCGAACTACCGGTACGTCGGCGCACAGGGGCGGGGCGGCGGCTCCGGCGGCAACGGGCACGGCGTCGCCCAGGGGCAGGGTGTGGCGACGGCCCAGGGCCACGGGCGCTGGTTCGGTCACGACGGTCGGCACCGGGGCTGGGAGCGGATCGGCGCCTGCGAGTAGCGGTCAACCGGCAGGTGCCCGGCCGCCGCGGGTCCGGCAGCCGTGCAGGTCAGACGATGCCGTACAGCCGGTCGCCGGCGTCGCCGAGGCCCGGGACGATGTACTTCTGGTCGTCGAGGCGCTCGTCGACCGCGGCCACGACGATCTGCACGTCCACGCGCGAGCCGATCGCGTTCTCGAGCACCTTCAGCCCCTCCGGGGTGGCCAGCAGGCAGACGGCGGTGACGTCGCGCGCGCCGCGCTCGAGCACGTAGTCGATGGCCGCGACCAGCGTGCCGCCCGTGGCGAGCATCGGGTCGAGCAGGAACACCTGCCGGTCGGTGAGGTCGTCGGGCAGCCGGTTGGCGTAGGTGACGGCCTCGTAGGTGGTCTCGTCGCGCTGCAGGCCGAGGAAGCCGACCTCCGCCGTCGGGATCATGCGCGTCATGCCCTCGAGCATCCCCAGCCCGGCGCGCAGGATGGGGATGACGATGGGGCTGGGATCGCTCAGGCGCACCCCCGTGGTCGTGGTGACCGGGGTGCGGATCTCCTTGGGCTCGGTCCGCACGTGCCGCGTCGCCTCGTAGGCGAGCAGGGTGACGAGCTCGTCGACGAGGAGGCGGAACGTCGCCGACGGGGTCTTCTCGTCGCGGAGGACGGTGAGCTTGTGGTCCACCAGCGGGTGGTCGGCGACGTGCAGGCGCATGGGCACACCGTACCCGGGAGTTGTCAGGGCGACGGCGACGAATACATGGTCCTGGCCCTGACAGCTCGGCGAGCCCGGGAGTTGTCAGGGCCAGGAGCAGGGAAACGTGCACGTCGACCTGACAACTCGGGTGGGGTTGGCGGCTAGCCTGGCGGGATGACGTCGGACGGCGGAGCGCCTGAGCCTGTTCGGTCCGGCCTCGCGCTGCCCTGGGCCGACGGCGAGTTTCCGCCGGCCACGGTCAGCGGGCGGCGGCAGGTGTGGGACGCGTTGATGGGGATGGCGCTGCACGAGGCGTCGCACGCGCTGGCCAGCGACGACGTGCCCGTCGGGGCGCTCGTCGTCGACGCCGACGGCCGGCTCGTCGGGACGGGTCGCAACCGCCGCGAGGAGACCGGCGACCCGACGGCGCACGCCGAGATCCTCGCGCTACGGCAGGCCGCGCTGACCCGCGGCGAGTGGCGGCTCGAGGGCTGCACGCTCGTCGTCACGCTGGAGCCGTGCGCGATGTGCGCGGGGGCGCTCGTCGCGGCGCGGGTACGGCGGCTCGTCCTCGGCGCCTGGGACCCCAAGGCGGGAGCGACCGGCTCGGTCTGGGACCTCGTGCGCGACCAGCGGGCGAACCACGCTGTCGAGGTGGTCGGGGGTGTGCGCGAGGACGAATGCGGCGAAATCCTGCGAGACTTCTTCGAGTCTCGCCGCTGAGGGTGATGACGCGGAACGCCGATGGAGGTCTGACAGGGATGGACACGCCCACCACGACGGAGTCACCGATCACCGGTCGGGGCCCGACGGTGCCGACGCTCGCCGACTACGCCCGGCACAGCGCCTACTCCGACCCCGGGGCGCACGCCGACCTGCTGAGGGCCGTCGCCCCGGACGCCGCGAGCGCCGGCGCCGCGGCGTGCGCCACGATCGTGCACTACCGGTCGGGCAACCCGCTCACCGACGAGCAGTCCGCGGACGTCGACCGCCGCTGGCTGTCCTCGGTGCTGGACGCCGCCGCCGCCCGGCAGCCCGGGCCGCTCGACGCACCGCGGGAGCTGCCCCGGCAGGTCGCCGGCTGCTGCCGCGACCACACCCTGTTCGCCCTCGGGGTGCTGCGCGAGCACGGCGTCCCGGCACGGTCGCGGATCGGGTTCGCCGGGTACTTCGGGCCGCCGTTCTTCGGCGACCACGTCGTGGTCGAGCACTGGTCCGAAGGGGAGGACGACGGCGACGGCCGGTGGGTGCGCTGGGACCCGGAGCTGACCCCCGACGGGTCGTGGGAGTTCGACGTGCGCGACATGCCCACCGGGCCGGCGTCGCCGTTCCCCACGGCCGCCGAGGTGTGGCGGGCGATCCGGGCCGGCGACGTGGACCCGGCGTCCTACGGCGTCGACCCGAGCCTGCCGCACCTGGTCGGCAAGGACTTGGTGCGCGGCTACGTCATGCTCGAGCTGGCGCACCGGATGCGCGACGAGGTGCTGCTGTGGGACGTCTGGGGCGCCGTCCCCGACCTTCCCGGGGTCCCGGAGCTCCTGGCCTCCGCGCAGCCCGGGAGCGTCCCCCTGGTGCCGCTCGACCCGGAGACCTGGGACGCGCTGACGGACGTCCTCGCCGCCCTGCTGGTGGCGGCGGACGCCGGTGACGCGGACGCGGAGCGGAGCCTCGCCGCCCGGTACGAGGCGGGGCTCGGCCCCCGCGGGCGGCTGCTCACGGCGTCGCCGATGGGCCGCCTCGGGATCACCGACCTGCGCGAGCGCACGACGCGCTGGGCCACCGCGCCTGTCTGACCGGGGCCGTCCACGGGCGGCTACAGCGGCGCCACCCGGACCCCGAAGACCTGGCGCAGCGCGCGACGGGCGGCGTGCCAGCCGCCCATGCCGTGCACGCCCGGGCCGGGCGCGGTGGAGGCGGAGCACAGGTACACGCCGCCGGCGCCGACTCGGTACGGGTCCGCCGCGGCGGTGGGCCGCGCGAGGATCTGCCACATCGTGGCGGCGCCGGCGGAGATGTCCCCGCCCACGTAGTTCTGGTTGTGCTCCGCCATCGCGGCGGCGGGGACGGCGCGCGACGCGACGACGACGTCGCGGAACCCCGGCGCGAACCGCTCGATCTGCGCGGTCACGGTCTCGGTGACGTCGACGTCGGAGCCGGCCGGCACGTGCGTGTACGCCCACAGGGGTCGCAGCTCGCCCTGTCCGCCCGGGCCGGGGACGCGGCGCGACGTGTCCACGACGGTCGGGTCGCTGACCAGGCACACGGGGCGCTCGGCGTGCCGCCCGGCGGCCACCTCGCCCTCGGCCCGGGCCATCTCGGCGCGGGTGCCGCCCACGTGCACCGTGCCGGCCCGCGCGACCTCCGGGGCGCTCCACGGGACCGGGCCCGAGAGCACGAAGTCGACCTTTGCGGCCGCGTTGCCGTAGCGGAACCGCGAGAGGCGGCGGTGCACGGACGGCGGCAGCGACGCCCCGAGGACGTCGAGCAGCGTGCGGGGCGTCGTGTCGAACAGCACGGCGCGGGCTGCGGGCAGGTCCGCGGGAGTGCGCACCCGGTGTCCCGCGACGACCGTGCCGCCGTGGGCCTCGAGGTCCGCCCGTAGGGCGGCGACGATCGCCCCCGACCCGCCGCGGGGGACCGGCCACCCGCCGTCGAACCCGCCGTCGAACCCGCTGGCGGACCTGCTGTCGGGGGCGGCGTGTGCCAGGGCCCCGAGCAGCAGGGACGTGCCTGCCCCGGACAGCGACGGCAACGCCGTGATGGCGTGGGCGGCGACGCCGGTGAGCAGCGCCCCGCCGTCGCCCGAGAACCTGCCGCCCCAGGCGTGGGTGCCCTGCTCGAGCACGCCGAGCGCGAACCGGGCGGCGCCCGCGGTGGCCCGCACGGGGTCCGCCGCGTCGAACACCCCCGGCGGCACGGAGCGGTGGTCGCCCATCCCGACGGCGACGACGGCCTCCCACTGCTCCGCCAGCGGGCCGAGCAGCGAGCGCCACGCGGCGCCGTCAGGACCCAGGCCCTCGGCCGTACGCTCGAGGTCGCGGTGGGCGACGGCGGCGCGCCCGCCGGGCAGCGGCTGCGCGTAGGACACCTCGGGGGTGAGCAGCTCGACGCCGTGCGCGCGCAGGTCGAACGCCCGGAAGAACGGCGATGCCCAGGCCATCGGGTGGACGGCGGAGCACAGGTCGTGCACGACGGCGCCCGGCAGGCCGGCGAGCAGGTCGCCGTCGTCGCCGGGGGCGAGCGTCCGCGCGCCGCCGCCGACGGTCGCGTTCGCCTCCAGCACCGTCACCGACAGCCCCGCCCGGGCCAGCGTCACGGCGGCCGCCAGGCCGTTGGGACCCGAGCCGACCACCACGGCGTCGTGCACGTCGTCCTCCCTCTGCCGGCACCGCCGGCCGCCTCCGGTGGGTATTCCCTACCGCGACGACGTGGGGATGCAGACTGTCCGGCCGATACGTCGCAGCCTAGTCTCGACACCATGACCAGCACGGACGCCCGCGGGCCCACCATGAGCCTCGTACCGGCCCTGACCTCCGGAGCGGGCCTGCTGCGGGCGCCCGTGGACCCGGCCACGGGCCGCGCCGTCGCGCAGCTCGCCGTCGGGACGGTGTGGTTGGCGAGCGTGGGCGTCGTGGTGTGGGTGCTGGTCACCGTGTCGACGGTCCTCGTCGCCGCCGTGGGGCTGGGCCTCGTCCTCCTCGGGCTCACCCTGTCCCTGGCGCGGCGGTTCGCCGCCCTCGAGCGCGAACGCCTCGCCGTCCAGACCGGGGTCGTCGTGCCTGCGCCGTCGCCGCCCACGGCCCCGTTCCCTCGGTCCTTGGCCGCCCTGCGGTGGACGCTGCGCGACGACCGCGCGTGGGCCGCAGCGGCGTACGCCCTGCTCGCCCTGCTCGTGTCCGTCGCCTTCCTGGTGACCGCCGTCGGCCTGGCCGCGGGGGCGATCGCGCTCGTCGTGCTCCTGGTCCGGGGCGCGGTCGGGAACATGTCCGGCCTGACCGGGAACCCGTGGCCCTTCGCGGTGCTCTTCGGGGCCTTCGTCGGCGCCGGGCTGTTGTGGGCCGCGTCCGCCGTCGCCCAGGCCGGCACCGCCCTCGTGGTGTGGATGGCGCAGAACTGCCTCGGCCCCTCGGCGGCCGACCTGGCCCGGGAGCAGGCCCGGGCCGCCGAGCAGGACGCCGCGACCGCGCGCGAGCGCGCCGTCGCCCTCACCGAGACGCGCTCTCAGGCCGTCGCCGCCGCTGCCGACGAGCGGCGGCGCATCGAGCGCGACCTGCACGACGGCGCCCAGCAACGTCTCGTCGCCCTGGGTGTCGAGCTCGGCGTCGCGCGCCGCCTCGCGGGGCAGGACCCCGAGGCGACCGCCGCAACGATCGAGTACGCGCACGGCGAGGTGAAAGCGACGCTCGCCGAGCTGCGCGACCTCGTGCGCGGTATCCACCCCGCCATCCTCGACGACCGTGGGCTCGACGCGGCCCTGTCTGCCCTGGCGGCCCGCAGCCCCGTCCCGGTGCAGGTCGAGACGGCTTCCGACCTCTCCCGGGCCGGTTCGGCCGCGCAGGCCGCGGCCTACTTCGTCGTCGCCGAGGCGCTGACCAACGCGGCCAAGCACGCGGACGCCCGGACCGCCCGGGTGCGTGCCGACGTCACGGAGGACGGGACCCGCCTGCGGGTGGTCGTCGAGGACGACGGCCGCGGCGGGGCCGAACCGGCACTCGGCAGCGGCCTCGCCGGGCTGCGGGGGCGCGTCGCCGCGCTCGACGGCAGCTTCGAGCTCACCAGCCCGCCCGGCGCGGGCACCCGACTCACCGTGGAGGTGCCGTGCGCGTCGTGATCGCGGAGGACTCCGTGCTCCTCCTGGACGGGCTGTCCCGGCTGCTGGCCGCGGAGGGCCACACGGTGACGGGCCACCGCACCGCCGACGAGCTGGTCGCGGCCCTCTCGCGCCCCGGGGCCGTGCTGCCCGACCTGCTCGTCACCGACGTGCGCATGCCGCCGTCGCACACCGACGAGGGGCTGCGCGCCGCCCTGCACCTGCGCAGCCTGCACCCCGACCTGCCGGTCCTCGTGCTCTCGCAGTACGTGGAGCAGCGGTACGCGTCCGAGCTGTTCGCCGCCGGCGCTCGCGGGCTAGGGTACGTGCTCAAGGACCACATCGCCGACGTCGACACGTTCCTCGACGCGGTCGACCGGGTGGCAGGCGGCGGTACCGTCGTGGACCCCGAGGTGGTCACGCAGGTCATCGCGCGCAGCCGCCGCTCCGGCCTCGACATCCTGACCCGGCGCGAGCGCGAGGTACTCGGGCTCATGGCCGAGGGCCGCTCCAACACCGCGATCGCGGAACGCCTCGTCGTGGGGATGCCCGCCGTCGAGAAGCACGTCACGAACATCCTCACCAAGCTGGGACTTCCGCCCGACGCCGACGACAACCGCCGCGTGCTCGCGGTGCTGCGATGGCTCGACGAGAACGGAGCACGACCATGACCACGACCACGACCAACCCCACGCCCGCGCCTGCACCCAACCCCGCGCCCGCGGTGCCCCCGCCGCACCGCAGCTCTGTCGGCCGCGCACTGCTCGTCATCGGCGCCGTGGTCGCGACCCTGGCTGGGCTCTGGGTCGCGTTGTTCCTCGTGGACGGCGCGGTGGCGGAGACGGCTGCGAAGCACGAGAGCTACGCCGCCCCCGCCACGGTAGAGCTGGTCGCCGACGGCGACGTGACGGTGCGGGCCTCGGACGGCAGCGGCGACGTCGAGGTCGACCGGATCGCGCACAGCGGCCTGACGAGCCCCACGTACCGCGCCGACGAGTCCACCGGCCGCCTCGTCCTCACGCACGAGTGCACGGGCTGGCTGAGGAGCGCCGGCCGGTGCAGCGGCGAGCTCGCGGTCACCCTTCCCGCGGACACCGCGGTGCTGGTCCGCACGTCGAACGGCGACGTGCTGGCCGCCGGGGTCGCGGGCGACGTCGAGCTGCGGTCCCGCAACGGCGACGTCGAGGCCACCGACATCGGGGGCGCCCTGGACGTCGGCACCAGCAACGGTGACCTCGTCATCGACCAGGCCGCCGGCGACGTCGACGCCCGGTCGTCGAACGGGTCGATCGACGTCACGGACGTCGGGGGCAGCGTGGACGCCGACACGAGCACCGGCCGCGTCGACGTCGCCGAGGTGAGCGGGGACGTGCGCGCCACGAGCAGCAACGGCGACGTCACGGTCGTCGGAGACGGCGAACCCGTGCGACTCCAGATCGAGACGTCGAACGGGGAGCAGACCACCGAGGGGCCCACCGACCCCGACGTCGACCGGAGCGTGGCGATCCGCTCGTCCAACGGGGACGTGTCCTACCTGGCCCCGTGACCCGGCCCCGGCGGTCAGCGACCTATCCGGATGGCCCGGCCGACGTCCGGGCCGGGTGGCGTGCGCACCGCGTCGATCCGTTCGACGACCTCGGGTGGGAACGGCGCCGACCGGCCGCCGACCACGTGCAGCCCGAGCACCTCCTCGGTCGCCCGCAGGCGGCCGCCGGTCCACAGCTCGTGCCAGAGGTGCAGTGCCTTGCCCGTGGCGCCGACAACGCTCGACCGCACCTCGAGGTCGGCGCCGGCCGGCACCTCGTCCAGGTACCGCAGGTGCGCCTCGACCGTGTAGAGCGACGCGTCGTGCCGCTCGCGGTAGTCGGGTCCGAGGCCGACGTGGTCCATCAGCGCATCGGTGGCGTGCCCGAGGACGAGCACGTAGTAGGCCTCGCTGAGGTGGCCGTTGTAGTCGATCCACTCGTCGCGGACCGGCTCGCGCCAGGGCGGGAGCACCGCGGGCGTTGTCACGCGCGTCCCGTGGCGCGCAGCAGGGCGACGACCTGGCGGTCGCGCTCGGCGATGAGGTCGTCCACCGTGCGGCCGTCGGCCTCGTCCTCGCACCCGTCGACGACGGCGTCCCGCAGCTCGGGCGTGAGCTCCGGGGCGTCGAGCCGCGTCCACGGCGAGAGCAGCGACGGCCCGAAGTGGTCGAGCATGTGCGCCATGCCGCCCTGCCCGCCGGCCAGGTGGAAGGTGAGCATCGGCCCCTGGAACGGCCACCGGAGCCCGGGGCCGTCCGTGATGGAGCGGTCGATCTGCTCGACGGTCGCCTCGCCGGCGTCCACCATGTGCAGGGCCTCGCGCCACAGCGCCTCCTGCAGGCGGTTGGCGATGAAGCCCGGCACCTCGCGGTCCATGGTGATCACCGACTTGCCGGCGGTCGTGAGGAACTCCGAGGCCCACGCGACGGCGGCGTCGTCGGTCTGCTCGCCGCCCACGACCTCGACGAGCGGGATGAGGTACGGCGGGTTGAACGGGTGCCCGACGACGGTGCGGCCCGGAGTGGCACAGTCCGTCTGCATGTCCGTCATCGGGTAGCCGGACGTCGACGACGAGATCACCACGTGGTCCGCGGTGGCCGCGTCGATGTCGGCGAGCAGCGTCCGCTTGAGCTCGAGGTTCTCCGGCGCGCTCTCCTGCACGAAGTCGGTGCCCTCGACGGCCTCGGCCAGCGTGGCGCAGACGGTGAGGTTCGTCCGGTCGGCGCCGTCCGCGAGGCCGAGCTCGGTGAGCGCGGGCCAGGCCGCGTCGACCAGGTGGCGCAGCCTGGTCCCGGCGTCGGGCGCCGGGTCCCAGGCGCGGACGTGGTAGCCGCGGGCGAGGAAGTAGGCGGCCCAGCCGCCGCCGATGACGCCGGCGCCGACGCAGGTGACGGTGCGGACGTCGTGGGGTGCGGTGCGGGCGGTCATCGGGCACCCTCCAGCTGCAGGATCTCGCGGGCGTCGTCGGGGGTGGCCACCGCGGCGCCCATCGCCTCGACGATGGTCCGGGCCCGCGTGACGAGCTGCGCGTTCGTGGCCTTGACCCCCTTGCTCAGGTACAGGTTGTCCTCGAGGCCCACGCGCACGTGGCCGCCCAGCAGCACCGACTGCGCCACCCAGGGCAGCTGCATGCGGCCCAGCGCGAACGAGGACCACACCGCGCCCTCGGGGAGCTGGTCGACCATCGTCGCCAGCAGCCGCGGGTCGGCGGGCGCGCCGTAGGGGACGTCCATGCACAGCTGGAACATCGCGGGGGAGTCGATGAGGCCCTCGGCGACCAGCTTCTTGGCGAACACGAGGTGGCCGGTGTCGAAGATCTCCATCTCGACGCGGGTGCCGAGCTCCTGGATGCGGCGGGCGCCGTCGCGCAGGATGTCGGGCGTGCTGATGTAGACCAGGCTGCCGTCGCCGAAGTTGAGGCTGCCGCAGTCGAGCGTGCAGATGTCCGGCCGCACCGTCTCGACGTGCTTGAGCCGCTCCACGCCGTTCACCAGGTCGGTGCCGGGCAGGATGGTGGTCGGGTCCTTGGGGTCGAGGTACAGGTCGCCGCCCATGCCGGCGGTCGTGTTGATGACGACGTCGACGTCGCTGGCGCGGATCAGCTCGACCGCCTCGCGGTAGAGCTCGGTCTCGCGCGAGGGGGCGCCGGTCCGCGGGTCGCGCACGTGGATGTGCACGATGGCGGCGCCCGCGCGGGCGGCGTCGATGCCCGCCTGGGCGATCTGCTCGGGGGTGACCGGCACGTGCTCGGAGCGGCCGACGGTGTCGCCGGCGCCGGTGAGCGCGCAGGTGATGATGACGTTGCGGTTCATGGTGTCCTCTCGGGGGTCCTCGGGGACGAGGTGTTCGGACGGTGGTGGGTGGTCGGAGGTCAGGGACGCGTGCCGGGCACCGCGGCGGCGATCGCCTGGAGCCCCAGGTAGCTGAGGTCGCGGTAGTGCCGGTCCTCCCAGGCGTCGGCGTACGGCCACAGGGAGGTCTTGACCACGACGACGCCGCGGTCGCGGTCGACGAGGGTGAACTGGCCGTGGCTGCCGTCGGCGACGAGCACCCGGCCGGCGGTGTCCAGCGGCCACCAGTGGCAGGAGTAGCCCGCGTGGGTGGTGTACGCGCTGGGCAGCCGCCCGGGAGCGAGGAACGGGTACGGGGGGACGCCGTCGGCGGCGACCCAGTCCTCCGCGAGGAGGCGGGTGCCGCCGGGGGTGCCGCCCACCCGTCCGTCGAGCGCGAGAAGGCCCACCCGGGCCCAGTCGCGCGCGGTGGCGGCGACGCCGCCGCCGGCCATGGCGGCACCGTCGCCGTCGATGCCGACGACGGCGTCCTCGGCGCACCCGAGGTCCGCCCAGAGGCGTGCCACGGCGTCGGCGAAGGCCTCGCCGGTGGCGCGCTCGCGGACCCAGTCGAGCACCTGCGAGTCCGCTGTGCAGTACCCCCACTGGGTGCCCGGCCGGTGCTTGGGTCGCGTCTCGGCGAGCAGGGTCCGGGTGCTGCCACCGGTGCGGAATGCGCCGACCAGCCGGGCGGCCGCGCCGTCGGGGTCGCGGTGATCCTCCACCCAGTCGAGCCCGGTCGTCATGGTGATGACGTCGGTGACGGTGCACTCGGCGTAGCCGGACCCGGCGAGCTCGGGCACGTGGCCCGTGACCCGGTCGGCGAGGCGCAGGCTTCCCTCGGTGACGGCGCGGCCCACCAGCGTGGCGAGCAGGGACTTCGTCATCGACGCGCCGAGGAACTTCGTCCGCGGCCCGAGCCCCTCGGCGTACCACTCGTGCACGACCTCGCCGCGGTCCAGCACGAGCAGGCTGGTCGCGTAGGTCTCGGCGCGCCACCGCCCCAGGTCGGCGAGGTGCCCGGCCCCCGCCACGTCGACCTCGAGGTGGCGGTGCGCCTCCGGCAGGGCGCTGGGCCGCGGCGCCGGGACGCGCACGTGGGGCATCACGGGGGAGCCTTCGCCGGACAGGTGCGGGTCGATGAACCGCAGCGCCGCGACGCCGTCGGTGCTGGTGCTCTGCGTCAAGGAACGTGCCTCTCAGTCGATGCGCGGCGTGTTGGCCAGCAGGGTCCGCGTGTAGTCCTGCTGCGGGTGCTCCATGACCTCGGCGACGGGCCCCGACTCCACGAGCCGGCCCTCGCTGAGGATGTCGACCCGGGTGGCGATGGAGCGGACCAGCGCGAGGTTGTGTGTGACGAAGAGCATGGCGATGCCGCGCTGCGTGCGGAGCCGTTCCAGCAGCTCGACGATCGAGCCCTGCACGGAGACGTCCAGCGCCGAGGTGATCTCGTCGCACACGAGCACATCGGGCTGAGCAGCCAGGGCGCGGGCGATGGCCACGCGCTGGCGCTCGCCCCCGGAGAGCCGGTCGGTGCGCAGACCGAGCACCGACGGGCCGAGCGCGACGGCCTCGAGCAGCTCGACCGCGCGGTCCGTGGCCTGCTTGCCCCGGGCGAGCCCGAACAGCTCCATCGGCCGCCGGACGATCTGCCCGACGGTCTGCCGCGGGTTCAGCGACAGGTACGGGTTCTGGAAGATGTACTGGACGCGCTTGCGGTCCTCGGTGCTGCGTCGTCGCGTGGACCTGGCCAGCTCGTGGCCGTCCAGCTCGATCCGGCCGGACCACTGGCGGTGCAGGCCGCCGACGCTGCGGGAGATCGTCGTCTTGCCGCTGCCGGACTCGCCGACCAGCGCGACGCACTCGCCGCGGGCGAGGTCGAACGAGACGTCGTGCACCACCTGCGTGCGTCCGTACGACACGTCGAGCCCCGTCACGGACAGCACGACGTCGCGCGCGGCGTCGTCCGTGACGGCGTCGGGCACCCGGCCGAGGTCGATGTCCCAGGCGCCGAGGACGTCGGCGCGCAGGCACCGTGCCCGGTGCCCCTCGCCGATGTCGACGGGCACGGGCACCGTGGTCGCACAGGCTTCCGTCGCGAACCGGCATCGGTCGTGGAACCGGCAGCCGCTCGGGCGTCGGCCCGGCTGCGGCGTACGGCCTGGGATCCCGCTGAGGGCGCGGGCCTGCCCGACGTGCGGGATCGCGTCCAGCAGCGCCCGCGTGTACGGGTGGGCCGGATGCGCGAAGACCTGCTCCCGTGGCCCGAGCTCCACGATCTGGCCGGCGTACACGACGGCGACCCGGTCGGCGATGTTGCCGATCACGGCCAGGTCGTGCGTGACGTACAGGGCGGCGACGTCGTGCGTCTCGCAGAGCCGCGACATCGTCTCGAGCACCAGGGTCTGGGTGGTGACGTCGAGCCCGGTCGTCGGCTCGTCCAGCACGAGCACCTGGGGCCGCGGGAGGAACGCCATCGCCAGGGCGACGCGCTGCACCTGCCCGCCGGAGAGCTGGTGCGGGTACCGGGCCAGGAAGGCGTCGTCGTCGGGCAGGCCGACCTCGGCCAGCCCGGCGCGGGCACGCTCCAGACGCCCTGCGCGGGTGTCGATGCCGCGCAGCTCGAGCAGCTCGACGATCTGCCGCCCGATGCGGATGCTCGGGTTGAGGGCCGAGGCCGGGTCCTGCGGCATGTACGCGATGTGCTCGCCGCGCAGCATCCGGACCTCGTCCGCGGGCATGCCGAGCACGTCGTGACCGTCCACGACGACCGTGCCGGCCTCGAGGACGGCACCCGTGCGGGCGTGGCCGAGCAGCGCGGTGCCGATGGTGGTCTTGCCGGAGCCGGACTCGCCCACCAGGCCCACGACCTCGCCGGGCCGCAGGGTCAGGTCGATCCCGTCGACGACGTCCACGCCGCTGCTCGCGAGCGCGACCCGCAGGCCGCGCACGGAGCAGATCGCGGACGGGGCATCGAGGTCGCCGGGTGTTGTCGTGATCGTCGTCATCGGTCGCCTCCCTTCGAGGTGAGCTGGGAGATTCCGTCGGCCATCAGGTTCGTGCCGATCGCGAAGATGCCGATCATGATCACCGGCGCCAGCACGCCCCAGGGCTGGACCAGGAGCGCCAGCCGGTTCTCGTTGATCATCTGTCCCCAGTCGGCGGCGCCGGGGTTCGTGGAGAAGCCCAGGAACGCGATGCCGGCGACCATGCCGATCGAGTAGGTCAGTCGGAGGCCGGCCTCGGCCAGCATGGGGCCGCTCATGTTGGGCAGCACCTCGCGCACCACGATGCGCAGCCGCCGCTCGCCGAGCGCCTCCGCGGAGGTGACGAAGTCGCGGCGGGTCAGGCCGAGCGCCACGCCGCGGGCCACCCTGGCGACGCGTGGCGCGTGCGAGATGCCGACCAGCAGGACGACCATCCACGCCGTCGGCTCCGCGACGGTGGACAGCACGAGCAGGGTGAGCAGGATCTGGGGGAAGGCGAGCACGGCGTCGTTGAGGCGCATCACGATCTCGTCGAACCACCCGCCGACGTACGCCGCGAGCACCCCGACCAGCACGCCCAGCACGAGGCCGACGACGGTGGCGAGGAGGGCGACCACGAGGACCGAGCGCCCGCCGTACAGGAGCCGGGAGAGCACGTCCTGGCCGATGTAGTCGGTCCCCAGGAGCCCCGCGTCGCTGTACGGGTCGCCGGTGATCTGGTTCTCGCCGAAGGGCGCGACCCACGGGCCGGCCACGGCGACCAGCACCACGAACGCGGTGATCACGACGCCGACCGTCAGCCGCGAGCTGCGCGCCCGGTGGGCGGCGGTCGCCGTCGAGGCCTCGCTCGTCGTCGTGCCGGTAGTCAGCTGGATGCTGCTCATGAGCTGATCGCCGTTCTCTCGCGGGGCGTGCACAGGATGGACAGGGCGTCGGCGACCAGGTTCACCACGACGTACACGGCGGCGATGATCATCGCGAGGGCCTGGACCATCGGGACGTCGCTGTTGCGGACGCTGTCGACGAGGCTGGCGCCCATGCCGGGGTAGGAGAAGAGGTACTCCACGAGCACGATCCCGCTGGCCAGCCAGGCGAGCTGGAGCGCCACCACCTGGATGCCCGGGACGACGGCGTTGCGCAGCGCGTGCCGCCGCAGCACCACCCGCTCCGGGACGCCCTTGAGGCGCGCGAGCTCGACGTAGTCGCTGTCGAGGACGTCGAGCAGCGTCGAGCGCATGATCCGGATGACATACGGGGCGACCACGAGGACCAGGGTCGCCACCGGCAGCACCATCGACGCCGGCTGGGTCCACGGCGCCTCGCCGCCGGCACTGATCGTGACCGCCGGCAGGGCGTGGAACACCACGGTGGAGAAGACCGCGACCAGCACGATGCCGACCACGAACTCCGGCAGCCCGGCGAGGGTCAGCACCACGAGCTGGATCCCGTGGTCGAGCCTGCGGCCGCGGTGGCGGGCGCTCAGCAGCGCAGTGCCGAAGGCGACCGGGATGATGACGATCGCGGCGATCAGCACCAGGATGCCGCTGTTCACGACGCGGTCGCCGATCAGCTCGCTCACCGGCAGGCCGTTCGCGACCGACGTGCCGGGGTCGCCCGTGAGGAGGCCGCCGAGCCAGTGCCAGTAGCGGTCCCACAGCGACTCGTCCAGGTGCAGCTGCTCGCGGATCTGGGCGGCGCGGCCGGGGCTGGTGGCGGCCTCCTTGCCGAGGATCGCCTTGACCGGGTCGCCCAGGGCGGCCGTGGCCAGGAAGACCAGGGCGGAGACCAGCCACAGCGTCAGGGCGGCCAGCCCGACCCGCCGCACGGTCCAGAGCGTCCAGGCCGTGACCGGGGACCCGGGTCGGCCGCGGCCCCGGGGGGTTCCGCCCGGGGATCCGGGGGTACCGGCGGACCGGGTGGCGCTCGCGGGTGTCTCGGTCGCGGTCATGTCAGGCTCCCTCGACGAAGGACACGCGGTGGAACTTGTATCCACCGCTCGGCAGGTAGCGGTCGGGCTCGAATCCCTGGACGAGGTTGGAGTACCCGTCGACCTGCTTCTTGAAGCCCCAGACGATGAGGCCGCCGCGCTCGTGCTCGATCTCCTGGCAGCGGTGCAGCAGCTCGCCGCGCTCCTGCTCGTCGACCGTGGCGGTCGCCTGCGCGAACAGCCCCTGGAACTCGGCGTCGTCGAAGTGGGTCTCGTTGTACGGCGCGCTCGGCAGGGCGCAGGTCGCGGCCTGCGGGATGTAGTTGCGGGTGACCCAGAAGTCCTGCGCGAACGGCCACTGGAGATACTGCTCGCCGTAGAAGGTGTTGGGGTCCGCCTTGTTCAGACGGACGTCGATGCCGGCCTGGCGGGCCTGGTCGACGAAGAGGTTCGCGGCCTCGACGCCGCCGGCGCCGACAGCGGTCGAGGTGACCAGCTCCACCTGGAGGTTCTCCTGGCCGGCCTGCTTGAGCAGCGACCTGGCCTTGTCGACGTCCTGGTGACGCTGCGGCAGGTCGTCGGCGTAGGCGGGGTCGAAGGGCGCGTAGAGGTCGTTGCCGATGAATCCGTAGCCGCCGAGCGCCTGGTCGATCATCTGCTGGCGGTCCACGACCAGCCGCAGGGCCTCGCGCACCCGGACGTCCGAGAACGGTTCGGCGTCCACCCGCAGGGTGAAGGGGATCCACGCGCCGGTGTCGGAGACGAGGGCGGACGCGCCCTGCTCGGCGACCGCGTCGACGAGGTAGTTGGGCAGGTTGTCGACGCTCTGCACCTGGCCGGCCAGCAGCGCGTTGACCTTGGCCGCGTCGTCGGCGAAGTCGAAGATGACCAGCTCGTCGACCCAGGCGGCGTCGCCCCAGTAGTCGTCGAACCGCTGGAACCGGCTGAGCTGGCCCGGCGTGAAGGTGTCCGCCCGGAAGGCCCCGGTGCCGACGGGGTTCGCCGGGTCGAAGTCCGTCGGGACGATCCCCGCCGTGTACTCCGCGATCAGCTGGTCGAACACCGAGTAGGGCTGCTTGAGGGCGAACCGGACCGTGTGCGGGTCGAGGGCCTTCGAGTTCTTGATGTCGAGGACGTCGCTCAGCGCGCCCGCAGCGCCCGTCTCCGGGTCGGTGATCCGCGCCATCGTGAACAGGACGTCGTCGGCGGTCATCGTCTTGCCGTGGTGGAACTGGACGTCGCGGCGCAGCTCCACCGTCCACGACGAGGCGTCGCGGTTCGGGGTCACGGCCGTGGCGAGCGCGGGGGCGAGCTGGTAGCCCGAGTCCCAGAAGAGCAGCGGCTCGTACAGGTTGTTCACCCGGGCGATGTCGGGGTTGGTCACGGGAAAGTGCGGGTCGAGCGAGTCCTTGAGGCCTCCGCCCGTGGCGCCGTGGCTGAGGATGCCGCCACGCGTCCGCGGTGCCGAGGCGCCGGGCGCCTGCGGGACGGTGCCGCACCCTGCGAGCGCCGTCGCGCTGACGGCTCCTGCTGCCGCGATCGCCGCCAGTCGGAGTACGTCGCGCCGCGACACCCCGCGACCACCCGGGCCGAGTCCGTTGTAGATTTGTTCTCTCCTTGTTCGCATTGCGAGCACATGGTTGAGCGATGCGAACATAGGGGGTCCCGTGGGTCGAGTCAACCTGGCCTGGGGCGACAGGAAAGCGGCGGCAAAGGAGTCGGCAGGTGGATGAAACGGCCATCAACGGGGTCGAGAGCACGCGTCGGAGCGGGCGGGTGCAGTCCGTGGATCGGGCCGTCGCGCTGCTGCGTGCGGTCGCCAGGTCGGGTGCTCCCGGGGACGCCACGGTGGCGGCACTCGCCGTCCGATGCGGGCTCAACCGCGCCACCGCGTGGCGCATCCTCACGACCCTCGAGGCGGAGGGCATGGTCGCGTGCGACCGGCGGACCGGCGAGTGGCAGATCGGGGTGGGTCTCGTCGAGCTCGCGGGAGCGGGCAGCGTCGAGACGGTGATCCGCTCCGCGCACCACGTGCTCGAGAAGCTGTGCCTGCAGACCGGAGAGACGGCTGCGCTCGCCGTGTTCCGGTCCGGCCGGCTGACCTACGTCGACGAGGTCGCCCCGACCTCGGTCGTGGCGGCGACCTGGCACGGACGGGTGGTCCCCTTCCACGCGACGTCGACCGGCAAGGCGCTGCTCGCGTCCCTGCCCCCGGAGTCGGCCCGCAAGCTGCTCGTCGGGCGCCTCAAGCGGTACACCGACACGACCGTCACCGACCGGCAAGCCCTCGACGTCGAGCTCGAGGAGACGCGGCGCCGCGGCTACGGCGTCTGCCGCGGAGAGTTCGAGGCATCGGCGTTCGGGATCTCCGCGCCGGTGCTCGACTCCAACGGCCACCCGCTCGCCGTCGTGAGCATCTGGGGTCCGGGGAGCCGGCTCACCGAGGACCGGTTCGAGGCGATCGGCGAGGTCGCCCGGGGCGCCGCCGACACCATCGCGAGGCCGGCCACGCGCCGGTAGCCGCCCTCAGAGCCGCTCGGCCAGGGTGGTGAGCGTGGCCGTGACACCGGCGTCGACCTTCACGGTCGCGAGCGGGTCGGCCCGCGTCGCGCCACGGTTGACGATGACCACCGGCTTCTCCGCCTTCGCGGCGTACCGCACGAAGCGCAGCCCGCTCATCACCGTGAGCGACGTGCCCGCCACGAGCAGCGCGTCGGCGTCGTCGACCAGAGCGAACGCGCGCTCCACCCGCTCGCGGGGCACGTTCTCGCCGAAGTACACGATCTCCGGCTTGAGCACCCCGCCGCAGAACTCGCACGCGGCCGGCACGAAGTGGCCGGTCTGCTCGATCACGGCGTCCGCGTCCGGCGCGGTCTCGATGTCCGCGACCGTGGTGCCCTCGGCGAGCACCGACTCGACGAACCCGGGGTTGAGGGCGTCCAGCCGTTCCGCCAGGTGCGCGCGGCTGATGACGCGCCCGCACTGCAGGCAGATCACCCGGTCGTAGCGGCCGTGCAGGTCGATGACGTGCCGCGACCCCGCGTCCTCGTGCAGCAGGTCCACGTTCTGCGTGATGACGCCGCGCATGATGCCGCGGTCCTCCAGGGCGACGAGGGCGCGGTGCCCCGCGTTCGGCTCCGTGCGGCGCACCACCTGCCAGCCCACGTGGTTGCGCGCCCAGTAGTGGCGGCGGAACGCCTCGTCGGCCACGAACTGCTGGTACGTCATCGGCGCGCGCGGCGGCGAGTCCGGGCTGCGGTAGTCCGGGATCCCCGAGTCGGTGGAGATGCCCGCGCCCGTCAGCGCGGTGATCGTCCGCCCGCGCAGCACGCGCACCGCGTCGTCCACCGTGCCGTGGTGCACCACCGCGTCCGGCGGGATCTCCCACCGTCGGTCCTGGTACGTCGGGGCGAGCGGCCGGGGCACAGGTTGCACCGTTCGAGCGTACGACGCTGCGGTCGTGCGCGAGGTTCCGGCTGCTGGCGAGGTAGTCCAGCCGACAGCCGCACCGTGCCGCCCGAGACCGTGGTGCCATCGGCGGAGTCGAGCGCCCCGTCGCCTCCGGCGTCGACCGCGATGGTGGACGGCGATCCGGTGACCATCGTCGACGACCTCGAGGTCGCCGGCCCCGGGCGGCCGGGAGGCAGTGCCCGGACAGGCGGCGCACGTCGCCGGGATCCTCATGGGCTCGGTGCTGGTCACGAGGCTCTGCGGTCGAGCTCACAGTGCCCTCCGACCGGCTCGACGCCGACTGGGTGGAACACTGGGTGCGCGAGCGGCTGATCGCGCGCATCCCCAGCGGACGGCACGACCCGGAGGCGGAGTCATGAACGTTGGCGACCTTCTCGACGCGCGGGTGCTCGGACCCGACGGTGCGGCCCTCGGCGTCGTCACCGACGTGCGGCTCGCGCTCGAGGTGCTCGACGAGCAGGACGACGCGCCGGGACGGGAGCAGGACCGTGAGGGCCGCGACCCGCAGGAGGCACCGCTGAGCGAGCACAGGCGGCCCAGCGCGGTCGGCGGCAAGCAGCGCGTCCGGCTGTCACCGGAGTACGCGGAACTCTCGCGGGAGCTCGGATGACTGCGCCGCGTCTCCTCGTCGCCGCACGCCGCGCCTGGATGCTGCACCCGCGCTGGTCGATTGCCTTGAAGGGCGCCGTCGCGGCCGCCCTGGCCTGGACGGTGGGCGTGCTTGCGCCTGCGCCGCTCTCCGACTACCCGTACTACGCGCCGCTCGGCGCGGTGATCGCGACCACGAGCACGCTGGCGCGCTCGGTGCGCGAGTCCGTGCAGGCGGTGGGGGCACTGCTGCTCGGCATCCTCATCGCCCGGGCGGCGGACGTGGTGCTGTCTCCGGGCGCGTTCTCCGTCGCCCTCGTCGTGGGGGTCGCCCTGCTCTGTGCCGGGTGGCGGTGGTTCGGGCAGATGGGCACCTGGGTCGCGACGTCGGCGCTCTTCGTGCTCATCCTGGGCGACGTCCAGACGGCCGAGTACGTCGGCGCCTTCTCGGGGCTGGTCGTGGTGGGCGCGGTGATCGGCATCGGGGTCAACCTCGTCCTGCCGCCCTTGCCCCTGACGCCGTCGGAGCGCGCGCTCGACCGCCTGCGCGACGCGCTCGCCGACCACCTCGAGGAGCTCGCCGACGCGCTCGACGGCGACGAGGCCCTGTCGGTCGACAAGTGGGAGCGCCGCCGACGCGACCTGCAGCCCGTGATCGAGCTGGCGCGGACGGCGGTCGCGAGCACCCACGAGGCGACGCGCGGGAACCCGCGCGTGCGCAGGCACCGGGACCGGACGGAGACCCAGGGCCACCGCGCGCACGAGCTCGGCACGTCCGCCGCGGTCGTCGACGACGCCGCGAGCCTGCTGATCGCGCGGGACGCCGAGGGCTACGACCGCGTGGTGCTGGGCCCTGGGCTGCGGCCGGCCACGGGGACCGCCCTGCTCGCGTACGCCGGTGCTTTGCGCGCCGACGCGACGGAGGGAGGTCGCGCCGAGACCGCGGACCGGTTCGCCACGGCGCTGGCCGACCTCCGCGAACGGGTTCTGGCGGAGCGGGGATCCGGGTCCGGTGACGAGCTGGCCGCCGGGGCGCTGGTGCTCGTCCTGCAGCGCGGCGCGGGGGCGCTCGCGGTGTGACACCGCGGCCCACCTGCGTGCACCGGGGACCGGTGTCACGGTGGGGCATGCGCATCGTCGTCGTCGGAGCGACCGGGAACGTCGGCACCGCGGTCCTCAGGGCCCTGGGGGGCGAGCAGGCGGTCACCTCGCTCCTGGGCGTCGCCCGGCGCCTGCCGGACCGGACCGCCGAGCCCTACCGCCGGGCCGAGTGGGCGGCCCTCGACCTGACGCACCCCGCAGACGAGGTGGTCGAGCGGCTGACGACCCTGTTCCGCGGCGCGGACGCCGTCGTCCACCTCGCCTGGCTGACCCAGCCCCACCGCGACCGCGCACTCCTGCGCCTGACCAACGTCGAGGGCACCCGGCGCGTGGCGTGGGCGGTGGCGCGCGCGAGCGTCCCGCATCTCGTCGTCGCGTCCTCCGTGGGCGCGTACTCGCCGGTCGGCGACGACTCACCGCGGCGCGAGGGCTGGCCCACCGGCGGCGTGCCGACGTCGCACTACAGCGTCGACAAGGCGGCCCAGGAGGACGTGCTGGACGAGCTGGAGCGCGAGCACCCTGAGGTCGTCGTGGCCCGGCTGCGCGCCGCCCTGGTGTTCCAGGGCGACGCCGGGGCCGAGGTGGTGCGCTACTTCGTGGGCCGGCTCCTGCCCGTCGGGCTACTGCGCCACGGGCGCCCGCCCGTGCTGCCGCTGCCCGCGGGGCTGCGGTTCCAGGCGGTGCACGCCGACGACGCCGCGGACGCCTACCGCCGGGTGGTGCTCCAGCAGGCCGGCGGCGCGTTCAACGTCGCGGCGCACGACGTGCTGCGCGGCCGGGACGTCGCCCGGCTGGTCGACCACGGCCGCCTGGCCGAGGTGCCGGTCGCGGCCGTGCGGGCCGCCGTCTCCCTCGCCTACCGCACGCACGTCGTGCCCACCGATCCCGGCTGGGTCGACATGGCGATGGGCGCCCCGGTCATGGACACCGCCCGGGCGACCGTCGAGCTCGGGTGGCAGCCCCGGCACTCCGCGGCGCAGGCGCTCGACGAGGTCGTGCGGGGGATGGCCGACGGCCGTGGTCTCGCCTCGGCGCCGCTGCGTCCGAACCCCTCACGGCCGGCGGGCGCGTCGACCCTCCCGCTGCGGGGGACGGACCCCGCCGTGCCGCCGGGGCTGGACCGGGACCTGCTCGGGTTGTACCTCTCCGACCACCTGACGGGCGCGACGGCGGGCCTCGGCCGGGTGGAGCGCATGGTCGGGGACTACGGGGACCTGCCGCTGCACGCGGAGCTGGTCGAGCTGGCGGAGCAGATCCGCGGCGAGCGCGAGCTGTACGTGCGGCTGCTGCAGGCGCTGGGCCTGCCCCGGCGCCGCCACCGCCAGCTCCTCGCCGGGGTGGCGGAGCGCGTCGGCCGCCTCAAGCTCAACGGGCGGCTGGTCACCCGGTCGCCGATGTCGGTGGTGCTGGAGACGGAGCTCATGCGGTCGGCCGTGGTGGGGAAGCTGGGCGGCTGGCAGACGCTCGAGGAGCACGCCGACGACCTCGGCCTCGACCCCGCCCAGTTCCGCGAGCTCGTCGAGCGCGTGCAGCGTCAGCTCGCGACGCTCGACCGCCTGCACGAGTACGCGCGCCGGCGCGCGTTCCGGGAGCAGACCTGACCGCCGCGTCCCCGCCCAGGCGTCAGGTCGTGGGCCCGAAGAGCGGGTCCGCGGCGGCGGCCATCTCGAGGTCCGCCGTAGCCTGGACGAGGGCGAGCAGGTCGGGGTCGAGGCCCGGGGAGAACTCCTCGAAGCGTTCGCGCGCGATCGTGGAGGGGACTCCGGCGGGTGCCTGCTCCCTCGCATCGAGAGAGGTGCCGTCGTTGGACGGGGACATGCCCTGGAAGATGCGTCCGGCCTCGGAGGCGCCCTCGAGGTCGAAGGTGTACTGCTTGGACTGCAGCCCCAGGTCGAGGAGCTTCTTGACCTCGGGGAACTTCTCGGCGTTCGTCTTGGGGATGGGCAGCACGGTCGACCAGTTCACGCCGAGCGTCTCAAGGGCCCGGGCGTAGGCGTTCTCGTGGGCCTGGTCGCGCACGATGAGGTACGCGATCGTGGAGCGGGCGGCCTTGTTGTCCGTCATCTCGTAGATGCGGCACTTCTGGAGCCGGCCGGTCGACTCGAGCATGAGGTTGTAGAGCAGGTCGAGCACGAGGTTGCCGGAGTTGTAGACGTAGCTGCCGCTCCACGGGTTGCCGGCGGCGTCCACCGGGAGAGCTCCCTGGGCGGCGACGAGGTAGTGGTGGATGTTGCTGGTCCCCAGAGCCAGGCCGAGCGGTGTGTCGCCGCCGGCGCCGGGGGTGTCCAGCGGGTCGGTCTTCTTCCCGTTGTACCGCGGAGACCCGTCCAGCAGGCGGGCGATGGTGGTGCCGATCAGCTCGACGTGGCTGATCTCCTCGGTGCCGATCCCCTGGAGCAGGTCCCGGTAGGGCTTCGCCGTGGGGCCGCGGAAGTTCATGCTCTGGAAGAGGTACTGCATCATCGTGCGCATCTCACCGAACTGGCCGCCCAGGCCTTCCTGGAGTGCGTTCGCCGCCGCGGGGTCCGGCTCGTCGGTCTCGATGTCGTTGATCAATCGCTGCACGTGCAGGTACATGTCGCGTCTCCTCGTCGGCCGGTTCAAGGCTCTCACCGTCACCCCGGAGCCGGGTGCTTGCATCTGGGCGCTCCCGGAGCCAGGTCGCTCGGCGAGCGTGGACGTCGTCGGGACGCCAGACTCGGCCGGATGACGAGCACGGAGACCACTGGTCCGATCGGCCTGCGCCGCGCCGTGACCGGACACCTGCTGTTCCTGTTCATCCTCGGCGATGTGCTCGGCGCCGGCGTGTACGCACTCATCGGCGAGATGGCCGGGGACGCGGGGGGCTTGGTGTGGCTGTCCTTCGCGGTCGCGCTCGCCATGGCCATGCTGACGGCCTTTTCCTACGCCGAGCTCGTCACCAAGTACCCCCGGGCAGGCGGGTCGGCGGTCTTTGCCGAGAAGGCGTTCGGCAGTCCTCTGGTCGCGTTCCTGGTCGGGTTCTGCATGCTGTCCGCCGGGGTGGTGAGCGCCGCCGGGCTGTCGCTGGCTTTCACCGGGGAGTACCTGACCGCGTTCCTCGACGTCCCCCAGGTTCCGGCCGCGATCGTCTTCCTGCTGGTCGTGGCGCTCGTCAACGCGTGGGGGATCAGGGAGTCGCTGCGCGCCAACGTGGTGATGACCGTGATCGAGTCCGCCGGCCTGGTGCTGGTCATCGTCCTGGGCGCGTGGGTGATCGGGCGCGGCGACGCCGACCTCAGCGGGGCGTTCACCCCTCCGGAGGACACCTCCGTGGGGCTCGCCGTCCTGGGGAGCGCGCTGGTCGCGTTCTACTCGTTCGTCGGCTTCGAGACGTCGGCGAACCTCGCCGAGGAGGTCCGGGACGTCTCCCGGGTCTACCCACGGGCCCTGTTCGGTGCGCTCGCCGCCGCCGGGGCGGTGTACGTGCTGCTCGGGTTCGTCGCGCCGGCCGTCGTGCCCCCGTCCGAGCTCGCCGCGTCCTCCGGCCCCCTGCTCGAGGTCGTCCGGGCGGCCGGGGCCGTCTCACCGGAGCTCTTCGCCGTCGTCGCGCTCGTGGCCGTCGCGAACGGGGCGCTGCTGACCATGATCATGACGAGCCGGCTCTCCTACGGCATGGCGAAGCAGGGGCTGCTGCCCGCACCGCTCGCCCGCGTGCTGCCGCGGCGCCGCACCCCGGGCGTGGCCATCCTGGTGACCACCGCCGTCGCGATCGTGCTCGCCGCGACCGGTGAGCTGGTCGACCTTGCCTCCACCGTCGTCCTGCTGCTGCTCTTCGTGTTCCTCTCGACCAACATCGCGGTACTCGTGCTGCGCCGCGACCAGGTCGAGCACGACCACTTCCGGTCTCCGACGGTGATGCCGGTGCTCGCGATCGCCACCTGCCTGCTGCTCCTGACCCAGCAGGAGGCCCAGCACTGGGCGTTGGCGGGCGCACTCCTCGTCGTCGGCCTCGGCGTCTACCTCGTCATGCGGCTGGCGCGGCGCGCGGCCTAGGCGTGGTTCGCCCAGGGGTCGAGGACGACCTTGACGCAGCCGTCCTCCTTGCGCTGGAACGTGCGGTAGGCCCCCGGGGCGTCCTCCAGGGGCAACCGGTGGGTGCGCAGGTCGAGCACACCGAGCGGGTCGGCCGGGTCCTGCACCAGCGGCAGCAGGCCGTCGGTCCAGCGGCGCACGTTCGCCTGGCCCATGCGCAGGGTGAGCTGCTTGTCGAAGAGCTGCATCATCGGCAGCGGGTCCTTCGCGCCGGCGTAGACGCCCGAGAGGGACACGGTGCCCCCGCGCCGTACGAGGGCGACCGCCGCGAGGAGGGCGGCGAGCCGGTCCGCGCCGCCGCGCTCGGTGAGCGGCGCGGCCAGGACGTCGGGCAGCAGGCCCACGAGCTTCTGGGTGGTCTCCGCGAGCGGGGACCCGTGCGCTTCCATGCCGACGGCGTCGACGACGGAGTCCGGGCCACGACCGTCCGTGAGGTCGAGCACCGCCGCGCGCACCCCCTCCTCGGCCGGGTCGAAGACCGTGACGCCGTGGCGCTGGGCCATGGCCCGCCGCTCCGGCACCGGGTCGATGCCGATGACGATCTCGGCGCCGCGGTGCCGGGCGATCCGCGCCGACATCTGCCCGATGGGCCCGAGCCCCAGCACCAGCACGTTCCCGCCGTCCGGGACGTCCGCGTACTCCACCGCCTGCCACGCGGTGGGCAACACGTCGGACAGGTAGAGGTAGCGCTCGTCGGGAGACCCGTCGTCGGGGACGACGAGGGGCCCGTACTGGGCCTGGGGCACCCGCAGGTACTGGGCCTGGCCGCCGGGAACCTGGCCGTACAGGCGGGTGTATCCGTACAGGGCCGCGCCCTTGTCCTGGCTGCGCACCTGCGTGGTCTCGCACTGCGACTGCAGGCCGCGGGCGCACATCCAGCACTGTCCGCAGGAGATGGTGAACGGCACGACGACCCGGTCCCCGACGGCGAGATCGCCCGCGGCACTGCCGACCTCCTCCACCACGCCCATCGCCTCGTGCCCCAGCACGTCCCCGGCGTCGAGGAACATCCCCAGGACGCCGTACAGGTGCAGGTCCGACCCGCAGATCGCGGTCGACGTCACTCGGATCACGGCGTCGGTCGGCTCCTGGACGCGCGGGTCGGCCACGTCCTCGACGCTGACGCTCTCCCGGCCCTGCCAGGTCACGGCGCGCATGGTCACCCCGCCCCCGGCATGTGGCGCGGCTCGCGCATCGCCTGCGCGAGGTGCCCGCCGAGGTAGCCGCCCGCACCCGCCGCGCCCATCCCGACCATGGTCAGCAGCGCACCCGCGCCCGTCCGGCCCGAGCGTCGCGCCCGCCACGAGGCCAGGGCCAGCAGCGTGCCCACCGCGTTGCACGACGCGTGCACCACGGCGACGCGCCGCGCCGGCACGCTGAGCGCCCGGTAGTCCGCGAGGCCGGTCAGGGCCGTCGGCGGGGCGGCGAGCAGTCCCAGCCCGACCAGACGCCGGGCAGCGGCTGCGTGGCCCGGCGGTCGCGTGAGGTCGAGCGCCAGCGCGCTCGTCCACAGGCCGATCGGCAGGTCGGTGAGCGTGCTGTGCACGGGATGGCCCACCGACCGCCCGCGGAGCTCGTCGCGCACGCGGCCCGTCGACGGCACGACGGTGCGCGCGAGCCGATCGAAGAGCCCGGCCGCCTTGTCGAGGCCCTGCATGCGCTCGAGCTCGGTGGCGAGTCGCGGCAGGGGCTCGTCGGGAAGGGGCTCGTCGGGAAGGGGCGGGGCCAAGGGGCGCTGGTCGGCTGGCATGACGGCCTCCTCGTGTCGACCTGGGGTGTCCTGTGTCTTGTGTCCGATGGCGGTCGGCTGGTGGGCGCGTCCCGACTCGACGCCATCCTTCGACGGTAGGCCGGGGGTCCGGTGCTCGCCCGCCGTCGCGCGCGCTGACGGCGGGGAGCGCCCTGACCTGGTGGGGGACGGGCGGATCGTGAGGAGACCACGGCGGAGTTACGGTGCACGCTCAAGCGACAGGCCGTCGCCACCGCACCGCGGGAACACCCTGTCCCACCGTTCCCCGAGAGCTGAGGAGAACCGATGAGCGAGAGCCCGACCGGCCACGACCGCATGGCCGAGGACCGCGACGACGACAGCACCGGCGGCTCGCAGCACGTCGACGAGCAGCACACGACGCCGGTGCCCGGCAAGGCGGCGGACATCGAGACGATCCCCGGCGAGAAGCCGAAGGACGACCCCGACGAGGAGGGTGAGGACCGCTTCGACGCCGGGTGACGGGGGCCCGCCCCGGCGGTCAGCCGGCGGTGCGGTCGATCGGCGGTGCGGTCAGCCCGCGGTCGGGGGCCGGCTCGTCGAGCAGTTCGAGCACGGGCGCCAGCCGCTCGTCCCGCGTCGCGCCGGCGTGCGCGCGCTCCATCAGGCGGCTCGCCAGCTCCCGCACCGGAGTGTTCGTCACGTTGGATCGTCTGCGCAGGACGGCGAACGCCTCCTCGTCGCTGACGCCGAGGGCCACGGCGACCACCGCCTTGGCCTGCTCGATGTCGCGACGGCTGCGTGCCGCGGCTTGGATCGAGGCGTCGGCACCCTCGGCCGCAAACTGCTTGACGCTCGCGGTCAGGTCGAGCACATAGCCCACGAGCTCGACGATCTCGCCGGCGTCGTCGCGCTGGCCCTGGCCGACGATCGAGACGACGTGGTGGCCGCCTTGGGAATCGACGATGCGGTGCACGGAGGCGAAGGGCTCGCCCGTGCGACGGGCGCCTTCGAGAATATGGCCGACCCGGTCCCGGTCGTCGGGATGCTTGTGCGCGAGCACCATGGCGGTCGTCGGGACGACGTCGCCGGGTTCGAAGCCGTGGATGCGGAAAGTCTCGTCGGACCACCACCAGCGCTCGGTGGCCAGGTCGGCGCGGTACCGGCCGATCGTCGTCGTGTCGCCGACGGCCAGCACGTGCTCGGGCTGTGGGTCGTTCAGGGGTTGGGACATCGGTCCCCACTTTCAGGGAGCGCGTCGACCACGTCCTGGCCGATGCCGCCGAGGCTAGCGCTCCTGCGTGCCGAGCGCCGGTCGTGCGGCACGACGTGCGCGAAGATCGCCCGCTCCGGGCCGGACCCGGTGGCTGACTTCGGTCCTCGGCGTTAGCGTGAGGTCCCGGCGTCAGGAAGCGGCACCGATCCTCCGTATCCCCTGGAGGCCACCATGACGACACATCCCCCTGCCGGCACCGACCGTCTCACCGAGGCCCTGGCCGTCGGGACGCACCTGCTGATCGGCCGCTACCGGGCCGAGACGGAGACCGACAGGTGGTGGTGGTCGGACGAGGTCGACGTGCTCCTCGGTCAGGAGCCGGGCGCCGTCGAGCCTGGCGCGGACGCGCTGCAGGCACGGCTGCACCCCGACGAGCGCAGCCGCGTGGTGCACGACGCCGCTCGCGCCCTGGCGGCGGGTGGCCCCATCGTGACCGCGCGCCGGACCGTCGACGCCCACGGCCGCCCCCGCACCCTGCTCGTGACCGGGCAGGTGCGCCGCGGTCGCGACGGGTGCCCGGACGCGGTGGCCGGGTACGTCATCGACGTCACGCCCGTGCAGCGCGAGGCCGTGCAGCGCGACGTGCGCCGCGCCCTGAACAGCGCCTTCGTCTCGGCGGCCGCCATCGAGCGGGCCAAGGGGGTGCTCATGGCCGTGCACGGCGTGGACGAGCGCGAGGCGGAGAGCCTGCTCACCGAGGCGGCGGGTGCCTCGGGCGCGACGCTACGGGAGGCGGCGGCCCAGGTGATGGAGCATCTCTCGGCTGGCGACGGCTTCGGCCGCACCGCCCGGGAGCGGGTGCGCGACGCGTGCAACGCCATCCGGCCCAGCCAGCGACCCCACGAGCACGAGGCGCAGCTCGCGCGCCGTCGTGCCGCCTGACCCGACGGACGAGCGAGCCGAGCGAGCCGCGCGGCGACCCCTACCACCAAGGAGACAGCATGGCCGACGACCAGCAGTCGTTCCCCGCCCAGCGGCAGGAGCCGCCCGGGCTCACCGGCGCGATGACCCCGGTGCCCGACCACGGCGAGCAGAGCTACCAGGGCGCCGCCCGCCTGTCGGGCCTGCGGGCGCTGATCACCGGCGGCGACTCCGGCATCGGGCGCGCCGTCGCGATCGCGTTCGCACGGGAGGGCGCGGACGTGGCGATCGGCTACCTGCCCGAGGAGGAGGACGACGCGCAGGAGACCGCGCGGTGGGTCCGCGAGGCGGGCAGGACGGCGGTGCTGCTGCCCGGCGACATCACGGCCGAGGCCACGGCCCGGGCGCTCCCGGGCAAGGCGGTCGAGGGCCTCGGCGGCCTCGACGTGCTGGTGAACAACGCCGGGTTCCAGATGGCGCGGCGCGAGTCGGTCGAGGACATCACGACCGACGAGATCGACCGGGTCTTCAAGACCAACCTGTACGCGCTGCTGTGGATCACGCAGTCGGCGCTGACGCACCTGGGCGAAGGGGCGAGCATCATCAACAACTCGTCCATCCAGGCCTACCAGCCGTCGTCGTCGCTGCTCGACTACGCGTCGACCAAGGCGGCCATCAACAACCTCACGGTGAACCTCGCCGCCGAGCTCGGCCCGCGCGGGATCCGCGTGAACGCCGTGGCGCCCGGGCCCATCTGGACCCCGCTGCAGCCGGCCACGCAGCCGGAGGAGAAGCTGGAGAAGTTCGGCCAGGACGCGCCGCTCGGCCGCGCGGGCCAACCGGCGGAGGTCGCGCCCGCGTTCGTGTTCCTCGCCTCGCCGCGGGACGCGAGCTACGTCTCCGGCACGGTGCTCGGGGTCACGGGCGGCAAGCCGGTCTTCTGACGAGTCCGCCGGTTGAGCCTGTCGAAGCCCCGCGACCCGCTGGTTGAGCCTGTCGAAGCCCCGCGACCCGCTGGTTGAGCCTGTCGAAGCCCCGCAACCCGCTGGTTGAGCCTGTCGAACCTGGTCACCGGCGCACGTGCGCGCTAATGTGCAGGAGCCCGAACAAACCTGGTTCCGGGTACGCCCGGAGGAAGCAACGAGGCTCCCGATGAGACATCGACCGTCCCCGCGCCGCCATGGCGCCCTCATGCTCGTCGCGGCGGCCGCCGTCGTCGGGCTGACCGCAGGCGCGGCGTCTGCGGTGCCCGCGACTCCGTCGTCCCCGCCCACCGGGTCGTCCGGCCACGACGCCGACGGCGTCAACGGCTTCACGACGCTCGGCTACTTCCCCGGCTGGGGCCCGTCCGACTCCCACGACTACGAGGTGGCCGACCTCGTGCGCACCGGAGCGGCCGCGGACCTCACGCACCTCAACTACGCGTTCGGCAACGTCACGAGCGACCTCGTGTGCGACATCACGGACGCCCAGGGGGCCGAGGGCCCGGAGGGCGACCCGGAGAACGACTACCTGCGCCTCGTCGGGGCAGCCGACTCGGTCGACGGCGTGGCCGACGCCGCCGACCAGGCGCTCGCGGGCAACTTCAACCAGCTCCGCAAGCTCAAGGAGATCTACCCCGACCTGAAGATCCTGCTGTCGATCGGCGGCTGGACCTGGTCGGACAACTTCTCCGAGGCCGCGCTCACCGCCGAGAGCCGCGAGCGGCTCGTCGACTCCTGCATCGATCTCTACCTCGACGGCGACCTGCCCGCCGTCGGCGCGCAGGGCGGCGCCGGCGCCGCGGCCGGCATCTTCGACGGCTTCGACATCGACTGGGAGTGGCCCGCCGCCACGGGCGAGCACCCGAGCCAGCACCCCGACGTCGACCAGGAGAACTTCCTGTCCCTCATGGAGCTGTTCCGCGCCGAGCTCGACGAGCGGGCCGCCGCGACCGGCGAGGACTACGAGCTCACGGGGTTCGCCCCCGCGGGCTGGGAGCCCCGCACCAGCGGCGGCTGGGTCGACCCGCGGCTGGCCGCCGTCGTCGACCACCTCAACGTGCAGGGCTACGACTACCACGGCACCTGGGTGGCGGACCGCACCGGCCACCAGGGCAACCTGCACCCGTACTCCTGGCCGGACGCGCCGGACCAGGACGCCAACTGGGGCCTGGCCGCCGACGGCCTTCTCGGCGCGTACCGCGCGGCGGGCTACCGCGACGACCAGATCGTGCTCGGCCTCGCCGCCTACGGGCAGGGCTGGTCCGGGGTCGACGACCCGACGCCCGGGGCGCCGGCCGAGGCCGCCGTCGGCATCAAGAACTACTCCGAGCTGCGCACCCTCGGCACCGAGTACTACGACGAGACCGCCGTGGCCGGCTACCGGTACGACGGCGACCAGTGGTGGAGCCTCGACACCCCGCGCTCCGTGACGGCGAAGGCGGAGTGGGTCGCGGAGAACGGGTACGGCGGCGCCTACTTCTGGGACATCGCGGGCGACTACCGGAACGAGCTGGGCTCGGCCCTCGCCGACACGCTGCGGGCGGCGACGCCCGGGCCGCTGGTGACGGGCGAGGGGGCCAATCCCTGGTATGCCACCGGCGTCTACACCGAGGGCGACGTCGTCTCCCGCGACGGCGTCGAGTACCGGGCGAAGTGGTGGACCCGCAACCAGGCGCCCGGCAACCCGCACGGGCCGTGGGAGGAGATCGGCCCGCGCGGCACCGCGCCCGCTCCCGCGGCGGCCGAGTGCGCGGCCGACTGGTCCGGAGACACCATCTACCGCAAGGGCGACGTCGTCTCCCGGGCCGGCGTCAACCACACGGCGCTCTGGTACGCCGCCGGGTCGCGACCCGGTGACGACGTGAACGGCCCCTGGGACGCCGGAGCGCCCTGCGCCGGTTGAGCCTGTCGAGCATCGCCGGTTGAGCCTGTCGAAACCGCTGGTTGAGCCTGTCGAAACCAACCTGTCGAACGCCGCTGGGTTGAGCCTGTCGAGACCGGATTTCAGGTCTGCGGCTCCGTTGGGTATCCTCGGACGGCTGGTTCTTCCGGCGAGGTAGCGTGTCCGAGCGGCCTAAGGAGCACGCCTCGAAAGCGTGTGAGGTTCATAGCCTCCGTGGGTTCAAATCCCACCGCTACCGCCACACGAGGGCCCCACCCGCGCAATCATGCGGTCGTGGGGCCCTTCGTCGTTCCCCGCACTCCTTTTTCACTCCGTTTTGCCCACGGCTCGCGGCGCAGGATGAGTTGGACGCGGGTCGGCCGGTGCGGTGAGCTCTCAGAGCTGCGAGGCGGCCTCGTCGTAGAAGGCGAAGAGCTCGTGCAGCGGAACTGGACGACGCGATACCCGGCCCACGTCGCGGCCCTCTTCGCTGAAGGGCGGCGGGTACGCGCTGAACCCCTGATCGAGCGCCACGGCTTCGACGTCGCGTTGCCAGGTGCTCCAGCGCAGATCGGCGAACGTCTCGCCCATCGCTCCGGTCACCACGGCTTCCACAAAGGCCGAGTGTCCGCCACCGAGCCCGTCCCACGTCAATGTGTCCGGACCGAAGTAGCACACCTCGCCTGGAGCCACGCCCAGACCGCCGCCGTCGATGGCAAAGCGGCCCCCCATGACGTCGTACCCGACGAGCAGAGACGAGGGCGGCGCCGGGTTCGTGTCGGGGCTCAGTTGGTTGGCGGTCGCGAGGTCCGGCAGACCGTCTCCTCCTCCACCCAGTAGGCGAAACCACCCGTGGTCGGCGACGATCGCCCCACAGTTGAGGGCGAGCGCGCCGAGAGTCGACCGAGCTGTGACCTGGAGAGCTTCCAGCGTGTGGAGCCCCTGGGCGCGCGAGATGGGTAGAGCCCGCGCGCCGGACGCGGCATCGATGCGTTCGTAGAGGCCGGGCCACGCAGGATCGTCTACGTCGGCGAGCTGAGCGCCACTCAGGAAAGTCATGGCGCCAGTATCGGGCCTGGACACCGCAGCTGATCCTGAGGGATGCGGCGTATTTCACGGGGCATCACCCTTCGCCGCTGCCGCCTGCGTGACCAACCGATCGATGAAGACCCGAAGGTCCGGCGCCACGTGGGTCCGCTTCACGTAGTGCCGCACGGTGGTGCCCTCGTCGGCGTGGCCGAGCAGCGCGGTCGCGTTGGCGATGGTGGTCGAGTTGGCGACCTGCGTGGCGACGGTGCGGCGGAAGTCGTGTGGCGTGACCTTCGTGCCGATGGCGGCCTGGGCGTCGCGGAGCTGGTCGCCATCGGACTCGGCAGCCATGACATCGGCGTCGCCGAGCATGCCGCCGAGCTCTGGCATGAGGGCCGTTTCCCGCTCATCGTCTTCACGGGCGCCAACGCGCCGACGACCATCGAGGTCTGCCCGCGGGGCGAGGCCATGCACTATGCCGAGCGGGCGCACGACCTCGGGGTGCCAGCCGACGCAATCCTCACCGAGACGCGCGCGACGAACACGGGCGAGAACTTCACCCTCACCCGTGAGTTGCTGGGCGGCCTTGGACTCCATCCAGCGTCAGCCACGATCGTCAGCAGGCCGTACCAGCAGCGTCGCGCATTCGCGACAGCCCGCAAGCTCTGGCCGAACTGGATGTTGTTTGCTCAGCCCGGTCACAGGCTCTCGACGGCTACATCGCTTCGATCGGTGACGTCGACCGAGTTCTCAACATGCTAGTCGGCGACACCCAAAGGATCTGGGTCTACGCAGAGGCCGGGTTCGCCGAACCTCAGCCACTCGACAGACGAACGGTCGCCGCCTACGAGCGGCTCGTCAGAGCGGGCTACACCAGTCGTCTCGTCCCCACCGCGCCGTAAAGCGCTGAGTCCACTGCGTTGAAGCCCTTCGAGGCGAAGAGGGTGAATCTTCCGCTCCGTGCGCGACAGTCAGGCCTAGGCCCGTAACCTGGGGCACTGAGGTTTTCTCACCAGCGTGATCGCCGGGTCCCGCGTTGAAGGTTGAGTAGCACGAGTGCTGCGGCGGTGATCTC
>NZ_JCAIUJ010000001.1:566482-1047026 GCF_059445465.1 Isoptericola sp. Y541 | reverse complement strand
GTTTGGCGACTTGCATCCTGGTCCCGGGACCCTGCTGCCGCCAACCCACCCGCCGGACGAACCGCAGGTCAGCGCACCGTCGCGCCGATCAGCTCACTGTCCCTGGTGAGAACACCTCACTGATCACAACGCGCCGCCTCGATGACGAGTGGGCTTGCGCGGACGAAGGGGGTCGCATGTCGTTTCTAGTGGATCGTCAGGATGTCCTGCACTGGTCCAATGAGGTCAGTGCTGGATTTGATCTGCCGCGGATCCTGCGAAGCATCATCTCGCACGACAACGCAACAATCACGTACCTCCAAATGCGCGCGAGCGAGGGTGCCCGGCTGCGTGGTTATGACGGTGAGATAGAAGCTGGCGAATCGTCGATCCTCGTTCCCGCAGGGCGTTCGGTGTGGGAGCTAGGCGTCAACGCCGATCCATCGGCAAAGGCCACCGAAGATCTGGACAAACGCAGTCGAAAGCCTGGCAACGTCGAGCCTTCCCAGACGACCTATGTCGCGGTGACTTCGCGATCCTGGCCCAAAAAAGACGAGTGGGTAGCGCAACAGCGCGCAGTCGGTATATGGAAGGACGTGAGAGCGTATGACGTCGACGACCTGTCCGCGGCGCTCGATCGCGATGTCTCCTCGGCGCTCCTGTTCTGCGATCTCGCCCAGCTTCGGGGTGTCGAAGCAGAAACTCTTGAACAATGGTGGGACCACTACAGCAAGGTGTTCACCGTACCCTTGACGCCAGGATTCGTGCTGGCAACCCGTTCTGATGAGCGCGCCCAACTAGTGGACTGGTTGCACGGCACGCGGACCTCCATCGAGTTGCGAGCCGCTAGCGGTGAAGACGGGCGTGCATTTGTGGCTGCGGCGCTGGGCTCAACGTTTGAGCAGGGTCCAGACCTGATCGTCTGCGACGATCTGGCCGCACTTCGTAGTCTTATCGGCAGGTCCAAAACTCCACTTGTGTTCGTTACACAACTGAACATCTCTGATCTAGGCGCGCTTCAAGAACATCGTGCGATAAAGATCAACACGTCTGGACCGAGCGCCATAGTTCTGCCAAAGTCGAGTAGGCGTGAGCTCGCGGAGCTCCTAAAAGCGAGCGACGTAGGATTCGAACTGGCCGAGAAGTTCGCGCTGGCTGCTCGTCAAAGTCTATATCGGTATCGACTTGTGTGCAGTCAAGCAGCTCACCCGTCTTGGACACGGGAATTCGAGGACACTTCGTTCAGACGCTTGTGGCTACTTGGTGGCTGGGAGCAGGGTAGCGATGAGAGCGAGTCGCTCGTTCATTCCCTAACCGGCGCCGGCATTGACGATGCGATCGCGTCCGTAAGCCGAGATGTAAACTCGGCCGATCCGATATTTGCTCATGTCGGCAACGTCTGGCGAGTCACGACGCCCAACGATTCCGCGATGTATTTCGCAGAGCGTTCGGACATGGTCGAATCAGACTTGTCGAACTTTCGCCCGATTGCATTGGAAGTACTTGGCGAGATAGACCCAGCTCTGGATCTTCCTCTTGCTGAGCGTTGGCTTGCAAACGTGCGCGGTAAGAGTCGGCGTTATGGTCCACGCGTACAGGAGAATATTGCGAACACGCTGGCGGTCCTTGCAGCTGAGTGCGGGTCGACACCCTTATCCTCCGGCGCGACAGTACAGGATCGGATTGATCAAGTCGTCCGCGATCTGTTCCAGGCGAATGGCGGGGGGCCTGCCCGATGGATGTCCCTAGCCAACGTACTTCCGGTTCTGGCCGAAGCATCACCTGACATTGTCATCGAACGGATCCGCACTGAACTTGTGGGCAGTGCGGAGAATCTGCATTCGCTCGAGTCGTCTGTCGAGTCTCCCATCGGCTTTGGCGGCTCGGACAACCTTGCTCCAATTCTTTGGTCCATTCAAACCATCATGTGGTCAGCTGAACACTGCGAGCGTGCGATTGAAGTGGCCACAGCCTTGGCACGTGTGGTTGAGCGAGAAGGTGTTAACCCTTCCCCGGTGGGAGTCCTTCACGATGCGCTCCTGCCGACAGCCCCTCAGTGTGCGCTCGACACATCCGGTCGGGTTGCTGCGATTTCACGGTGTGTGCGTCTAGCGCCCGACGTCGCCAAACAATTGATCGAGAGGACAATTGGCGATTCGCGCGGCTTTATCGCAGTGCATCGGACGTCATTTCGATCATGGGAGACGAACGTCCAGCGGATCACTTGGGCCGATGCGTACGAAATCTATGCGGCTCTGATTGACGGTGCGGTTGCACTTGTCGCCCGATACCCTGAGCTTTGGATTACTTTAGTCAAAGGACTCGACGACGTAGGACCGCAGGGGTTCAGCCAGATCTTGACCGCAGTTCGCAGACTTCCTTCGGAGGACCGCAGCACATCGCTTGTATGGCGTGAATCACAGAGTATTCTCCGGAGGCACCGCCAGCATTCAGGTGCGGGGTGGGCGCTGCCGGAGGATTACCTAGTGCGACTTGAATCTGCGATTGAGCACTTGCAGCCAGCGCTCGCACGGCTGCGCGTCGAGTGGCTCTTTGGCGATAGTAGATGGGATCTTGGGCTGGATCCTGCGGATCTTCGCGGTGAGGATTCACGTCTATTGGAACTGCAATCCGAAGCCGTCGGTGCCATTCTCGCCCAAGAGGGGTTCGCAGGACTCCTCGAATTGGCGAAGATTCATCCGAACGGAGTTTGGAGTGCGGGTCAGATTCTCGCACGAGGCGATCACCCCTCTGATCCTGTAGCAATGGCACAATTGCTCCTATCTGAGGATCCCGGGGTCCGGCACTTCGCACGAGGCTATTTTGTGAATTGTTCAATTATCGGCAACGTAGACGTTCCGAAGCTTGCGCGCTCGCTCACCGGTGATCCGGTCTTGCAGGCGAGACTGCTTCTTTCGCATGTAAGCGAGGTGGAGGCGTGGAATTGCGCAGAAGAACTAGGCGAACCTGTGGCGGAGGCGTATTGGGCAGAGTTCGGAATCTACGGTCATGGCATGGATTTTGCGCATGCTGAAACAGTCGCGAGAGAATTGATCGATAACGGCCGCGCCCCGGCCGCGCTGAATCTTGTTTCCCTATATGACAGTTCAATCGAAGCCTCTGCGCGATCGGAGCTAATTGTGCAAGGGCTTCAGTTTATTATTGGCATACCGGAGGCTGAGGCTGCGAGTCTTCCGTCGGCTCATGAGATCCAGGGTTTGATTGCTGTAGTCCGTGAGGACGAAACCGTTGATCGCTCTGTTGTTTGCCAATTGGAGTGGGCATTCTTTCCTGTACTTGAGTTCGACGGGGGTGGTCCTCTTGCGTTAGAGGTAGAGGCCTCAAGGTCGGCGGCAGACTTTATGTACTTCGTCAATCTTGTTCATCGGCCTAAGCTGGAGACCGAAGAGCCTCCTGTCACGGATTCAGGTGTGAGGCTCCGGGCGTTCGGCTTTCTGTCCCGGATGCGATACGCCCCGGAACTTGACGGCAACCAGATAGCCGCGGAGACGCTGCTCTCATGGATCGCCGACGTTCTGTCGATGGCTAGCGCTTCGGATCGAGTCGAGGAGGCGATGCACGAGGTGGGGCAAGTGCTGGCTCGGGTCAAACCGAGAGTTGGCGCACCGTATCCTGACGCGGCGATTCTTTTGGCGTTGGAGGCATCGCCCGGAGACGCCATGCTCAGCGGATTTCGAATTGCTCTCTTTAATGATCGGGGTGTGGTATTTCGTGGCCACGGTGGTCAACAAGAGTACGACATTGCTGAGAATTATGCCGCTATAGCTAAGGAAATCAGAGAATCAGCACCTCGTACCAGCGAAATGTTCCGTGGTATGGCCGCTGCGTATCGGTTTGACGGGGCTCGCGAGGATGAGCGTGACGTGCGGATCGAGGACGGTATCGACTACCGGTAAGGCCTACGGCCCTGGCGGTGAGAACTTTCTCTACTGACTCAAGGCGCGGCTTGCGCCCCGGGCGGCATGCCGCCCGGGACCGCCGCGTCGGGGCCCCGCGCTTCGCTCGCTCCGCTCGCTTCGCGCACCCCACCGCTTGGCCCGGCCGGCATGCCGCGCAGGACGACGATGGCCCTGGCGTCAGCTATGGGTGCTGTCACCTGGTGCCGTACGGGCCTTCGCCACCTATCGAGAACGGTCATAACGGGCGGTGTCGTCTCCGTCTGCCGCATCGCATGAGCCGCCGCACAGCCCGCGTTGAGCCGAGCGTGGGCGTCCTCGGGCCTTTAGACGTCGGCGAGACCGACGATCGCTGCGGCCACATATCCGGAGATGACGATCCACTCCCACCACGCGGGTCGAACCAGCGACCTCCGCGAGGTGTCGTTCGCTGGCGTGCGGAGCGAAGCGACCCTGGTGCGACGCACCTCGATCTCAGCGACGACGCGGTCGACACGCGACCGGCGATTGAGCATTCCCGAGATGTTCGCGCGCTGGACCGCCCAGAACCACCATGTCTGACCATTACGCAGGACGACGCCCACCTTCGACCCAGCCTCAAGCGCAACGACCTCGCTCCACGGGACCCATGTGGATGTCACGATGTTGCGAGCCCACAGACCCTCGTCAGATACGCGAATCCATCCGCGGCCGCTTAGGAGGGCGAAGACCCCGCCTCCGCCCATGAGGGCGTACCCGAAGAGGGTGCTGCCGAATGTGTCGTCTGGGTGCGCGGGGAGGGTGGCCAGTGGTAGGAGCAGGAGTGCGAAGAGCGGCCCAAAAATGGCGGACGCATAGCGGAGAAATGGCGACGTTCGATAGATCACGTCCCCGCCCCCGAGCTCTTTGCCTCCGGCGGCACCTAGGTTCGCTGACCCCGGTTCCGGACGAGCTTGCTCCACGTCTCTTGTCAACCTTCGCTCCTGTTCCAAGAAACCGTGAGTGCTGCAACTGGCTCCGGGTGCGCTTCGGAGGCCTGCTTCTTACGCAGCCAGTCCGCACGCGTCTGGTGAGCTCCTGCGATCAGGGCCGCTGTGAGGAGCGGTGCCGTCGCGACCATGACCCACGTGAGGCCCCACGATCTGTCATGTGCGTTGTAGACGTCAGACCCGCCTGGAGCGATGACGACCGGTTCGATCGCTTCGCCGGTCCCTTGGGGCTGGGGTTCGCCAGCGCTGGAGAACTGCACGTCCTCGACGTCGTCCGTTCCGTCATCTGACACGAAGTCGCCGCGCCAGTGGCATTCTTTGGGCCCGCAGTCCTCAACCTGAGGGATGAAACGACCCTGGATGCCATCGTGTGTGGCCTGCCACTTGTCCACAGACCAGAAGGCGCCGACGGCAAGCCACAGGCCACCGACCGCGATCGAGGCGATCCAGGCAGGGACGATGATGAGCAAGAACGACACGAGTCGGCGGCGACGCGGTGACGGAGGCACGGCGCGGAGTCTACGCAGGTCGCCGTGGCCGACCGGACCGTGCGCCGGCAGTCGGCTGGTGTCGCTTTCCTGCTCACGTGCCGGCCCCGCACCGAGAGCCGAGCATCCGGCCGGCTCCGGGCCGCGTCAAGGGCGCCTGCGGCGTCGCTGCGCGATGGCCTGCGGCCACCCTTGACCCGGACCTCCGCCGACCTCTTGTGCTCCGCTATCGGTACGGCGCCTCCGAGTGTCCCAACCGGCCGCGGTGCCGACAGGTCGCCGGATTGCCTCCGTTTTGGACTGGGGATTGGTGCCGGCGGGTGCAACCCGATCCAACAGGCGGCGCCGTAAAAGTCCAGGTCAGATGCCAGAACGACGCGGGCGAGCAGGGCGGGCCAACGCGCCGTTTTGAAGCCCACCGCTACCGCCACACGAGGGCCCCACCCGCAGCATCATGCGGATGTGGGGCCTTCGTCGTTCCCAGGTCACCGGAGACTCACCGGATCGGGTCGTTGCCGGACCGGACCGCCGGATAGACCGGGACGAGCCATTCCCACAGCCGATCGGCCACCTGCTCGGCATCGAGGCTGGTCGTGTCGATGACCACGCTGGGGTTCTCCGACTGCGGAGGCAGGCTGTTGTGGAAGAGCGACAGTCGCACCGGGTGCTCGTGTCGGCTGTGCCGGTCTTCGAGTTCGGGGTCATCCACTATTAGCTCGGCAATCGCGACTGTCGCCAGCCCTTGCCGCTCCAGTGTTCGCAGCCTGGCCTCGAGGTCTCGGTTGATGTCGGGCTCGAATGCTTGCCCGTCCACGATGACGCCCTGGCCGACGCGCAACATTGCCTCCACGGCAGCGTTCATCGCTACGAGCATCTGCTTGCCGTCGCGACCGGTGCGGATCCGCCGCTGTCCCTCACGCCCATCGACGTCCTCATATCGGTACCCGAGGTCTGAGTGTCGTGCGCCGGGTAGGCCGCCGCCCCAGTGATCGGGGAGAGCTGAGCGAAGTGACCGACGTGCTGGTGCTGCCCGACGAGAACTTCGGCCAGGCGTTCACGCGGTCGTCCTTCCAGTTCTCGAGCACCTACGGAGAGGTGATGCAGATCGCCGTGGAGATCGTGGATCCGCCGCTCCTGCCCGTGCGGGCGTACCGCTGGGTGATCCAGGTCGCCCGCCAGCGGCGGTATTGGCTCAGGCAGAGGCAGATCGCACGTGCGGGCGGCGCGCGACGGCGCTGGCCGTGCTCCGTGAGGTAGTGGCTACAAACGCCGCGTCACAAGCGCTTCCCTCGGGCCTCTCTCCATGCGAGGGTGAGGACTGCGGGAACCGGTGCGACGGCACGAGGCGGCGAAGTGGGCAGTGCTCGGCGTCGAACGCATAGCGAGAGAGTACGAAGGCGCTGGTAGAGAGCGCGCCGCGGGGGTGACCGCAAGAGCGGGTGAGTTTTCGTGTCTGTCAAACGCCCTGACGAATCGTGTGGTTCTATTCGTTGCGGCGGGCTCCAGTTCCGCAAGGCCTGCGGGACGAGCCGATGGCGGGGGATCCGTGCCGGCTGAGTCATTTTCTCAAGGTGGAGGAAACGTGAAGAGTTGCAGCCAAGTACAAGAGCGTGTACAGCGCCAAGCAGGGCGATCTGATCTTCGCCGACCGGGACCCCAAGGGCAAGGCGGACGGCTCGATCGACCACACCATGGTCGTCACGGGAATGAAGAAGACCGGCAGTAATAACATGCCGTACCATCCGAGAAGTCGACCAATCGTTACAACATTCCGTTCTCGCAGTCGCTCAAGCTTGCGAGGGACGGCGGAGTAACCTCGATGAAGTTCTACGCGTTGAAGCACCGCTAATGAGGGAGCTATTAGGTGTCCTCATTTGGGTCGTGCTGCTCCTTGCCGCGATCGCCATCGTTGTCGTCACGTTAGCCGTGGCGGTCCGTGGCCGAGGCAGCGTTGCGAGCTGGGTGACCGGCATCGTCGCGGTGCTCGTCGTCGGCGGCGCGCTATGGTTCTCCGCTGCCCCCGTGATCGTCGACGCCGTGACATGTTCGTATGGCCCTGCTGCCAAGGGTTTGGTCTACGACGGGGCGATACCGTTAACGAACTTCGCAACCACGTGTCTACATCAAGCACGGAGGATCGAGGCCTGGTGGGTCGTACTCGCAGTCATCGCGGCAGCCGGGTGGCTTGCTGCGATCCACAGCTCGATTCGAACTAGGACAAAGTCCTTGGCGTGAGGGCAGTGAGTTAGCAACGACTGTTGCGCGTGGGCGCGGGGCGCCGCGGCATTCCCGCGTCCTCGTGTGGCTCTTCCATGCCGTCAGCGGTTCGAGGCATATATGCCTGAGCTCGGTGAGTTCACATCAGAGGGCCATTCACGTGACGGTCGCGACGATGCGGCCTGATGAGAGCGCGCCGTCTCTTGCCTGCGATGATGTGCGTTCGCGACCAGGGCGGTTGTATAGATCTACGGACGGGCGGACGCCATCCCTTGATGCCTGGAGTACGTGCCACCAACCGCGGACTCGGAGCCATCTTGGCGACTACCGTCGGGAGTACTTTCCTTACTGACTCAAGGCGCGGCTCCGCCACGCGGTCGACCTCGCGGGCGGGGCTCCGCGCTCCGCTCGCAAGCTCGCTGCGCGCACCCCACCCGCTCGGTCTCTCGGCACGACGAAGGCGGTCCCGAGTCAGTCTCGGAACCGCCTCGCTATGTGGCCGTCAGGACAAGCCGCTGGCGCTGCCATCACTCCACAGTCGTGGCGCGCTCCGCTCCATCCCGTCTCCGTTGCCGGGCGTCCAGCTGCGCGGCCACGTGCCGGGCTGTCACCCACACCAGTAGGTAGTAGGCGACTGCCGCGACGGCGCCAGCTACGGGGCCCCACTGGCGCATTGCGTAGAACGCTGCAACTAGCAGCAAGGCGACCGCGCTGAGGCCCCCCGCGATTCGAAGGAAGGTCCTCTCGTCCGCCATGGGATGAAGTCGCCACTTGCGCGCTTGCACCCACATCAGGACCAGCGTCCCGGGCGTCAGGGCGGCGAGGATGAGACAGAACCACGCCGGCGGGAACGGAGCGAGGAGCGCCAGAACCAGCAGGGGCGGCCCGAGCATCGGGGTAGCCCACAGCCGAAAGCTCCTGTCCCAGGCGTTCATACGCTCTAGCCAGGCTGGTTGGCTCGCTACCGACCCCATTGCAGCCCGTCCCTCCAGGCCTTCGAGCCGGCGGGATCGCCGGTGGCAGGACGATAGCGGACAGTAGCTGCCCGGCCCCGCACCGACAGCCGAGCATCCGGCCGGCTCCGGCCCGCATCAAGGGCGCCTGCGGCGTCGCTGCGCGATGGCCTGCGGCCACCCTTGACCCGGACCTCCGCCGACCTCTCGTGCTCCGCTATCGGTACGGCGCCTCCGAGTGTCCCAACCGGCCGCGGTGCCGACAGGTCGCCGGATTGCCTCCGTTTTGGACTGGGGATTGGTGCCGGCGGGTGCAACCCGATCCAACAGGCGGCGCCGTAAAAGTCCAGGTCAGATGCCAGAACGACGCGGGCGAGCAGGGCGGGCCAACGCGCCGTTTTGAAGCCCACCGCTACCGCCACCCGAAGGGCCCCACCCGCGAGATTCCGCGGATGTGGGGGCCCACCGTCGTTGCTAGGCACGGAGTACGAGCAGCCATGGTCTCGCTGCTTCGACGAAGGGCTCTACCTGGACGAGCTGCGACATCGCGCGCCGACGATGGGGCCGCCTCGTGCTGGTCGCCGGAGATGCGCGTGCACGTCTGCGACCGAACAGGAGTTCGGGCCGCGACGATTCAGGAGTTGGGCCTCCGCCAAAACGGGAGTTCATGGTGCGACGTTTCGGGAGTTGGATGGTCGACGTAGCGGGAGCTGGGGCGTCGGCCTCGATGAAGGGCCGCAGTCGCAGGTGAGCGGTGGGCAGCGTGGGGGTGGCCAACGGCATGCGCACCATCCTGAGTCTCGGCGGAGCCGGGGAACAGCGAATACCTGATCCCACCGCTCCGCACCGGGGCGATGAGTTTCCGACGGCGGCACGGTCTGCAGGGATATCCGTCGAACAGAGAGGCGCGCCATGAAGCTCTTGCTCACATCCGCAGGCGTCAGGAACCCGAGCATCCGGACCGCGCTGGAGGACCTGCTGGGCCGGCCGATCTCCGGCTGCACAGCCCTGTGCATCCCGACCGCGCTGTACGGGCACCCGTGGGTGGGCCCGGGCCTCAACGCCTGGAACTTCATCACCGGGACCACCGACCACATGACCGGGATCGGCTGGAAGTCGGTCGGCGTGCTCGAGCTGACCGCGCTGCCGAGCATCCCGGAGGAGCGCTGGGTGCCGCTGGTGCGGGAGACCGACGTCCTGCTGGCCGCGGGCGGCGACGCCCTGTACCTCGCGTACTGGATGCGCCGCTCGGGCCTGGCGGACCTGCTGCCCTCGCTCGACCGGACCGTGTGGGTCGGGATGAGCGGCGGGAGCATGGTGATGACGCCGGACATCGGGGAGGAGTTCGTCGGCTGGGCGCCGCCCGAGGACGACGACGTCTCGCCGCTCGGCGTCGTCGACTTCTCGATGTTCCCCCACCTCGACAACCCGGACCTGCCGGACAACACGATGGGCGCCGCCGAACGGTGGGCGGCGCGCCTCGGTGGCCCCGCGTACGCGGTCGACGACGAGACCGCCTTCGCGGTGGTCGACGGCGCCGTCGAGGTCGTCTCCGAGGGGACCTGGAAGCAGTTCCGCGGCTGAGGCCGGCGCGCAGGTGTGCGCGTGCTCGTCAGCTCAGAGGCTCAGGGCGACGATCGCACCAGTGGAAGCGGCGATCGCACACGCGGCCACGACGCGCGTACCCATCCTCCAGCGGGCCCCGAGCGCGAGGCTCGCGCCGACGATGCCGAGCCCGAGCACCAGTCCGTAGACGAGCCCTCCGTAGCGGTAACCGACTCCCCAGGAGGCCCACGCGGCCGTCGCGAGCGCAGCGATCGCGGCCGTCACCCACCGCGGGAGCCCGACGTCTGAGAAGAGCGCGATGAGGCCCGTGACCGCGAGTGTCGCCAGCACGGGGAGGACGGCCCAGATCAGGACGGAGTATCCGACCAGGAAGGGCCAGTGCGGCCCGGGCATCCTCCAGGCCGCGTCGGCGACGACCACAAGGACGACGGCGAGTGAGCTCAAGAACGCTCGACGCATCGTCGTGACCGCAGGATCGGTCCATCCCGATCGTGCTGCGTACGGTGAATCCGGAGTGAGCGCCGCCATCTCCACGACGCTACGCCGCGCTCACGAGGCTCACGGGCGGGAGCGGCCGCACGGGGCGAAATGGTGTCCGGTCTGCGAGGGGCTGGTGCCGCCGCCCCGTCGCCCCGTGGCCGCCTGAGACACTGGTCGGCCAGGCGTCGGACGACCGACGACGGTAGACCTGAACTCGGGAGACGACAGCACATGGACTCGCGGCACGTGACGGCCTCGTACGACTCGGGCCAGGGCGAGCAGGGCCCCGGTCTGTTGCGGGGAGCCGCCGTGGTCGGCATCGTCCTCATCCAGGCCGGCATCGCGGGGCTGTTGATCAGCACGTGGTGGCGGCACGCGCAGAACATCCTCCAGACGCTCTCGATCGGTCCCGCGCTGTGGCACGTGCTGATCGCGGTGCTCTTCGTGTGGGTGGTCGTCGCGGAGATCCGCGCGCTGGTGCGCGGGCGGAAGGCGCCGCTGCTGGTGGTCTCGCTGGCGACCGGCGCGATGGCCGTCGCGGTGCTGCTCGATGCTCTGGGCCCCCGCTAGATTCCCGCGTCCGCTCCGTAGACTTGCGCTCGCCGTCTCGACGGCGCCCACCCTTGCTGAGCGGAAGGCTCACTCGATGTCTCGTGTCGTCACGATCAAGGAGCAGATGGAGGCGGCGATCTCTGCCGCCATGGCCACGTCGCTCCCGGCCGACCTGGCCGGAGCCGACCCCTTGGTCCGACGATCCGAGCACGCCGACTTCCAGTCCAACGCCCCGCTCGCCGTCGCCAAGAAGGCGAAGCGAGCCCCGCGGGACATCGCCGGCGACATCGCGGTCCGCCTCGCGGCCGACCTGGGCGACGCGGCGACGGCGGAGGTCTCCGGGCCCGGGTTCGTCAACCTGACGGTGCCGGACCGGACGATCCTCGAGAACGTCTCCGCGCGCCTCGCGGACGACCGGCTCGGCGTCGGGCGCCCGCGCGGCGACGAGCGCGTCGTCGTCGACTACTCCGCCCCGAACGTCGCCAAGGAGATGCACGTCGGGCACCTGCGCTCCACGATCATCGGCGACACCCTCGCGCGGGCGTTCGGCCACCTCGGCGCCGTCGTCGTGCGCCAGAACCACGTGGGGGACTGGGGAACCCAGTTCGGCATGCTCATCCAGTACCTCGACGAGCACCCGGAGGCGGTCTGGCGCGGCGTGGCCTCGATCGCGGCGCTGGACGCGCTGTACCGTGCGGCGCGCAAGCAGTTCGACGCCGACGCGGCGTTCGTGACCCGTTCGCGCGAGCGCGTCGTCGCGCTCCAGGCCGGCGACGAGGCCACCGTGGCCACGTGGCGCGAGCTCGTCGCCGAGTCGGCGGACGCCTTCCAGGTGATCTACGAGCGCCTCGGCGTGCTTCTCGACCGCGACGACTTCGACGGCGAGTCCCGCTACAACGCCGCCCTGCCCGGCGTCGTCGAGGAGCTGCTCGCCGCGGGGATCGCGACCCGGTCCGACGGCGCGGTGGTGACGTTCACCGACGGCGTCCTCAGCCCGGACGGCGACCCGGTCCCGCTGATCGTGCAGAAGAAGGACGGCGGGTTCGGCTACGCCGCGACCGACCTGGCGACGATCCGGCTCCGGGTGGACGAGCACAAGGCCGACCGCATCCTGTACGTCGTCGACTCGCGCCAGGCCCTGCACTTCCGGATGGTGTTCGACACCGCTCGGCGCGCGGGCTGGCTGCCGGAGCGCGTGGAGGCGGTGCACGTCCCGTTCGGCACCGTGCTGGGCAAGGACGGCAAGCCCTTCAAGACGCGCGCCGGTGACACGGTCCGGCTCGCGGACCTGCTCGACCAGGCCGTGGAGCGCGCCCGCGAGGTGCTGGCCGAGCGCGCCTCCGACCTGGACGCGGGCGAGCTCGAGGCCATCGCCCACGCGGCGGGGATCGGCGCGGTGAAGTACGCCGACCTCTCCAACACGCGCACCAAGGACTACGTCTTCGACGTCGACCAGATGGTCGCGTTCCACGGCAACACGGGCGTGTACCTCCAGTACGCGCACGCCCGGATCCGGTCGATCCTGCGCAAGGCGGCGGCCGCCGGCGCCGCGGAGGTCGTCGTGCACCCGGAGGTCCGCCTGGAGCCTGCCGAGCGCGCGCTCGCGCTCACCCTCGACCAGTTCGAGGAGACCCTGCGCGACGTGGCCGGCACCCTCGAGCCCCACCGCCTGTGCACCTACCTCTTCGGGCTCGCCCGCGCCTACACGGACTTCTACGAGACCTGCCCGGTGCTGCGCGCGGAGGACCCCACCGTCCGGTCGAACCGGCTCGCCCTGTGCGAGCTCACCGAGCGGACCCTCGCCGCGGGCCTGGAGTTCCTGGGTATCGAGGCCCCCGAACGCATGTAGGCGAGAGAGCGCGAAAAGACCTGACGGACCGGTGGCCAGGGCGGATCCTGGGGTCGTGCTTCCGACGTTCTCCCCCGACACCACCGCGGACGACGCCCGCGCACTCCTCGAGTCCGCCGGCTGGCGCGAGGTGGGAACGGGGGACTGGGCGTGGGTGCTCGCGTCCCCCGACGACACCCTGGCCGCGCGCGTGACGCCGTTCGACCCCGCCTTCCGGCTCTTCGCCGACGCCTGCATGGCGGGGGCGTCCAACCCGTTCCTGGTCCGGATCGACGACGTCGTGCCGCTGCGCCACCGGGGCTACGTCGTGGTGATGGAGCGGCTGTACCCGGCGGACGAGGGCCGGGCCCGCGAGCTCGCCGCGTCCCTCGGCGTCGGCAGCGCGACGGACTCGATCGCGCCGGACGACGCGGGCGCCGACCTCGCCGACCATCCCGCCGTCGTCGACCTGCGGCGTCGGATCGAGGACCTCCTCGCGGACGGCGCACGGCGCTACGGGCTCTGGGGCGGCTCGGACATCCGCCCGGGCAACATCATGCAGACCGCGGACGGCCGGCTGCGGCTCACCGACCCCGTCTTCGTCCACGGCCCCACGGTCTTCGAGTCGATCCGCGACGGCCGCGCCGACCTGCTGGGGGACTTCTCCCGCGCCGACCTCGAGGACTTCCTGCGCATCCCCGCCTTCGAACCCGGCCCGGAGACCGACGCGCTGCGGCGCGCGCTGGCCGCCCTCGTGCTCGACGCCGGCGCGTCGGGCCTCGATCAGCGCTCGACGTCGTAGACCACGTGCACCGCCGTCGACGACGGCGACACCTTCCGCTGCACGAGGACGTGCCGGCGGCCCCCGACGAACAGCGGCATGCCTGAGCCGAGGACGACGGGGGAGAAGTGCAGGCTCAGGATGTCGAGCAGCCCGGCGTCCAGGGCCGACCCGACGGTCGCTCCGCCGCCCATGACGACGACGTCCCGGTCGGCGCCGGTCGCCTCGGCCGCGTCGCGCGCGGCCGAGCGCGCCTGCTCGACGGCGTCGGGCAGGCCGGTCGTGACGAACGTCCAGAAGGACAGACGCGTCCGCTGCGGCGGGCTGCTCGTGACGACGAAGAACGGCGGAGTCCCGACCTCGCGCGCGCCGTAGCCCACCTCGTCGGACCAGCCCTGAGGCCCGTCGACGACGTCGAACAGGCGGCGGCCGAGGATGACGGCGCCGCTGCTCTCCGTGGCGGTGCGCAGCTGCTCGCGGTCGACGGGGTCGTCGCTGAACGCCCAGGTGTGCAGCGCCTCGCCGCCATCACCCAGGCCGTTCTCGGGCCCGGGGTTCGGCCCCGTGACGAACCCGTCCAACGAGATCGAGATGTCGCCCACCACTCTGGTCATGGAGGGTGGACCGGCGCGGCGTCGGAGAGTCATCGCGGCGGCACCGTCATCGGACGAGCTCGTGCGGCAAGAGCCCGTAGACCAGGCTGTCTCGGCGACCGCCCTGGAAGGACAGGTGCGACCGGAGCAGCCCTTCCCGCTGGAAGCCGCACCGTTCGGCGACCCGCTGCGAGGCGAGGTTGTCGGGTGCGCAGGTGAGCTCGAGCCTGGCCAGCCCGAGGCCGGTGAAGGCCCAGTCGGCGACGAGCCGGACGGCACGCGTCGTGACACCGCGCCCGCGGGCGCCGGGAGTCAGCCAGTAGCCCACGCTCGCGCGTTGCTGTCGGTGGTCGACGCCGCTGAGGGACACCTCGCCCAGCAGGTCCGATTCATCGTCGGCGGCGACGATCGCCCAGTGGATCTCGGTGCCCTCCACCCGCACCCGCTCGACCGCCCGGATCCGCTCGACGATCTGTGCGCGGTCTTTCGGCACCCAGTCGGAGGATCGGCGGAAGACGGGGTCGGTGAGCCCTGCGAGCTGCGCGTCCGCGTCGTCCTCGCGCCACGGGCGAAGGCGGATCACGTCGTCGGACAGGGGAGGGGACGTCAGCATCGACACCGCACCAACCTAGCCGGACTCGCGTGGCGATCTCAGGGCGGCGGGCCTCAGTGTCTTGCCGCGCTCCGCAGGAAGGTGTCGACCTCACCGCGTGAGCCCAACCGGTGGAAGGCCAGGTGCCTGTTCGCGGGGTCGGTCATCGCCGACCCGTAGCGCTCGGGGTACCGCTGCTGCTGGTCCCACGACCAGCGGACGATGGAGCCCTCCGACCACGGCGCGAGCGCGTCGCGCCAGCGCTGGCGGTTGCCCGTGCCGGGCCAGAGCTCGGTGCGGTCGACGGCGCGGCTCAGCGTCCGCCGGTATACGCGCACCATCACGACGGGCGTGGGCAGGTCGAGCCAGACGACGGCGTCGGCGCGAGCCCAGAACTCGGCCTGGAGGGGGGAGTAGTTGCCGTCGACCACCCAGGTCTCGCCGGCGACGGCACGCCGGGCGTCCGCCTCGAACTCGTTCCGCGGTCGCGGCGTCCAGTCCGCGCCCCAGAACAGCGCGTCCAGCTCGACGTGCCGCACCCCGAGCTGCGCCGCCAGGCGACGGGCCACCGTGGACTTGCCCGCCCCGGACGCACCCACCACCGAGACTCTGCGCACCCGCGGCAACCTAGCATCCGGGCGCCGTCACATCCCTGAGCGCTCCCACGGGGAAAAGGCGTTGCCGTGCGGTGCCGGGCTGCAGTTGGCTGAGCCGAACCCACCCGAGAGAGAAGCGACCGATGACGAACCCCTTCACGCTCCGTGACCTGACCCCCCATCGAACGGACCTGAAGGACCTTGTCGTACCTCAATCTCGGGATCGTCGCCCATGTCGACGCCGGTAAGACCAGCCTGACCGAACGCCTCCTCGTCGAGGCGGGCGTCCGTGACCACGCGGGCAGCGTGGACGCCGGCACCACCGCCACCGACACGCTCGAGCTCGAGCGCGAACGCGGGATCACGATCCGTGCCGCGGTCGTCTCGTTCGACGTCGGTGACCTCACGGTCAACCTCGTCGACACCCCCGGCCACCCCGACTTCATCGCCGAGGTCGAGCGGACGCTCGCCGTGCTCGACGGCGCGATCCTCGTGGTCTCGGCGGTCGAGGGCGTGCAGGCCCAGACGCTCGTGCTGATGCGCGCGCTGCAGCGGCTGCGCATCCCCACGCTCGTCTTCGTGAACAAGGTCGACCGCCGCGGGGCGGACGCCGCCGCCGTCGTGGCCGAGATCGACCGCCGCCTCGCCCGCGACACGATCGTCATGGCCGACGTCGTCGCGGACGAGGGCGAGGCGCGCGCCGTGGTGCGGCCGCGCGCCTCGGAGGGTCGGGACTTCGCGGCATTCGTCGCCGCCGAGTCGCGCCGCGGCGCCGCCCACCCGGTCTACGTCGGGTCCGCGCTGACCGGAGCCGGCGTCCCGGCGCTGGTCGCCGGGCTGCGCACGCACCTGCCGGCGTCGAGCGCCGACAGCGACGGCGCGCCATCGGGCGTCGTCTTCAAGATCGAGCGCGACCCGGGACGCCGGCGGGTCGCGTACGTGCGGATGAGGTCCGGCGAGCTGCGCGTGCGGGACCGCCTCGACCTGGGCCACGGCAAGCGCGAGCGCCTCACCGGGATCCGGGTCTTCGCGGACGGCGCGACGCACCCCGCGGACGGCGTCGGCGCGGGCCGGGTGGCGCTGCTGCGCGGCCTGGACACGGCGCGCGTCGGCGACGTCGTCGGCGAGCGCACCCGGGCCGACGGCGCCGCGGCGGGGTTCCCGCCGCCGTCCTTCGAGACGGTGGTCGACGTCGACGACGCCGCCGACCGAGGCGCGCTCTGGGCGGCGCTGGCCGAGCTGGCCGAGCAGGATCCGCTGATCGGCGCGCGTCGGGACCCGGCGACGGGCGAGGTCGCCGTCTCCCTCTACGGCCAGGTGCAGCGGGAGGTGATCGCCGAGACCCTCGCCCGCGAGTACGGCGTCCAGGCGCGCTTCGCGGTGACGACGACCGCGCACATCGAGCGGGTGGTGCGGCCCGGCCACGCGGTGGAGCTCAACAAGGTGGCGCCCAACGAGTTCCTCGCGACGGTGGGCCTGCGCGTCGAGCCGGCGCCGCCGGGGGCGGGCGTCACGTTTCGCCTCGAGGTGGAGCTCGGGGCCATGCCGCCTGCGTTCTTCGCCGCCGTCGAGGAGACGGTGCGCGGCAGCCTGGCCCGCGGCCCGCACGGCTGGCCGGTACCCGACGTCGCCGTCGTCATGACGCACTCCGGCTACTCGCCGCGGCAGAGCCACATGCACCAGAAGTTCAACAAGGCGATGTCGAGCACGGGCGCGGACTTCCGCGGGCTGACGCCGCGGGTGCTCGCCACTGCGCTGCTGCGCGCGGGGACGGTCGTGTGCGAGCCGCTGCACCGCATCGTCCTCGAGGTGCCCGAGGACACGACGGGGCCGGTGACGGGCGCGGTCGCCGCGCTCGGTGGAACCCCGGAGGGAACCAGTGTCGAGCGCGGGCTCGCCGTCCTGACGGGCAGCCTGCCCGCGCGGAGCGTCCAGGAGCTGCGGGCCCGGCTCTCGGGGCTGACCCGGGGCGAGGGGTTCCTCCGCACCGAACCGGACCGGTTCGCACCGGTCCGCGGTGAGCCACCGGTGCGCCGGCCGTAGCCGGCAGCGTTCACCCGCCCGCCGCGAGGAACCGAGCGATGCGCGCGTGGGTCGTGAAGCTCTGGTTCATACGCCGGTAGGAGTGGTAGTTCAGCACCACGTGGGCGTCGTGCTGCGGGTAGAAGAACATGTGCGTGGCGAAGTGGCCCAGCCCGCCGACCGGCTCCGGCAGCCCGCGCAGGAACGGCGGCGTGAACTCCCCGAACCGCACGGTCACCATCCCGGCTCCGTAGTGGATGCCGCGACGGCGGCGGTGCCGCGGCGCGGCCATCCACCGGAGGGTCTCGGGGGAGACGAGGCGCCCGCCATGCAGTGCCCGCTGGAAGGCCACAAGGTCGGACGGCGGGGCGACGATCCCGCCCCCGGCCCAGTCGAGGCTGATGCTGAGCGCGCGGCTGAGCTCGTGCCTGCCCAGCCAGAACGGCGCGACGTCGAGCCCGGCGAGGTCGGCCGGGGTGCGGGCGTCGCTGTAGGGCGTGGAGCTGCGCTCCATCCCGCTCGGCTCGAAGATCCGCTTGCGCAGCAGGGCGTTGAACGGTTCGCCCGTGGCCTCCTCGAGGATGCGGCCCAGCAGCACCATCACGGTGTCGCTGTACCGGAACTTCTCGCCCGGGCGCCCGTCGGCGGGGAGGGTCCGCACCTCGTCGAGCAGCTCCGTGGGAGCCCAGTGCCGGTCGGGCTGGGCCGCGACGGTGCGGGTCGAGACGGCCGTCCGGGTGCCCCGGGGCGGCTCGAAGAAGTCCGGCAGCCCGCTCGTGTGCGTGAGCAGGTGCTCGACCGTGACGTCGGAGGCGTTGTCGACGCCCGGCGCGGCGGGCAGGCCGTCGATGTCGGACGCCGGGAGCACCGTGCCGAGCGGGCTGTCGTAGACGAACCGGCCCTGCTCCACCAGGATCGCGACGAGCGTGGCCGTCATGACCTTGCCGACGCTCGCCGTGTGGAACGGCCGCGCGCCGCCGGACTCGAGCTCGAACCGGGGCGCCACGACCAGCACCTGGGGCGCCGGCATCGACGAGCGGCGTCGCGCGCGCCGCTCCAGCGACGCCCTCAGCCGGTCGACCGTGTCCTGCTGTGCCATGGGAGTCTCCTTCGTCCACCATCAGTCTCATAGACATGTCTACTAGACAGGTCTATGAGCGTCAACGGTCTAGGGTCGCCCCATGGCGCACGTGATCCTCGGCCTGCTCCTGCTCCGGCCGCAGAGCCTGTATGACCTCGTCAAGAACTTCGAGGCCGCGGTCTCGCTCCTCTACAGCGCGAGCTCCGGCAGCATCCGGAGGGCGCTGGAGACGCTGCTGACCGGCGGGCTCATCGAGGTGGACGAGGCCGAGCCGGGCGCGCGGGGCCGCAAGGCCTACCGCGTGACCGACGCCGGCCGGGACGCGTTCCACACCTGGATGAACGGCCCGATGACCGGGCCCGACGCCGAGGCCGCCGCGCTGCCCCGGCTCTTCTTCCTCGGCATGCTCGAGCCCGCGGACCGGGCCGAGGTCCTGACGCGCATCATCGCGCGGATCGAGAAGGACCTCGACCGGTTCGAGGCCTTCGGCGAGAAGATCGACGCCGAGGAGATCCTCGAGGAGTTCCGCGACGTCTTCGCCTTCCAGCGCGCCACGCTCGACTACGGCCTCGCCTCGCAGCGCTTCGCCCTTGACTGGTTCCGGCGGTACGCCGAGCAGCACGGGGCGCCGAGCTCCTGACCGACCTCCGGTCTCGCACCCGGCGCGAGCCCGGCGCGATTGCTAAAGTCGTGCCGCCGGTCAAGGAGTGGCCGGTCCGCTTCAGCCGTGTCGGAGGCAGCCTTGTCCACAGACACCACTCTGCCCGCGGACACCACCTTGCCCGCGGACACCACGGAGATCGACCAGCCGTCGGCTCTGCGGTCCGCTCGCCTGGTCGGCCGGTTCCGCATCGAGCCGGAGACCGATCGCTGGACGTGGTCCGACGATGTGTACCTCCTGCACGGGTTCCAGCCGCACGAGGTCGTTCCCACCACCGACCTCGTGATCACGCACACCCACCCGGACGACCGAGGGGCCGTCCGGGAGGCGCTGGACACCGGCTGCCGGGCGGCCGTGCCCTTCTCAAGCCTGCACCGGATCGTGACGGCCGGGAATCGCGAGCGCACCGTCGCCCTCGTCGGCCGAGGGCGCACCGCGACCGGAGGGCGCGCCGTCGAGGTCGCGGGCTACTTCGTCGACTTCACCGCTGCGGTGGTCGAGCGAGCGAGCGACCGTGCGTTGGCGGACATCCGCGCCGCCTCGGCCAGCCGTGGCGGGATCGAGCAGGCGAAGGGCGTGCTCGCCGTCCTGTACGAGGTGGAGACGGACCACGCGTTCGAGATGCTGCGCAAGGCGTCCAACGACAGCAACGTGGCGGTGCGCGAGCTGGCCCAACGAGTCGTGGACGTGGCGCACCGGCACGAGATCGACCGGCGCACCGCCGTCGCCCGGCTGCTCGAGCTCGGGCACATCTGACGGAGGCGTGGGTGCCGCCCGTCAGGGTTCTTCCGACCGACGGCTCTCGACGGTTCCGGCGTCGTCCGCGAAGGTGAGGCGCCGCGCCACCACTTCCTCGGCGACCTCCTCCAGCGTGGCGTCGCACGCGAAGGCGTGGGCGCGCAGGACGTCGCGGGCGTCGGCCGGCGATACCCGGAGCCGAGCGGTCACCATGCCGGTGGCCTGGTGCACCCGCGCGCGCGTCGGCCAGCCGGGCTGGTCGATCTCTCCGAGGACGGCCGTGCCGACGGCGTCCGCCAGGAACTGCGCGTCCTCGAGGTCGCGGGCCAGGCCCTCGGCGGTCACGTAGAGCCCGAGCACGCCGATCGGCTGCCCGCCGACCCGCATCGGGACGGCATACCAGCTCGCGGGCCCGCCCGCCTGGCCGGCCAGCTGGGAGAACAGGGGGAAGTCGTCGTCCGTGTCGGGCGGGCCCCGCAGCGGCTTGACGACGATCCGGTCGTCGTCGAGAGCCCGTCGCCCCGGGCCTTGGCCGAGGACCTCCTGGATGCTCTCGATCTCGGCGACCGTCGAGTCGGTGGTGGTGACGGTCAGCTGCTCGCCCGGCGCCGTCGCGACCGTGAGGCTGCCGCCCTGCGCGCCGAGGACCGCGACACAGGCCCGGCACATCCGTTCGGCCACGGGGCTGTCCTCGCCGAGGGTCGCGAGCGTGCGGGCGAGCAGGCCCAGGAGTTCGGAGGTGTTCACCGCTCACCCCGTCCTGTTGCCGGCGCTGTCAGTTTTCCACCGATCCCGGATGCACGACACAGCACGGGCGAGGCCTCAGCGGTCGACATCGTCGCCCACGGCGTCTCCCTCGCCGCCCAGCACGAGCGAGCGGACGACGGTCTCGGCGACCTCGCGCTCACTGAGGTCGCGGCGGCTCGCCGCCGACCACAGCGTCCGGCGCGCGTCCTCCTCGGTGCAGTCGTTGGACATCATGATGGCGCCCACCGCCTGCTGGACGGCCGCCTGGTCCGACATCCTGCGGTAGAGGCCGGCGACGGCGTCGCCCAGGTCGGAGAACTGCAGCTGCAGGCGTACCGCATCCGCGGTGAGGCGGACGGACGCCGACGCCGCGTCGAGGAGCCCGGCGGGCCAGTCGCCGTGATCGCGCGAGTACACGTTGATGGCGACCCGGACGCCGGGCCCCACCTCTGCCGGGACGGCGAGCGCCTTGACGAAGCCCTCGCGCTCCGCGGCGGACTGCCAGGCCTTCCACGCCGGGGGCGCCGTCGGGACCGCGGTCGCCAGCACCGACCCGGCACGCATCGCGTCGATGCACGGTCCGGTGTCCGCCCTAGCTTCCGCCTGGTCGCACCGGCCGGCGGCGGGCGTGCTGTTTCCTGCTCTCAGCGAGACCCCGTGCTCGCGCAGGGTCACGCTCGCCTCGACCCCGTGGCCGAGGACCAGCGCCGCCCGTTTGGCGCACTCGTCGATGTACTGCGCAAGGGTCATAGCAGGCACGGTACGCCGGGGGTCGGATCGGCGTGGTCCCGTGCCAGAGGTCAGCGGCGCCCGGAGAGTCGGTCCACCTGGAACAGGGTCGTCGTGCCGGACACCTCGTTCGCGACGGCGAGCAGCGGCTTGCGGGTCGGGAGTCGGACGCCGGGATGAAGGCCAGGTCCTCGGGCCCCAGGTCGCCGGCGGTGGCCGTCGCGTCGGCCGGGTCCGCACCGTCGTCGATCGCGTCCTCGACGGACACGGAGTAGTCGCGGTTCGGCACGTAAGTGACGAACTCGGACCTCCGCGGCGTCGTGATGTCGAAGACCATGACCCCGCTCGCGCGCTCCACGCCGACGAAGGCGTAGGTGTGGCCCTCGACCTGCCCGATCGCGAGGTTCTCCGGCTCGGGGCCCTTGTCGTCGCTGCGGCCGTCGAAGCCGATCTCGGTGTGGTTGGTGTTGAACGCGTCGCCCCATGCCTCGACCGTGACCTGCTCGAACGTGTCGCCCGAGTCGAAGACGAGGTCGCCGTCCGTCGTCCAGATCGAGAACGACCGGCTACCGAACGCGTACAGCTCCTCGTAGCAGGAGCCGTCGCCGCTCAGCCCGGACGCCGTCGTGACGTTGAGCCGGCCCAGGTCCGCGTCGCCCAGCAGGGACGCGGCGGGGGAGCCCTCGCACACGGGCGCGACGCCGTCCTCGCCCAGGTCCTTGACCCGCGTGGGCTCGGCGTAGTCGCCCCACTCGCGGGCGTTGCCCTCGTTCGCGGTGACGAGGTAGGTCGTGCCGCGCGAGGTGTACGACGCCATCCCGTCGGGCATGTACAGGCCCCGCACAGGGACCTCGCGGACGGCGGCCTCGTCGTCCTTGTCGGACGGGTCGATGCCCTGGCCGGCCGCGGAGTGGTCCTTGCTGCCGAGAGACCACAGGTCGGTGGTGCGGGCGCGGCGCAGGTCGACCTCCGCGACGGCGTTCGCCTCCTGCAGCGCGACGTACGCGGTGCGGGAGCCCTTCGAGACGGTCCCGTACTCCGGCTCGAGGTTGCGGGACGCGCGGTTCTCGAGCGCCCCGTCCGGTCCGGGGACGTCGGGCCCGAAGACGCGCACGCCGTCGCAGGTGACGGTGGGGAGTGCGGGTGGCCGCCGGGGGAGGTTCGCGTGAACGGCCGACGAACGGTCAGGCTGCGGCTGGTGAACCGGCGGCCGGTGAACCGGGCGCGACGGTGCCCCGTGGCACGCCGACCCCGTCCCGGCCGAGCTGCGCGATCCGCCAGACCGCGCCGCCGAGCAGCACCACGAGCGCGACGTTGCGCAGGCCCTCGACGACGATCATCGCCGGCTCGCCGCTCAGGAACTCGCCGTACCCGACCGGGTAGACGAGCTGGGTGGCCAGCGCCGTGAGCAGCACGCCGACGGCGGGCGGTCCCCACAGGCGGCGCGTGCCGGGGCCGGCCAGCGCGATCGCGGCGGCCAGGGGCGGGCCGATCCAGGCCACGAACTGCGGCGAGCCGACCTTGTTGAACACGATGAGCGCGAGGAGCAGGGCCGCGGTGCTGAGCAGCAGGATGTCGCCCGCGTGGTCGGGCCGGCGGCGCGCCGTCCACCAGGTCAGGGCGGCGAGCAGCAGCACCGCGACCGGCAGAAGCCAGTCGAGGGCACCCGCCACCTGGCGGGCGGCCTCGCCCTGCACCTCGTAGGTGAAGATCGTGTCGTTGAAGTCGATGCGCACCGTCGGGTCCCACAGCCGCGCCACGCTGAACCAGGTGGCCGCCACGGACTCGGCTTGAAGGGTGCGGGCCTCCTGCTGGCCGAACACGCTGAACGCGCGCTCCCCGGCGCCGCCCGCGAGGGCGAGCCCGACGACGACCACGCTGACGGCCGCGCCCGGCACGACCACCTGCCGCACCAGGTCGCTCCAGCGGGCGCGGGTGGCCGCCAGCGCCACGACCACAGCCCCGGGGGCGATCTTGATCCACGCCCCGGCGGTCGCGACCGCCGCCGCGAGCACGGGCCGTCTCCATGCGACGACGAGGGCGATCAGGATGAGCGGCGCGACGACGCCGTCGAGCCGGCCCATGAAGATCGGACCGAGGGCGAGGAGGAACGCGAGCCACCACCAGGCGCCGAGCACGCCGCGCGGGGCGACGCGCACCAGCACGACGACGGCGGCGGCGTCGAGCGCCACGACCATCGCCGTCCAGACGATCTCGTAGCCGAGCACACCCTGCGACAGGAGCGCGGGCAGGGTGACCGGCACGAGGGCGCCGGCCGGGTACACCCAGTCGTAGTCGAGCACGGGCCACTCGCCGGTCGTCAGACCGTTCCGGGCCCACCACTCGTAGAGCGTGACGTCGCCGTAGATCGTGTAGGCCCAGCCGATCGCGTCCCGCACCACCCAGGCGTGCACGACGACGAAGCCGATCGCGAGCAGCCAGCGGGACCGGAGCGCCGCCCGGAGGGGGCTGTGGGCGCGCCGGGCGGCGGGCGGGTCGGTCGAGGGCACGCCCGACATGGTGTCAGACCGGCTCCGGCGTCGCGCCGGGCCGTCCACGGGATGCGTGATACGGGTACAGACGTCTATGGTTTCGGGTAGCCGAAACCTGCCGCGCCGTCCGACCCGGAGGAGCTCCGTGAGCCGACCGACCCCTGCCGAGGCCGCCGCCGGTCCGTCCACGGGCTCGCCGCCCGTCCGTACGGCGGGCGTGCGTCCCGCCCGGCTGGTGACTCTGCTCGGGCCGGCGTTCGTCGCAGCCATCGCGTACGTGGACCCCGGCAACGTCGCGGCCAACCTCACCGCCGGCGCTCGCTTCGGCTACCTGCTGGTCTGGGTGCTCGTCGCCGCGAACGCGATGGCGGTGCTGGTGCAGTACCTCTCCGCCAAGCTCGGGGTCGTCACGGGCCGGTCGCTGCCAGAGGTGCTCGGCGAACGGCTGTCGCGCCGCGGCCGGATCGCGTACTGGGTGCAGGCCGAGGTGGTCGCGATGGCCACCGACATCGCCGAGGTGATCGGCGGCGCCATCGCGCTCCATCTGCTGTTCGGCGTGCCGCTCGTGCTGGGCGGCGTCATCACCGGGGTCGTGTCGATGCTGGTGCTCACCGTGCAGCAGCGTCGTGGCCAGCGGGTCTTCGAGACGGTCGTGGCGTCGATGCTCGGCGTGCTCACCGTGGGGTTCTGCGCCGGCCTGTTCTTCTCGCCGCCCGACCTGGGCGCCGTCTTCGGCGGGCTCGTGCCGCGGCTCGCGGGGCCGGAGTCCGTGCTTCTGGCCGCCTCCATGCTCGGCGCCACCGTGATGCCGCACGCGATCTACCTGCACTCCTCGCTCGCGCGCGACCGCGTGCGGCACGACGCGCGCGTGCAGCAGCGGCACCGCCTCGCGGCCGGTGCGGGCGCCGACGACGACGCCGCCGAGGCGGAGGACGCCGTCCGGGCCGTGCCCTCCGTCGCGACCGCGCGCCGCCTGCTGAAGGCGACCCGCTGGGACGTCGTCGCCGCGCTGGTGCTGGCCGGCGGCGTGAACATCGCGATGCTGCTCCTCGCCGCCGCGAACCTGCCGGGGCGCGCCGGCACCGACTCGATCGAGGGCGCGCACGCCGCGATCTCCGCCTCGCTCGGCCCCGTGGTCGCGGTGCTCTTCGGCGTCGGGCTGCTCGCGTCGGGCCTGGCGTCCACGTCGGTCGGCGCGTACGCCGGCGCCGAGATCATGTCGGGCCTGCTGCGCGTGCGCGTCTCGTTGCTGGCGCGGCGGCTCGTCACGTTGATCCCGGCGATCGTGCTGCTCGCCACGGGGGTGTCGCCCACGTGGTTGCTGGTGGTCAGCCAGGTGGTGCTGAGCTTCGGCATCCCCTTCGCGATGATCCCGCTGGTGCGGATCACCCGCGAGGCCGGCCTGCTCGGCCGCTTCCGCAACGGCGTGGCCACGCAGGTGGTCGCATGGGCGGTGGCCGCGGTCATCGTCGCGCTGAACGTCGCGCTGCTCTGGCTAACCTTCACCGCGTGACGGCGAGGTAGTTCGAGACCGCGCGAGGTAGTTCGGATCTCCGCGAGGTAGTGCGGAATTCGGCGAGGTAGTTCGAGACCGCGCGAGGTAGTTCGGGCTATCGGCCGACGGCGGCCTCGAGGCGGTCGACGAGCCTGTCCACGAACGCGGCCTGGGCGCTGACGGCGAGTCGGCGGGCGTCGTCGGGCGGGAACCAGGCCACCCGGTCGATCTCTGGGACCTCGATCCGCTTGCCCGACCGCGGCGGCCACTCGATCTCGACGGTGTTGCTCCGCACCTGGTCCAGGTCGGGGCCGGGCGGCGGCCACTCGCGCGCCCAGGCGAGCACCCGCTTGCCGGAGCGCTGGCGCACCTCGCCGAGGTCGACGTCGGGGATGGACGACGGCGGGAGCGGCAGGCCGAGCTCCTCGGCGGCCTCGCGCACGGCCGCGGCGTGGGGCTCCTCGTCGGGTTCCAGCTCGCCCTTGAGGATCGTCCAGGCGCCCTCGTCCTTGCGCGCCCAGTACGGGCCGCCCATGTGCCCGAGCAGCACCTCGAGCCCGCCGTCGGGGAGCGTGCGGTACAGCAGGAGGCCTGCGCTGGTCGTCGCCATGGTCACAGGATCGGCCTTGGTTTCGACAAGCTCAACCAGCGGAGATGAGACGGAGTATCACTTGACCTGAGACGCCGTCGCGAGCGACGATGGGACCAGGCCGGCGTCGCCAGTCCACCAGCTGGCGACGCCGGTCATCACCGGGCCCGCACGGACCCCCGCGCAGAGAGAAGTCGTCGATGACCCGCACCGCCCCCGTCATGCCCGGCGTGACCGCCCCCGACTACGACCTGTCGCAGCCGCTCGACCTCGACTACGTCGGCGCGTTCGCCGACGTCGCACCCGAGGAGCGTGCGCACCAGCTCGCCGTCCGCACCTTCGTCCAGGACGAGGTGCTGCCCGTCATCGACGGCTACTGGGAGCGCGCCGAGGTCCCGTTCGACCTCGTCAAGAAGCTCGCCGAGCAGGACTTCCTCCGCGACGGCGTCGACGTGCCCGGCCGCCCGAAGATCTCCTTCATGGCCGAGGGCCTGGCCAGCATGGAGATGTCGCGCGGCGACGGCTCGGTCGCCACGATCTGCGGCGTCCAGGGCGGGCTCGCGCTGCGCTCCATCGTCATGAACGGCTCGCCGGAGCAGATCGAGAAGTACGCCGAGCCCATGGCGCGCGGCGAGATCCTCGGCGCCTTCGCCCTGACCGAGCCCACGCACGGCTCCGACTCGGTCTCGCTCGAGACGACGGCCCGCAAGGAGACCCGCGACGGCGTCGAGGGTTACGTCATCGACGGCGAGAAGAAGTGGATCGGCTTCGGCTCCTGCGGCGACATCTCGGTCGTCTGGGCGCGGCTGGTCGGCGAGGACGGCGACAACCAGGTGCACGGTTTCGTCGTCCCGCAGGACGCCCCCGGCTACGGCGCCACCACCATCGAGGGCAAGCTCTCGCTGCGGGCCATCACGCAGGCGCACATCGTGCTCACCGACGTCTTCGTCCCCGCCGACGCGGCGCTGCCCGGGGCGACGTCCTTCAAGGCGACCGCCGCCGTGCTGTTCGCCACCCGCCTCGCGGTGGCGTGGTCCGCCGTCGGGCACGCCGTCGCCTGCTACGAGGCCGCCGTCGCCTACGCCAAGCAGCGCATCCAGTTCGGCAAGCCGCTCGCCGCCAAGCAGATGGTGCAGGAGCGCCTGACCCACATGCTGTCGCTGATCACGCAGATGCAGCTGCTGGTCGCGCAGGTCACCCGCCTCGCCGACGCCGGCCAGCTGACCGGCGAGCAGGCGTCGCTGGCCAAGTACACGACCACCCGGCAGGCACGCGCGGTCGCGTCCATCGCCCGCGACATGCTCGGCGGCAACGGCATCCTGCTCACCAACCGCGTGGCCCGACACTTCGCCGATCTCGAGGCGCTGCACACCTACGAGGGCACCGAGTCGATGCAGGCGCTCATCGTGGGTCGTGACATCACCGGGGTCTCCGCGTTCGCCTGAGGCGGAGAAGAGAGGTCGCGGGGCGAGGAACGAGGCACGCGGCCGACGCGGAGGCGACGGCGAACGCGGCGAAGGTCCGGCCTTCGCCTGAGCCGTCCATTCACGACGAAGGGGACCCCGCAGCGTGCGGGGTCCCCTTCGTCGTACGTGGCAGGTTCATGGGTCGAGATCGACGCTGACATCGACGGTGACAAGGTCGGGGAGCTCGAGCCGATGCCAGAACTCGCCCGCCGCCGGGCCTGCTGCCACGCGGCCGATCTTGACGAGCCACGCGGTCAGCACCATGCCGTGCGTCGCGACGACGAGGTCGTCGCCGGTGGCGTGAAAACGCAGTCCCGCGTCGAACCGCCGCGCCGCCTCGACGCTGGTCTCCCAGCCGGTGTGCCGGGCGTCGGGCACATCCTCGACCCACGCGCGTCGTGCCTCCCGGAAGGTGGGCGAGAGCGGTTCGGCCGGGCGCCGGACCTCCGCAAAGCGCGGGTCGACGATGATCTCGGCGACGCCGATGGTGAGGGCGAGGGCGAGGGTCTCGACCGCCTTGCGTTCGTCGCTCGCGACCGCGCGGGTGCCACGGGGCAGCCGGAGGGCGCGGGCCGCGGCGCGGCCGGGCGGGGACAGCGGCCACGCTGCCGGGAGCGAGTCGGCGGCCGCCTCCGGGGCGGCGTGCCGGACCAGGGTGATCCGCAAGGACAGGGTCAGCTCGATGCCGTGACCGCGGCGGGGATGATCACCGCGGCCATGACGGCGGCCATCACCTCGTCCACGGCCTTCCTCACCGCGGCGCTCGCCCAGCTCTGCGCGGCGAGGTCCTTCGCGCGCGACTCCGCCTGCCTCCGCTGCTCGGGCGGGACCAGGCCGCGGACCAGCTTCGAGCCGCTCGCGACGGAGAGCAACGCTGCCGTGCGCGCGTCCGGGACCCGGGTTCCGAGCAGCACCTCACGGCACTGCGCGCGGAGCCGGTCCTCGTGGGTGGCGTCGGCGGCCGGCCACGACGTGGTCGGGAAGATCCACAGGACGTGCTCCTCCTCGCGTCGCAGAACGCCACGCTCCGCGAGGCCGGTCAGCAGCCGCTCGCGCAGGCCCTTCGCCAGGGGCGCGACGAGGTTCTTCGGCGCCTGGGGCCGGATCCCGACGAAGGACAGGGCGTGGTCGAGCGCCGGGTGCCCCGCCGGGGAGGGGTCGCGCACGACGACTCGGCCCGCGCGGATCGGCCGGCCGTCCGCGCCGGTCTCCGGGGACGCGGTGACGTCCACCCGGCCGTCCAGCGCCAGCTCGACCAGCACCGCGCCGGCGAGCCGGTAGTCGAGCTGCGTCCGGTCGAGCGACGGCCTGCCCGACACGTCGTCGTACGCCAGCAGCAGGAGGTCCTCGGCGATGATCATCGGTCGATCATCGCCCACCGCCTGCGTAGGGTCGAGGGCCATGAGCGACGACTTGGCCCGCGTGGGCGCCACCTGGGACGACGACCCGAGCGCGGGGGAGTGGATCGCGCCGCTGCTCGGTGAGTTCGGACCGACGTTGGGCCATGCCGTGCCTCAGGCGTACGACGCGTACGCCGTCGTTCCCTTCCTTGGGGACGGCGACAGAGACGCGGACCTGGACACCGCCGACGAGCGTCTCCGCACCCTGGTCGACCAGCTCGTGCCGTGGACCGGGGAGCAGCGAGTGCACGGCGGTCTGTGGGAGGGATGGCCGTCCCTGTACGAGCAGGGCGGCGGTGTCGGGTCGTCGGGGGTGTTGATCAACCTCGCCTGGGACCCCGCCGAGCCGCAACCGTCCGCCGAGCCGCTCCGCCTGCCGCACCGGGACTACCACCTGTGGACGGGGTCGCTGCGGGCGGTCGTCGAGCTCAGCTCGGCCCTCGAGCTGCCGTCGGTCGTCTGGCCGGAGGACCGATCGTGGTTCCTCGGCATCCCCGAGTACACCCGCGAGATGGCACTCGGCGGCCGCGCCGACCTGGTCGACGCCGTTCTCGCCGACACGCGTCTCGATGCGCGGGCGGCCACGCCGTCGACCGTCCTCGACATCGACGACTGACGACTCAGCCGGCCGCGATCGCCGAGGCAGTCTCCGCCTGCTCACGACGGCGCACGCGCCACCACACGAAGAATCCGACGAGCGTGAACGCGCCGTAGAAGACGTACATCAGGGCCGTCGCGTAGTACTCGGCCGACCAGAGCAGCGGCACCCCCACGAGGTCCACCGCCACCCACACCAGCCAGAACTCCACCCATCCCTTCGCCATGCCGTAGGTGGCGATGAGGGAGCCCATGAAGATCCAGGCGTCGGCCCACACGGGCTCGTACGAGCCGAGCGACCGGAAGATGGGCGTGAGCAGCAGGGTTCCGCCGGCCATGGCCACGACGATGCCGATCCGCTGCGGCCACGACGCCCAGCGCGGGTGCACCGCGGCGCCGTCCGCGGCGGGGATCTTGCCGTCGGCGCGCAGCTCGAGGTCGGCGCGCTTCGTGCGGCGCCACTGCACCCAGCCGTAGACGGACACGATCAGGAACATCACCTGCCGGCCGGCCTGGCCGAGCATGTCGGCGCGGCTCGTGTCGCCGAACCACGAGCCCATGAAGACGGTGAACAGCACCAGGTTGCCGACGATGCCGACCGGCCACGCCCACACCTTGCGGCGCATGCCCCCGAGCGCGGACGCGAGGCCGAACAGGTTGCCGATGATCTCGCGCCAGTACAGCGTCTGGTCGCCGATGGTGAGCGTCGCGTCGAACAGCGCGCGGATGGCGTCCATCGAGTCCTCTCCCGGTCGTGCCGTGCGGGCGACCGGGGGGACGGACGACGGTCGCGGGAGCCCGGCGGGGCACCCGCGACACGACGACCGGCGGCACGCACCGGGTCCCCGGTGCCTGCCGCGCGCGCTGCCTCCCATCCGGACTTTGACCGTCGGCCCTGGAGTTCCACCAGGTCAACCGGCCCCCCGAGGGAGGCGCGGGTCGCGGGCTATCACCGCCGGCTCGGAATTTCACCGACCCCGGAGCACGTACGTGCGTGTCTCGCCGCCGGACGACCCGGCGACTTCTTGCGCAACGCAGCATGCCACAGCGGCATTCCCCGGCGTCGTTGGTCGAGCCTGTCGAAACCCGGCGGCGGTTTCGACAGGCTCAACCAACGACGATTACGCGAGGGCGTCCCGCACGGCGCGGGCGACGTCGTCGGGGCCGGCGCCGGGCTCCAGCACGGTGACGACGACGCGCCGGCCGTCGCCGCCGGTGGTGGTGACGTGAGCCGAGGTGCCGGTGCCGTTCTCGCGGGCAACGTCCTCGCGCACGTCGTGCTCCGCCGTCGTGCCGTCGGTGCCGGCTGCGTGCCGAGGCGCGTCGTCGGGATGGGTGAACGGGGCGACGGCGGCCCGCCGCAGGTCGAAGAACGCCTCCTCGAGCTCGGGACGCAGGTCGAGGTGGGGGTTGCGCAGCCACCGCCGCAGGATCGCGTTGTGCACCGCGACGACGGACGCGGCGAAGGCGATCGACATCGTCGTCGTGGAGCGGTCCGGCGGGAGCGTGTCGCGCAGGTAGGCGGTGAAGGCCCGCTCGTAGCGGTGCGTCGTGACGAGCTCGCGGTCGCGCAGCGCGGGCACCTGCTGGAGCAGCGTGTGCCGGGCGATCGACGTCTCGCGCTGCCCCACGTGGTGGTCGAAGACGAGGCGCGCCGCCCGGCACACCTCGAGGTACGGATCGGTGGCGGGGTCCCATGCCCGCTCGGGCGCGCGGCCGGACTCCTCGCTGGCGCGCGCCTCGGGTCGGGTCTCGGCGAGCATGACCACCACCTCCTCGAGGAGCAGCTCGTGGTCGGCGAAGACCACGTCCTCCTTGGAGCGGAAGCGGCGGAAGAAGGTGGCACGGCTGACGCGGGCCGCGTCGGCGATCTCTTCGACGGTGGTCTGCTCGTAGCCCTGCCGGGAGAAGAGGTCGATCGCGGCGTCGACGGCCTGGGCGTGGGTGTGCGTCCGGACGGCGGTCATTCCACGGAGGCTACTCCGCAGCACGCCCGACGTCGGCCTGCCCGCGGTGTCGGCGGCGTGGTCCGCGGCGTCAGAGGAGCAGCCGGTAGAACCGGAAGAAGCCGAAGTCGTGCACGGGCAGCACCTCGACGCCGGCGTAGCCCGCCTCGCGCGCATACCGACGCAGCGTGGCCGGCCGCATCACGGTCCCCGTGCCGACCGACGGCGTCGTCGACAGCCCGTCGGGCAGGCAGACGAAGAGGCTGTAGCCGTACATGACGCGGTCCACGTCGTCGGCCGGGGCCCGGAACTCGTCCGCGACCGCCTCGTCCATGACCACGACGACCCCGTCGGGCCGCACCGCGCGCCGGACGGCGTCCAGCACTGCGACCGGGTCCGGCAGGTCGTGCACGCACTCGAAGGCGAACGCCGCGTCGAACGGCTGCGCATCGGCGAGCTCGGCGGCGTCGGCCAGGTGGAACGTGACCCGGTCGGCGAGCCCCGCCTCGGCCGCCGCGACTCGCGCCGCCTCCACGGAGGGCCGGTCGACGTCGAGCCCGTGCACCTCGGCGCCGGGGTACGCGCGGGCCAGAGCGAGGGTCGACCAGCCGAAGCCGCTCCCGACGTCGACGACGCGCGCCCCGGGACGGGACAGCACCTCGTGGATTTCCGGTACGGCGGCGAGCGCGGGCGCGAGCTGCCGCTCGAACAAGGGACGGTTGACGTCGGCCTGCGCCTGCCGGGCGTCCTCGCCGAACTGGTCCCACGAGACCCCGCCCCCGGCCCGGTACGCGTCGAGGAGCTGCGGCAGCCGCGCGCCGATCGCCCCGACGAACCGCGCGAGGGGCGCCAGGTAGGCCGGCGACGAGGCGTCGGTGAGCACCTTTGCGTGCGCGGCGGGCAGCGCGTACGTCCGCGCCCGTCCGACGTCCTGCGGGTCGGCGTCCAGGGCCGGGCCGGCGCCGGGGTCCTCGGCGAGGAGGATGCCGGATGCGGCCTGCTGCTCGAGCCACTCGCGCGCGTAGCGTTCGGCCGTGCCGGTGGACTCCGCCAGGGCGCCCGAGGTGAGCGGGCCGGCCTCCGCGAGTGCCCGGTACCACCCGAGCCGGTCGCCGACGTAGACGGCCAGCACGTCGATCGCGCCGAGCCAGGAGGTGACGAACCGGTCGGCGAACTCGTCGGTCGTTCCCATGGCCGCGCCTCCGTGCCGGCGCCCGCGATGCGGGCGAACCCCGGGCGTCGTCGGGCGGCGGCGCCCCGTTCTCGACGCTAGTCCGCGGGTGCCGGGCGCGTCGACGCCCGCAGCGGGTGACTCGCGGGCGCGACGGGCGGACGCTGGGGAGGGCTCAGCGGCGCCGGCGGCGTCGTTCGGGGTCCTGGTCGCCGCGTCGGCGCTCGTCGAAACCGGCGTCCGCCGGTCGTCTCCCGCGCTGCAGGAAGCGCACCTCGCGCACCGCCACGCCCGCGGCGATGGCGAACGGGATCCAAGCCCACACCCGGCCCCGCAGCACCAGCAGCAGCATGGCGAGGGCGACGACGCACGCGCCGACCACCGTCCCGAGGCTCGCCCACCGCACCTTGCGCACGGCCCGAGGCTACCGCTGCGCCCGGCGTGGGTAGGGTGGCGCTCGTGACTTCCGGGACCTCGACAGCGACCACGACCACGTCCACCGCCCCGGCGACCACCCCCGTCGTCGACGTCTACGTCGACCCGTTGTGTCCGTTCGCGTGGATCACGTCCCGCTGGGCGCTCGAGGTCGCGGCGCAGCGTGACGTGCAGCTCACCTTCAAGCTGATGAGCCTGTACCTGCTCAACTCCGGTCGGGACCTCCCCGCCGACTACCGCGCCAAGATCGAGGCCTCGCGCGGGATCGGCCGGGTGGCGGCCGCCGTCCAGACCGACCACGGACCGGAGGCGTTCAGCGCCTTCTACACCGCGGCCGGCACGCGCATCCACCCGGGCGGGCGCGAGGACCTCGACACCGTCGCGGTCGAGGCGCTCGCCGAGGCCGGGCTGCCCGCCGCGCTGGCCGACGCCGCGACGTCCGCCGCCTACGACGCCGCCCTCGCCGTGTCCCACGAGGAGGGGATGAAGCCGGTGGGCGAGGACGTCGGGACGCCGACGATCCACGTGGACGGCGTCGGGTTCTTCGGCCCCGTCCTCACGCGCATACCGCGGGGTGACGACGCGCTGCGGATCTTCGACGGGGCCGTCGCGCTCGCGTCGTTCCCCGACTTCTTCGAGCTCAAGCGGTCGCGCACCAGCACGCCCGAGTTCTCCTAACCACTCCCTGCCCGAGAGATGGACCGATGACCCTCGACCTGCGCATCTTCACCGAACCCCAGCAGGGCGCGTCGTACGACGACCTGCTCGCCGTCGCCCAGGCGACCGAGACGCTCGGCTTCAGCGCCTTCTTCCGGTCCGACCACTACCTGACGATGGGCGGCGACGGGCTGCCCGGCCCCACCGACGCCTGGACGACGCTCGCCGGCCTGGCCCGCGACACGTCCACCGTGCGGCTCGGTACCCTCGTCACCTCGGCCACGTTCCGCCATCCGGGCGTGCTGGCGATCCAGGTGGCGCAGGTGGACCAGATGTCCGGCGGCCGCGTCGAGATCGGCCTCGGCGCCGGCTGGTTCGCGCGCGAGCACGAGGCGTATGGCATCCCGTTCCCGGCCAAGCGGTTCGGGCTGCTCTCCGAGCAGCTCGAGATCCTTACCGGCCTGTGGGGCACGCCCGTCGGCGGGTCGTACTCGTTCTCCGGCGAGCACTACACGCTGGTCGACTCCCCGGCCCTGCCCAAGCCCGCGCAGGCGAAGATCCCCGTCATCGTCGGCGGCGGCGGCCCGAAGCGGACGCCGGCGCTCGCCGCGCGCTTCGGTGACGAGTACAACCAGGCGTTCCCCGAGCGTGACACCGTCGCCCCGCGGATCGCCGTGATCAACGAGGCGCTCGCGGAGGCCGGCCGCGCCCCGGAGTCGATCGTCCAGTCCGTCGCGCTGGTGTTCGCCGTCGGCAAGGACGAGGCGGAGTTCGCGCGCCGGGCCGCCGCCATCGGGCGTGAGCCCGCCGAGCTGCGCGAGCACGGCGTCGCGGGCACCGTCTCGGAGGTGGTGGACCTGCTCGGCTCGCTGCGCGACCAAGGCGTGCAGCGCGTGTACCTGCAGGCGTTGGACCTGCACGACCTCGACCACCTGGACCTCGTCGCCCGCGAGGTCGCGACGCAGCTCTGATCCGCAGCCCGGCCACGGTCTGAACGTGCCGAGCACGACCTTCACGCCCAGTACGCTGTGCGGCGGCAATCTTCACCGGACGTTCACTGGCGAGCGCAGACGGTGAGCACGCGGCCCCTTCGCGGGCGTGACGGACGGAGCATCATGAGTGTCGGCTGGACCCTGCACGGAGACGGCAAGCACGTCGGACCCGGCGACGTCGTCGCCCCGGAGGAGCGGCTGAGCTGGCCGCGCACCATCGGCATCGGCATGCAGCACGTGGTGGCCATGTTCGGCTCCACGTTTATCGTGCCTGTGCTGACGGGCTTCTCGCCCGCGACCACGCTGTTCTTCTCGGCGATCGGCACGGCGCTGTTCCTGCTGGTCACGCGCAACCGGCTGCCCAGCTACCTCGGGTCCAGCTTCGCGTTCATCGCGCCGATCACGGCGGCGACGGCGTCGCACGGCGAGTCCGTGGCGGTGGGCGGCATCCTCGTCACCGGCCTTATGCTGGCGGCGATCGGCGTGCTCGTGCACTTCGCAGGCGCCCGGTGGATCGACGTCGTCATGCCGCCGGTCGTGACCGGCACGATCGTCGCGCTGATCGGCCTCAACCTCGCCCCCGCGGCCTGGGGGTCGTGCAGCGAGTCCGTCGTCGACGGCGAGATCGTCCAGACCTGCGACAGCGGCTTCCGCGCCGCGCCCGTGACGGCGACGATCACCCTCGCCGCGATCATCCTCGTGACCGTGCTGTTCAAGGGCATCATCGGGCGCCTGTCGATCCTGGTCGGCGTGATCATCGGCTACGTCGTGGCCACGATCCGCGGCGAGGTGGACTTCAGCTCCGTGGAGGGCGCGGCCTGGTTCGGCTTCCCGCACTTCGTCACCCCGTCGTTCGACCCGGCGGTGCTGGGGCTGTTCGTGCCGGTGGTGCTGGTGCTCGTCGCGGAGAACGTGGGCCACGTGAAGTCGGTGGCGGCCATGACCGGCAAGAACCTCGACCACCTGACGGGCCGGGCGTTGTTCAGCGACGGCCTCGCGACGACGTTCGCGGGCATCGGCGGCGGTTCCGGCACGACCACGTACGCCGAGAACATCGGCGTCATGGCCGCGACGCGCGTGTACTCCACGGCGGCGTACTGGGTGGCCGCGGCGACGGCGCTGGTGCTGTCACTGTCGCCCAAGTTCGGCGCGCTCATCGCGACGATCCCGGCGGGCGTGCTCGGCGGGGCGACCACCATGCTCTACGGGATGATCGGCATCCTCGGCGCGCGCATCTGGGTGCAGAACCGCGTGGACTTCGGCAACCCCGTGAATCTCACCACGGCCGCCGTGCCGCTCATCATCGGCATCGCGAACTTCACGTGGGCGGCCGGCGACCTGACGTTCGAGGGCATCGCGCTCGGCACGGCGTCCGCGCTGGTGATCTATCACGGCATGCGGGCGATCGCTCGGTGGCGTGGCACCAGCCAGGAGCCCGCGTCGCCGGCGTCGGCACCCGCGGGGAGCGAGACGGCCGGCTGACGCAGGGGGCGTCAGGCCTCGGCCTTGGCGCTCCGGGCCGGCTCCTCGCGGGTGATCGGCGTGATGTCCGCGGCGGGCAGGCATGCCGCGACGTCCTCCATGGGCCGGTCGGCCGCGAGCAGCACGCGGTCCTCGGCCAGGGGCGGGCTGTACCGGTTGCCGACCAGCAGGTCGACGGCGGCACCGTCGCGGTCGTCGAGCACGAGCCGCACGTCGGGGTACTGCGCCGCGAGCGCGTAGGCGCGGGTGATGCCCTTGACGCCGAAGCGGATCTCGGACTGCTCGACCTGTCGGCCCATGTCACCCGTGGCGATGACGTCGAACCCGCGCTCGACGAGCACCTCCTGGTTGGCGTTCGCGACGCCGCCGGTCTCGGACGCGTTGTACACGCGCACCCGGATCTTCGAGTACGGGACCGGGAGGGCGCCGTCCGGCTGTCCGTCGACCTGGGGGAGGCACGGCTCGGGCTGCGGCACCTCGGCGACCGGGGTGTAGACGGGGCGGGAGAACGGAGAGCTGAACGCGCCGGAGTACATCGCGGCCGCGGCCAGGCCGGCGATCAGCAGGAAGGCGATGAGGAGCCCGAAGACGACAGCCTGACGCTCGTGTTCGCGCTTGCGGCGCGTCACTCGTACCGGGTCAGGAGCTGGTGAGGTCACGCGACGAAACTACCTGAGTTCGCTGGATTGTTCGTGGAATCGCGTCGGGTCAACGCAGGACCAGCACGCGGGCGTGCAGCACGGGCCGCTGCTGCAGGGCGGCCCGGACGGCGCGGTGCAACCCGTCCTCCAGGTAGAGCACGCCCTTGTACTCGACCACGTGGGCGAAGAGGTCGCCGTAGAACGTGGAGTCCTCCGCGAGCAGGTGATCGAGGTCGAGCGTGCGCTTGGTGGTGACGAGCTCGTCGAGGCGCACCTGGCGCGGGGGTACGTCCACCCAGTCCTTGGGGGTGACGCGCCCGTGGTCGGGGTAGGGACGGCCGTCCCCCACGGCCTTGAAGATCATGGCTGCCATCGTAGGGGCCGGCCCGCGCGGGCCCGCGCGGTTGCCTCGCGATACGGACACGATGTCGTCACGATCCCGTCACGACCGGGGTCGGCGCAGGGTCGACGCGGCGTCAGGCGGGGCGGCGGAGCTCGATCAGGTGGCGGGCCGAGTGCGCCACGAACGTGCCGTCGCGGCGGATGCGCTCGTGGAGCGCGCGCAGCTCCGGCCGGTAGGCGTCGACCGTGAAGCCGGGCACCATCCACACCACCTTCCGCAGGAACCACGCGACCGCGCCGACGTCGAGGAACTCGATCCGCAGCCGTTCGGCGCGCAGGTCGACCAGTTCGAGGCCGGCCTCGCGGGCGGCGGCGACCTCGTCCTCGGGGTCACGGCCGCGCCGCGCGTCCTCGGGCAGGGGCCCGAGGAAGAACTCGACGAGCTCGATGACGCTCGCCGGTCCCACGTGCTGGGCGAGGTACGTTCCGCCCGGTCGCAAGACCCGGGCGATCTCGGTCCAGCGGGGGACGACGGGGTGCCGGCTCGTGACGAGGTCGAACGCGGCGTCACCGAAGGGGAGCGGCGAGTCGTCGTCGTGCGCGACGAGGGCGATGCCGCGCGGGTGCAGCCGGGCGGTCGCCGCCGTGACGTTCGGGGGCCACCCCTCGGTGGCGACCTGGAGCCGGGGGAGCGACGGCGCCGCGGCCAACACCTCCCCGCCGCCGGTCTGCAGGTCGAGCGCGGCGCCAACCGTGCCCAACCGTTCATGCAGGAGGCGGGAGAATCCCCAGCTCGGGCGCTCCTCGGTGGCGCGCCCCTCCAGCCAGGAGAAGTCCCAGCCGGACATCGGTGCGGCGTCGGCCTCGGCGACGAGCTCGTCGAACGTGCGGTCCATACGGCCCATCCTCCCGGCGCGAGCAGGCTGTTGCTACCGGATTATCGCTCGCGAGCGGCCGATTGCGGGAGCAACCGCCTGGTCGGCACCGCCCGGGGAGACGACGACGGGCCCGGTCCACTGGTGTGGTCCGGGCCCGTCGGTCGGCGGAGGATGGGGGATTCGAACCCCCGAGGGCGTGAACCCAACACGCTTTCCAAGCGTGCGCCATAGGCCGCTAGGCGAATCCTCCTGGTGCACGGCCGGCGTCGTGCGCAGGCAGCCTCAGCACAATAGCCGACGCAAGCCTTGGCTCCGAAATCGACGCGGTGACGCCGGTTGAGCCTGTTGAAACCGCCCGCTCGGTTTCGACAGGCTCAACCGGCGCCCGGTTTCGGGACCGGGCGGGGTCTCGGTTAGGCTGTCTGCAGACCCCTCGTGCGGCACCATCTCGCCGAACTCCCCCAGGGCCGGAAGGCAGCAAGGGTACGTGAGCTCTGGTGGGTGTGCGAGGGGTCCTTTCATGTCCCGAGCCGGAGCTGCCTCGGGGCCGCTAACCCCCGTCTCGCGGCAGTCACGCCGTGCGCCACGTCACAGAATCCACGATGTGGACGGTTTTTCGTCCGAGCAGTGAGATTCCCTGGTTCCGGCTTGGTGGACGCCGGTTCCGGGTGGTCCTCTTGTGAGCATGCCCCGCATCGCTCCCGCAGCTTCGTCGACCGCGCGCACCCGCCGCCGCGGCGACATGTGCTGCCGTGCGGCCCTCGTGGGGCGAATGTGCCAGTCCCGCTGACCTCCTGTTGACGTCACCCGCCGGACGACGGCGCCTGCCGTCACCCCGCTCCCCGCGTCGCCCCGGGGGATCTGCTCTTCGTGCCGCCTCGAGCTGATGGCTGTGGCCGCCGCACCCACCCGCCTCACCGGCGCCGTACCCGGCGCCCGCCCGGAAGGACCACCCATGTCCCGCAGCACCCGCACCCGCACCGTCACCTGGGCCGCGATCACCGCGGTCGCCGCGCTCACCCTCTCCGCCTGCGGCGGCGGCGCCTCGGGCGACGACGACGGCCCCCTCCGCGTGGGCGTCGTCGGTGCCTCCGACGACAAGTGGGCCGTGTTCGAGCAGCAGGCCGAGGCCGAGGGCCTCGACATCGAGCTGGTCGACCTGCAGGACTACACGCAGGCCAACCCGTCCCTGTCGCAGGGCGAGCTCGACGTCAACCAGTTCCAGCACCTGCAGTTCCTCGCCGGCTACAACGCCGACGCCGACGACGACCTGACGCCGATCGGCGCCACCGCCGTCTACCCGCTGGGCCTGTACTCGGAGAAGCACGACTCGCTCGAGCAGATCCCCGACGGCGGCGAGGTCGCCGTGCCGAACGACCCGACCAACCTGGCCCGCTCGCTCCTCGTGCTGCAGGAGGCCGGCCTCATCGAGCTGAAGGACGGCGGCAGCGCCGTCTCGACCGAGGCGGACGTGCTGCCCTCCTCGAAGGTCACCGTGACCCCGGTCGCGGCCGAGCAGACCCCGATCCAGCTGCAGTCGGTGGACGCGTCGATCGTCAACAACGACTTCCTCGCGGACTCCGGCATCGACCCGGACTCGGCGCTGTTCCAGGACGACCCCGACTCCGACGCCGCCGCCCCCTACATCAACGTGTGGGTGGCGCGCGCCGAGGACGCCGACGACCCGGACCTGCGGAAGCTTGCGGAGATCTCGCACTCCGACGAGGTCGTCGCCGCCGAGCAGGAGGCCTCGGACGACACCGCCGTCATCAAGGACAACTCGCCGGAGGAGCTGCAGGAGATCCTCGCGGGCCTCGAGGACGACATCAGCTCGTCCTCCTGACCCCACGACGACGGCCGGGGGCGCGTGGCCTCCGCGGCGCGCCCCGGCTGCCGTGCCGGGCAGGGCGGACACAGTGGATGAGGACGGACCAGTGAGGACGGACCAGGTGAGCGAGACCACGGCCGGTGTCCCGGCGATCGAGCTGCGCGGGGTGTCGAAGACCTTCGGAGATGGCGCCGGCGCCGTGCACGCCGTCGACGACGTCTCGCTGACGGTGCGGCCGGGCGAGATCTTCGGCGTCATCGGCTACTCCGGCGCCGGCAAGTCGACGCTGGTGCGCCTCGTCAACGCGCTCGAGACGGCGACCTCCGGCCAGGTGGTCGTCGAGGGCACGGACGTCACCGCCCTGCCCGAGCGGAAGCTGCGCTCCGTGCGCGCCCGGATCGGCATGATCTTCCAGCAGTTCAACCTGCTGGCGTCGCGCACGGTCGCGGGCAACATCGCCTATCCGCTCAGTGTGGCGCGCTGGTCCAAGGAGAAGCGGGTCGCGCGCGTGGCCGAGCTGCTCGACTTCGTCGGCCTGGCCGACAAGGCGAAGTCGTACCCGCGACAGCTCTCCGGCGGCCAGAAGCAGCGGGTGGGCATCGCCCGGGCGCTCGCGACGTCGCCCACCATCCTGCTCGCCGACGAGGCGACGTCCGCCCTCGACCCCGAGACCACCCGCGACGTGCTGGCGCTGCTGCGCCGGGTCAACGCGGAGCTGGGCATCACGATCGTCGTCATCACGCACGAGATGGACGTGGTGCGCTCTATCTGCGACCGCGTCGCCGTGATGGAGAGCGGCAAGGTCGTGGAGGTGGGCGACGTCTACGACGTCTTCTCCGCCCCGCAGGCCGACGCCGCCCAGCGGTTCGTCGGCACCGCCATGCACGACCGGCCGTCGCCCGACGCGCTCGCCCGGCTGCGCGAGCGCCACCCCGGCCGCCTCGTGACCGTCGGCGTGCGCGAGGGCGTGAGCACGGGGACGGAGCTGTTCCGGCTCCTGCGTGAGCACGAGGTCGACGGGGCCGTCGTCTTCGGCGGTATCAGCGAGGTGAGCGAGCGGCCGTTCGGGTCGCTCACCGTCGAGCTTGTCGCCCCCGACGACAGGATCGCGGCGTTCCTCGCCGCGCTGCGCGAGCACGCCGACATCGTCGACCTCGGCACCGCAGAGCGCCCGGTGGGCGACCCGCGTGCCCGCCTCACCCGTGACGGCAACCTCGGAGGCGCCCGATGAACCGCGACTGGTCCACCCTGTGGCCGCTCCTCTGGGAGGCGTTCGGCCAGACCCTGCAGATGGTCACCATCGCGCTGCTGACCGGCGGCATCGCCGGCCTGGCGCTGGGGCTCGCGCTCTACGTGACCCGGCCGGGCAACCTGCTGGCGAACCGTGGGGTGTTCGGCGTCCTCAACGTGCTCGTCAACATCGTGCGGCCCATCCCGTTCATCATCTTCGTGACGCTGCTGGGGCCGGTGACCCTGGAGGTCGTCGGCACGACGCTGGGCACGGAGGCGTTCATCTTCCCGCTGTCGGTGATGACGGCGTTCGGCACGTCGCGCATCGTGGAGCAGAACCTCGTGGGCATCGACCCCGGCGTCGTCGAGGCCGCCCGGGCGATGGGTGCCTCGTCGTGGCGCATCATCACGACCGTCCTCGTGCCCGAGGCGCTGGCCCCGCTGATCCTCGGCTACACGTTCTTGTTCATCGCCGTGCTCGACATGTCCGCGATCGCCGGGCTCATCGGCGGCGGCGGCCTGGGTGACTTCGCGCTGCGGTACGGCTACCAGCGCTACAACTGGATGGTCGTGCTGGTCACCGTGGCCGTGATCATCGTGATCGTGCAGGTCGTCCAGTGGTTGGGGAACAAGCTGGCGCGCACGGCGCTGCACCGGTGACGCCCACGACTGAGGTCTGGCGCCCGCCGGGAGCGACCGGCATGATCCGGGCATGCACGACCGCATCCTGCTCGAGCCGGGGAGATGCGCTGCGTGCCTGTCCTGTACACAGCCTGGTCGTGACGCACTGACGTCGCGGCGCAGGTCCGTCAGACGTCGGTGAGGCGCCGCCACTGCAGGACGACGAGCAGCACCCCCGCCGGGGCGACTGCACCGGTCAGCGCTAGCGAGGCGCCGCTGATGCCGGCCGCTGCCTCCGGTCCGCCCGTGCCGGCCCACAGGGACGGGACGGCGTAGGGGAACCACGCGCCGGCGCCGACCAGCACGACGACCTGCGTCAGCGCGACGACGCCGATCAACGCCCCGACGGTGGCGAGCGGGCTGCGGGTCGCGGTCGCGACGGCGGCGAACGGCAGCGTGAGGCCGGCACCGAGCAGGCCCGCCGTCAGGGCGCGGCCCGCCGCGGCCCACGCCGTCGGGCCGAACGGTGCAGACACCGACGCGGCGGCGACCGCCGACGCCCCGACGGTCAGTGCCACCGCCGCGACGGCGCACGCCGCCACCCAGCCGAGCACCACGAGCCCCCGCGCGAGGGCGAGCGTGCCACGCGGCGTCGCGAGGCCGAAGTACGCGCCCGCCCGTCCGTCGGCGAGGGGCTGCCCGAAGACCGAGGCGACGGCGAATCCGCCGGCCACGAGGACCGCGACGGCGAGCACCTGGCCCGCCACGACGAGGTGTGTCGTCGCGAGGTCGCCCGTGGAGTAGTCGGACAGCTTGGCAGCGCCCGCTCCGTCGACGGCGCCCGACCGGGCGAGCGCCACCATGCCGACCGAGGCGAGCGGGACGAGCGCGACGAGCAGCGGCGTCGCGAGGCGCTGCACGGTCGATCGGCGCCAGGCGAGGGCCTCGACGCGCAGTGCGGTGCGCAGGGCGCTCATGCGGCGCCCCGCGTGCTCGCCGTGCCTGACGTGCCCACGGTGTCAGCCGCGAGGACCAGGTCGAAGAACCGGCGCTCCAGCTCGGCCCCGCCCGGGTCGAGCGACCCCACGACCCGGCCGTCGTGCACCGCCAGGACCCGGTCGGCGACGCGGGCCACCTCGTCCAGGTGGTGGCTGGAGACCAGTACGGCCGCACCGGCGGCAGCGCGTTCCCGCACGAGCTCGCGCACCAGGACGACGCCGCGCGGGTCGAGGGCGGACGTGGGCTCGTCGAGGACCAGCGCGGCCGGGGAGTGCACGACCGCGCACGCCACGCCGAGCCGCTGGGCGTTGCCGAGCGACAGGGCCAGCGCGCGCACGTGCGCCCACGCGGTGAGGTCGAGGCGCTCGGCAGCGGATGTCGCCGCGGCGCTCGGCCCGGCACCCGACCCGGCGCGGGTGACCCCGTGCAGGTCCGCCGCCACGCGAAGGTTCTCGACGACCGTGAGTGCCGGGTCCATCAGGGCTGCGCCCACGACGTGGCCGAATCTACGGGCCGCGTCGGTCGGCAGCCGCGCCGGGTCGTGACCCAGCACACGCGCGGTGCCCGACGTCGGGCGCAGGCGGCCGGTGAGCACACGCAGCGCCGTCGTCTTGCCCGCGCCGTTGAGGCCGATCATCGCGACCACCTCGCCCGGTGCCACGGCGAGGGACATGCCTGTCAGCGCCCGGCGCTCGCCGAAGGCGTGGTGGACGCCGTCGAGCTGCAGCGCGTCAGGCATGCAGCACCTCCAACGCGCGAGTGACCGTGTCGGCGAGCGAGGTCGCGGCGTCGGCGCGGGCGAGAAGCGCGGCGGTGCAGGCGCCCAGGCACGCGGCGGCGGTGACGGTCGCGTCGAGGCGCGGCACGCCGTCGGCGACGAGCCGGTCGGTGATCGCCCGCTCGGTCGCGGCGGTCGCCATGACGACCGCGGCCCGAAGGCGCGGGTTCCCGGCGACGAGCGCCACCCTCCGGTGCGCGGTGGCGTCCTCCGTCGGCGTGATGTCGCGAAGTGCGGCCAGCATGCCCCGACGCACGCGCTCGAACGGCGGCAGCTCTCGAGGCTGGGCGCCGACGGTGTCCGCGATCAGCGGGTCGTACGGGTCGCTGACGAGGACTGCGTCCTTGGTCGGGAAGTGCCGGAAGAACGTCATCTCCGTGACGCCCGCGGCGTCGGCGACCTGAGCGACCGTCGTCGCGTCGTAGCCGCGGACCTCGAAGAGGTCGAGCGCCGCGTCGAGGATGCGGGCCCGGGTGCGCAGCGCACGGGGCGAGGTGAGGGTCGGCACCGGCCCACCCTAGCCCAAATGTGAGTCACTCACTTTTGTGAGACAGTGGCCGTCGAGAGGGCGAGGCTGCCGACTCCGCCGAGGATCGCGACCTGGGCGATCGTCGTCATCCAGATCATGACGAACGGGATCACGGTCACGTTCTTGATGGCGAGCTCCCAGGAGAGGAACGTCGCGCGGGAGCCCTCGTCGAGCGCCCCGGCGATGGCGTCGGGGATCACCTTGGCGACGACGGTGAGGAGCACGAGCAGCACGCCGCTCGCGACGAGCATCCCGGCGTGCGCGTGGACGAACCGCGACAGCCGCGGGCCGACCTGCGACCACGCGACGTCCGACCCCGCGAACAGGGCGCGGACCACCCAGGCCAGGAACAGCAGGCGGACGGCGGTCGTGAAGACCTCGCCGGGCACGCCCCCGGCCCAGGCGAAGCGCTCGTCGCCGCCGACCGCGAGGAAGCGCTGCGCGGAGGCGAGGACGCCGAGGCCCGCGACGACGAGGTAGTGCCGACCGGTGAACGAGAGGGCCTGGCCGAACACGGTCCAGGCCTCGTGGATGGCGATGTGCATGACGACTCCTTCTTAGTTCGGCCTGCTGAATGATTTAGTAGTCTAAACTATCCGGTGTGGTGGAGGATAGAGGGGTGACGGACGAAGACGGCACCGAAGACGGCACCGCGGCGGACGGGCCCGACACGGCAGGGACGGCGCTCGGGACGGAGCTCAGCGACGCCGTCGTGCTGTTCCACGACGCGGTCGGCTCGCTGCGCGGGCTGTCGGCGGGTGACCACAAGGCGCTGGGGATGCTGCGACGGGACGGGCCGATGTCGGCGACCGACCTCGCGCACCGCACCGGCCTGAGCGCGGGGGCCGTGACGGGGCTGGTCGACCGGCTGGAACGGGGCGGGCACGCGCGGCGCGAGCGCGACCCCGCCGACCGCCGCCGCCTGGTCATCGCGGCCACCGCGGAGCCGTCGCCGGAGGTCGCCGAGGCGTTCGCGGGCCTGGGGGAGGGTATGGCCGGGGTGACGGCGCAGTTCACCCCGGACGAGCTCGCCGTCGTCGCCCGCTGGGTCGAGCTCACGACGGCCACGCTGCGCGAGCAGGTGGACGAGATCGCCCGACGCCGGTCGTCGGGCGCGTCGCCGGGCGCGTCGTCCGAGGGCTGAGGACGGTCCACGTGGCTGTCGGTCCGGGCGTCTAGAGTTGCCGGGGTGACCACCGCTCTGTATCGCCGCTACCGGCCCGAGACGTTCGCCGAGGTGATCGGCCAGGAGCACGTCACCGCACCGCTCATGCAGGCGCTGCGCAGCGGGCGCGTGAACCACGCCTACCTGTTCTCCGGGCCGCGCGGCTGCGGCAAGACGACGTCGGCCCGCATCCTGGCGCGCACGTTGAACTGCGCGCGCAACACGCCGGAGAACCCGATCGACACGCCGTGCGGGGAGTGCGACTCGTGCGCCGAGCTGGCGCGCGGCGGCTCCGGCTCGCTCGACGTGGTCGAGATCGACGCGGCCAGCCACAACGGCGTCGACGACGCGCGCGACCTGCGCGAGCGCGCCACCTTCGCCCCCGCGCGCGACCGGTACAAGATCTTCATCCTCGACGAGGCGCACATGGTGACGCCGCAGGGCTTCAACGCCCTGCTCAAGATCGTCGAGGAGCCGCCCTCGCACGTGAAGTTCATCTTCGCGACGACGGAGCCGGACAAGGTGATCGGCACCATCCGCTCCCGCACCCACCACTACCCGTTCCGGCTCGTCCCGCCGGACGTGCTGGGCCCGTACCTCGAGCAGCTCACCGCGGCCGAGGGGGTCGAGCTCGCCGCCGGCGTGGTGCCGCTCGTGACCCGCGCCGGCGGCGGCTCCGTGCGCGACTCGCTGTCGGTGCTGGACCAGCTCATCGCGGGCGCGACGGGCGGCGTGGTGGGGTACGACGCCGCCGTCGGGCTGCTCGGCTTCACGCACGCCACGCTGCTCGACGACGTCGTCGACGCCCTCGCGGCGCGCGACGGCGCCTCGATATTCCGCGTCGTGGACCAGGTGGTCGCGACGGGGCACGAGCCGCGCCGGTTCGTGGAGGACGTGCTGGAGCGGCTGCGCGACCTCATCGTCATCGCCGTCTCCGGCGACGCGGCCGAGGCCGTGCTGCGCGGGCTGCCGGCTGACCAGCTCGAGCGGATGCGCACGCAGGCCGGGCGCCTCGGCGTGGCCGAGCTGTCGCGGGCCGCGGACCTGGTCAACGGCGCGCTCACGGAGATGACGGGTGCCACGTCGCCCAGGCTGCACCTGGAGCTCCTGTGCGCCCGGCTGCTGCTGCCCGGGGCCGACGACGGCGCGCTGGGCCTGGCCGCGCGGATCGACCGGCTCGAGCGTGGCGCCGCGGCTGGCGGCGGTCTGGCGACAGCGTCGCCCGGCGGCGGCTCGGACTCGGCGGGGGGTCCGCGCGACCCCGCGCCGTCCGCCCCGACGGCCGGCGGCCTCAACGGCGCCGCCGCCGCGCGCGCGGCGCTGGAGGCCAGCCGTCGCACGGACGCCGCAGCGGAGAGCGCCCTGGCGCCGGCGCCTGCTCCTGACGCCGCCCCCGCCGCCCCGGTGACCGAGGAGCCCGCCCCGCGGGTGCCTCCCGGGGCGAGTGCGCCGGACGATGACGCCGCGCCGGTCGATGACGCTGCTTCGGTCGACCACGCGGCTGACGGCGACGCTGCGCCGGTCGAGGACGCGCCGGAACCGCGCGAGCCCAGCGCCGAACCGGCGGCCGCGGAAGAGACCCTGGCTGACGCTGACCCTGCCGCGAGCACAGGCGCGGAGCCCGCCGACGACCGGTCCGACACGCCGCCCGCCGCCTCGGCGCCGAGCGCCCCGGCCGACGCGGCGGCCGAGCCCCCTGCTGCTTCCACGACGCCCGCGGCGTCCGATCAGGGCACGACGGCCGAGATGGTCCGCCGCCGGTGGGACGAGGTCGTCGCCAACATCGGCAGCCCGGTGACGCGGGCGCTGGTGGGGCCCAACGCGCAGGTGGTGTCCCTCGACGGCGGCGTCCTGCGGCTCGGCTTCGCGGCCTCCGGGATGGCCCGCACGTTCTCGCAGCCCCGGCACGTCGACGCCGTGAGCGACTCCGTCTACCAGACCCTCGGCGTGCAGGTGCGCGTCGAGGCCACCGTCGACGAGGGGCGCGACGGCGGCGGCGCCACACCGTCCTTCGGCGGACAGGACGGCCCGCCGCCCACCGCCCCGCCGACCGCCCCGCCCGCCGCGGGGTCCGCCCCGCCGGCTCTGACGGCTCCGCCGGCCCGGCCCGGCCCGGGAGCGTCCGATGCCCCCGACGACGGTGGCTGGCCCGACGTGGCACCGAGGGGGTCGAGCGCGGGATCCGGAACGACGCCCGTCGGCACCGTCTCGGCCGCCAGCGCGCCCGCCGCCGGACCGCGCGCGTCGGCGAGCGTCGCCCAGAGCGGCGGGGGAGTGGCCGTCGTCGAGCGCCCGGCCCCGCCCGCGCGGGCGGACGTCGACAAGGCGGACGCCGCCTGGCTCGCAGGCACGCCCACCGCCGAGCCCGTGGAGTGGGCGCGCGAGCCCGCGCCCGGCTCGATGCCTGACGCAATCCCCGAGTCGATCCCGGAGGCCCAGCCCGACACCGGCTCGACGCCCGACGCCGCGCACGCCCCGGACGAGTCGGCCGGCCCGCCGCCGCCGTGGGCGCAGGAGCCGGCGGTCAGCGCGCCGTCGGCGCCCGCCGCCCCGGCGGCGCCGAGCGGCCCGGCCGTCCGGGAGACGCCGCGCCAGGCGGCCGAGCGTCGGGTGCGCGAGGCGCAGCAGTCGGGTGGACGGCCGTCCACCCGTGCCCGCGGGTCCGCCGCCGACGTCGCGCCGATGGACGACGAGCGGTCCGCCGACGACCCGGACATCACGTCGTCCGGGCTGATGGGGGTCCCGCTCGTGGTCCAGGTGCTCGGGGGCAAGGTCATCGACGAGATCTCGGAGCAGCCCTGACATGACCGCGCGAACCACCACGACGCTGCACATCGTCGCGGCCGTCATCGTGCGCGGCGACGGCCGCGCGCTGCTCGTACGCAAGCGGGGCACCAGCGCGTTCATGCAGGTGGGCGGCAAGATCGAGCCCGGTGAGGACCCGGTCGCCGCGCTGGTGCGCGAGTGCGCCGAGGAGATCGCCCTCGCCGTCGACCCGGCCGGCGTCCGCCCGCTGGGCCGACGCGCCGCCGTCGCCGCCAACGAGCCCGACCACGTCGTCGACGCCCACGTCTTCACGCTCGACCTGCCCGCCGGCTTCGACCTGCGGGTGCAGGCGGAGCTCGCCGAGCACGTGTGGGTGGACCCGGCCCGCCCGGTCACGACCCACCCGATCGCGCCGCTGTCCGTCGACCTGCTGGCAGAGCTCGTCGCACCGACCGGGGACGACGCCTCGGGAGCCGCGTGACCGTCGGCGCGCACCGCGGCGCCGTCCACCACGTCGAGCTGTGGGTGCCGGACCTCGCCCGCGCGGAACGGTCGTGGGGCTGGCTCCTCGGAGCCCTCGGATACCAGCCGTTCCAGACCTGGGAGCACGGCCGCTCCTGGCGGCTCGGCGCGGCCTACGTCGTCGTCGAGCAGAGCCCGGCGATGACCGCCGACGCGCACGACCGCCGTCGTCCGGGGCTCAACCACCTCGCCCTGCACGCCGGCACCCGCGAGCAGCTGGACGCGCTCGTCGACGCGGCCTCCGCCCACGGCTGGAGCCTGCTCTTCGCCGACCGGCACCCGTTCGCCGGCGGCCCCGAGCATTGCGCGGCCTACCTCGTCGACGAGGACGGCTTCGAGGTCGAGCTCGTCGCACGGTGAACCTGCCGAGCTACCTCGCGCTGTCCTGCACCACCTCGAGCAGGGTCGCCAGCACCTCTCCGTCGACGGTGGCTCTACCTCGGCAGGGTGTCGAGCCAGATCGAGAGGTTGGCGACGCTGTCGGGCATGAACGGCAACTCATCCAGCATCTCGAGCAGGCGGGCCGGGGTGACCCACGCGCCCCAGGCGACCTCCTCCGGCTGCCAGGTGATCGGCCCGTCGTAGGTGCACTCGTAGATGAAGCCGTGCATCCGCGTGTGCTCGTCCGCGTAGTCGGCCACGCCGAGGGGTACGAGCTCGACGCCGGTGGCGCCGAGCTCCTCGGCCAGCTCGCGCCGCGCGGACTCGAGAGGGTCCTCCCCGGCGCGCAGCACGCCGCCGGCGCAGAAGTCGTACCGGCCGGGGTAGAGGTCCTTGGTGTCGGTGCGGCGGTGCACATAGACGTCGCCGGCGGTGTTGCGCACGACGACGGCAGTCGCGGCGTGCCGCAGGTTCTCCGTGCGTACCCGCGACCGGCGGGCGCTGCCCGACACGTTCCCGGCCTGGTCGTACAGGGCGACGATCTCGTCGGTGTCTTCTCCGGGTGCCATGCGGACATCCTGCCCCGCGGCAGGCTCGAACTACCTCGCGCCGTCTCGAACTACCTCGCGCCGTCTCGAACTACCTCGCGCCGTCTCGAACTACCTCGCCGAGATCGGGACTACCTCGCGGGGTGTGTGCACCCCCGCGTCCCGGAAGGTGAGACTTCCCGGCTGGCCCTCGCCATCCCCGCCGAGCGTTCCTCACTTCCCCGCCATGCACGCGCTCGTGAACGATCTCCGTTCCCCGGGCACCACGTGGCTGGTCGGCTTGCCGTCCGACGTCGCGAAGCACGGGGCGTCGTGACAGATGTCATGGCCCCCCCGTGCGCAGTTCACGGGAACCGGTGAGCGGCGGCACTACCTGCGGCGACGCGCCCCCACGAGGCTGGGGTCATGACTTCGGAACCCATCATCAACGTCCGCGGGGCGCGGCGGCGGTACGGCACCTTCGAGGCCGTCCGCGGGGTCGACCTCGACGTCCGTCGCGGCGAGCTCGTCGCGCTGCTGGGCTCCAACGGCGCCGGCAAGACGTCGTTCGTCGAGCTCGTGGAGGGGCTCGCCCCGTCCGACGGCGGGACGGTCCGCGTGCTGGGCCATGACCCCTACCGCGAGCGGCGCAAGGTCGTCGGCTCGCTCGGGATCATGCTGCAGAGCGCGGGCTTCTCCGGCGACCTCACCGTCGTGGAGACCGCCCGCACCTGGGCCGGCACGCTCACCCGGCCGCGCCCGGTCGACGACGTGCTCGCCGCCGTCAACCTCTCCCACCGCGCCGACGTGCGGGTCGCGAGCCTGTCGGGCGGCGAGAAGCGTCGCCTCGACCTGGCCCTCGCGACCATGGGCGACCCCGAGGTGCTGTTCCTCGACGAGCCCACCACCGGCCTCGACCCGGAGAGCCGCCGCGCCACCTGGCGCCTGGTGCAGGACATGCTCGCCGCGGGCACCACCGTGCTGCTCACCACCCACTACCTCGAGGAGGCGGAGGAGCTCGCGGACCGCATCGCGATACTCCAGGACGGCCGCATCGTGCGGACCGGGGCCGTGGCCGACATCGTCGCCGGCGAGCCCGCCCGGCTGGAGTTCGTGGTGCGGAACACCGGCGGCCGCGCGGTCGTGCCCACGGCGGCCGACCTGCCGGCGCTCGCCGGCGCCGTCGGCACGCCCGACGTCGACCACACGGGCCGCCTGCGGCTGCGCACCACGAGCCTGCAGGACGACCTGTTCACCCTGCTGCAGTGGGCCGACGCCCGGCAGCTGCGCCTTGACGACCTGGATGCCCGGTCCGCGTCGCTCGAGCAGGCGTTCCTCGCCATGGACGACGCCGGCACCGACCGGATCGACACCTCGGAGGTGGCGGCATGACCACGACGACCCCGACCGCGTCTCGGCGGGCGACCCCGCCCCCGGCACGGCGCGTCAGCCTGCGCCGGGTTTCGGCGCTGGCCCGCGCGGAGCTCCGCCTGCTCGTGCGCAACCGCACGGCCCTGTTCAACGCGCTCGCCCTGCCGCCCCTGACCGTCGCGCTGGCCAGCGCGCTCGGCGGCATCGGTGGCGGGACGGACGCAGGTTCGGGGGTCCAGGGCGCGGTGCTCCTGAATCTCCTGGTGTTCATGGCGCTCGCGTTCGTCGTCTACTACAACCTCACGGTCGCGTACGTGGCGCGCCGCGAGGAGCTGGTGCTCAAGCGCTACCTCGTGGGCGAGTGCTCGAAGGCGGAGATCCTCGCCGGCGCCGCCGTCCCGGCCCTCGCGGTCGCGCTGGCGCAGACCGTGCTGGGCATCGTCGCGGTGTCGGTGTTCCTCGATCCGCCCGCGTTCGTGAACCCGCTGCTGATCGTGGTGGCCGTGCTGGGCGGGGCCGCGATGCTCACGGTGCTCGCGGCCGCGACGTCGGGCCTGTCGCGGACGGTCGAGTCCGCGCAGCTCACGACCCTCCCGCTGCTGATCGTGGCGATGCCGTTCGCCGGCCTGTTCGGCGGGCCCGGCGCTTCCAGCGGGGTGCTGACCACCGTCGGCACGTTCACGCCACTGCGCCCGATCACCGACCTCATGCTGCTCGGGGCGGGCGGCATCGACCCGGACGGCCGGGTGCTGACCTTCGGCGAGACGTTCGCCGCGGCGGGCCTCCCCGTCGCCGTCCTGGCCGCCTGGACCGTGCTCGGCCTGCTCGCGGCGCGCCGGTGGATGCGCTGGGAGCCGCGTCGGTGACGAGCCAACCCGGCCGGGGCGCGTCGTGGCAGGCTGTGCCCGTGAAGACCGCCCACCCGCCTACCGCGCTCCTGGCCGGAGGCGCGCGCGGGGTCGAGATGTACACCCGCGTCAGCCTGTACCTGTTCGTGCTGCTCGAGCCGTTCTTCTACCTCTACGCGGTCGTGGCGGTGTCGAACACCGAGGCGGAGCTGCCCGGCACCGGCGCGACGATCACCCTGGTGGCCCTCGCCGCGGCACACGTCGGGCTCTGCCTCGCGACCGTGCACGCGGGGTTCGACGGGCCGCTGGTGACCGGGCGACGGCCGCGGCCCGTCGTCGTCGGCCTGCTCCTGGCGACGTGCGCCGTGGTGGTGACCGCGGTCGTGGTGCTGCCGCCGTCCGCCGGCGGTGGGATCATCGACGACCCGCGCACCGCGATGATCGCCGTGTGCGGGGGCGCCACCCTCGGGGCGCTTGCCGTCGCGCTCCGGATCCGCGCGGTGGCGCTGGCGGGGCTCGCGGTGCCGCTCGTCGTGGTCGTGGTGCGGCTCGCCACCGGTACCGGCGCCGGGCAGGCCCCCGGGGCCGTCGCCTTCGCGGTGCTGACGTACCTCTTCGTCCTGTTCTGGGCCGGTACGTTGCGACTGTCCATGTGGATACTCGAGGTGGTGCGCGAGCTCGACGCCGCGCGGCAGACGTCGGCACGGCTCGCGGTCGCGGAGGAGCGGCTGCGCATCGCCCGGGACATGCACGACGTCGTCGGCCGCGCACTGTCCGCCGTCGCGGTGAAGTCCGAGCTCGCCGCCGCGCTCGCGCGCCGGGGGGACCCGCGGGGCGCCGACGAGATGGACGAGGTGCGCACCCTCGCGCACGACTCGCTCCGGGAGGTGCGCGGCGTCGTCGCCGGCTATCGCGCCGCCGACCTGGCGACCGAGCTCGACGGCGCCCGGTCCGTGCTGCGCGCCGCCGGGGTGTCCGTGCGGGTGGTGGGCGACGTGCCGGACCTCGCGGCCCCGCAGGCCGACGCGCTCGCGTGGACCGTGCGCGAGGCCGTGACGAACATCGTGCGGCACTCGGCCGCCCGGGAGAGCCGGATCGATCTGAGTGTGCAGGAGGGGACGGGAGAGATGGTGCTGAGGGTGAGCAACGACGGCGCCCGGGCGGGAGTCGCCGGGGTCGCCGGGCTGGAGGGCGGCGCCGGGCTCGTCGGGCTGCGTGAGCGGCTCGCCGGCGTCGGGGGTGCGCTCGACGTCGCGGCCGACGACGACCGTTTCGTCCTCACGGCCCGGGTGCCCGCCGGCGGGGAGGCCGCATGATCCGCGTGGTGCTCGCCGACGACGAGGCGCTGATCCGCGACGCGGTCGCGCAGCTCCTGGACCTCGAGGACGACCTGGAGATCGTGGCGGTGGCGGGCGACGGGCCGGAGGCCGTGGCGACGATCGAGCGGCACCGGCCCGACGTCGCGGTCCTCGACCTGCAGATGCCGGGCGCCAACGGAATCGAGGTCGCCGAGACCGTGCGTTCCTCCGTGCCCGAGTGCGGCGTCGTGATCGTCACGAGCCACGGACGGCCCGGCTACCTCAAGAAGGCGCTCGCGGCCGGGGTGTGCGGCTTCCTGCCGAAGTCGGTCTCCGCGGCAGTGCTGGCCGGCGCGGTGCGGCAGGTCGCGGGCGGCGGGCGGTACGTGGACCCCGAGCTGGCCGCCGACGCGATCTCCGCCGGCGACTCGCCGCTGACCCCGCGGGAGGCGGACGTGCTCGAGCTCGCCGCCGACGGCGCTCCGGTCGAGGAGATCGCCGAGCGCGCCTCGCTGGCTCCCGGGACGGTGCGCAACTACCTCTCCTCCGCGGTGGCGAAGCTGGGGGTGGCGAACCGGCACGAGGCCGTGCGGCTCGCGCGGGCCAAGGGATGGGTCTGAGCCCGTAGGCTGACCCCTTGTGTACGAGGGCGCAGTCCAGGACCTGATCGACGAGCTCGGCCGCCTTCCCGGCGTCGGGCCCAAGAGCGCGCAGCGCATCGCGTTCCACCTGCTCGCGGCCGACACCTCGGACGTGCGCCGGCTGGCCGACGCGCTCACCGAGGTCAAGGCGCGCGTGCAGTTCTGCGAGACGTGCGGCAACGTCGCGGAGTCCGCGATGTGCCGCATCTGCGCCGACCCGCGCCGCAGCGTCGACGTGATCTGCGTCGTCGAGGAGCCCAAGGACGTGGTCGCGATCGAGCGCACGCGCGAGTTCCGCGGCAAGTACCACGTGCTCGGCGGCGCCATCAACCCGATCGACAACGTCGGCCCCGACGACCTGCGCATCAGCCAGCTCATGTCCCGTCTGGCCGACAACACGGTCACCGAGGTCATCCTCGCCACCGACCCGAACGTCGAGGGCGAGGCCACGGCCACGTACCTGTCGCGCCTCATCGCGCCGATGGGTGTGACCGTCTCTCGTCTCGCGTCGGGCCTGCCCGTCGGGGGAGACTTGGAGTACGCGGACGAGGTCACTCTCGGACGTGCTTTCGAGGGCCGGCGGGTCGTCGGCGGCTGATTCCCCGCTGGTCGAGCCTGTCGAGACCCGACGGCCGCCGGCACGACGAAGGAGGCAGCATCGTGGGCGAGATCGAGGCCAGCTCGGAGTTCCGGGACGTCGCCGAGCAGATGTCGGCGCAGGCACGCGTGTTCCTGTCGACGACGACGCAGGTGGCGTCCGGTGCCGCGCCGGGGGCCGAGCTCTCCCTGCTCATCCTCGCGACGTCGGACCTGCTGGCCGCGGGCGCGCGCCTCGCGGCGATCGTCGACGTCGTGCCCGCCGAACGCTTCGAGCCCGACGCCGGCCCAGAGACCGACGTCGACCCGCTGCGCGACGCGCTCGCGAAGATGTTCGACGGCTTCGACGACTACGTCGAGGTGTCCGACCCGGCGCTGAACGCCGAGGTCACCCCGGCCACGATCTCCGGCGACCTGGCCTGCGTGGCCGAGGAGCTCGCCAAGGGGCTGCAGCACTTCGACGACGGGCACGAGCTCGAGGGGCTGTGGTGGTGGCAGTTCAGCTACCTGTCGTCGTGGGGTGAGCGTGCGTCGTCGGCGTTGCGCGTGCTCCAGGGCGTGCTCGCCCACCTGCGGCTCGACGTCGAGGACGACGTCGCCGCCGAGGCGGAGTACGACGCGCTGCACTCTTGAGCGGCGTGGCAAGATTCGCGCGTGCCTGACCTCGACGTCCTGACGATCGTCCTGCTCGTCCTCGCCGGACTGACCGCCGGCTGGGTCGACGCGGTGGTGGGCGGCGGCGGGCTGATCCAGCTGCCGGCGCTGCTGCTGGTGCCGGGGATCTCGCCGGTGCAGGCGCTCGCGACGAACAAGCTCGGCTCGATCATGGGCACGTCGACCAGCTCGATCACGTACTACCGGCGGGTGGGGCCGGACCTCACCACCGCGGGGCCGATGGCGATCGCGGCGCTGGTCGGGGCGTTCGGCGGGGCGGCGCTGGCGAGCCGCATCCCCGCCGACCTGTTCAAGCCGATCATCCTCGTCGTCCTCGTCGTGGTGGCCACCTACACGGTGCTGAAGCCGAAGCTCGGCGCGCACGACAACCTGCGCTGGGAGGGTAACCGGCACCGCTGGACCGCCGCCGGCATCGGGCTGATCATCGGCGCCTACGACGGGCTGCTCGGCCCGGGCACCGGCACGTTCCTCGTGATCGCGCTGGTGAGCGTGCTGGGCTACGCGTTCCTGCCGGCGTCCGCGCTCGCGAAGATCACCAACTTCGCGACCAACCTCGGCGCCCTGCTCTTCTTCGTGCCGCACGGCGCGGTCATCTGGGGGCTGGGCCTGATGATCGGCGCCGCCAACCTCGTGGGCGCGTACATCGGCGCCCGCATGGCCGTGGCCAAGGGCAGCGCGTTCGTGCGCGTCGTCTTCGTCGTCGTGGTCGGCGCGCTCATCGTCAAGCTCGGGTACGACGTCGTGCACGAGTGGACCGCCTGAGCCCTCCGCCGGTCAGGCGTCGAGCGCGCGCACGATCCGGTCGAGGTCGTCGAGCAGGGCGGCCAGCCGCGTCCCGGGGATGCCGGCGACCATGCGGGCCTCGACGGCATACACGGACTCCTGAGCGGACCTCAGCCGGCGCTCACCGGCGTCGGTGAGGCGCACCGGGCGGGCGCGGCCGTGGTCGACGACGTCGGGACGCGTCGTCAGCCCGGCCTCCTGGAGCCCGCGGAGCACGAGGTTCATCGACTGCCGGGTGACGAAGGTGGCGCGGCCGAGCTCGGCGTTGGACAGCCCCGGGCGCAGCGCGAGGACCTCGAGGCACGAGTACTGGGGCACGGTCAGGTCGTGCTCGCGCAGCGCGGCGTCGAGGGCGCCGCGCAGTGCGGAGTGCGCGCGCTTGAGGCGGTAGCCGACGTGCTCGGTGACGTCGGGGGCGGGGTGCGGGGAGACCGGCTGCGGCGATGGCATGTCAACATATTGACACATGACCGCGCTGGTCGTAACGTCGTGGGTGTCAGCATCCTGACATCGGTGCTCCGAGAGCACCGTCCTGAGATCGACGGAGGAACATCATGTCCGCCAGCGCCCCCACCGTGACCGGCCTCGACTTCCTGGCGCTGCAGGTCCGCGACGTCGACGCGGCCGCGGCCTTCCTTGAGCAGCACCTCGGGCTGCGCCGCACACCGGCCGCCCCGCCCGGCGCCGTCGTCTTCGCCACCGAGCCAGTCCCGATCGCGGTCCGCGAGCCGCTGCCCGGCACCGACCTCGACGCCGGCCGGCCCGGCCTCGGCGTCGCGCTCTGGTTCGCCACGTCCGACGCCGTCGCGCTGCGCGACGGACTCTTGGCGGCCGGTGTCGAGGTGCTCACACCCGTCGCGGACACGCCCTTCGGCCCCACGTTCTCCTTCGTCGGCCCCGAGGGGTACGTGCTCACCGTCCACGGGGCGTGAGCGCCGCCGGCCGTCAACGGGCGAGCAGGTCGCGCAGGGTGGCCAGCACCTCCTCGGGCGCGCTCTCGGCCATGAAGTGCCCGGCCGTCGTGGTGCGGTGGTCGAGGTCGGGCGCCCACGCGCGCCACAGACCGGCGGCGTCGTAGCCGAGCATCGCGCCCCAGTCCTGCTGCACGACGGTGACGGGCATGGCCAGGCGGCGCCCCGTGTCGCGGTCGGCGCGGTCGTGCTCGACGTCGATGCCGGCCGACGCCCGGTAGTCGGCGACGATCGACGGCACCGCCTCCCGCGACCGGCGCAGGTACTCGGCGCGCACCTCGTCGTCGAACGGTGCCGGGGTGCCGGGCGCGGTCCACGCGTCGAGGAAGTGGCCGAAGAACCGGTCGGCGGTGGCGGCGATCATGGCCTCCGGGAGGCCCGGGGGCTGCGCCATGAGGTACAGGTGGAACGCGACCGCGGCGTCCGCGCCGTGCAGCACGTCCCACATGTCGAGGGTGGGCAGCACGTCGAGCGTCGCCAGGTGCGTCACGACGCCGGGGTGGTCGAGGCCCGCGCGGACGGCGACCAGCGCGCCGCGGTCGTGACCCGCGAGGGCGAACCGGTCGACGCCGAGCTCCGCCGCGAGCCGCACGACGTCGCGGGCCATGGTCCGCTTGGAGTACGTGTCACGAGAGGCCTCGGCGGGCTTGTCGCTGGCGCCGTAACCCCGCAGGTCGGGGACGATCACCGTGTGGTCGGCGGCGAGCGCGGGCGCCACGTGGCGCCAGCACAGGTGGGTCTGCGGGAAGCCGTGCAGCAGCACGACTGCCGGGCCGGAGCTGCGCCCGGAGCCGCCGACGGCCGCGTGCAGCGCGACGCCGTCGTCGACGGTGACGCGCACGTCGTCGAAGCCGGGGATGGTGGGAGAGGGGGTCATGGCTGCTCCGTCGTTCTCGGGAGTGGTGTTCGGGGTGACACGCTCAGACTCGACGGTGCCGATGAGCGCTGGATGAGCAACCGGACGAGCAGCGGTGGAGCAGGGGGGCGGATGCTGACGATCGGCGTCCTGGGGCCCGTGACGGCCTGGGGCGACGACGGCGCGGAGCTCGCGCTGCGCGGGCCGCGGCACCGTGAGCTGCTCGCGCGGCTCGTCGTCGCCCGGGGCCGGGTGGTCGGCCTCGCCACGCTGGTCGACGACCTCTGGGCGGACCCGCCCGACGGCGCTGTGGGGGCGGTGCGCACGTTCGTCGCGGCGCTGCGCCGCGCGCTCGAGCCGGACCGTGCGCCGCGCGCGGCGGCCCGGCTTCTCGTGACGCAGGGGCCCGGTTACGCCCTGCGACCGCCCGCCGGCGCGGTCGACGCCGACGCCTTCGAGCGCCTCGTCGGGGAGGCCGCGCGGCTGCCCGCCGCCGCGGCCCTCGGCCGGCTGGACGCCGCGCTCGGGCGGTGGCGGGGCGAGGCGTACGCGGGGATCGACGCTCCGTGGGCGGCCGCCGAGCGCGCGCGGCTCGAGGACCTGCGGCTCGGGGCCGTCGAACGTCGCGGGGAGGCGCTGCTCGCGCTGGACCGTGCGGCCGACGCGGTCGCGGGGCTGGAGCGGCACGTCGCGACCCAGCCCTGGCGCGAGGAAGGCTGGCGGCTGCTCGCCCTGGCCCTGCGCGCCGAGGGCCGGCAGGCCGACGCCCTGGCCGTGCTGCGTCGGGCGCGGCGGACGCTCGCCGACGAGCTCGGTCTGGACCCGGGCCCGCGGCTGGCGGAGGCCGAGGCGCGGATCCTGCGCCAGGAGGCCGGCGACGGCCCCGACCTGTGGGCGCAGGCCGCCGACACGTTCGCGCGGACGACGTCCGGCGGCGGTGCCCGGCTCGAGCAGTCGGCCGCGCTGCTCGGGTCGGCGGCCGTGACGGGCGGGCTTGCCGAGGCCCGCGACCAGCGCCTCGCCGTGGTGCAGGCCGCCGAGCGGCGCGGGGACCCGGCGCTCACCGCCCGCGTGCTCGACGCGCTCCACGTGCCGAGCGTCTGGCCGGTCCCCGACGACCCCGCCGAGTCGGCGGCCCTGGCGCGAGTCGCGGACCACACCCTGCGGGAGCTCGGGGCCGGCGCCTCGGACCGCACGCGCTCGCGGCTGCTCGCCGTCCTCGCCACGGAGCTGCGCGGCGCGCGGGGGAGCGTCGGGCACGCGGCGGCCCAGGAGGCCGTCGAGCTCGCGCGCCGGGCCGCCGACCCCGCCACGCTCGCGCGGGCGCTGGGCGCGGCGGCCCTGCACGCCTGCGGGCGCGCCGGGCTCGCGCCGGTGCGGGACGCCCTCGGCGCCGAGCTCGTGGACGTGGCCGCCCGGGCGGGGTTGGCGACGGACGAGATCCTGGGCCACCTGGTGCTTGTGCAGGCCCGCTCCGCGCTCGGGGACGTGGCGGGCGCCGGCGGGCACGCCGCCTCCGCGCGGCGGCTTGCGGCCGACCACGAGCGCCCGCTGGTCGAGGTGCTCACGTCGTGGTCGGACACGGTGCGCGCCGCGGTCGAGCGCGTGCCCGACGCCGAGGTCGAGGACGCCGTGCGGGCGGCCGCCACCGGGCTGGCGGGCACCGGCATGACCGGCCTCGAGTCCGGGCTGGAGGCGCTGGCGCTGCTGTGCCTGCGGGTGGGGCGCGGCCGCGCGGCGGCGGGCGCAGGCCTGGCGTCCGCCGCCGCGGGACCCTACGCGGCGTGGGTCAGCCCCTGGACGTTGCTCGCCGCCGGCCGCGCGGACGCGGCCCGGCGGGCGCTCGCCCGCGTCCCGGAGGCGCCGCCGGGGCTGCTGATCGAGGCGCTGTGGGTGCTGGCGGGGCGGGCCGCCGTCCGGCTCGGCGACCGACGGGTCGCCGAGCGGGCGCGGGCGGCGCTGGCGCCGGCTGCGGGCGAGCTCGCCGCGGGCAGCGGGCTCGTCGCCGCCGGCCGGGTCGCCGACCACCTCGCGGCGCTCGACGCGTTCCTCGCGGCGGGCCCGGCCGCCACGACCTGAGACGGCCCTCGTCCGAGCCGCGGACGCCGTTTACCATCGACGAGGAAGCACAAGCACCCGGCGGGCCGTTGAGAGAGACGGAGGCCGGTTGACAGAAGGTTGTGACAATGGCACTTGTCGTACAGAAGTACGGCGGATCATCGGTCTCGGACGCCCACAGCATCAAGCGGGTGGCCAAGCGGATCGCGGCGGCCAAGCGGGCGGGGAACGACGTCGTCGTCGTGGTGAGCGCCATGGGCGACACCACGGACGAGCTCCTCGACCTCGCCGGACAGATCACCCCTCTGCCCCCGCAGCGCGAGCTCGATATCCTCCTCACCTCCGGTGAGCGCATCTCGATGTCCCTCCTCGCGATGGCGATCACGAACCTCGGGGTCAAGGCGAAGTCCTTCACCGGCCAGCAGGCCGGCCTCATGACCGACGCGGTGCACGGCCACGCCCGCCTCCTGGACGTGGTGCCGCACCGCATCCGCGAGACGGTGGGGCGCGGGCAGGTCGCGATCGTCGCGGGATTCCAGGGCGTGAGCTCCGACGACGACGTGACGACGCTCGGCCGCGGCGGCTCCGACACGACGGCGGTCGCGCTGGCCGCCGGCCTCGCCGCCGACGTCTGCGAGATCTACACGGACGTCGACGGCGTGTTCACCGCCGACCCGCGCATCGTCCCGACCGCGCGCAAGATCGACCGCGTCACCTACGAGGAGATGCTCGAGCTCGCCGCATCGGGCGCGAAGGTCCTGGCCCTGCGCGCCGTGGAGTACGCGCGCCGCTACGACGTGCCCGTGCACGTGCGCAGCTCGTTCAGCAACACCACCGGCACCCTCGTCACCGGCACGCACGGCGACGCGATCGACCCGAACGCCCCCTCGGGCGTGCAGGGGGACAGTGAGGAGAACACCGAGATGGAAGCCCCGATCATCTCCGGCGTCGCGCACGACCGCAGCGAGGCCAAGATCACCGTCGTCGGCGTGCCGGACAAGCCCGGCACCGCCGCCCGCATCTTCGAGGTCGTGGCCGGCACCGGCGCGAACATCGACATGATCGTGCAGAACGTCTCGGCCGCGCACACCGGGCTCACGGACATCTCGTTCACGCTGCCGCACGCCGACAGCCCCAGGACGCTGGCCGCGCTCAACGCCCTCCAGGCGGAGCTCGGGTTCGCGTCGCTGCAGTACGACGACCAGATCGGCAAGCTGTCGCTGGTCGGCGCGGGCATGAAGTCGCACCCCGGCGTCTCCGCGCGGCTGTTCGGCGCGCTGCGCGACGCCGGCATCAACATCGAGATGATCTCCACCTCGGAGATCCGCATCTCGGTGGTCACGCGCGAGGACGCCCTCGACGACGCGGTGCGGGCCATCCACACCGCGTTCGGGCTGGACTCCGCCGACGGCGAGGCCGTCGTCTACGCCGGCTCGGGGCGGTGACGCGCTGGTGGTCCAGATCAACGACACCGGCGTGAACGTCGCCGTGGTGGGCGCCACCGGCCAGGTCGGCGCCGTGATGCGCCGCCTGCTCGCGGAGCGCGCCTTCCCCGTCAAGGGGCTCCGCTTCTTCGCCTCCGCGCGGTCGGTGGGCTCCACGCTGCCGTTCGAGGGCGTGGACGTCGTCGTGGAGGACGTCGCGGCCACGGCCACCGACGACCTCGCTGACGTCGACGTCGCGCTCTTCTCGGCCGGCGGCGGCACGGCGCGCGAGCACGCACCCCGGTTCGCAGAGGCGGGCGCTGTCGTCATCGACAACTCGTCCGCGTGGCGGCTCGACCCCGAGGTGCCGCTCGTCGTGTCCGAGGTGAACCCGGACGCGATCGCCGACGCTGTCAAGGGCATCGTCGCCAACCCGAACTGCACCACGATGGCAGCGATGCCGGTGCTCAAGCCGCTGGCCGACGAGGCCGGGCTGGAGCGGCTGCGGGTCGCGACCTACCAGGCCGTCTCCGGTTCCGGGCTCGGCGGGGTCAAGGAGCTCGCTGACCAGGCGCGGGCCGCCGTCGCCGGGAACCTCGAGGGGCTCGTGCACGACGGGTCGGCCGTGGAGCTCCCCGAGCCGGACAAGTACGTCGCGCCCATCGCGTTCGACGTGCTGCCGCTGGCCGGGAACCTCGTGGACGACGGCTCGGGCGAGACCGACGAGGAGCAGAAGCTCCGCAACGAGTCGCGCAAGATCCTCGGCCTGCCCGACCTCGCCGTGGCCGGCACCTGCGTGCGCGTGCCGGTGTTCACCGGGCACTCGCTGGCGATCCACGCCGAGTTCGGCGCCGCGATCACGCCCGAGCGGGCGCGGGCGCTGCTCGCCGCGGCTCCCGGCGTCGAGCTGGCCGACGTCCCGACGCCGCTCGCCGCCGCCGGCGCCGACCCGTCGTTCGTCGGGCGGATCCGCACCGACCAGTCCGTGCCCGGCGGGCGCGGCCTCGTGCTCTTCGTCGCCAACGACAACCTGCGCAAGGGCGCGGCGCTCAACGCCGTGCAGATCGCGGAGATCGTCGCGGCCGACCTGGCCGAGCTGGAAGCGCTCGACGACGTCGACGCCGCGGACGCCGCCGCAGAGGCGGCACCCGCGTGACCGCGAGGTGGTTCCAATCTCGCCGAGGTAGTTCGAGTCTCGCCGAGGTAGTTCAGATCTCGGCGAGATAGTCCGAGATCTGCCGGGGGAGCTACTCGGGTCGTGACCGTGACGAGGCCCGACGGCGGATGGATCGCCGTCGGGCCTCGCGCTGTTCTGGCCCTGGACGGGAGCCCAGCGTCGGCGCGACGACGGCGATCGCGACGGCGGCGAGCACGTGCCACACCGCGTGACCGGTGAGGACACCGAGCGCCCCGGCGTCCACGCCGGCCCAAGCGGCCCACGGGCGTCCGGGGCGCGAGACCTCCCCGACCGCGCTCCCGACGGCGAGCACTCCCAGCGCGGCGAGCAGGCGCGCCCGTAGCACGGGACGGCGGACGGCCCGGGCGAGCACGAGGACGACCGCCACGGCCGCCGCCGCTCCCTGGGCGACCATCGACGCCTCCGGCCACGCCGCCGCCAGCACGACGTCGGCGAGCGTCGGCGCGAGCCACCACCAGGTGCGCATCCGCCGTTCGGTGAGGTCGGCCGCGCTGTCGGCGGCCACGAGCGCGTAGGCGCCGAGGAGCGGGGGGTCGTGCAGCACCGGGTTCCACGACGGCGCAGGGCCGTGCTGCACCACCGATCCGACGCCGACCAGCACGGCCAGCACGCCGAGCGCGGCGCGGGACCTGGCGCCGTCGTCGCCCCGACCTCGGCCGGCGGTCACCAGGATCCAGGCCCCCGCCACGACGAACGCGAGGCTCGACCACACGTCGCTGGTCCACGCCATGCCTCCAGTGAACGACGCCGGCCGTGCCTCCGCGCGACCTCTCGGGGACCGGAAACTACCTCGCGCGTCCGAGCCACTACCTCGCGCGTCCGAGCCACTACCTCGGCGAGATCCGGACTACCTCGGCGGGAGGGGTTGCGCGCGACCGTGGTCCTATGGTTCATTAGTCGAGTAATGAACCACCTAACCCCGATCGGCTGAAGGAGGCCCCGCGTGTTCGACGGACCGGAGCCCATCTACGTGCAGATCGCCCAGATGATCCGCGCGCAGGTGCTCGCCGGAGAGCTCGCGGAGGAGGAGCAGGTCATGTCCACCACCCAGTTCGCGACGACGTTCCGCATCAACCCCGCCACGGCGGCGAAGGCCTTCACCGGCCTCGTCGACGAGGGCGTGCTCTACAAGCGCCGCGGCCTGGGCATGTTCGTCGCCCCCGGCGCGCGGGAGCGCCTGCTCGACCAGCACCGCAAGGCCTACTTCGACGACGTGCTCGCCCCCGCCCTCGCGCAGGCCGACATCCTCGGCATCCCGACCGACGAGCTCGTGGCCTACGTGCTCGGGACGAACGGCCACGGAAACCCCACCACCACGGAGGCATCATGACCCCCGCACCCTTCGGCGCGCGTCTGGACGACGTCGTCGTCCGGTTCGGCAAGCAGCACCGCATGTCCGTTGCCGGGACCCCCATCACGGACGACGCCGGGACCGCCCTGCGCGGCGCGGACCTGACGATCCGTCCCGGCGTGATCACCGGGGTCCTGGGCCGCAACGGCGCCGGGAAGTCGACCCTCCTGTCGTTGCTCGCGGCGTTCACGCGACCGACCAGCGGCAGCGTGCGGGTCGGCCTCGACGGCGCGCTCGAGGACCCGTGGGAGAACCCGTGGATCACGGCCAACGTCCAGCTCGTGCGCGAGAGCGGCGACCTCCAGGACGAGGAAAAGGTCGCGGCGTCGTTGAGGTACTACGCGGACCTGCGCCCCTACTGGGACGCCGACCTCGCGGGCCGGCTGCTCGACCTGTTCGAGGTCGACGTGCGCAAGAAGCCCGCGGCCCTGTCACGCGGCAAGCGGTCGGCCGTCGGCGCCACCATCGGCCTGGCGGCGCGGGCCCCGATGACGATCCTCGACGAGGTCTACCTCGGCATGGACGCCCCCACCCGGTACGCGTTCTACGACGAGATCCTCGCCGACTACGCCGAGCACCCGCGCACCATCCTGCTGTCCAGCCACCTGGTCGAGGAGGTCGAACGGCTCTTCGAGGACGTCGTCGTCCTGGACCGCGGCTCGGTGCTCCTCGCCGAGACGGCCGAGGAGATGCAGGCGCGCGGCTTCAGCTTCACCGGGCCGGTCGCCGCCGTCGAGGAGCTCACCGGCGGGCGGCGCGTGCTGCACCGCCAGCAGCTCGGCGCCACCGTGCAGGTCACCCTCGAGGGCGCGCCCGACGACGGCGAGGCCGCCGCGGCGCGTGCCGCCGGCGTCGCGCTCGGGTCGCTGCCCCTGCAGGACCTGTTCGTGCGCCTCACCCAGCCGCGGCACGCCGACGGCCGCTCCTCGGCCGCGGCGTCCCGGCAGGAGAGCCGGACGGAGACGGGACGATGAGCGCCGTCACCACCCGCGAGGACCGTGACGCGTTCGCCGCGCAGGCGCACGCCCGGGCGGTCCGCAGGGTCGCGCGGTCCGTCGGCACGGTGACGCTCGCGATCGGGGCCGCGTTCTGGGGCCTCTTCCTCGTCGCCATGGTCGCCGTGCCCCTGATCGTGGACCAGGCGGGCGGCGTGATGGGCGGGGGCGTCATGACCGGCGCCGAGTACGCCGTGCCCTGGTTCGCCCTGTCCCTCGGGACCGGCTCCCTCGTCGCGATCCTCACCACGCACGTCGCCGCCGGCGGCACCCGCCGGGCGATGTATGTCGGCGCGCTCGGCGCGGTCCTGGTCGCCGGCGTCGCATACGGCGTGCTTCACGTGCTGCTGCTGCTCGCCGAGCGCGCCCTCTTCGAGGCCCTCGGCTGGGAGTGGGACCAGCTCGGCAGCAGCCTGGAGTCCGGCGGCTCGTGGGTCGTCGTGACCGGCGCGGCCACGGCGATCTACGTCGCCGTGTACATGCTGGTCGGGATGGCCGTCGTCGCGAGCTTCCAGACGTCCGGGCTCTGGCGGGGCGGGCTTCTCATGCTGCCCGGCCTGGCGCTGCTCGTCCTGGTGGACGTCGCGACCGGCAGCGGCGCGTTCGACGACGCCTTCAGCGGTCTGCTCCCGGGCGACGGCGGCCTCTCCACCGTCGTCGGCCTCCCCGTGGCCCTCGGGCTGCTGGCTCTCGTAGCGGCCTGGCTGTGGTGGCAGCTGCGCTTCCTGCGACTCCGGCCGGCGCGGTGAGCGTCATGACCACGACACACGCTGCCCCGGCCCCGACGACCGCGTCTCCCCGCGCACACCATCACCGGGTCGCGACCGCCGCCCTTCGCCGCAGGTGCCTGCGGGTGGCACTGCTCGTCGTAGGCGCCTGGTTCTGGGCGATCTGGGCGGTGCTCGTCGCGGGCGTGCCCGCGGCTGTGGACCGCTGGGGCGGGGAAGCGGCGGGCCTCACGTACGACATGGCGGGATCGCCGCCGCGCTGGGTCGCGTTCGCGGTCGGCGCGGTCGTCTCCGGCAGCGTGCTGCGCCTGCACATCGCTGCCGGCGGGACCCGCCGGTCGGTCGTCGCGGGCGTCGCCCAGGCGGCCGCGGTGGCCGGACCGATATTCGGGGCGGCGACGGTGCTGCTCACACTCGGCGAGGAGCGCATCTACGGAGCGCTCGACCGGTACTGGCAGGGCGGCGCTACGCCGCTGCCGCTGGACACCGTCGCCGGGGTCGTCGTCACGGTCGTGGGCGAGGCGCTCGTCGTGATGACGTACATGCTCGCGGGCGTCGCCGTCATTGCCGGGTACCGGCGGTTCGGGGCCGTGCGTGCCACGCTCCTGATCCCGCTGCAGATGGTCCCGTGCGCGCTCGCCGACGTCGCCACCCGCACCGGCCTGTTCGGCATCCCCCTGCGCGGCGGGTACGAAGACGTCGCACCCGCCGCCGTCCTCACCGTCGCCGGCGGGATCGCGGCCGCGGCGCTCGCCGCCGTCGTCGCGCACCGCCTGCTCCGGACCGTCCCGCTCCGACCATGACGGGCAGCGATCGACCATGACCGATCCCGTGTCCCCGACCTCACGCTCGCCACTCCCTACCCACCAGACGACCCCGCAACACCGACCGGAAGGAGGCCTTTCATGGCCGACCCCATCGTGGAGGTAACGAACCTCCGCAAGACGTACGGACCGAAGGTGGCCGTCGACGGCGTCTCGTTCGCCGTCCAGCCCGGCGAGATCTTCGGGATCCTCGGCCCCAACGGGGCCGGCAAGACCACGACCGTCGAGACGCTCGCCGGCCTGCGCACCGCCGACGGCGGCACCGTGCGCGTGCAGGGCGTCGACACCCAGCGCGACCCGTCCGCCGTCCGCGACATCCTGGGAGTGCAGCTCCAGGAGGCAGCGCTGCACGACAAGATCACCGTGGGCGAGGCCCTGAACTTGTTCGCCGGGTTCTACGCGAACCCCGCCGACCCGGCCGAGCTCCTGGCGCTGCTCGACCTGACCGCGCACGCCGACAAACAGTTCGCCCGCCTCTCGGGCGGCCAGAAGCAGCGGCTGTCCATCGCGCTCGCACTCGTCGGGAACCCGAAGATCGCCGTCCTCGACGAGCTCACCACGGGCCTCGACCCGCAGGCCCGGCGCGCCACCTGGGACCTCGTGGAGCGCGTCCGCGACACCGGCGTCACGATCCTGCTCGTTACGCACTTCATGGAGGAGGCGGAACGCCTCTGCGACCGGCTCGTCGTCATCGACGCCGGGCGCGTCGTCGCCGAGGGCACGCCGACCTCCCTGATCGACGGGCTGGAGGACGGCCGCACCGTGGTGGTCCGCTTCGCCCCCGACGACGCGGAGCACGGCCGCCAGATGCTGGCCGGCCTCGCCGACCGGCACCCCGACGTCACCCGCACCGAGGTGCTCCCCGGCGCGGCCGCCGAGGTGGCCGTCACCGGTTCGCACCGCGTCCTTTTCGCCGTCGTGCCGGCCCTCGCCGAGGCGGACCTCGTCCCCGACGACGTCCGCACCGTCACCCGCTCGCTCGAGGACGTGTTCCTCGCCGTCACCGGGCGCACCTACCAGCCCGAGTCCGACCTCGTCACCGAAGGAGACCGGTCATGACCGCCACCACCACAGCCGCCGTCCCGGCCCGCGCCGCAGGGCGCGGCTGGCGCGGGTTCGGGCGCCTGCTGACCACCGAGACCCGGGTCTGGCTGCGCGACTTCGCCGCCCCGTTCTTCGGGATCCTCTTCCCGAGCATCATCCTCGTCGGCGTCGGGTTCGCCATCCCGGGCATGCGGGACCCCATCACCGACGCCCCGCCGGACTCCATCTGGTACGGGCTGACGCCGGTCGCGACCTTCCTGCCCACGGTGCTCGCGATGGCGGTGGGCACCGCGGCCCTGACCGTCATGCCCGTGACGATCGCGACCTACCGCGAGAAGGGCGTGCTGCGGCGGCTGTCGACCACGCCCATGCGGCCGCAGGGGATCGTGCTGAGCCACCTGCTCATCAACATCGCCACCACCGTGGTCGGGGTGTTGCTGGCCCTCGTGGTCGCCCAGCTCGCGTTCGGCGTCCCCGTCCCCGTGAACGTCGGCGTCGTGCTGCTGGCCTTCGTGCTCGGGCTCGGCGCGATGTTCTCGCTCGGCATGCTCGTCGCGGCCGTCGCCCCCCGCGCGTCCGCGGCGAACGCCATCGCGATGTCCCTCTACTTCCCGATGCTGCTCCTCGCCGGGCTGTGGACACCGGGTCCGATCATGCCCGACCTCCTGCGCCAGATCGGGCAGTTCACGCCCCTGGGCGCCGCCGCCCAGGCGTTGACCACGGGCTGGTTCGAGTCGGGGTTCCCGCTGCTGCAGTGCATCGTCATGGTGGTGTGGACGGTGGTGCTCCTGCCCCTCGCGGTCCGGCTGTTCCGCTGGACGTGACCTGAGCGCTGCCCCGTGCCCGATCGGTGGTCGGGCGTGACGACGAGTCCTTGTCGCGAGGCGTCCATCCGGTCGCTCGTTCCTCGCGACCTCGCGCCAGGCCCATCCAGCCTCGCGACAAGGACTCGTCGTCACGCCCGACGCTGTTGCAGGTAGTGTGCCGCTCCATGCGCAAAGTAGCGGAGCTGGCCGGCCGGTGGTTCGCGGTGCTCGTGGTGCTGGGCGGGGTCGCGGGGCTGCTCGCCCCGACGGCGCTCGCGCCGATCGCGGCACAGACGCCGCTGTTCCTCGGGATCATCATGTTCGGGATGGGGCTCACACTGCGTGGGTCCGACTTCGGGCTCGTGGTGCGGCGCCCGTGGGCGGTGGCGCTCGGCGTCGTCGCGCAGTTCACGATCATGCCGATGCTGGCGTGGGGGATCGGGCACCTCTTCGGGCTCGAGGGCGAGGCGATGATCGGCATGATCCTCGTGGGCTCCGCGCCCGGCGGGACGGCGTCGAACGTCATCGTGTATCTCGCCAAGGGGGACACGGCGCTGTCCGTGACGCTCACGTCCGTGTCGACGCTGCTCGCCCCGTTGCTCACGCCGGCGCTGGTGCTGTGGCTCGCGGGGTCCCAGCTCGACGTCACCTACGGGGCGTTGGTCACGTCGATCATGCAGATCGTGCTGTTCCCGGTGCTGGCGGGCCTGCTGGTGCGGACCTTCGCGGGTGGGCTCGTCGAGCGGTACATGCTGCCGTACCTGCCGCTGGTGTCCGTGGCGGGCATCGTCGTCGTGGTCGCGGGCATCGTCGCCGCCAACGCCGACGCCGTGCTCAGCACGGGGCTGCTCGTCGCGCTGGCCGTCATCCTGCACAACGGCCTCGGGCTGATGCTCGGCTACGGGGCCGCGAGCCTCGCGCGCCTGGACGAGGGGGCGCGCCGCGCGGTGAGCGTCGAGGTCGGGATGCAGAACTCGGGCCTCGCGGCCAGCCTCGCCACGACCTACTTCACGCCGGCCGCCGCCCTGCCCGCGGCGCTGTTCTCCGTGTGGCACAACGTGTCGGGCTCGGTTCTCGCGTCGTTCTGGGCGCGCCGGCCCGTGGCCGCGAGCGAGCGGCGTGCCGAGCAGGAGCCGTCTAGCCTGCAGTCGTGAGGCCGTTCCTGTTTCTCGGCACGCGGGCCGAGGACGTCGCCGCCGACGGGGAGCACGACGCCGTGCTCCGGTACTCGGGGCTCCCCGCCGAGGCGCTGCGACGGCACCGGCTCGAGCGCGATCCGATGCCGCGCGTCGACCTCGACGCGTTCTCCGGCGTGATCGTGGGCGGAGGCCCGTTCAACTCCTCCGACCCCGACGACGAGAAGTCGGCCGTCCAGGTGCGGGTCGAGCGCGAGATGGCCGCCCTGCTCGACGAGCTGGTCGACCGCGACTTCCCGTTCCTCGGCGCCTGCTACGGCGTCGGGACCCTCGGCACCCACCAGGGCGGCGTCGTCGACCGCACGTACGCCGAACCGGTGGGCCCCGCCGAGATCGAGCTGACCGACGAGGGGCTCGCCGACCCGCTGCTCGCGGGCCTGCCCCGCCGGTTCGCCGCCTACCTGGGGCACAAGGAGGCGGTCCGCGAGCTGCCGCCGTCCGCCACTCTGCTCGCCAGGTCCGCCGACGCGCCGGTGCAGATGTTCCGGGTGCGGCACCACCTGTACGCCACCCAGTTCCACCCCGAGCTCGACCTCGCCGGCATCGAGCAGCGGGTTGAGGTGTACCGGTCGTACGGGTACTTCCCGCCCGAGGAGGGCGAGCGGATCGTGGCCCGCTCGCGCGAGCACCGCGTCACCGAACCGATGCGGATCCTGCGGAACTTCGTGTCCCGCTACGCCCGTTGACCCCGAGTTGTCAGGGCCACGCGCACGTTGCCGTGCACGTGGCCCTGACAGGTGTGCGAGCCGGTGAGTTGTCAGGACCAGGAGCATGAATACGCGCGCCTGGCCCTGACAACTCACGGGTGGGTCACTTGTGGATGCGGGGCGTGGTGACGTTCAACGTCATCACACCGTTCTTGGCGTTCACCTTGGTGACCTTGATCTTCGTGCCCGATCCCGCGACGATGACCGACCCACCGGGGTTGGACTCGTCGTAGTACTCGTACGGGTCGGAGTCGTTGAAGACCTTCTCCGCCTTCTCCTTCCAGGTGCGCAGCGTCGTCAGCCCGGCCTCGGTCTCCCGGTGCAGGGTGAACGCGTCGGACTTCCCGACGCCGAATGTCGCGTCGAACGACTGGATGCGGTTGCGGGCGAGCGTGCCGTCCGACCACCGCAGGGCCTGCGCGTTCGCGTCGACCGGCAGGGCCTGGCCGCCGCCCGGGTGCTGCGAGGTGTTGTTGTCGCCGTAGAACGAGTTCGAGTACCAGACCAGCAGGCCGTCCTGGTACGGGTAGTGCTCCACGGTGTTCGGCTTGGTGAGGGTCCAGCCGAAGTTGTACGGACCCTCCTTCAGGGTCGTGTCGTAGCCGGCGTACTGCCGGTTCTCCGCCACGTAGTAGTGCGAGAACTCGACCTCGTAGGTGCCGTCGTCCGCGATGACGCTGAACTCGTCGTTCGTCCAGTCGTCGAAGCCGTCGCTGAAGTCCTCGGTCAGCGCGTCGCCCACGGCGACGTCGTCGACCATGAGGCCCTTGAGGTTGAGGCCGCCGTCGCTGGCGTACCGGAACCGGATCTGGGCGTCCTGCCCGGCGTACTCGGCCAGGTCGGCGGTCAGGTCGACCCACGCCTCGCCCGAGTCGCCGGAGAAGCCGCCGTTCGCGTCGGCGTCGGAGAGGTTCGTCGCGAGCGACGTCCACTCCGTGCCGCCGTCGGTCGAGATCTCGGCGAAGGCATGGTCGTAGCCCGGCTCGATCTCGTACTGCACCTTGGCGGTCAGCGACGCCGCGTCGGGCACGGTGAACGACGGCGACGCGAGCGTGTAGCTCGCGTTGCTGCCCGTGCCGGAGTAGGCGAACTGCCCGTCGTACGGCTCGACGCCGAGATCGACGTCCTTGACGCCGTCCGGCAGGTTCACCACCACGGCCTGGGGATTCGTCGTGGCGTGGTACGACGGGCCGAGCTTGACCGTGGCCCGTTCGCCCTGGTCGACCGTCTCGTAGTCGAGCCAGCCCAGGAACATCTTCTCGGTGGCGCCCATGTGGTTCGGCGTGGTGCCGATGGTGCCGTCGCCGTGACCCATCCACGAGCCGGAGCTCATGAGGTTCCAGAAGCCGGTGCCGTTCTCGCCGCCCTCCGTGTCGTAGTAGTCGGGGAGGCCGAGGTCGTGGCCGAACTCGTGCGCGAAGACGCCGAGGCCGCCGTTCTCCGGCTCCGTGGTGTAGTCGCGGATCCAGATGTCGGAGTCACCGATCTTGATGCCGCCGACCTTGTCGTAGTCCGTGGGCCCGTCCTGGCCCAGCGGGTTGACCGCCCACCGGTGCGACCAGATCGCCGACTCGGGCGCGCCGGCCTCCTCGCCCTCCCCGGCGTGGATCGCCTGGAAGTGGTCGATGTAGCCGTCGGACTCGTCGAAGATCCCGTCGGCGTCCAGGTCGTAGCGGTCCCAGACGTCGAACGACTGGAGGTACTCGGTGATCTCCGCGTCCGTCTTGCCCTGGGCCACCTGGTCGGCGTACCAGGCGTCCGCGGAGTCCTGCACGAACCGCGTCATGTCCACGTTGGACTCGGTCTGCCCGTAGGACGCCGAGTTGTAGGGCACCGTCACCCAGTCGGAGACGTCGCCCTGCAGGTCGAACCGGCCGGAGGACATCTCGTCGTAGACGTCGGCGAAGGACTCGCCGTCCTGGTCCTCGAGCCCGGTGAAGAACATCTCCTCGTAGTGCTCCTGGGAGAAATCGCGCTCCCAGTACGTGGAGTTGTCGCTGCGGGTGGGCTCGGGGATCTCGTTGTGCGCGGGTCCGGTGGCCGGCGCGTCGGGGAAGCGGGGGTCGGTCTGGTCGCCGAAGTCGACGAGGAACGTCAGCAGCTGCGCCGTCTCCTCCGTCTCGTACTCGACCCACTGGTTCTTGCCGACCTTGACCGACTTCGAGGTGTTGTCGCCCTTCCCGCGGGTGGTGACCTTGGCGTCGCCCATGGCGACGCGGTCGACCGCCTCCTGCTTGAGGGCTCGGCGCTTGTCGCTCAGCGGGTCCGCGCGGTCGTCTTCCTTGACGTGCGCGGACGCGGGATCGTTCGGTGGTGCGTCGTCCGCCGGCGCCGCGGCGGCGATGCCGGGCGCGAGGACGGCGGCGGTGAGCAAGGCTCCCGCAGCGCCGAACGCACTGGTGATGCGTGCTCTCACGGTTTTCCTCCATTGATGTCGGAGTGACCCGGCCGTCGGGGCCGAGCACCGTCGTGCCCGGGCGAGCCGGGCAACTGTGGCGACGCTCACATAACCAGAATCATGTTTCACCCGCGCGACGAAACGCGGCCGGGCCCGTGACTGCCCGTAGCGGCTCAGCCGGCGGCGTCGTAGGCCTCGCGCAGCCAGCCGGCGATCTCGTCGTCCAGATCGGCCGGGTCGTGCACCTCCACGTGGTGCATCCACATCCGCGACGTGGGGTGCACGACCTGCTTGACGCGCGGCGAGTCGAGCTCCCGGTCGAGCCCGAACGACACGATGGCGGGCGCGTCGACGTGGTCGCGCGCGCCCACCCAGGGTGGCCACACGAAGGCGAAGCCGCGGCGTCGGCGGAATGCGACCTGCGTCTTGGTGGTGCGGGTGGTGACGTCGTCCCCGGTGGTCTCGGCGACGAGGCGCGTGAGCGCCTCGCAGATCGCCATCCCCTCGGGGGAGTGGGCGAAGAGCTCCTCGGGGGTGGACGGCGTGGCGGGGGTCGGCATGGCGGTCCTCTCGGCTGTCCTCGGCGTCTCGACGGCTCAGCGCACGAAGAACGGCGCGTCGGACGGGCCCGCGAGCCATCCCAGCGCGTGGCCGACGCGTTCGGCCGACGACGGCGCGAGGTCGGGCGGCAGGTCGTCGGGGGCGAACCAGGCGACGTCGGTCGACTCGTCGTCCGCCACGTGCGCCCGCGCGGCGGCCTCGGGGCTGGCGGCTCGGCACAGGAAGCACAGGTCGAGGTACTGCGACCGGTCCCCGTCGGGGTAGTCAACCGGCGGGGTGACGGTCACCGCGACGAGCGCGTCGACCAGCGCGTCCACCCCGGTCTCCTCGAGTACCTCCCGGGCCAGCCCGACGGCCGGGTCCTCGCCCGGGTCGAGGATGCCGGACACGACGGCCCACAGCCCGTTGTCGGCGCGGCGGCCGAGCAGCAGCCGGCCCTCGTCGTCGAGCACGACGCCCGAGACGCCGGGCAGCCACAGCAGGTCGTGACCGACGTGGGCGCGCAGCGCGGCGACGAACGGGGGGATCGGCATGCGTCGACACTACGGCGGGCTGGACCAGGATGCCGGCCCGGATGCTGGACGCGGGTGGACGGGCGGAGTGCCGGCGTCGTACCGTCGTCGACGTGAACCCCCGTTGGTATTGGCGCTTTACGCCGGCTCCGGTAGGAGCTCGGCGGGCTGACGCCTGACCGACACCCACTCCGGAGCCAGCACAGGGCCTGGGACGCTGCACGCGTCCGGGGCCCTTCGTCGTCAGACGGGCCGCTCCGGTCGGGCATGGGCCACGGTTCGACGACGACGCCGAGCCACCGCCCCCCGACCGACAGCCACCGATCGCCCGACTGACCAGGAGCCCCGCGATGACCACCGCCGCCACCCCCCGTACCGCGCCGTCCGAACCCGGCCGGTCGCATACTGACCTGATGGCAGAGACCTCCGACCTGCGGGTCCGCGCGCTCGACCCGCTGCCCGCGCCGGGCGCGCTGCGGGTGGAGCTGCCGCTGGGCACCCCCCGCAGCGACCTCGTCACGACGTCGCGCCGCGAGGTGCGCGACGTGCTGCGCGGCGAGGACGACCGCCTGCTCGTCATCGTCGGCCCCTGCTCCGTGCACGACCCGGCAGCCGCCCTGGAGTACGCCCGCCGACTGGCCCCGGTGGCCCGGGAGCTGTCCGACGACCTGGTCGTCGTGATGCGCGTGTACTTCGAGAAGCCGCGCACCACGGTGGGCTGGAAGGGCCTCATCAACGACCCGCACCTGGACGGCACCCACGACGTGCACCACGGGCTGCGGCTCGCGCGCGAGGTGCTGCTGGGCGTGCTCGACGCCGGCGTGCCCGCCGCGTGCGAGTTCCTCGAGCCCACCAGCCCGCAGTACATCGCCGACGCCGTGACCTGGGGCGCGATCGGCGCGCGCAACGCGGAGTCGCAGGTGCACCGCCAGCTCGCGTCGGGCTTGTCGATGCCCGTGGGCTTCAAGAACGCGACGGACGGCGACATCCAGATCGCCGTCGACGGCTGCATCACCGCCGCGAGCGAGCACACCTTCTTCGGGGCGGACGCCGAGGGGCGCGCGGCCGCCGTCGAGACCACCGGCAACCCGGACTGCCACGTCATCCTGCGCGGCGGGCGCGGTGGCCCGAACTACTCCGCGGCCGACGTGGCGGACGCGCTGGCCGTCGCGCGCCAGTCCGGCCTCGGTGGCGCCGTCGAGGCGGGCGTCGTGGTGGACGCCTCGCACGGCAACTCCGGCAAGGACCACGTGCGCCAGGGCGAGGTGGTGCGCGAGATCGCCGCGCGCCTGGCCGACGGTGAGCAGGGCATCACCGGCCTCATGATGGAAAGCTTCCTCGTGGCCGGCGCGCAGAAGCCCGGCCCGCTCGATGGGCTCGTGTACGGGCAGTCCGTCACCGACGGGTGCCTGGACTGGGACACCACGGCCGAGCTGCTGGGCACGCTCGCCGCCGCCGTGCGGGAGCGCAGGGAGGCCTGAGTCGCCGGCGGCGGACGCTCCCGCTCCTGTCGGAGCGGGTGAATTTTCCGCCCGGGGGTTCGCGGAGACCGCCGGACTCGGTACGTTCTCGTCGGGCTGTCCGGGATGGATGGTCCGGGCGACCTGCGAGGGTTGTCCTCTGACGGCGAACGGTGGACAACGGTGGTTCGACGACGTCATGGCCTGGCCACGCTCGCTCTCGTGAGCCTGCTGATGACGGGTGGTGCCACGGCGACGGCGGCGCCCGACGACGCCGGGCCGTCGAGCGTCGCGGCCGCCGTCCAGGACGACCGGGTGATCCTCGAGTCGGGCCCGCGGGCGCGGACGGCGTTGCGCAGTGCCGCCCCCACCAGCACGGCGGGGTTCGCGTACGACGGCGACCGGTTCGTCGGGCAGTGCGTCGGCGAGGGCGGCAGCGGCTGCCCGGCCCGTGGCGTCCAGCGCGTGGCCTACGACTTCGGCGACCTCGGGGACCCGGCCGCCCTGGCCGACGGGGAGTTGCTGGCCGCGACGCTGTCGGTGCCGGTCGAGCGGGACCAGCGGTGCGGGGTGCAGGCCGTGCAGGTGCACGCCGTGCCCGCGGTGACGGAGTCGACCACCTGGGCGGGTTCGGCGGCGAGCTGGCGGTCCGCCGTGGCCGACCTGTCCGGAGAGCCGTGCGGCGGCGACCGGCAGGTCGAGGTCGACGTCACGCGTGCCGTGGCGCAGGCCGTGCGCGCGGGCCGGCCCGTGGCGTTCGGGCTGGCCGCGGTCGACGAGGACTGTCGCGGGTGTGGGCGGGCGTCGTTCGGACCGGACGCGACCCTCACGGTCGAGCTGCGGACGACCGACCTCGTCGTCCCGGCGGGAACGCGTGACCCCGAGGCGCCGTGCGTCGTCGGCGAGGGCCGACCGGCCGTGCGCAGTGCGACGCCGACCCTCGCGGCAGAGCTGTCCAACGCGCGCGAGCCGTTCCCGACGAGCATGAGCGCGGTCTTCTCGGTGCGGGATCTGGATTCGGGTACCGAGCTGTGGCGCTCGGGACGGACGACCTCGCAGGCGTCGGGGTTGACGCACACCGTCCGTGTCCCCGCGGAGACGCTCGAGGACGGCGGCAGCTACTCCTGGTCCGCGCAGGCCGTGCTGCCCAGCGGGGGCCTCACCGAGGCCGTCGGCTGCGAGCTGACGGTGGACACGCACGCGCCGGGCGAGACGGTGGTGACACCTGTGGACGGGTATCCGGCGGTCTACCCCGAGGGCCAGGCGTCGGGCGGGCTCTCCCTGACGGGTGGGTTCCGGTTCGACGTCCCGGGGACGGACGACGTGGCGTACGTCCGCTACTCGTTCCAGAGCGACGCGATGCTCGATCGCGCCGCACCGGGCGAGGTCGTGGAGTTCACGCCGACGTCGGCCGGCTCGACCGTCCTGTACGCCCAGGCCGTGGACGGCGCCGGGAATGCGGGCCCGCCGGTCCTCTACCAGTTCGTCGTCGCGCTCCCGGTGGCCCAGGGCGCCACGTGGTGGTTCGACGAGCTCGCTGGCACGACGGCGGCGAGCTCGCTGTCCAACGACCACGCGCTCACTCTGTCGGGCGACGACCTGTGGACGCAGGGTCCGTGGGGATCGCCCGACGACGGCGCGCTGGCGTTCGACGCGGACGGTGACGTCGCCGCCACCGAGGGGGCGGTTGTCGACGCGGCCGGGAACCTCACCGTCGCGGCGTTCGTGCGGCCCGCCGCCGACGGCCTGGCCACGTCCGTCGTCGCCCAGGGGGAGGCAGGCCGGGCCGGGTTCGCGCTCGGCACGGTGGCGGACGACTCGTGTGCCTCGGCCACAGGCACCTGCTGGTCGTTCTCGGTGGGCACCGGGGACGGCGCAACGGTCGCGACGGCGGTGTCCGACGTCGCGCCGGAACCCGGGGCCTGGACCTTCGTGGCCGGCGCGCGCAACGTCGCGACCGGCACCGTGGACCTGTGGACCTGCCCGCTCGACGGCTTCGGCGGTGTCGAGCGGACCGGTCAGTCGCCGGCCGACGCGCTGATCGACGCGCCGTCCGGGCACGTCACCCTCGGGGGCGGTGCCTGGCGGGGCGTGGTCGACGGCGTGCGCGTCCTCGACTCGGTCCAGGGCGAGTCCACGCTGCGGCGGTGGTGCGCCGGGGCGCGCTGACGCCCGCGCTCAGAAGGCGGCTCCATCGGCACACCGACCCATGCCCCGCACGGCCTGGCTCGCTACGACCAGCCGTCCGCGGCCTGCGCCCACGGCCCGACGCGCACCTCGGCGCCGTCGAGCACGTCGAGGTCGGCGGGGCCGCCGACACCCGAGTCGTCCGGGTACGCCGGCTGCAGCGGGACGGGCGCGGCGCCGGGCACGGCGGTGACGTCGACGGCGGTCGTGACGTCGGGGTCGTTCGCGGTCGACATGGCGCGCCACTGCACGGTGGCCAGTGCCCGCTCGCCGGCGGGCACGACGACCCGGCCGGGCACGACGCCGGGCGCCGCGGCGACCACGCGCACGTCCTCCTGCGGCTTGCCGTCGGCGTTGCGGAACACGAGCAGCGGCACGCCCTCGAGGGCGCACGGGTCGCCGGACACGTTCTCCGCGCGCACGGCGAGGTACCGGCTGCCGGCCGCGGCGTCGGGGGTGCCGAGCGTCAGGCGCAGGTCGTCGCCCGTGCAGGCGGGGGCGTCGTGGTCGGCGGGCCAGGGCTCGGCGCCGTCGGGCAGCGGCACGGTGTGCGGCACGGTCCTCGGCGGCTCCAGCCCCGCAACCCACCCGGTGAGGGGCTCCCCGCCGCCGGTGACGGTGAACCCCGTCGGCGTCACGACCGACGCCTCGTCGGCGGACTCGAGCCCGGCGCCCACGTCGCCGGGGCCGGCCGCGTCCTGCGCGAGGGTGACGTCGAGCGCGCTCGGCGACGCCTGGTTCCAGGTGAAGACGACGCCGGTCACGCCGGGCATCTCGACGGTGTCCGCCAGGAGCCGGGCGGTCGCCTCCCGCGGCACCAGGCCGAACTCGTAGGCGATCGCGCCGTCCGCGGTGCGCAGGCTCTGCCCGGCACCAGCAGAGGCGTCGTCGCGCTCCTCGAGCAGCGCGGCCGCTGCGACCAGCGTGCGCCCGTCCGGGACGACGACGGCCGTGTCGTCGACCGATGTCGCGCCCGCCGCGCGGAGCTCGAACGCCGTCGCGACCGGGCCGGCGCCGGGGGACGAGCCGTCCGCCGTCGCGCCGTCGCCCCCGGCGGCGACGTGCAGGCGGACGGGGGCGTCGTCACCGCCACCGTCACCGCCGGCGGTGACCGTGACGTCGAGCACGAGCGGCGCGCCCTCGTCCGGCTCGGGCAGGCGGGCGGCGACCGCGGCCGCGTCGGCGGCCCGCTGCGCGTCGGCGGGGGCCAGCGCCGGGTCGAGGTGCACTACGAGCTGTACGTACGTGGACTCGTCCGCGGACCGCCACCCCAGCGGCAGGTCGCCCTCGGCCTGCACCTCCAGGACGCCGGGGACGGCCTCCATCTGCTCGACGATGCCGCGCACCGGCTGGCGCAGGCCGTCCCACGGCCGCCAGACAAGGCCGCCGACGACGAGCAACGCGAGCACTGTGAGGGCAAGGGCGCGAGTGCGGGTCACGGCGTGATGGTGCCAGACGCCGGGCGGTCACGGGTGCGCGCGCCGTGCGCGCCCCGGGGAGGGCCTTTCCCGGGGCGGATGAGAACGTCCACATGACGGGTCGCGTGCTACTCCCACGACACCGACCTGGTGCTCCACCTCACCGAGTGGGAGGAGTTCCGCGCCCTCGACCCGGCGGCGCTAGAACCCGCGAGGTTTCGACAAGCTCAACCGACGAACGCCTCGAGCTCGGCGCGCGGCACCTGGCGACGGGAGCGGACGAGCTCCTCGACGTCGTCCATGCGCTCCCAGACGTTCACGGCCATGCCGGCCTGCACCTCGCCGTCGCGCAGCCAGAACGCGACGAGCTCGCGGTCCTCGGTCGAACCGCTGATGAGGATCTCGTGGTCGGCGCGCGGGTCGACGAAGCCCTTGTACTCCATGCCGACCTCGTACTGGTCGCTGAAGAAGTAGGGGAGCACGTCGAACGTGGCGTCGTCGCCGAGCAGGGTGCGGCCGGCGTGCGCGCCGGTGTCCTGCGCCACCGCCCAGTGCTCCACGCGCAGCGGGCGGCGGTAGTGCACGGACGGGACGGACGCGATGTCCCCGGCGGCGAGGACGTCGGGCGCGGACGTGCGCAGCGCGCCGTCCACGACGATCCCGCCGCCGAGGTCGCGCGAGCGCAGCTCCAGCCCCGCCGCCGAGGCGATGCCCACGTTCGGCGTGACGCCCACGCCGACCACCACGAGGTCGGCCTCCAGGTGCGTACCGTCGGCGAGGTCCACGCCGGTGACCCGGCCCGACTCGCCGCTGAACCGCACGACGTCACCCCGGTGCCGCACCACGCCCCGGTCGTCGTGCAGGCGCCCGTACAGCGCCCCGAGCTCCGGCCCGAGCGTCCGCTCCAGCGGATGCGCCGTCTGGCCCACGAGGCACACGTCGAGCCCGAGCATCCGCGCGGACGCCGCCACCTCGGTGCCGATCCAGCCGTCCCCGACGACGACGAGCTTGCCCTCGCTCTCGAGCGACGCAGGGAGCAGGACCGCCGTGAGCAGGTCGGCGTCGTCGACCGTGCGCAGCTTGTGCACCCCGATGAGGCTGCGCCCCGGCACCTTGAGGGCGCGTGGGGTGGAGCCGGTCGCGAGCAGCAGCCGCGAGTACCCGAGCGTCGACCCGTCGGCGAACGTGACCTCGTGGTCGCCCGGGGCGACGTCGACCACGGTGGTGAGCGTGCGCAGGTCGATGCCGTGGTCGTCGTACCAGCCCGCCTTGAGCGGGTAGATCACGTCCGCCTCGGCCTGCCCCCGCAGGTAGTCCTTGGACAGCGGCGGGCGCTCGTACGGGCGGTGTCCCTCGGAGGTGACGACGACGACGTCGACGGTCTTGTCCTTGTCGCGCACCGCCTCGACGGCCCGGGCCGCGGCCAGCCCTCCTCCGACGACGACGATGGGCTCGGTGGGCGACGACGTGGGCATGGTGACTCCTGACCAGCGGGGACGATGGCTGCCGTCCCTGACGGTGCCACAGTTCGCCTGCGCTGGCGATCCTCAGGGCTGCTCGCGCACGGTCGCCATGGTGCGGGTCATGAGGCCGGGCGCGCGGGGCGCGACGCTCGTATGCCCGCCGTACGACGCGGCGAGCCCGCGCACGTGCTCGAGCCGCACCCGGTCGCCGTCCTCGTCCTGGCCCAGCACGTGCGCGCGGACGACGAGGCGCACGCGAGTCCCGGCCGCCCGGACCGCGTCGGAGAGGATCCGCTGCAGGTGGGGGCGTCCCGTGCCGAACGTCGCGGGCAGGTCGTCGCCACCGGCCCGGACGCTCTGCTCCTCGAACAGCGCGGTGCCGGGCGGGAGCGACCGAGAACGACAAGAGGCCCTCCGCCCAGCATTGCTGCTGGTCAGAGGGCCTCTCGGCTGGTCGGGGTGACAGGATTTGAACCTGCGACCTCTTCGTCCCGAACGAAGCGCGCTACCAAGCTGCGCCACACCCCGAAGGACTTGCCCCACGCGTCCGGACTGTCGTCCTCGTGCGGAAGCCTGCTCAGAATAGCCGACGATCCGGCCTGGACGAAAACGAGATCCGGCTACCGGGAGGTGAAGGTGAGCAACGTCGCCTCGGGGCGGCATGCGAACCGCACGGGCGCGTACGGCGAGGTGCCCGCGCCGGCCGAGACGTGCAGCCACGTGGAGCCGTTCCCGCCCGTCTCGTCGGGCCGCGGGCCCGGCCAGCCGTGCAGGCCGCTGGCCCGTCGGCGGTCGATATCGCAGTTGGTGACGAGCGCGCCGAACCCCGGCACCCGCAGCTGGCCGCCGTGCGTGTGCCCGGCCAGGACGACGTCCGCGCCGTCGGCGTGCATCCGGTCGAGCACGCGGCGGTACGGGGCGTGGGAGACGCCCAGGTGCAGCACGGCGTCGCGGGTTGAGCCTGTCGAAGCCTCGCTGGTTGAGCCTGTCGAAACCCGGGTCTCGACAGGCTCAACGGGCGGGCCGGGGAACTCGTCGCGGTCCAGGTGCGGGTCGTCGACGCCCACCAGCGACAGCAGCCGGCCGTCGGCCTCGACGACGTCGCGCCGGTTGGTGAGGTCCTTCCATCCGGCGGCGAGCATCGCGTCGGCCAGCTCGCCGGCCGGCAGCTCCGGGGGGCGCGACGGCGCGACGCGGGCGTCGGGCAGCAGATAGCGCACCGGGTTCTTCGGCACGGGGGAGTAGTAGTCGTTCGAGCCCATGACGAACGCCCCGGACGCGGAGATGAGCAGCGGGGAGAGCGCGTGCAGCAGCGGTCCGAGCGAGTCGCGGTGGGCGAGGTTGTCGCCCGTGTTCACCACGAGGTGCGGCTCGAGCTCCGCGAGGGACCGCACCCACGCGATCTTCCGGTGCTGGGACGGCGTGAGATGCAGGTCCGACAGGTGCAGCACCCGCAGGTCAGGCTCGCCCGCCGGCAGTACGGGCACGGTCACCCGGCGCACGGTGAAGAGCTTGGTCTCCAGGTGGGCGTACGCGAGCCCCGCGAGTCCGGCCGCGACGACCCCGCCGGCCACCTGCCAGCCCCGCACCCCGGTCAGTTGTCGCTCCACGCGTCGCCGAGCGAGTCCCAGTCGCCCTCGGTGATGGCGTCCCACGCGGCGTCGGCGTCCGTCCGGCCGTCCTTGCCGTTGCCCTTGTCGTTGCCCTTGCCGTTGTCGCCCTTGTCGTCGTCGCGGTCCTCGTCGCCTTTGTCGTCGCCCTGGTCGTCCCCCTTGTCGTCCCCGCCGTCGTCGGGCGTGGTCGTCTTCGGGGCGGCGCCGATCAGCTTCGAGTCGGGGGCGCCGAAGTCCTCGGCGGGCAGTCCGGCGACCGCCTTGTCCATGTAGGTCTTCCAGGCGGGCGCCGCGATCGTGGAGCCGTACAGCACGCGGTAGTACTTGCCGTTCACGACGTTGCCATCCGTATGGTTGTCGTTCACCTTGTCCGCGTTGCCCACCCACACCGATGTGGACAGGTTGGGCGTGAAGCCGGTGAACCACGTCTGCGCGGACAGCTGGGAAGTACCGGTCTTGCCGGCCACCGGGCGCCCGTCGGACAGGCCGCCGAGCTCGCGGGCGGTGCCCGAACCGGAGAAGACCTTCTCCATCGCGTACACGACGGTGTTGGCGATGTTCGCCGGCAGGGCGTCCTTGTCGCAGTTCGCGTCCGGGACGTCGTAGTCCTTGTCCCCGGGGCCGGTGATGCCCGTGATGGCGATCGGCGAGCAGTAGGTGCCGCCGCTGGCGAGCGTGGCGTAGGCGGCGGCCTGGTACAGCGGCGTGGACTCCTGCGTGCCGATGATCATCGGTGCCAGGATGTCGATGTCATCCTCCTCCGGAGCGGTCACCACCCCGCCGCTGCCCTCGTTGTGGACCGAACGGGTGGGCCGGAAGCCGATGTCCCAGGCGGTGCTGCGCAGGTCGCACAGGTTGAGCTGGAACCCCATCGCCGCGTAGGCGGTGTTGACAGACTCGTAGGTCGCCTCGAGGGCAGAGATGTAGCCGACCTCGACGCCCTCCGAGTTCGCCGGAGCCCACGGCTCTGCCGCCTGGAGATTCCCGACGCACGGCGTCTGGAAGTCCTGCGGCCAGCGCGCCGTCTTCGTCGCGTTCACGCGCTCGCTCAGGGTGTGGCCCTCCTTGAGCCACTGGGCCAGCACGAACGGCTTGAAGTTCGAGCCCACCTGGAAGCCGCCGGACGCGCCGTGCGTCGGGTCGGCCGAGTAGTTCACGCGCGTGGTGCGCCCCTCGCTGCCCGCCGACGGGGTGTAGGGGATGTTCTGCGCCATGGCCCTGATCTCGCCCGTGCCGGGCTCCACCGAGACGACAGCGGACTGCAGCTTGCTGGAGTCGTCGGCCGGGACGGCGTCCTTGACCGCCGCGGCGGCGGCCTTCTGCTTCTTGGGGTCCAGCGTGGTGTGGATCTCCAGGCCGCCGCGGTAGAGCAGCGCCTGGCGCTCTGCCTTGGTCTCGCCGAACACAGGGTTGGTGACGATCTCCTTGGTGACGTAGTCGCAGAAGAACGCGGAGTCCTTCGCGGCGCTGCAGCCGATCTCGACCGGGTTGACGTCGAGCGTCTCCTTGATCGTCTTGGCCTTCGCCTCGTCGCGCTCCTCCGTGGAGATGTAGCCCAGCTTCCACATGTTCTGCAGCACCAGGTCGCGGCGCTCCTTGGCCTCGTCCGGGTTGACCGTCGGGTCGAAGCGGCCCGGTGACTTGGTGATGCCGGCGATGGTGGCCGCCTCGACGACGCTCAGCTCGGAGGCGCTCTTGGAGAAGTAGTAGCGGGCCGCGGCCTCGACGCCGTAGACGCTGCGCGAACCGAACTGGGCGGCGTTGAGGTAGCCCTGGAGGACCTCGTCCTTGCTCATCGACTTCTCGATCGCGATGGCCATCTTGGCCTCGGTGAGCTTGCGGGCGATCGAGTCCTCGCTGGCCTGGATGACGCCGAACGGGTCGTCGTCCTGCAGGGCCTGGTCGATGAGCATGTTCTTCACGTACTGCTGCGTCAGCGTCGACGCGCCCTGCGTCGCGTGCCCGGCGAAGTTGTTCGCGAGCGCGCGAGTCATGCCCTGCACGTCGATGCCGCCGTGCTCGTAGAAGCGCTCGTCCTCGATCGAGATGACGGCTTTCTGCATCGGCTCTGCGATCTCGGCCAGCGGCACCACGATGCGGTTCTGCGCGTAGAACGTGGCGAGCAGCTTGCCGTCGGCCGCGTAGATCCGCGACTGCTGCGACATCGGCCGCGGCTCGAGCTCCGCGGGGACCTCGTCGTAGATGGCGATGGTGCTGTCCGCCGCGGCATCGGCCCCGGCGACCACCGGGATGACGAGTCCGGCGGCGAGCACACCGCCTACACCTGCCGCGAGGACGAACGCGAGCAGCAGCGCCACGAGCTGCGTCGCGGGCATCGTGCGGGTGATGCGACGAGGGTCGGATTTGGCCATGCCCACCAGGGTAAGGGTTGGGGCTGTCTCAGCACGGCCGGGCGGCCGCGTCCCGCTGTGCAGGTTCTGTGGACCGGTGGTGGTTACGATCGCCGCATGGCTACCACGTGGGAGTACGCGACCATCCCCCTGCTGATCCACAACACCAAGGCGATCCTGGACCAATGGGGGGCAGACGGCTGGGAGCTCGTCCAGGTCGTCCCCGGCCCCGACAGCACCAACCTGGTCGCCTACCTCAAGCGACCCTCCGGCGAGCAGTGATGAGCACCTCAGGACCCGAGGCCCGCCTCGCCGAGCTCGGCATCTCGCTGCCCGACGTCGCCGCGCCCGTCGCGAGCTACGTCCCGGCCGTCCGGTCCGGGCACTACGTCTACACGGCGGGCCAGCTGCCCTTCGTCGACGGCGCGCTGCCCGTCACCGGCAAGGTCGGCGCCGGCGACGGGCTCGTCTCGCCGGACGTCGCCGCGGACCTGGCACGCACCAGCGCGCTCAACGCCCTGGCCGCGGTGCGGTCGCTGGTGGGCTCGCTGGACGCCGTCGCCCGCGTCGTGAAGGTCGTGGGTTTCGTCGCCTCCGACCCGTCGTTCACCGGCCAGCCGGGCGTCCTCAACGGCGCGTCCACCGTGCTCGGCGAGATCTTCGGCGACGCGGGCGTGCACGCGCGTTCGGCCGTCGGCGTCGCGGTGCTGCCGCTGGATGCTCCTGTCGAGGTGGAGCTGATCGTGGAGCTCGCCTGATTCTCTGGTTGCGGCCGTAACTCTCGGGTTACGGCCGCGGGTGGGGACGAGGTTCTTCGCCCGGTCGCGTTCACGCGCCCCAAAGGGCGCTCCACTTCGGGAGATCTACGACCGGGCGAAGAACCTCGTCCCCACCCGCTCCTACATCATCTTCCGCGCCGCGTCAGGTCCTCTTGTGTCCCCAGGCGTCGCGGAAGATGTCGCGGTAGGCGACTTCCAGGGACGGACGTCGCGGCCGCCGGTCGACCTCTGTCCCTGGGCGTCGCCGATGACGGCGAGGTAGCGGCCGCGGAGGGACGTCAGTCCTGGCGCCTAGCCCGCAGGTCGCGCGGCGGGCCGAAGGCGAGGCGGGCGCCGCGTCGTCGTCGGGCATCGCGACTGCGAGCCGACAGTCCGAGCAGGCGGAAGGGGCGTTCTTCGCCCGGTCGTAGATTTCCCGAAGTGGAGCGCCCCTTGGGGCGCGTGAACGCGACCGGGCGAAGAACGCCCCTTCCGCCTGCGGCCGAAACCGAGGTGACGGACCGGTGGTTTCGACAGGCTCAACCAGCGATTAGTGACAGGCTCAACCAGCGATCAGTGACAGGCTCAACCAGCGCCCGACCAGCGGCTCAGCGAGCCCGACGCTCCAGGCGGTCGATGTCGAGCAGCACGACGGCGCGGCCCTCGCGGCGGACCCAGCCGCGGGTGGCGAAGTCGGCCAGCGCCTTGTTGACGGTCTCGCGGGAGGCGCCGACGAGCTGGGCGAGCTCCTCCTGCGTGAGGTCGTGCGCCACGCGGATGCCGTCGTCGTTCGGCTCGCCGAAGCGGGACGAGAGGTCGAGCAGCGCCTTGGCGACGCGGCCGGGCACGTCGGAGAAGACAAGGTCGGCCAGGGTCTCGTTGGTGCGGCGCAGGCGGCGGGCCAGCGCTCCCAGCAGCGTCGTGGCGACGCTGGGGTGCGCGGCGATCCAGTGCACGAGCGCGTGGTGCCGCAGCTCGTAGACGAGCGCGTCGGACACGGACGACGCCGTCGCCGTGCGGGGGCCCGGGTCGAACAGCGACAGCTCGCCGAACATCTCACCGGGACCGAGGATCGACAGCAGGTTCTCCCGGCCGTCGCTCGACCGGCGGCCGAGCTTGATCTTTCCCTGCGCGATGACGTAGAGCCGGTCGCCGGGCTCGCCCTCGCGGAAGAGAACGTCCCCACGGGTGAGCTCGACCGGGACCATGGACTCGAAGAGCGCCTTCGTCTCCTCGGATTCCATGTCCGCGAAGAGAGGGGCGGAGAGCACGACGGTGTCGTCCACAGGATTCCTCACGTGGTTCAGGGGCGGCCTTTCCCGGGGTGGGGCGGGTCGTCCGGGGGTTGTCAAGAGGTTGTGTTCCGGTTCTCAGTCTGCCTCACCACACCAAATCGCGTCGCCTCGGTGGGGTCCTGACCGCGCGGTCCTGGGCCCGTCGCCGCTCGACCGACGGCCGTCGGACGGGGTGGCTAGGCTCCAAGACGTGCCGACGAAGCCCACGACCACGCCCGCCAGTGACGAGACCCCGACCGGTGAGTCCCGGGTGGCGCTCGTGCGCCGGGCTCGCAGGATCGACCGCGAGCTGGCGGCCACGTATCCGGACGCCCGAGCGGAGCTGGACTTCACCACGCCCCTGGAGCTGCTGGTGGCGACGGTGCTCTCGGCCCAGACCACGGACGTGCGCGTCAACGCGACCACGCCCGCCATCTTCGCCCGGTACCCGGACGCCGCGGCCTACGCGGGCGCCGACCCGGCGGAGATGGAGGAGCTGTTCAAGCCCCTCGGCTTCTTCCGGGCCAAGACGCGGTCGGTCATCGGGCTGGGGCAGGCGCTGGTCGAGAGGTTCGACGGCGAGGTCCCGGCGCGGCTGGACGACCTGGTGACGCTGCCCGGGGTGGGTCGTAAGACGGCGAACGTGGTGCTCGGCAACGCCTTCGGGGTGCCGGGCATCACCGTGGACACGCACTTCGGCCGCCTGGCGCGGCGCTTCGGCTGGACCACGTCAGAGGACCCGGTCAAGGTCGAGCACGAGGTGGGTGCGTTGTTCCCGAAGAAGGACTGGACGATGCTCAGCCACCACCTCGTGTGGCACGGGCGCCGGCGCTGCCACGCGCGCCGGCCGGCGTGCGGGGCGTGCCCGGTGGCTCGGTGGTGCCCGTCGTTCGGCGTGGGCGAGGTGGACCCGGTCGCGGCCGCGAAGCTGGTCAAGCCCGGCCCGCGCGGCTGATCCGCTGCTGGTTGAGCCTGTCGAAACCCGGCGCGGTTTCGACGAGCTCAACCGGCGGTGGGGGAGACGGCGTGCTGCAGCCAGTCGGCCAGCAGCGCGCCGAGCTCGTCGGGGGCCTCCTCGGGCAGGTAGTGCCCGGCGCCTTCCAGCAGCTCGAACCGGAAGTCGCGCGCGAGCGCCGCGCCGTCGACGCCCGCGTGCTGCGGATCGAGGAACCCGTCGAGCCGGCCGTGCACCTGGAGCACCGGGACGTCGACCGGCTGCCGGACGGCGGCCAGGTACCGCCGCCCGTCCGGGCGCGGGGTGGAGCGCACCATCCAGCGCAGCGACTCCATCACGGTGTGCGCGGCGAACGGGATCCGCATCACCGTCCGGTAGAGCTCGAGCGCGTCGGCGCCGAGGGGGCGGGCGGCGCCGTCGCGCAGCACGCGCGCCACCATGTCGCCGTCCGTGAGCCGGCGCTCGGGCAGGGTGGGCAGCTGGTAGAGCGCGAGCTGTCGGCGCGCCACCGGGGTCAGGAGCTGGCGGCCCGACACGTGGAGTCGCCCCGGGTGGGGCGACGACACGGCGGCCACCCCGGCGGTGACGGCCGGCTGCAGCCGCGCCATCGACCAGGCGATCACGCCCCCCGTGCCGTGCCCGATCACGACGGCCCGGGCGTGGCCCAGCGAGCGCACCACGCCCGCGACGTCACTGGTGCTGGTGAGGACGTCGTAGCCCGACGGCGGCTTGTCGGAGGCGCCGACGCCGCGCAGGTCCATCGCCGCGACCCGGAAGCCGGCGGCGGCGAGGCTCTCGACCTGGTGGCGCCACGCCCACCAGAACTGCGGGTAGCCGTGCAGCAGGACGACAAGAGGGCGGCGGTCGCCGTTCGACCGGTCGGGGCCGGCGAGCGCCACGTGGAAGCGCGCCCCGTTGGCGGGCACGAGCTCGTGCCGCCAGGGCCCGTCCACGAGGGCGCTGGAGAAGTCGCTGGAGTCCGACATCGCGGTCACCGGACGAACCTACCCGCTGTGCGGCGCCGGGGCCGGGGAGGGCGCGCGGCGGTCAGCGGGCCGGGGCGCGCCCGGCGGCGCCGTCGCCGGCGTTGTCCGCCGAGGTGCCGACCCCGTCCGGGTTCTCGGCGGGACGAGGCTCCTTGGGCGGGTCGAACCGGTAGCCCACGTTGCGGACGGTGCCGATGAGCTGCTCGTGCTCGGGGCCGAGCTTGGCGCGCAGGCGCCGCACGTGCACGTCCACCGTGCGGGTGCCGCCGTAGTAGTCGTACCCCCAGACCTCCTGCAGCAGCTGGGCGCGGGTGAACACGCGGCCTGGGTGCTGCACGAGGTACTTGATGAGCTCGAACTCCTTGTACGTGAGGTCGATCGGGCGACCGCGCAGCCGCGCGGTGTAACCGCCGGCGTCGATGGCGAGCTCGCCCGCGGCGATCTCCTGCGGGCCGTCGTCCACGGGCCCGTGGGCCGAGCGCTCGATCACGAGCCGCAGCCGCGCCTCGACCTCGGCGGGAGACGCCGTCTCCAGCAGCAGGTCGTCGACACCCCACTCGTGCGTGACGACGGTCAGGCCGCCCTCGGTGAGGACGAGCACGAGGGGCACCGTGAGGCCCGTGGCGTGCAGCAGGCGGCACGTGGTGCGCGCCGCGACGAGGTCGCGCCGCGCGTCGAGCAGGACGATGTCGGAGTCGGGGGCGTCCACCAGCGCGGACGGTTCCATGGGCAGCACACGGACCTTGTGGTTCAGCAGGCCCAGCGCGGGCAGCACCTCGACGGACCCGCCCGCCGCGGGGGTGAGGATCAGCAGCTGGGCCACCGGCACCTCCTCCCGGGTCGTCGGACGGTTCGTTCGACAGCGTCCGACGAGGTGCGTCCGCCAACGTACCGCGGCTGGGGTGTTGGTCACACCACATCCGACCCGGTCGACCGACCAGGTCCCCGAAGTGTGCCTCGAACCATGTTGCGGGCGCGTTAAGGGCCGGCGACCGGACTGTGTCGTGGGAGATCCGGGTCACGGGACGCCCGGTCGTGGAGATCCGGGCACGAGGCGTGCCGCGCGGTCTGGGACACTCGTCGTCGTGACCGTGACCACCCGTGCCGTCTGGACGGCCGTCCTCTCTGCCGTCGTCGCGGCCGCGGCCTCGCTCGGGTCCCTCGGGATCCTGCCCCTGACCGCCGTTGCGGCGGCCCTGGTGCTGCTGCTCGCGATCGGCTGGGCGCCGCTGCTGCGGCTGCCCGCCCCCGGGGGGACGACCGTGGTGGTCGGAGCTGCGGGGCTCGGGGCCGTCGCGGTGGCCTGGGCCACCAGCGGCGAACCGGTGCTGCGCAACGTGCCGATCGTGCTCGCGATGGCCCTCGTGCTGGCGTTCGTCGCGGAGATGCTGCGCCGCGGGGGGCGGCCCCGGCTCGTGGAGTCGGTGAGCGGCACCGTCAGCGGCGCCGTCGTCGCCGTCTGCTCCTGTGGATGGGTGGCCGTGGGCCGCTCGGAGGCGGGCGCCTCGCTCGTCGTGGTCGCCGCCGCGGGCCTGGCGGTCGCGGCAGCCGTGTCCGCGCTGCCGGTGGCGCGCGGGTGGGCGGGGTCGCTCGTGGGCGTGGTGCTCGGCGGCGTGGCCGCCGGGGGAGCGGGCTTCCTCGTCCCGTCCATCGACCCGGTGAGCGGTCTCGTCGCGGGGGTCGTGACCGGGCTCGTGGTCGCGGTGCTGCGCCTGCTGTTCGAGCGTCAGCCCGCGCTGACCAGCCGTCGCGCCGTGCTCGCGGCCGTGACGACCCCCGTCGCCGTCGCCGGCATCCTCGTGTTCGTCGTCGGGCGGCTCGTCGTCGCCTGACCGCTCACCACGAGGGCGGGCCGGCGTCAGGCCTGCGGCTCGGGCGGAGTCTGCCGGACGGCCTCGCCGGCGAGTTCGATCCGCACGGTCTTGGACACGAGGACGCCGCCGGCCTCGAGGGCGACGTTCCAGGTCAGGCCGTACTTCTCGCGCTCGAAGTCGGCGCTCGCGTTGAAGCCGAAGATGTCGTTGCCGAACGGGTCACGACGTGCGCCGCCGAACTCGGCGTCGAGAGCGATGGGGTGCGTGACCCCGCGGATCGTGAGGTTCCCGTGCAGCACGAACTTCGCCGACGTGCGGTCGACCGTGCGGGGGAGGGCGCCGCGACCGGGCGCGCGCCCCTTGAGCCGGGCCCACGAGAACATCGGGTCCTCCTCGGTGCGCCACGCGATCCCGGTGCTGCGGAACTCGATGGTCGGGTAGTTCTCGACGTCGAGGAAGTCGGGGCTGCGCAGGTGCGTGTCCCGGTCCGGGCTGTGCGTGGTGATCGTCGCGGTCTCGAGCGTCGCTGAGACCGACGACTGCAGCGGGTCCTCCGCGACGTGGATCGTGGCGGTGCCGACGGGGAACTCGCCCCGCACAGGGCTGACCATCATGTGCATCGCAAGGAAGCCCAGGCGCTTGTGCGCCTCGTCGAGCAGGTACGTCCCCGCCGCAGGGATGACGAGGTCGTTCCAGGTCCGGGTGGGCGCAGTCATGGGTAGTTCTCCGGAATCGCGACGGCGGTCGGCCCGCGCCCGCGCAGCGGCAGGGGGGCCTCGGGCATGTGCGTCCCTGCGGCTCGTGCGGCAGGGCGTCACGGGATGCTTCAACGTTCAAGCTACGGCACCAGGGGTGCCTGACCGGAGTGTTTCCTGGCGCTGGTGGCGGGGGTCACAAGGGGCAGAGCGGGGCCCGTCGGTGGGCTCAGTAGACGAGGGCCTGTGCGCCGGGGCGCAGCACCTCCTCGGTGAAGACGGCGGCCCCGGCGATGCGCACGCCGGGCAGGACGTCGTCGGCCGTGAGGTCGCGACGCGCGGCGCACTGGGTGCACAGGGTGACGGAACCTGCGGCGAGGACGGCGTCGAGCAGGTCCGCCGCCGGGGCGGCGTGGTCCAGGGCCAGCTCGGCGGCGCGGCCGGGGACGGCGAACCACGCGGCCTCGCCGGTGAGCCACAGGCTCACCTCCGCGCCCGCCGCGGCGGCCGTGGCCGCCACCGTCAGGGCCTGGTTCGCGGCCTCCGGCCGGTCCCGCCCGGACGTGGTCTTGATCACGAGAGAGCGTGTGGACGCGCTCGAGGTGGTGGACGTCATGACCGGCGACCCTACTCACGCCACCTTGGCGGTGGGTGATAAGGGGAGGGGCTGGGTAGGATCGCCGCATGTCGATCCATGCTCTCGAGGCAGTGTTTACCGGTCTGCTGGTCGTCGTGACGATCGCGATCATCTGGTTCTCCGGGTACGTCGTCTACAAGCTGTTCCAGGGCCAGCGCTGATGCCCTTCGCCTTCCCCGAGGGCCTCGCGCCCGAGGTCTATCCGCTCGCGTGGCTCGTGGGCCGGTGGCAGGGCGAGGGCGTCGTCGAGTACCCCGGCATCGACGAGACGCCGTTCGTCCACGAGCTCGTCTTCGACCACGACGGCGGCCCGTACCTGCGCTTCGAGTCCACCCTGCGCGTGCGGTCGGCCGCGGCCGCGGCCGCCGACGGCGAGGGCGAGCCGGGCGACGACGAGCCGGGCGACGACGAGCCCGACACCGTCTGGTCGACGGAGACCGGCTACTGGCGCGTCTCCAGCGAGCGCCCCGAGGGGCTCGAGGACGACCGGCACGCGCTTGAGGTGCTCGTCACCGACGCGTCGGGCCGGCTGTCGCTCTTCCTGGGGGTCGCCGGCAACGGCCGCATCGACCTCGCCACCGACTTCGTCGCCCGCACCTCCACCGCCGCCGAGGTCACCGCTGCCAAGCGGCTCTACGGCCTGGTCGAGGGCCGGCTCATGTGGGTCGAGGAGCTGGCCGCGTTCGGCCACCCCCTCGGCTCGTACGCCTCCGCCCAGCTGGACCGCGTCACCGAGGAGTCCTGATGGACAACAGCCCCCTGCTCAACCGCCACGGCGCGGTGCCCGCGTCCGGCCCCGACGCCGGCGTGGCCTGGCACTACGGCGACCCTGTGGCCGAGCAGCGCGCGCTCGCCCGCGGCGGGGCGGTCGTGGACCAGTCCCACCTCGGCGTCGTGCGGGTGGCCGGGCCCGACCGCCTGTCCTGGCTGCACTCGATCACGTCGCAGGACGTGCAGGCGCTGCCGCCGCGCACCTCCACGGAGCTGCTGGTGCTCTCGCCCCAGGGGCACGTGGAGCACGCCGCGGGCGTCGTCGACGACGGCGAGGCCACCTGGCTGATCACCGAGGGTGACCACGCCGCCCCGCTCGCGGCCTGGCTCGACCGGATGAAGTTCATGATGCGGGTGGAGATCGCCGACGTCTCGGGCGAGTACGCGGCGATCGGCGAGCCCGTCGCCGCCGAGGCGGCCGAGGGCGAGCCCGTGACCTGGTGGGACACCTGGCCGCGCGTCGCCGACGGCGGCACCCGCTACGGCCCGCCCGAGTCGGAGCACCCCGGCGCGGACCGCCCGTGGCGGCTCGTCCTCGTGCCGCGCGCGGAGCTCGAGACCGCCGTCGCCGAGCGTGAGGCTGCGGGTTGGAAGCTCGCCGGCACCTGGGCCACCGAAGCCCTGCGCGTCGAGGCCTGGCGTCCTCGGCTGGCCCACGAGGTCGACCACCGCAGCGTGCCGCACGAGCTCGACTGGCTGCGCACCGCCGTTCACCTGCACAAGGGCTGCTACCGCGGACAGGAGACCATCGCGCGGGTGCACAACCTCGGCCGCCCGCCGCGGCGCCTGGTGCTGCTGCATCTCGACGGCTCCCAGCACGTGGTCCCCGAGGCCGGCGCACAGGTGTTCCTGGACGGCACCGACGGGCGTGCCGTCGGGACCGTGACCACGGTCGCCCGGCACCACGAGCTGGGGCCGGTCGCGCTCGCCGTCGTCAAGCGGTCCGTCCCCGACGACGCCGAGCTGACCGTGGCCGGCGACGTCGGCGGGCAGGAGCTCCGGGTCGCTGCGGCGCAGGAGCTGGTCGTCCCCGGCGACGGGGTCTCGGCCGACCGTCCCGAGGCGCACGGGCCGCTCGCCCGTGGCCTCACCCCACGCGGACCGGACGCGCCGCAGAGCCTGCTATGAGCGGACGCCCGTGAGCGACGAGCCGGCGGCGCGTCCCGCGGGCGAGCTCGCCCGGGCGGCGCTGCGCACCATGCGGCGCCGCATCCGGGTGCGCCAGGGCTGGCGACGTGCCCGGACCTCCTTCTGGCCGATCGTCCAGGCGTCGCTGGCCGCCGGCGTCGCCTACGGGTTCGCGTCCTACGTACTGGGCCATCAGCAGCCGTTCTTCGCTGCCGTCGCCGCGTGGGTCTGCCTCGGGTTCAGTTTCGACCGCGACCTGCGCCGCGTGGCGGAGGTGGCGGTCGGCGTCGCGCTCGGCGTCGGCCTGGGCGACCTGCTGGTGCACCTCATCGGGTCGGGCTGGTGGCAGCTGACGGTGGTCATGGCGATCTCCGCTCTGCTCGCCCGGTTCATCGACCGCGGCGCGCTGCTGGCCACGCAGGCCGGCGTGCAGGCGATCGTCGTCGTCGGGCTCCCGGCCGCGGTCGCCACGGGGGGAGCGATCGGTCGGTGGACCGACGCGCTGGTCGGGGGCGCGATCGCGCTGCTCGTCGCCCTGCTGACCCCGGGCGACCCGCGTCGGCGCCTGCGGGCCCTCGCCGAGGAGGCGACGGACGAGCTCGCCATCGTGCTGGAGGCCGTCGCCCGCGGGCTGCGCGACGCCGACGAGGACGACATCGCCGGCGCGCTCGTGCGCGGTCGGGCGGCCGAGACCGTGCTCGCGGACTGGCGCGAGCTCGCGCGCAAGTCGCGGGAGATTGCGCGCGTGAGCGTCAACCGCGTGCACCGGGGCGAGATCACCCGTCTCGCCTCCCAGGCCGTGCTGATCGACCGGGCGATGCGCAGCGTGCGCGTGCTGGCCCGCCGCGCCCCGGCGGCGCTCCAGTCGACGGGGCCCGCACCGGACGGCGGCACGGACAGGGTCGACCATGGCTCCGACGACGGGGGCGTCGACGCCGGCGCGGAGGTCCGCCATCCGGTCGCGGACCTCGTGGATCGGTACGCGGGCGGGGCGCGGCTGCTCGCGAGCGCGCTGGGGGCCGGCATCGACCCGGCCCGGGCGCGCGAGGCGCTGTCGGCCGTCGCCGCCGACGCGGACCCCCGCGTCCTCGGGGAGGGGTACTGGCAGGTGCAGTCCCTCGCGCTGCTGCTGCGGTCGCCGCTGGTCGACACCCTCGAGGCCGCCGGCATGACGCCCGAGGCCGCCCGCGCCACCCTCCCCGAGCTCTGACGCCGAGGAGTCCAGATCCCCGGCGGGGTAGTGCGGATCTCCGCGAGGTAGTGCGAAACCTCGCGAGGTAGTGCGAAACCTCGCGAGGTAGTGCGGATCTCCGCGAGGTAGTCCGGGATCGCGCGAGGTAGTTCGGGCGCTCAGCGCGTCTCGACGAGGTCCGTCTTGTCGGCCAGGAGCTGGTGGGTGAGCTGCTCCACGAGCTCGTCGACCTCGGGCTCGTCGCCGCCGGGCCATTCGGCCACGTAGCGCTGCAGCCGTCGCCGTTCGGCGTCGCGGATCGCCTCGGCGGCGGCGTCGCCGGCTGGTGTGGCCACGACGGTGTCGCCGTCGATCTCGACGAGCCCGCGTGCCCTGAGCCCTTCAGCGACCTGGCGCACGGTGTCCTCTGAACGCGCGGTGTGTTCCGCCATGAGCTTCACCGAGCGCTTCCGTTTGAGGGAGACGCGCGTGACCATCCAGGCCTCCGCGGGCGTGAGGCCCGAGTCGGAATCGACCAGCTCGTAGACGCGCAGCGGGTCCAGCTTGCCCACGCGACGCCACAGGATCAGTCGCAGCTCGTCGAGGGACGTGCGCCCCGAGCCGAGGGCGAACGACGCGCCCGCGGCCTGCCCGGCGCTCGCGGGGCCGCCGCCGCGGGTGGAGGTGCGCAGCTCGACCTCGGGGAGCAGCCACGTCAGCAGGAAGCCGAGCGCCGCCACCGGCACGGCCCACAGGAACACCACGTGCAGGGCCCCGGCGTAGGCGTCGAGGAACCAGTTCTGTACCTCGGGCGTGCACTGCCTGAGCGTGTCCGTGGACGCGGCGAGCGCGTCCGGGGCGCACGCACCCTGCGCAGACGACGGCACGGACGTGCGGAGCTCGGCCGTCAGGCGGCCCGAGAAGATCGTGCCGAAGACGGCGACCCCCACCGACGAGCCGATGGTGCGGAAGTACGTGGCGCCCGACGTCGCGGTGCCGAGGTCGCGGTAGCTGACGGCATTCTGCACCGCGATGACGAGCACCTGGGTCACCATGCCCAGCCCCGCGCCGAGCACGAACATGCTCAGCCCGGCCTGGAGCGACGTCGTGTCCCGACCCATGAGAGAGAGCAGGTAGAGACCGACCGACGTGGTCGCGGTGCCGAGGATCGGAAAGATCTTGTACCTGCCCGTACGGGAGATGAGCTGACCGGAACCGATGGACGTGATCAGCATGCCGAGCATCATCGGCGTCATCTCGAGGCCGGACTCGGTGGGCGTGGAGCCCTTGACGGTCTGCAGGTACAGCGGCAGGTAGGTGATCGCGCCGAACATCGCGAACCCGACGACGAATCCGACGACGGCCGTGACCGAGAAGACCTTGCTGTGGAACAGGCGCAGTGGCAGCACGGGTTCCGGCGCCCGTCGCTCGACGACGACGAACCCGATGAGCGAGGCCACGGCGAGCGCCACCATGGCGTAGACGGGCGCAGAGCTCCACCCCCAGGTGGTGCCGCCCAGGCTCGTCACCAGCACGATCGACGTCGAGACGGTGCCCAGCAGGATGATGCCGGCGTAGTCGACGCGCGGCTTGCGGCCGGTGTCGATGTGCGGCAGCACCGCTGCGACGACCAGAAGCGCGATCACGCCGATCGGGATGTTGATGTAGAAGACCCAGCGCCAGCTGAGGCTGTCGACGAAGAACCCGCCGAGCAGCGGGCCGGCGACGGACGAGACGCCGAACACCGCGCCGAAGAGCCCCTGGTACCGGCCGCGCTGCCGAGGCGGCACGACGTCGCCGATGATCGCCTGCGAGAGCACCATGAGGCCGCCGCCACCGATGCCCTGCAGTGCGCGCCATGCGATGAGCTGCACCATCGTCTGCGACGTGCCGGCCAGGATCGAGCCGACCAGGAAGATCACGATGCAGGTGATGAACAGCCCCTTGCGCCCGAACAGGTCGCCGAGCTTTCCCCACAGCACCGTGGTGGCGGTGCTCGCGAGCATGTAGGCCGTCACCACCCACGACAGGTGCTCCGCCCCGCCGAGGTCCGAGGTGATCGTCGGGAGTGCCGTCGCGACGATCGTCTGGTCGAGGGCAGCGAGGAGCATCGCGAGCATGAGGCCGCCGAAGATGGCCCAGACCCGGCCCTGCGGCAGCGCCGGGGGATCGGCGGGCGGCGCGCTCTGTGCGGTCATGCTGTGCCCTCCCGGCGTCGGGCGGATCTCACCGCCCCGGTGCTTGAGCCTGCGTCGTCCTGAGCTTGTCGAAGGGTCGAACCACCCCGTCCTGCTTCGCAGGCTCGCACGGACTCCCGACGACGGCACGGTGAAGGCCGAGGTTGTACCCGGACTACCTCGCGCGATCTCGAGCTACCTCGCGGGACTCCGGACTACCTCGCGGGACTCCGGACTACCTCGCGGGATCTCGGACTACCTCGGCGGAGGTGGGGCACGTCCAGCACCTGTTGTCATCGAGTAGTTGACGAGATACAGTACCTGTCGTGATGCAGCGAGATGAGGCTTCGACGGCGGACGACGCGTTCTCCGCCGACCTGCTGCGTGGTCACACCGACACGATCGTGCTCGCGACGCTGCGTCGCGGGGACCGCTACGGATTCGAGATCTACAAGGCGATCCGCCACGCCACGGGCGGGGCGCACGAGATCAAGGAGGCCACGCTCTACGCGACGTACCGCCGTCTGACCAAGGACGGGCTGGTCGAGGCCTACTGGGGCGACGAGTCCCAGGGCGGGCGCCGCAAGTACTACCGGATCACGGACGCCGGCCGCGCCGTCTACCAGCGCAACGTCGCGGCGTGGATCGCCACCCGCGACGTCATCGACGCCCTCCTCAGCACAGACAAGGACACCGACCGATGACCACCGTCCACCGACTCCTCGACGAGGCGTTCGCCGGCATCGAGCCGACCCTTGAGGTCCAGGACCTCAAGGAGGAGATCCGGGCGAACCTCGAGGCCCGGGCCGCCGAGCTGCAGGCCGGCGGCACCCCGCCCGACCCCGCCGCCCGCCGCGCCTTCGACGAGCTGGGCGACGTGCGCGAGCTCGTCGCCGACGCGCAGGCGGACGCCGACGCCCAGACCGGCGGCGTGCCGCGCACCCCCCTGCAGGAGGCGCTTGCGGCCGCCCAGCAGCAGCGCGTGCGCCCCAAGCCGGGCTTCGTCGTCGGCGTCGTGGTCGCGGCGCTGGCGGGAGTCGGCACGCTCGCGGTCGCGGGGGTGTCCGCGGCGGGCGTCTTCACCCTGCCCGCCGTCGCGGTCGCCGCGCTGCTGCTGACGGCGGCCAGCGCGGCCGGGTTCGTCGTCGGGTTCTCCGTCTCGCAGGAGACGACGACGAACCACCCGATGCCGTCCCGCCGCGCCGGGGGCTACTACCTGGCCACCGGCCTCGCGGCCTTCGGGCTGTTCCTGGTCGCGTTCGTGCTCCTCGGGACGTTCGCCCCGTGGGTGTACGTCGTGGCGGGCGCCGTGCTCGTCGTGGGCGTGACCCTGCTCGTCCTGCTCGGCGTCACCCAGACCAACCGGAAGAAGGCCTGGGTGCGGGACGTCGCGCGGGCGCAGGCGACCGACAACCAGTTCGGCCGCTTCGACCAGGACCCGGCCGCCGCCGCGCGGTTCGGCGTCTACACGGCCGTGATCTGGCTGACGGCGTTCGTCGTGTTCGTCGTCCTTGGCCTCACCGTCGGCTGGGCCTGGTCCTGGCTGACCTTCGTCGTCGCCCTCGCGGTGATGATGCTCGTCCTCGCGCGGATGCTCTTCGTCTCGCGGGACGAGCCGCAGGAGAAGCAGCACTGACGCAAGAACGGTCCCGGGCGACTGCCATCACCCGGGACCGGTGGCTCGGGTCCGGTGCACACCGCACCACGAGACGCGCTCCCACCCTAGGGCGTGCGCCGGACCCTCCGACCTCACTGGAGGAAACATGTCCGCACACCCGCAAGCGCCGGCGATCGACGTCGCCGGCCTGACCAAGACCTACCGCCCCGGCCGGGGCGCGCACGACGTGCGCGCGCTCGACGGCCTCGACCTCACCGCCGTGCCCGGCAGCGTGCTGGGCCTGCTCGGCCCCAACGGCGCCGGCAAGTCCACCACCGTGAAGATCCTCGCCACGCTGTCGCGGCCCGACTCGGGTACGGCCCGCGTGGCCGGGCACGACGTCGTCCGGGATCCGTCCGCGGTGCGGCGCGCCATCGGCTACGTGGCGCAGCGCCCCGTGACCGACCCCATGGGCACGGGTCGCGAGAACCTCGTGCTCGCCGGTCGGCTGCAGGGCCTCGGCGCCCGCGACGCCCGGACCCGGGCCGACGAGCTGCTCGAGCGCTTCGGCGTCGCGCACGCCGCCGGCCGGCTCGTGAAGACGTGGTCGGGCGGGATGGCGCGCAAGCTCGACGTCGCCGTCGGCCTCGTGCATCGCCCGCAGGTGCTGTTCCTCGACGAGCCCACCACGGGCCTCGACCCCGAGGCGCGCGCCGCGATGTGGGCCGAGATCGAGCGGATGGCGACGGGTGACGGCATGACGATCCTGCTCACCACGCACTACCTGGACGAGGCCGACCGGCTCGCCGACCAGGTCGTCATCGTGGACGCGGGCCGAGTCGTCACCGCCGGCACCCCCGACGCGCTGAAGGACGAGCTGCGCGGCGACGGGGTCATGGTCGAGCTGGACGACGCCGCCGCGACCGTCGCGGCGGCCCGGGTCGCCGCGGGCGTGCCTGGCGTCGTCGACGTCGCGGCCGACGGACGCGGCCTGCGGGCGCGCGCCGAGGCCGGCGCCACCGCGCTGCCGGCGCTGCTCGCCGCGCTCGACGCCGCGGGCCTGGGCGTGCGGGCGGCCGGGCTGTCCCGGCCCACGCTCGACGACGTCTACCTGGCCCGCACCGGCCGCAGCCTGGAGGAGGCCCACCGGGCCGGCACCGCGGGCGCCCCCGCCGAGGAGGTGGCGGCATGAGCGCCGTGACGCAGGCCGCCCTCCTCACCGGCCGCCAGGCCCGGCAGGGCATGCGCATCCCCGTGTTCATCGTGATGAACCTGCTGCAGCCGATGGTCTGGCTGCTGCTGTTCGGCCAGCTGTTCCGGTCCGTCATCGAGATCCCCGGGTTCGCCGGGGGCGCGGACGTCAGCTACCTCGAGTACCTCACCCCCGGCGTCGTGATGATGACGGCCATGGGCGGCGCGGCGTGGGCCGGCACGACCTTCGTGCAGGACATGGACCGCGGCGTCATGGACCGCTTCCTCGCATCCCCGACCAGCCGGGGCGCGCTGCTCGCGGCGACGATGGCCTGGTACTCGCTGCTCGCGTGCGTGCAGGCGCTGGTGGTCGTGGGCGTCGCGTGGCTCGGCGGGGCGCGGTTCCCCGGCGGCTGGGCCGGCGTGCTGGTGATGCTCGTGGCCGTGGCCCTGCTGAGCTGCCTGTTCGCGGCGCTCTCCGGGGCGGTCGCGCTGCTCACCCGCCAGCAGGAGGCGCTCATCGGCGTCTCGCAGCTGCTCACCATCCCGCTGATGTTCCTGTCGTCCGCGGTGATGGACCCGGCCCTTGCGCCGGGCTGGATCGCCGACGTCGCGCGGTTCAACCCGTTCGACTGGGCGGTCGTCGTGGCCCGCGACGCGCTGCAGGGCTTCGCCGACCCCGGCACCGTGTGGTTGCACCTGGGGCTGCTCGTCGTTGCCGTGGGCGCGATGTGGTGGCTCGCGACGCTGGCCTTCCGCGCCTACCGCCGGGCGATCTGACTCTCACCGTCGGGCCGGGCCGGGCCGGGCTGGGTCGCTGCCGCGCGAGCCGGGGACGTCTGTGTCGCGAGGCGCGCCATCCGCCGCTCGTTCCTCGCGGCTCCCGCCAGGCCCGACCAGCCTCGCGACACAGACGTCCCCGGCCCGCGCTCGTCCCTTCTCGCGGTGTCGTCCAACTTGCTCTGTCCGGTGGGGCGCCGGGACGGTACGGTCGTCGGTCATGGAGGTCTCCGTCAGTGCCCTGCGGGCCGAGCTGAAGTTGTGGATCGAGAGGGCTCGGGAGGGCGAGGAGGTCGTCATCACCGAGCGGGGGGTGCCCGTCGCCCGCCTGTCGGCGGTGCAGACGGCGGATCTCGTCGCCGGCCTGGTGCGCGACGGGTTGCTCACGCCCGCCGAGACCGAGCGTCAGGTGCACGTCGTGCCCGACGACGAGGGGTCGCCCGCCGCTCGTCCCGGCGTCGCCCGCACCCCCGCGAGGTCGCCGTCGCGCATGTCCGACCTGGTGCGCCGCATCCGACGCTGACGCAAGCTCGACCGCCGTGAACGAGAACGGAGCAGCATGGCCCTCGTCTACTTCGACGCGAGCGCGCTGGTGAAGCTGTGCGTCCGCGAGCAGGGCTCCGAGCTGGCGTGCGCCCTGTGGAACCGCGCCGACGTCGTCGTCAGCTCGCGCATCGCCGACGCCGAGGTGCGGGCGGCGCTCGCGGCGGGCGAGCGGGCCGGGCTGCTCGACCCGCTCGCGCGGCGCCGAGGCGCCGCGCTGTGGGACGAGCTGAGCCCCGCGCTGCACACGATCGAGGTGACCCGCGAGGTCTCCGAGCGGGCGGCGGACCTCCTCGCGTCGTGTCCCGTGCCGCTGCGGGGCGCCGACGCCCTGCACGTGGCGAGCGCGCTCGCCGTCGCGCACGAGGACACGGTGGTCGCTGCGTGGGACGAGCACGTGGCCGGGGCCGCGCGCTCCCGCCGGCTCACCGTCCTCCCGTAGGCTCGGGCGAGTGATCTCCGCCGCCATCGGGTCCTTCCAATACTTCATGCTCGTCGTGCTCGCGATCGTGGTGTTCGTCGTGCAGCTCGTCGCGTTCATCGACGCCGCGCGCCGCCCTGCCCGCGCCTACGTGTCCGAGGGGAAGCTGACCAAGAACATCTGGCTGATCATCCTCGGCATCGCCGCGCTGATCGGCCTGTTCGGGCTGCCGCCCATGCTCATGACGGCGGGCTCGTTCTTCAACGTCATCGCCGTGGCGCCCGCGATCATCTACTGGGTGGACGTTCGCCCGAAGATCCAGTCGTACGGCACGGGCGGGGGGCGTCGCCCGCAGGGCCCGACGGGCGGGTGGTGACGGTGACGGCCGACGTCGCGCGGGGCGCCGCGCCCCTGGCGGAGGTGGTGCGCGGCGGCCTCGTGGAGTCGGTGCACCTGGGGCACCTCGTGGTACTCGGCCCGGACGGCGGCGTGCGGCTCGCCGTGGGCGACCCGGCGACGACGATCTGGCCGCGGTCCTCGGTGAAGCCCCTGCAGGCCGTCGCGATGCTGCGCTCCGGCCTCGACCTGCCGGACCGGCTGCTCGCGCTCGCCGCCGCCAGCCACAGCGGCGCGCACGAGCACCTCGCCGGGGTGCGCGAGATCCTCGCGGGTGCCGGGCTCGACGAGTCCGCGCTGCGGAACACCGCCGACCTGCCCTTCGGCCGGGCCGAGGCGCTCGCCTGGCAGCTGGCCGGCCACGGCCCCGAGCGGATCGCGCAGAACTGCTCGGGCAAGCACGCGGGCATGCTCGCCACGTGCGTCGCGGCCGGTTGGGACACCTCGTCGTACCTGGACCCGGCGCATCCGCTGCAGCAGGCCGTGCGCGCCGCGGTCGGCGAGCTGACGGGCGACGAGCCACAGCACCGCACCGTCGACGGCTGCGGCGCGCCCCTGTTCACCACGTCGGTGCTGGGGCTCGCACGGTCGTTCGCGCGGGTCGCGGCGGGCGCTTCCGGCACTCCCGGCTCGGCCGCTGACGACGAGGCGCTGATGCGCACCGCCGCGCGGGTGGGCCGGGCGATGGCCGCGTTCCCCGAGCTGGTGGCGGGCCACGGGCGGGAGGACACCCTCGTCATGGCCGCCGTGCCCGGGGCGATCGCCAAGATCGGGGCCGACGGCGTGTGTGCGGCCGGGCTGCCCGACGGCTCGGCGGTGGCGTTCAAGATCCTGGACGGCGGTGACCGGCCGCGCCCGGCGATCCTCGCGGCGGCCGTCCTCGCGGCGGGTGCCGCCGCCGTGCCGGGCGTCGACGTCGCCGCCCTCGTGGCGGTCGGCGAGACTCCGGTGCTGGGCGGCGGCGTGCCGGTGGGCGCCGTGCGCCCGGCGTTCGCGGCCGCGGTCGGCGCGGTCGGCGCGGGCGGTGCGGGATGAGGGCCGTGCTGCAGCGCGTCACGCGGGCCAGCGTGTCGGTGGACGGCGAGGTGGTGGGGTCGATCGACCGGCCCGGGCTGCTCGCGCTGGTCGGCGTGACCCACGACGACGGCCCCGACGAGGTGGCGACCGTGGCCCGCAAGATCGCCGAGCTGCGCATCCTGCACGACGAGCGTTCGGCGACCGACGCGGGCGCTCCGGTGCTGGTCGTCAGCCAGTTCACGCTCTACGGCGACGCACGCAAGGGGCGCCGTCCCACGTGGCACGCGGCCGCCCCCGGCCCCGTGGCCGAGCCCCTGGTCGACGCGGTGGTGGCGGACCTACGGGCCCGAGGGCTCGAGGTCGCGACGGGGCGGTTCGGCGCCGACATGGCCGTCGAGCTGGTGAACGACGGGCCCGTGACTATATTGGTGGAGACCTGACAAATCTCTGACCTGCGGCTTCGCGGGGGGGATCGGGCGGTGCGGTAGGTCGACGCCGCCGGGCACCGACGCCCGGCACGACACGGGAGGCCGACGATGACCTCGACCCGGGACTCGATCGCGCCCTGGCCGCCGCCGCCCGCCGACCCCGCCCGCCCGGTCGCGCCGCACGTCGTGCGCCGCGTGTCCGGACTCGTGGGCGCCGACCGCGAGGCGCTCGCCCAGACGCTCGGCCTGCTGACGCCCGAGCAGCTCGCGGGCGCCGCGGCGCTGCCTGACCCGCTGCCGGCGACGCCGGCGGTGCGCGCCGCGACCGGCGTCGGCCCGAGGGGCGCGCCCGACGACGGGTTCGACACCGGGTTCGACGACGGGTTCGACGACGGGTCCGACACCGGGCTGCTCGACGGGCACAACGTGCTCGACGGCGTGGACCGGCGCGTCCTCCTGGCCGCCGGCGTGCTGGTGCTGGACCGGGTCGAACTGCTGCTCGGCGCGACGGGCGCCCCCGTCGACCGGCTGCTCGCCCCGCCGCTGTCGGAGCACCTGCGCCTCGCCGACGGCCGGTTCCGGGTGGCCGACCCGCGGGTGCGCGCCATCGTGCACGAGGATGCCGACCTTGCCGAGCGCACGGCCGTGCACGCGGCCCTGGCCGCCGAGCTCGACCGGGCGGGCGAGCCGGAGGCGGCGCGCTGGCACGAGGCGCTCGCGACCCTCGCCGGCGACCCGGCGCTCGCGGAAGGGCTCGTGCACCTGGCGGAGCACCGGCTGGCGCAGGGCTGCGCGGTCGGGGCGCACGCCGTCGCGCGGGAGGCGGCGAGCCACGGGGCCGGCGAGGTACGGGCGCGGGCGTTCCTCGTGGCCGGGCGGGCGGCGCTGCTCGCCGGGCACCTGCACGACGCCGCCGGGTGGCTCGACCGGGTGGCGAGCACCGGCGTCGCCGCGGTGCAGGACGACGCCGAGCAGGCGCGCGAGGCGGTGCACGCCCTGGCCGACCCGTCGACAGGCCCGGGCGGGCCCGACGGGACCGACGAAGACCCGCCCGGCATCCGCCTCGCGCGGCTGATCGTGCCTGTCGCCAGGGCCGTCGTGTCCGGCGCGGACCGGGCGGTGCTCGCCGCCGTCGTCGAGGCGCTCGCCCGGCTCGACCTGCGCCCCCGCGACGCGGACGAGGTGCTCGCTCGCGCACTCGTCACGGCGGTGCCTACGTGCGAGCAGGAGACGTGGGCGACCGGCTCGGACGGGCTGTCCCCGCTCGCGGAGGCGCACCTGCGCGTGGTGCAGGCCCTGGTGCTGTTGCGCGGCGGCGACGCCGCCCAGGCGGCCCGGGTGCTCGACGACGCGGCCGGTCGGCTGCCGGTGGCGCACGTCGCCGGCGGGCTGGCCGCGGTGGTGGCGCGGTGCGCCGCGCGGTCGGACACGCTCACGGCCGGGCTCCGCGCGGTCGGGCCCGCCCCCGCGCCCGCGGCGCTGGCGGTGTGCCGCAACCTCGCCTACGCCCGGCCGGCGGCGAGGCCGTCGCTGGTGGTCAGCGCCGTCCGGACCAGCCGGCGACCGGGCGCGGGAGCGGCCGGACGCGAGGAGGCGGAGGTGTGGGTCCGCTGGGCCGACCTCCTCACCGCGCGGGAGCTCGACGTCGCCCGGCTCGTGGCCGACGGGCTGGCGAACAAGCGGGTGGCCGACCGCCTCTGCGTCTCTGTGCGTACGGTGGAGGTGCACCTGGGGCGCGTCTTTCGCAAGGTGGGCGTGCGCTCGCGCGCCGAGCTGACGGTGGTCGCCCTGCGCCCCGCGTCCTGACCGCTCCCACCCACAACGGGTCAGTGCTCGGTGCGTCGGCGCCGCGCGACAGCGAGGGCGACTCCGCCCGCGGCCAGCAGCCCGGCAGAGCCCGCGACAAGCGCCACCACCCCGGCCCCGGTCTGGGGCAGGAAGCCCGACTCGGGCGAGGAGGCTGCCGGCGGCGCGCCGTCGGCCGGCACGGCGGCGGGAACCGTCGTGCCGGGGTTCGGGGTGGTGCCGGGGGCCAGCAAGGTGCCGGGCGGGTCGGTCGCGCAGCTCGGGGACGAGGGCGGGTAGGCGGCCGTGACCGTGAGCTGGGGGTTGACCTCGAACTTCACGTCCACGGACGGGCGCACCCAGTCGAACTCGTCGCCCTCCACCCAGACGCCGTCCTCCAGGCGCCAGCCCGGCCAGTCGAGCGGGGCGCCCGACGCGTCCGTCACGGCACCCGGCCACAGCACCCGTCCGGACAACGGCAGGCCGGCCTGCACGACGTCGTCGCCGGAGGGGTTGAGCCAGGTGATCGTCACGGTGTCGTTGTCGGTGCCGGTGGCCTTCACCGCGTAGACCAGGTAGGGCACGCCGCCGTCGCACACGGGCTGCAGCGTCTCCGCCGTGAGCGTGGGCTCCTCCGGCGGCGGGTACTCGGAGCCGCTCGGCGTCGGGGTCGGGGCGACGTCCGCCGCGGCGGAGGTGGCCCCGACGAGGCCGGCGCCGGCGCCCAGCAGGAGGCCGAGGATCACGCCCGCCGCAGCGCGGGCGGCACGCCCGCCCGTCGAGCCGGGCGCGACCGGGGTACCGGTGCGGGCGCGTCGTGCATGGGCCATGTCGGCTCCTCGGTCGGGCTGGCGTGGGCTTCCTCGAGCGTTCACGCTAGCCGCGCCGCGGCCCGTCGGACCCCGGCTCACCCGGGTGAAACCGCTGGCCGGAGCCGCATTCACCCGCTCGCTGCTCAGCCGCAGACGGGCACCTCGAGGTCGTGCAGGCCGCCCATGGTCGTGGTCGGGGTGGACCAGACCTCGAGCCGTCCGGCCGGGGTGCCGCCGTCGTCGCCCGACGCGCCCGACGGGACGACGAGGCGCAGCGTGGTGCTCTCGCCCGGCGCGAGCGCCACCGTCGCCGACAGCGTCGGCCGGTCGTGCGTCGTGCGGGACTCGCCGCCGAACGGCTCGCCGTCCCGTTCGAGCCGAGGCTCCTCGCCGCCGCGCGGCCCTGACACGGTCACCCCGAGCCGCAGCGTGCCGGGTGGGCTCGCCCCGCCGGGCAGCCCCGCGACGTACCAGGGCAGCGAGGTGGCCGCGTCCCCGGGCGCCGTCGAGGCGAGGGTCAGCTCGAGGGTGTCCACCCGCCCCGCGTCGGTGCACTCCGAGCCCACGAGGCTCAGCGAGGAGTCCAGGTAGGACGACATCTTCCCTGACACGTGGTCCGTGAGGAACACGCCCACCGCGTCGGCCGCCCGCGGCGCCTGGGCGTACGTGCCGGCGAGGACGGTGCCCGCCAGACGCTCCTGCTCCCGCTCGCTCGCCGACCAGACACGTACCCGGTGCTCGTCGGCGCCGCGCTGCAGGCCGGCGAGCAGGGCGGCGGGCGGGACGTCGTCGGTCGTCACCCGGTCGAGGACGGCGCCTGCGACGTCGGCGAAGAACAGGTCGGCGGTCTCGGGGTCGAGCACGTCGTAGGCACGGCGCAGCAGCACGTCGACCGCGTTCTCGGCGCTCACCTCGACGGTGTCGCGGCCGAGGTCCTCCGCGACCGGCGCGGACACCGGCACCTGCACCGGGCCCGTCTCGGCGAGCAGGTACGACAGGGCGACGGGGTCGGTCGCGAGCACGCCGTCCACCCGCTCGCCCTGGGCGCGGGCCCACATCTCGGCGGCCAGGCGCGCCGTCGTCGGGAAGTCCGGGGTGGCGGTGACGTCCTGGACGAACGTCCCGAGCCGCCCGGTGTATGCGTCGTCGTCGTCGGGCGACAGCGGCAGCACGGGCTCGCGGAACGGGCCGACGGCGGACGCCGGGACCTGGCGCACCACCTCCACGCGGCCCTCGTCGACGCGGAGCAGAAGCAGGGCGCCCGGGATGCCCCCGCCCTGGCGCAGCTCGGCCGTGCTCATGCTCAGCAGCAGGTAGGTGCGCGGGCCGTCGGCGCCGAGCATCGGCGGGCCGAGCGCGGCCGCCCCGTCCGCCGTCGCCACGGTGGCGGCGAGCTCGTCGACCCGGTCGCGCAGCGTCGTCACGGGGGCGGCGAGCTCCGGCAGCAGCGCGTCGGGGTCGACCGCGTCGAGTCGAGCCTGCGCGGCGTCGATCGAACGGTGCGCGACGGCGGCCCCCGGCGCGGCGGCGCGTAACGGCGCCAGGTCGAGGCCGCCGTCCGGCGTGCGCGTGGTGGCCGCGACGGCGTCGGCCAGCTCGGCGAGGGGGGGCAGCACGTCGTCGGTCACGTCGTCGAGGACGACGGCGACGTCGGCCGTCGCGCCCGCGGACGGGCCGACCACGGGCACGCGGGTGGCGAGCCACCACAGCGGGCCGTCGGTCGCCGCGCGCGCCGCGCTGGTCTGGCGGCGCAGCTCGGCGAGGGCGGGCGAGGACGCCAGGGTCGCCGGCTCCCCGTCGTCCGACCCGTCGCGGACGCCGGCGCGCAGCTCCTCCGCGACGGCCGGGACCTGCGCGGCGGCCGCGGTGAGCGCCGTCCGCGCCACGAGTGCGTCCCGCACCAGCAGCAGTGCGCACACGAGCGCGGCGAGCACCGCCAGGCACACGCCCAGCACCACCCACCGCCCCACCCGACCACGACGCCGGCGCGGGGGCGTGGCGGCGTCCGCGCTGGTGGGAGCCGGGTCGGTGTCGACAGTCATGCCCGCACCGTAGGTCCGCCCGGGCCCGGCGGAGGGATGAATCTGCGGGTGATGTCGGTGCGGTACCTGGTGCGCCGACCAGGCCGCCGGGGGCAGCGCGGGATCGCTGCTCGCCGGAGACGCCACGTCGCCGAGCGTCTGGCTGTCGGTCGACGGGAGCGCGTCGTTCGGCTTCAACGACCCGGCCGCCGACCCGTGGCGGCGCGAGGACGTCGCCACCCCCGTCGGCTTTCTCGCCCCCACCACCGACCTCGGGACGTACCCCGTGATCAGCGCGGCCGACGCGGTGGAGCGCCTCGGCGACCCGTGGTTCTCCGGGTCCGCCTGGCCGGTCGTCTACGCCGAGGAGGCCGAGCTCGCGCAGCAGCACCAGGACGCCGGGTCGGTCGTGCTCGTCCCGGCGTACGAGCTGTCCGACGTCGACGGCAACGCCTGGTCGGTGATCGCCGTCGCCGACGACGCCATGGACTTCGCCGCGCCTCGATGAGCGGGTTACGGTCGTCGTGACCTGTCCCGGAGCACGAAGGAGCACCCCATGCCTACTCGTACCGCACGCACCGCCTGGAACGGCGACATCCAGCAGGGTTCAGGCCGGATCGAGCTGGCCAGCTCCGGCGCCGCCGCGTTCGACGTCTCCTTCCCCCGGCGGGCCGCCGACAACGCCGAGGGCGTCACCAGCCCGGAGGAGCTCCTCGCGGCCGCGCACTCGTCGTGCTTCGCGATGGCGTTCTCGCTCGAGGTCGCGAACGCCGGCGGGACGCCCGGCAAGACCGACGTGACCGCCGACGTCACCCTGAGCCCCGCGCACGGTGGCGGCTTCGAGATCTCGCGGATCAAGCTGACCGTGGTCGGCTCGGCCGAGGGCCTCGACGCCGACGGCTTCCGCGCCGCCGCCGAGGCCGCGAAGGCCGGCTGCCCGGTCTCGAAGGCGCTCGCGGGCGTCGGCGAGATCACGCTGGACGTCACGTTCCAGGGCTGAGCTCGGCGAGATAGAGAACCCCCGACCGCGAGATAGAGAACCAGCGGTCGGGGGTTCTCTATCTCGCGGTGAGCGGGGGCGTGTCGGCGCCGGTGCCGGCGAGGACGCCCTCGACGGCCTCGCGCAGCACGTCGCCCTGGTCGAGGGTCGGCCGCCAGTGCAGCAGGTCGCGCGCCCGGGAGGCGTCCATGACGACGTCGGCGCGCGCCATGTCGAACCAGCCCACGTCGATCGGCACGAGCCGCGCCGCGGAGGCGACCGACAGGCCGGTGCGCACCAGGTCGGGCGACACGCTGACCGTGCGGCCGCCGCTGAGCAGGCGGGCGATCGCCTCGCCGTCGAGCCAGCCCGTCGGGGCGAGGTTGAACGCCCCTGGGTGCCGCCCCACGACCACGGCCCGGTACGCGTCGGCCGCGTCGTCGGCGTGCAGCACCTGCAGCCGCAGGCCCGCCGGGAACGGGACCACCGGCAGAAGCGCGCCCTCCGGCGCCCGTCGCGCGGCCGTGCGCAGGGCGAAGGTGCCCAGCCGGCCGAGGAAGTACCGGGAGAGCTCGGCGCCGGCCTCGCGCTGGAACATCAGGGCGGGCCGCATCCGCGTCACGACCAGCCGGGGTCGCGCCGCGGAGACGTCGTCGAGCATCCGCTCGACCGCCACCTTCTGCACCGAGTAGTTCGAGGTCGGCACGCCGCGCGCCGGCCACGACTCGTCCACGGCCGAGCCGTCGGCGGGTCCGGGGGAGTAGACGCCGGACGTCGAGCCGATCACCAGGTGCGGCACGTGCTGGCGCAGGACGGCGTCGATCACGGTGCGCGTGCCCCGGAGGTTCAGGCGGCGCTGCGCCTCGAGGCTGCGGGTGGCCGGCGATGCCCACGCGAGGTGCACGACGGCGTCGGCACCGAGGAACGCCTCGTCGAGACCGCGGACGACGGCGTCGACGGTGTCGGTGAGGTCGACGCGGACCCATTCGGCGGCGTCGTGCGGGTAGGCCACGGTGCTGCTGCCGTCGGCGCGCGGCACCCGTCGGGCGACGCCGACGACCGAGGTCACGGCGGGTTCCTGGACGAGCGCACGCAGCACGGCCGTTCCGACGTTCCCGCTGGCACCTACGACGACGACGCGCACGCTCCGACCGTAGCCGGGAGCGTCGCGGGGCGCGCGTGCAGGAGTGCGCGTGTATCGAACACACGAAGTCTATGGTCAACACCGCGTGTATGACGTACGCTCGTGTACGCCATACACACACGGCCCACTCGGGCGACGACCAACCACGAGGGGAACGGCCATGAACGACCCGATGATCGCGGTGCGGGGGCTGCGCAAGTCCTACGGGCGCACCGCCGTGCTGCGCGGCGTGGACCTCACCGTGCGGCGCGGCGAGATCTACGCGCTGCTAGGCCCGAACGGCGCCGGCAAGACGACCGCCGTCAACATCCTCACCACGCTCGTGCACCCGGACGGCGGCACGGCGACGATCGCCGGGGCGGACGTGGTGCGTGAGGCGGCGCGGGTGCGCCGCAGCATTGCCCTGACCGGCCAGTACGCGTCGGTGGACGAGTTCCAGACGGGGGAGGAGAACCTCGTCATGATGGCGGACCTCGCCCACCTGCCGCGGGCCGCCGTGCGGCGGCGGGCGCAGGAGCTGCTGGAGCGTTTCGACCTGACGGCCGCCGCCCGCCGGCGCGTGGGCATCTACTCGGGCGGTATGCGACGTCGCCTCGACCTGGCCATCAGCCTCGTCGCCGACCCGGACGTGCTGGTGCTGGACGAGCCCACCACGGGCCTCGACCCGGCGTCCCGCTCCCAGCTCTGGGAGGTGGTGCGGGGCCTCGCCGCCGACGGCACTACGATCCTGCTCACCACTCAGTACCTCGAGGAGGCGGACCGCCTCGCCGACACGATCGCCGTCCTGTCCGAGGGGCGCATCGCCGCGCGCGGCACGGCGGCCGAGCTGAAGTCGCTCGTCTCCGGCGACCACGTGCGCGTCTCCTTCGACGACGCGGCGAGCCTGACGGCCGCGCGCGGCATGGGGGTAGCCGGCCTCGACGCCGCGGAGACGGACGAGAAGAGCCTCGCCCTCACGTTCCCCAGCGCCGAGCCCGTTCGAGCGATCCGGCAGGTGCTCGAGCAGGCGGAGGCCCACGGCCTCGCCGTCGCGGGCGTGAGCGTGGTCAAGCCGACGCTCGACGACGTCTTCCTCGCACTCACCACCACCGGCGGCGCCACCGCCCGCCCGGCCGCCGTCACCCCGTCCCCCGAGGAGGCCCTGCGATGACCACCACCCTGCCGGCGCCCGCCGGCACCGCGCCAGCCCGCCCGCAGCCCACGCGTGGTGCGCCGCTGCGCGACGTCGCCACCATGGCCCGCCGCGAGGCCCGCCGCTCCCTGCGCTCCGTCGACGGGATCATCACCGCGTTCGCCCTGCCCGTGATGATCATGCTCGTGTTCGTCGTCATCTTCGGTGGCGCGATCGACACCAGCGGCGACTACATCAACTACGTCGTGCCCGGGGTGCTCATCATGTGCCTGGGCTTCGGCTCCGCGACGGCCGCCGTCGCCGTGGCGCAGGACATGACCTCGGGCACCATCGACCGGTTCAAGACGTTGCCGATCTTCGCGCCGTCCGTCCTGTGGGGGCACGTCATCGCGAGCGTCGTGCGCAACCTCGCGTCCGCCGCCGTCGTCGTCCTGGTGGCGGTGGCGCTCGGCTTCCGGCCCGACGCCGGGCTGGGCGACTGGCTCGGGTTCGTCGGCTTCGCGGTGCTCGCCGTGCTGACCTTCACCTGGCTCAGCACAGCCCTCGGCCTGGTGCTGAGCGTGGAGGCGTCGCAATCCGTGAACTTCCTCTTCCTCTTCGTGCCGTACCTCAGCTCGGGGTTCGTCCCGGTGGAGACCATGCCGGACTGGCTGCACGGGTTTGCCGAGCACCAGCCGTTCACCCCGATCATCGAGTCCGTGCGCGGCCTGCTGATGGGGGCGCCGGACGGCGGCACGATCGTCACGGCGGTCGTGTGGCTCGTCGGCTTCCTCGCGGCGAGCGTCGTCGTCGGGGGCGTCCTGTACCGCCGTCGGACCGCGCGCTGAGAGAGCTGGTCGTCGGTCGATCCTGTCGAGACCCCGCCGAGGTCTCGACAGGCTCGACCGACCGATGCATTGTTGCGACAAGCTCGAGCGCCGGGGATGTTCGGGGATGATGAGGGCATGACGGACACGCCGGAGACCGACCAGCCGGAGACCGACCTGCCCGAGCAGGAGCTGCCCGAGCTGCCGCCGCGCCTCGCGCTCGCGTGGGGCGTGGCCGAGCGGCCGGAGCGCGTGCCACGCCGGGAGCTCAGCATCGAGCGCATCGTCGAGGCGGCCGTCGAGATCGCGGACGCCGAAGGGCTGGCCGGCCTCTCGATGGCCCGGGTGGCCAAGAGCCTCGGCTTCACCACGATGTCCCTGTACCGGTACGTCACCAGCAAGGACGACCTGCTGCTGCTGATGCAGGAGTTCGCCATCGACGTCGAGTACCCGCCCGCGCACGAGCCGGCCGACTGGCGGGCCGAGCTGCGCGAGTGGGCGCTGTTCACCCTCGCGGTCTACCGCGGGCACTCCTGGGTGCTCGACATCCCCGTGACCGGCGCCCCGATGACGCCCGCCAACCTGCGCGTCGTCGACGCCGGGCTGCGCGCCCTGCGCTCCACCGGGCTGACGGACGACGAGAAGATCGCGACCATCCTCCTCACCAGCGGGTACGCCCGGAACGCGGCGCTCATCGGCCGCGACCTGGACCGGGCCGTCGCCGACGCCGGGGGCGACGACGACATGCTGGGTTCCGCGTACCGCGACGCCCTGCGCCTCCTGGTCGACGAGATCCGGTTCCCGTACCTGCGGCCGCTGGTGGAGCGCGGCACGTACGTGCCCGCGAGCGGCGGGCTCGACGAGCTCGACGACGTCGCGTGGGGCCTGGAGCGCGTGCTCGACGGCCTCGAGGCGTACGTCGGCGGGCGCGCGTCGGCGCCCGCCGCACCCACGAGGGACGACCCGGACGTCGCGGCCGCCGTCGTCCTCGTGGGCACCTATGCCTCCGACGCGAAGGTCAAGAAGGCCGCGGCCAGGCGCAAGGAGGCGGACAAGCGCGTCCGCGAGGCGCAGAAGCGGGTCCGCGAGCTGGAGAAGGCGGCCCGGGACGCCCACAAGGCCGAGGCGGAGGCGGCGCGCGTCGCGGCGGAGCGGGCCGCGAACCGACACGCTGGTTGAGCCTGTCGACAGGATCGCTGGTTGAGCCTGTCGAAACCCGGTTCGTGGTCTCGACAGGCTCGACCGACGAGATCGCTGGTTGAGCCTGTCGTCGAGATCGCTGGTTGAGCCTGTCGAAACCCGGTTCGTGGTCTCGACACGCTCGACCGACGAGGCGGTACGGCGTGGACGCGTCGGCGGTTCGAGTGCACCGATGGCAGAATCGGTGGGTGCCAGCCCAGACCCGGAACTCCCCGACACCGGACCGGGGCGCCGACACCGCGCCCACCCGAGACGAGGCGGAGCAGGCGGCGCAACGGGCGGCCGACGAGGCCCGCGGCGCCGTCGCGTCCGCGCTGCGGACGGTGGTCGCCGGCGAGGTCGACACGTCGTCGCGGCGCCGGGCGGAGTACTCGACGGACGCCTCGAACTACCGCGTGGTGCCCGATGTCGTCGCGTTCCCGCGCAGCACGCGCGACGTCGTGCGCGGCCTGGAGGTGCTCCGCGAGCTCTCGATCCCGGTGACGGCCCGCGGCGCGGGCACGTCGGTGGCGGGCAACGCCGTGGGCACCGGGGTGGTGCTCGACTTCTCCCGGCACCTGGACCAGGTCGTCTCGGTCGACCCGCAGGCGCGCACGGCCGTCGTCGAGCCCGGCACGGTGGTGTCGTCGCTGCAGCGTGCGGGCGCCGCGCACGGCCTGCGGTTCGGCCCCGACCCGTCCACGCAGAACCGCGCGACCCTCGGCGGGATGATCGGCAACAACGCGTGCGGCCCGCACGCCGTGGCCTATGGCCGCACGGCCGACAACGTGGTGGAGCTGGACGTCGTCGACGGGCGCGGCCGGCGCTTCACCGCCGGTCGGGGCGACCCGACGTTCGCCGCCGTCCCCGGGCTGGCGGAGCTGGTGCGCGAGAACCTCGCGCTCATCCGCACGCAGTTCGGCCGGTTCGGGCGGCAGGTGTCGGGCTACTCCCTGGAGCACCTGCTGCCGGAGCACGACTCCGACCTGGCCAAGGCGCTGGTGGGCACCGAGGGCACGGTGGTCACCGTGCTCGGCGCGACGCTGCGCATGGTGCCGGTGCCGACGGCGCCCACGCTGGTGGTGCTCGGGTACCCGGACATGCCGTCCGCGGCCGACGACGTGCCGCGCCTGCTGGGGCACCACCCGCTGGCGGTCGAGGGGCTCGACGCCCGCCTCGTGGACGTGGTGCGGCGGGCCAAGGGCGACGCCGCGGTGCCGGCGCTCCCTGACGGCGCGGGCTGGCTGATGATCGAGGTGGGCGGCGCGAGCCAGGACGAAGCGGCCGCGCGCGCCGCGGCGGTCGTCACGTCCTCGTCGGCGCTGTCGTCGCTGGTGCTCCCCGCCGGCCCGGACGCCACCAAGATGTGGCAGATCCGCGCCGACGGCGCGGGGCTCGCCGGGCGCACGCCCGCGGGCGAGCAGGCCTGGCCGGGCTGGGAGGACTCCGCCGTCCCGCCCGAGCGGCTCGGCGCGTACCTGCGCGATCTCGAGGACCTCATGAAGCGCTACGGCGTGGACGGCCTGCCGTACGGCCACTTCGGGGACGGTTGCGTGCACCTGCGCATCGACATCCCGCTGGAGACCTCCGGCTCCGTGCTGCGCACCTTCATGACCGACGCGGCCCGACTCGTGGCCTCCCACGGGGGGTCGTTGTCCGGCGAGCACGGCGACGGCCGGGCGCGCTCGGAGCTGCTGCCCCTGATGTACTCGCCGGAGGCGATCCGGCTCCTGGAGCAGTTCAAGGCGCTCTTCGACCCGGACGACCTGCTGAACCCGGGCGTCGTGGTGCGGCCCGTCGCGATCGACGCCGACCTCCGCCGCCCGGCGGCGCGGGCCGTCCCGACGAGCACCGCGCCGGGGGAGCGCGGGTTCGCGGGCCTGGGTCCCCTGCGCGGGATCTCGAAGAAGACCGGGCACACCGGGTTCTCCTTCTCCCACGACCACCACGACCTCACCACCGCCGTGCACCGCTGCGTCGGGGTGGGCAAGTGCCGCGCGGACGACCACGCCTCGGGCGGGTTCATGTGCCCCAGCTACCAGGCGACCAAGGACGAGAAGGACGTGACGCGCGGGCGCGCCCGCGTGCTGCAGGAGGCCGTGAACGGCACCCTCGTGGGCGGCCTCACGGCGCCCGAGGTGCACGAGTCGCTGGACCTGTGCCTGAGCTGCAAGGCCTGCTCGTCGGACTGCCCGGCCGGCGTAGACATGGCCCAGTACAAGTCCGAGGTGCTGCACCGTACATACAAGGGCCGGCTCCGGCCGGTGGACCACTACGCCCTGGGCTGGCTGCCCCGTTGGGCCCGGCTCGCCGGCGGGATGCCGCGGTTCGTCAACAGCGTGCTGGGCGTGCCGTGGATCGCCAAGGCCGTGCTGTGGGCGGGCGGCATGGACACGCGGCGGCAGGTGCCACAGTTCGCGGAGATCCCATTCCGCACCTGGTGGAAGCGGGGCTGGGCGTCGCACGGCGTGCCCGGCCTGCGCGCGGGGGAGCGGCCCGGGTACCCGGTCGCGGACCGGCGGCCCAAGGTCGTGCTCTGGGCCGACTCCTTCAACGACGCCCTCTCGCCCTCCGTGCCGCAGGCGGCCGTCACGGTCCTCACCGACGCGGGCTACGACGTCGTCGTTCCGGAGCAGCAGGCGTGCTGCGGCCTGACGTGGATCTCGACGGGCCAGCTCGACGGCGCCCGGCGCCGCCTGTCGCAGCTGCTGTCCGTGCTCGGCCCGTACGCGGTGAACGGCATCCCGATCCTCGGGCTCGAACCGTCGTGCACCGCGGTGCTGCGTTCCGACCTGCTGGACCTGTTCCCCGACGACCCCCGCGCCCAGGCCGTCGCCGACGCGACCCGCACACTGGCGGAGCTGCTCACCTCGCCGGACACCGCCCCGGGCGCGCGCTGGCAGGTGCCCGACCTCTCGGACGTGACCGCCGTCGTGCAGCCGCACTGCCACCAGCACTCCGTGATGGGCTTCTCGGCGGACGAGGCCCTGCTGCGCGCCGCCGGCGCCGAGATCAAGGTGCTGGCTGGCTGCTGCGGCCTGGCCGGCAACTTCGGCATGCAGAAGGGGCACTACGACGTGTCCGTGGCGGTGGCGGAGAACGCGCTGCTGCCCGCGCTGCGCGAGCGCGCCGAGGGCACGGAGTACATCGCCGACGGCTTCTCGTGCCGCACGCAGGCCCTGCAGCTCGAGGGCGTCGAGGGCAAGGCGCTCGTGGAGGTCATCGCCGCGCGTCTCTGACCGCCCCCGCCCCGTTCGGTCGGTGAGGGCGAGGACGCCGGACCGGCGGGCTACCCATCCCCGCGCGAGCAGCTGCAGCGGGCCGCTGGGCGTGAAGCCGATGACGCCGGCGGTCGTCGTCATGCGTGCGACGAGGGCCGAACGCACTCGGTCCAACGCGTCCTCCGTGACGTCGTCGCTGGCGAGCGGGCCGCGCCAGATGTCCTCCCAGACTCGCCGGTGCGTCGTGACGGAGCCGACGAAAGTCCCACGGCGTGCGCGGGGCGGTCGGCGAGGGGACGATCGTCGGGTGCCAGCAAGGTTTCTTCCAGCTCGGCGACCGCCTGCAGCGCGACCTCCCGCCGCAGCTGAACGGTCGAGCCGAAGTAGTGGAAGACCAGCGCCTTCGAGGCGCCGGCACGGGGCACCCACACTCAATACCAGTCGTCGAGTTGTTGATCGCACGTCGACAGGCGCCGCGTGCGGCGGGGACGGGGAGCAGCAGTGCAGATCACGCTCAGCGGGGTACGGGTCGACGGGCGTCGGGAACCGATGCTGGAGGCCACCGACCTCGCCTGGTCGTCGGGGGAGTGCCTGCTGGTGGCCGGCGAGCCGGGCCACGGGCACACGGCGCTCGCCCTCGTCGCGACCGGGCGCTTCGTCCCCTCCGCGGGTACGGTCCGCCTCGACGGCGCGGAGGTCGCACCCGGGGTGCTGCGCGCCTGCACCGCCGTCGTGGACGTGTCGGGCATCAATGAGCCGGACGACGCGCTGACGCTGTCCGACGTCGTCGCCGAGGGCCTCGCGCTCGCGGGGCGCGGCTCGCTCCCGGGCGACGTCACGCGCTGGCTCGACGAGCACAACCTCACGGGCGACCGCGGGCTGCGGGTGGACCAGCTGCCCGGCGTCGTGCGTACCGCCGTGCTGGCGGCGCTCGCCACGGAGAACCCCGACGTGCGGTTCGTCGTGCTCACGCTGCCGGACCGGCACGGCGGCGAGCCGTCGGGCTGGTGGGCGACGGCGCGCACGCTGGCGGCGGCGGGGCTCGGCGTGCTGGTGCAGTGCACGCGGTCGTCGGCGCGCGAGCTCGGCGCCCACCTGCCGCCCGCCCGCGGGCAGAGCATTCACGAGCCCCCGCAGGTGGTGCTGCGCGTCGCGCCGCCCGTCGCTGAGCCCCCCGTCGCTGAGCCCCCCGTCGCCGAGCCCCCCGTCGCTGAGCACCCCGTCGCCGAGCCGCCGCAGGACGGCGCGCCGGACGACACACAGCCGCTCCCATCCGTCGTCGAACCCGAGCCCACGATCGGGCACCACCACACCGCCGCGGACGGCACGACCGACGAGACGTCGCTCGAGACGACCAAGGAGGAGGACAGGTGACCGCCATCCGGCTCGCCCTCTCGGAGCTCAAGCGACTCGCCGCGGGGCGCTTGCCCCGGCTCGCCATCCTCGCGATGGCACTGATCCCCACGCTGTATTCGGGGCTGTACCTGTTCGCCAACCACAATCCGTACGGGGCGCTCGAGAACGTGCCGGCAGCGGTCGTCGTGCAGGACGAGGGCACCACGGTCACCGACGCCGAGACGGGGAAGAAGACGGAGCGGGACTTCGGCCGCGACGTCGCCGACCAGCTCCTGAAGGACGGCGGCTTCGGCTGGGTGGAGACGTCGCAGGCGGATGCCGAGGCCGGGGTGCGGTCCGGCCGCTACGACGCCGCCCTCGTCATCGGGCCCCAATTCTCGGCCGACCTCGCCTCCTCGGGCGAGTTCAAACCGAAGAAGGCGAGCCTCACGCTCATCACCAACGCCGCGAACAACTACCTGGCGGGCACCATCGCCGACCAGATCGTCGGGAGGGTGCGCGACGCGATCGCGTCCGAGGTCGGAACCACGGCAGCCGACACGTTCCTGCGCGGCTTCGCGTCCATCCACACCAACCTTTCCGACGCGGTGGACGGCGCGAGGCGCCTCCTGGGCGGCGCCACTGAGCTCGACTCGGGCCTCGCGGAGGGGGAGAAGGGCGCGCACACCCTCGCCGACGGCGCCGCGGAGGTCGCCGACGGCACCACGACGCTCAACGACAAGGTCGGCACGCTCACCAGCGCCGTGGGGCAGCTCGACGACGGCGCGAAGGAGCTCGCGTCCGGGCTGGGGGAGCTGCGCTCGAAGACCGCGGACCTGCCCGCGCAGACGGAGAAGCTCGCCGACGGCGCCGATCAGGTGGCGGACGGCAACGCGGAGGTGGCGCAGTACGGCCAGGACGCAGCCGACGCCGCCCAGCAGGTGCTGCCCACCCTCGACGGGGCGCGGTCCGATGCGGCCGAGGCCTTCGACCAGGGGCGGGCGGACCTCGGCCAGCAGCTCGCCGACCTCTGCGCGCAGGCCGAGGGCACGGATCTCGAGGCGCAGTGCGGACAGCTACGAGCCGACGTCCTCGACCGGCTGGACACCGTGCGTGACGACGTCGCCACGGCGCTCGACGCCCAGCGCACGGACGTGCAGGGCGCCGTGAAGACCGTGGAGGGCGCGTCGGAGAAGCTGGACGAGCTCGCCGACGGGTCCCGGCAGGTGGCGACCGGCGCGTCCACGCTCGCCGATGCGACTCCGGAGCTGACGTCGGGCATCGCGTCGGCCGCGTCCGGCGCGGACCGGCTGGCGGGCGGCACGGGGGAGCTCGAGAACGCGACCCCCACCCTCGTCGACGGGGTGCACCGCCTGGCCGACGGCGCCGAGGAGGTCTCTGGCGGTGCCGCCAAGCTCGCGACCGGCACGACCAAGCTCGCGGACGGCGCCGGGGAGCTCAAGAGCGGCACCAAGGAGCTGTACGACGGGCTGGCCGAGGGGCTCGGCAAGATCCCCGACGTCGACGCCAAGACGCGCGAGGACACGGCGGACACCATCGGCAACCCGGTCGAGGTGCGCAACGAGGCCCTGTCCCAGGCCAGCACCTACGGGGCCGGCCTGGCCCCGTTCTTCCTGTCCCTGGCCACGTGGATCGGGGCGTACGTGCTGTTCCTGCTGGTGCGGCCGCTGTCCACGCGGGCGCTCGCCGCGGGCCGGTCGGCGCTCGCCACCGCGCTGGGCGGCTGGGCGACCCCGGCGGCCATCGGCGTCGTGCAGGTGGCCGCGATGTTCGCGGTGACCAAGTTCGCGCTCGACATCCAGCCGGTGTACGGGCTGTCGACGGTCCTGTTCATGGTGCTCGTCTCGGCCACGTTCATCGCGATCATGCAGGCGCTGAACGTCTGGCTCGGCGCGGCGGGGCAGTTCCTGGGGCTGGTGCTCATGCTGGTGCAGCTGGTCACCGCCGGCGGCACGTTCCCGTGGCAGACCATCCCGCAGCCGCTCAAGGCGATGCACCAGTTCCTGCCCATGACGTACGCCGTCGAGGGGCTGCGCCAGCTGCTGTACGGCGGCGACCTCACCACCGTCGTGCGGGACATCAGCGTGCTGGTCGGCGTGTTCGTCGTCGCGCTGGCGCTCACGACGCTCGCCGCCCGCCGCCAACGGGTCTGGACGATCACCAAGCTGCAGCCCGAGCTCGTCCTCTGACCGGAACGACGGCTGAGCTTGTCGAAACCACCTCGCTGGTCTCGACGGGCTCGACCGGCGGTAGAGGATGGGGGGCGTGGACTTCCAGGACGTGGTGCGACGCCGGCGGATGGTGCGGCGGTTCACGGACGAGCCGGTGGCGCCCGCCGCGGTGGACCGGCTGGTGCGCAACGCCGTGCGTGCGCCCAGCGCGGGGTTCTCGCAGGGCTGGTCGTTCCTCGTGCTGACGGAGCCGGCGGACCGGGAGCGCTTCTGGACGGCGGCCACCCCCGCAGCGTCCGAGCGCGACATGTCCGCGTGGCTCACGGGTATGCGCACCGCGCCGGTGCTCGTCGTCGCGCTGTGCTCGAAGGCCGCCTACCTCGGCCGGTACGCCGAGGCCGACAAGGGCTGGACGGACCGCGACGAGGCGCGCTGGCCCGTGCCGTACTGGCACGTCGACGCCGGGATGGCGTCGCTGATCATGCTGCAGACGGCCGTCGACGAGGGTCTCGGCGCGTGCTTCTTCGGCATCGGCGCGGATGAGGTGCCGGCGTTCCGCGAGGCGTTCGGCATCCCGGACGAGTGGGTCCAGACCGGCGTCGTCGCGGTGGGTCACCCGGCGGACGGCGGTGCGAAGGGATCGCCGACGCGACGCCGCCGCAAGCCGCTGGACGAGGTCGTGCACCGCGGGCGTTGGTGAGGCGTCTGCCCGAGCGGGACGACGCGCTGAGCGGGCCGGGTGTCCTCAGGCGCTGCCGAGGTGGCCGAGTGCAATCACAGTGACACCGTCGGGGCGCGAATAGCTGGTGGTCCCGGCCGTCAGGACGTTGAGCGACGTGAGCTGTCCGGCCCGCTTCTCGGAGACCTTGGTAGCAAGGGCGGACAAATGAGCCGCTGCGCTGTCGATGTTTGCCGTGCCCCCGAGCTCGACTTCGTCGCGGTAGTGGTAGACCGTTCCCCCGAGCTTCTGTGCATGGATGCGAAGGTCGCGGACACACAGCGATTCGAACAGCAGGCCGAGCGTCTTGAGGTCATCGAGGAGCGTGCGCGCATTTGCTCCGAGTGTCGCGGCCAGGGTCGGTCGCGGCTCAGCTCGCGGCAGCGCGGACGGCCGCGGCGAGCTGGGCGACAGCCGAACCGACCCTCGCGTCGGCGAGGTTGCCGTACCCGACGACGAGCGCCTCGGTCGGCAGGGCGGGGCCCGGCGCCGCGCTGATGCGGTACCTGCGCAGGTCGGCCACCGTGACGCCGCGGTCGGCGGCGGCCCGCACCACCGCGGCGGCGGGGACGCCGTCGGGCAGGCCGAGGACCACCTGCAGCCCGGCGGCGAGCCCGGTCACCGGCAGCCCGGGCAGGGCGGCGCCGAGCGCTTCGAGCAGCGCCGCCCGCCGCGCCCGGAAGCGTCCGCGCGCCGCGCGCAGATGGCGTTCGTAGGCGCCGTCGGTGAGGAAGCGGCCGAGCGCGAGCTGGTCGATGGTCGACGGGCCGTGCCCGCCCGCGTGCGCGCCGAGCCGGTCGCGCCACCGCGGCGGCAGCAGCAGCCAGCCGAGGCCGAACGCCGGCGAGACCGTCTTGCTGAGCGACCCGAGCAGGGCGACGCGACCCGGGTCGTGACCCTGGAGCGCGGCGACCGGCCGCCGGTCGTAGCGGAACTCGGCGTCGTAGTCGTCCTCGATCACCAGGCCGTCGGCCTCCCGCGCCCACGACACGAGCGCGTCGCGCCGCTCGGGGGCCAGCGCCGCGCCGCTCGGGAACTGGTGGGCCGGCGTGACGAGGGCTGCGCGGGCGCCGGTGCGCCCGGCCGCCGCGACGAGGGCGTCGACGACGACCCCGCGCTCGTCGACGGGAACGGGCACGGGGACCAGGCCGCCGTCGCGGGCCACGTCGCGCAGCCGCCCCCAGCTCGGGTCCTCGACCAGCAGGGTGCGGTGCCCGGCGGACCGCAGCGCGCGGGCGAGGCGGGTCATGCCGTCGGCGGCGCCGTGCGTCACCACGACGTCGTCGCTGCTCGCGCAGGTGGAGCGGGCCCGCGCCAGGTAGTCGACGACGGCGGCGCGGGCCGCCGGGTGGCCGGCGGGGTCGGGGGCGCCGAGGTCGGCGTCGGGGGCGTCGGCGAGCGCGTCGCGCAGCGCCCGCAGCCAGGCGGCGCGGGGCACGTGCCGTAGGTCGGGTACGCCGGGGGCGAGGTCGAGGTGCGCGCGCCCGGGCGGGTCCGCCGCCCCCGGCGCCGGCGACACGGGGCGCTTCGGGACGGCGTGCGCCGCGGCTCCGGCGGCAATCCGGGTGCCGGAGCCCACGCGCGCCTCACAGAATCCCTCGGCGACGAGCTGCCCGTAGACCTCGGTCACCACCCACCGCGACACGCCCAGCGACTCCGCGAGGGCGCGGCTCGGCGGCAGCGCGGCGCCGCCGGGGACGCGGCCGCCGCGCACGGCGCCGCGCACGGCCCGCTCGAGGCGCGCCACCAACGGGGCGTCGTCGTCCCCGAGGTCGAGCACGGTGTCCCACGCCAGGCGCGGATTGGTCTGGGCCGATGCCATGGGATTGGACGGTACACCCGGACCGATCGGCTCGTAGCGTCGTGGATGTCAGCCGGCGGGACCTCCGCCGGCACCTACGGACAGGAGCACCCATGCGTGACCGCACCATCGGCGACGGAACCACCTCCTTCGAGGTCAGCACCCTGTGCCTCGGCACCATGTGGTTCGGCACCCGGACCGACGAGACGACGTCCCGCGCGATTCTCGACCGGTTCGTCGAGGCCGGCGGCACGTTCCTCGACACGGCCAACAACTACAGCTCGTGGATCGGGGGCACCGGCCGGGACAGCGAGGACGTCCTCGGCCGCTGGCTCGCGGACCGGGGGAACCGCGACGAGCTGCGCATCGCCACCAAGGTGGGCGCGGCCAAGAAGGACCCGAACCAGCCGTTGTCGAACACCCCGCCCGCGAACTACCAGGGGCTCGCGGCCGAGACCATCGCCTGGGAGGCGCGCGAGAGCATGCGCCACCTGGGCGTCGACCACCTCGACGCCTACTACGGCCACGTGGACGACTACGACACCCCGCTGGACGAGACCGTCGGGGCGTTCGGCAAGCTGCAGGCCGAGGGGCTGGTCGGCATCGCCGGCATCTCCAACGTCGCGCTGCACCGCGTGGTCGAGGCCCGCGAGGAGGCCCGCCGCCAGGGCGTCGCGCCGTACGGCCTGGTGCAGCAGCAGCTCACCTACCCGTACCCGCGGCCCGACGTCGGCCGGCACAACTGGGCGTCCTACGAGCTGCTCGACTACGCCCGCGCGTCGTCCGACGCGGGCAGCCCGCTCGCCGTCGTCGCCTACTCGCCGCTCATGCAGGGCGCGCTGGTGCGCGACGACAAGCCCCTGTGGGACGGCTTCGACCACCCGACCACGCACGAGCGGCTGCGCGTGCTGCGCGAGGTCGCCGCGGAGATCGGCGCCACCCCGAACCAGGTGGTGCTCGCCTGGCTCCTGGGCGGCGACGTGCCCGTGGTGCCGATCGTCGGCGCGAGCACCGTCGCGCAGCTCGACGAGCTGCTCGGCGCGGCCGAGCTCGACCTCGACGACGAGCTGCGCGTGCGCCTCGACGCGGTGTGACGGGCTGCTCCGGCCACTATTCCGGCTGCTACTCCAACCACTCCGTCGAGAAGCGGTCGCTGGCGTGGACGTGCACGGCCTCATAGACCTCCGGCCCGATGACGGTGAACTTGTGCGGGGTCTGGGGTGGCGCCACGAGGATCTGGCCACCGACGGCGACCACCTCGTCGTCGCCTACCCGGAACAGGGCACGCCCGGAGCGGATCACGAACGTCTCCGTGTACGGGTGCAGGTGCAGACGGGGGCCGGCGCCGTCGCGGTCGGTGCGCGAGAAGATCACCGACACGGCCGAGCCGTGCAGGTAGCCCTCGAAGTTCCTGCTCGGCAGGCCCGATTGCTCGATCAGCTCGATGCTCGGCTCTGTGCTCATGCGCTGTGGACCGGGCCTCGGTGCGGAACTGAGCGGCCCGCGGAGCTCAGGGCAGGGGGTGCTCGACGTCGACGCGAAGGCGGTCACGGACGGCGTCGGGCAGCTCGCCCCAGTCGTCCAGGGTGTCGAGGTCGACGGCGGTACCCGGGCGCCGCGCGACGACGGGGCGCAGGCCGACGCGCTCGGCCTCGGCGACGTGCGCCGTCCGCGACCCCTCGCCGAAGCGGAACCGGAAGGCGGCGTCCCCGGGCAGGCGAGCGGGCAGCGCGAGCAGGTTCGTGCCCGCGAGGTGCCGGTCGGTGGCCACGACGACCGCGGCGTCGTCGGCGAGCAGCGCCGCGACGTCGTCGGTCGTGAGCAGCGGCAGGTCGGCGTGGGCCACGAGCAGCCGCACCGCCCCGAGCGCGAGGGCCCGCTCGCGCCCGACGTCCAGCGCCGCGTTGAGCCCCGGCCGCTCGGGCGGCTGGGCGACCACCTCGAGCCGCGCGCCGGACGATGCGGCAGTTGGGGGACGGTGCGGCAGTTCGAACTGCCGCACCGTCCCCCAACTGCCGCGCCGTGCCACGGGCGCGAGCGTCTCGGTCGTGAACGGCAGGTCGCCGGTGACGACGAGCACGTGGTCGACGCCGTCCGAAGCCAGCAGGACGCCGACCACGTGCCGGGCGAGGGCCGCGACCAGCCGGCGCCGGGCCGCCGGGTCCAGGGCGGTCGCCAGCCGCGACTTCCCCGAGAAACCGTCCCGCAGCGGGACGACGGCGACGACCGTCACGCGGCCGGTCCGACGGCGGACAGCAGCTCGCGCGCGAGCCGCTCGCGCCCCGCCGGGCCGCCCATGACGGTGTCGGTGACGAGCACCTCGAACCCGAGCTTGGCGATCGGCGCGGCCAGGGCGGCGTCGGCGTCGTCCACGACCATCACGTCCACGAGGCCCGTGTACAGGCGGGCGACGCCGAGCGCGGAGACCTCGTGCCCGAGCGTCTCCAGGATCTGCGCGGCCGGACCCTTGATCGCCTGTCCGCCGACGATGGGGCTCACGGCCACGCGCCGCGCCGTCGACGCACGCACGGCGTCGCGCACCCCGGGCACGGCCAGCACGGGCTCGACGGACAGGAACGGGTTGGACGGCGCGACGACGAGCATCCCGGCGCCGGCGATCGCGTCGAGCACCCCCGGTGCGGGGCGGGAGGCGGCGGCACCGTCGAAGGCGAGCCCGAGCACGGCGTCCGCGTGCCGGCGGCGGACGAAGTACTCCTGGAACGCGACCCGGCCCTTCGGGGTGTCGACGAGGGTGCGCAGCCGGTCGTCGGTGACGGGCAGCACCCGGGCGGACACGCCCAGGGCCGCGGTCAGCCGCGCGGTCACCGCGCTGAGCGGCTCGCCGTCCCGCAGTGCCGCCGTGCGCACGACGTGCGTGGCCAGGTCCTTGTCGCCCAGCGCGAACCACGTGTCCTCGCCGAGGCGCGCGAGCTGCTCGAGCGTCGCGTACGACTCGCCCTGCAGCCCCCAGCCGCGCTCCTCGTCGTTCAGGCCCGCGAGGGTGTACATGACGGTGTCGAGGTCGGGGGAGACCTGCAGCCCGTGGCGTTCGGTGTCGTCGCCGACGTTCACCACGACGGACAGCCCGCCGTCGGGCAACCCGCCGTCGGGCAGGGCGAGGGCGAAGCCGTGGGCGAGGCGGGCGCCGCCGACCCCGCCGGCGAGAAGAGTGACGCGTGTGCTCACCCGACGAGCCTAAGGTCCCGCGGCGCCTCTTCCGCAGGTTGAGCCTGTCGAAACCTGGTCTTTCGCTGGTTGAGCCTGTCGAAACCCGGTCTTCCGCTGGTTGAGCCTGTCGAAACCTGGTCCTCGACAGGCTCAACCGACGACATGGGATGTGTGCAGGATGGGGCCATGGCTGTCTTTGCTTTCTCCGTCGCCCCGCTCGGCGCGGGCGAGTCCGTGGCGGACTCCGTCGCCGCCGCCGTCCGCATCGCCCGCGAGTCGGGGCTCCCGACGCGCACCACCGCGATGTTCACCGAGATCGAGGGGGACTGGGACGAGGTGATGCCGGTGATCCAGCGCGCCACGGAGGCCGTGGGCGCGGGCGGGCACCGCGTCTCGCTCGTGCTCAAGGCCGACATCCGCCCCGGCTACACCGGGCAGCTGGACGCCAAGATCGCGCGGGTGGAGGAGCGGCTCGCGGACGGCGGCGGCGCGGGCCACGCGTAGCCCCGGAACATCTCGCCGGTGCGGCGGCGCACCGCGACGAGGCCGGGAGCCGCCTGTGTTGCAGGCCACGTCGGGAGGGGCCTTAGGCTGGGCCCGGGATCCGGCCACCCGGGCCGCGATCCGAGCCAGGAGTGGTGTGCATGCCCCTGTTCGAGGTCGACGCGCAGCGGCCCCTCCTCGTCCAGCCCGGCCAGTCGCCGGCGGCACCTCAACCGGGCGTCGGTACCACCGCCCACCGGGTGGTGGACAGCCACATCGACGGCCTGCTCGGCGAGCAGATCTTCCCCGTCGCCCCGGGCGCCGGCCCCGACGAGCCGCACCTCCTGGCCCTCGACGCCACCGGCTCGCCCGTGGTCGTGGAGCTCGTGGCCGACCTCGACCGGGCCGCGCTCACCCGCGCCCTGGACCACGCCGGCGCGGCCGGGCGCCTGACGCGCGGCGCGCTCTCCGAGCGATACCACGGCGGCCCGTCGGCGTTCCACCGCGACGTCGCGGCGTTCTACGACAGCGTGCCCATCACCCGCTCCCAGCCCGGGCGCAGCAGCGCGCGGCTCATCATCATCTGCCAGGAGGCGAGCGAGGAGATCCTCAACGCCGTGGACTTCCTGCGCCAGCCCACCATGCCCGTCGAGGTGCTGAAGATGGGCGTGGTGCACAGCGCCGACGGGCGCCGGTTCGTGGACGTCTCGCCCCTCGTGATCCACCCGGCGTCGGCGCCCACGGCCCCGCGGCTGTCCGCGCCCGAGGGCGGCCAGGCGCCCGCCGTCGCGGGGGCGACGACGGACGCGGCCGCGCGGCGCGCGGCGGAGCAGGCGGCCGGCCTCGAGCCGGAGATCTTCGCGGAGGGTGTCGCCGTCGGGCTGGCGCTCACGGGCAAGATGCCGGCCGGGACGCAGACCCGGTCGCGACGCCGTGCGGCCCGCCCGCGGTCGCCGGAGTCCGCGCCGTCCGCCGACGCGGGCCTCGCGACGGGAGGCTTTCCCGAGCCGGTCCGCGGTGTGGGCCCCGTCCCCCCGCCGCCCATGCCGGCCCCCGAGCCCCCCGTGCCTCCTGCGCCCCCCGCGGCGCCCAGCCGGTACTCCGGCCTCGACCCCGACCTCGAGGACACACGGGAGACCAGGCCGCGCCCGCTGTCGGAGCATCGGCCCGGTGCGGCGGCGCCCACGGTGCGGCGGCGCTCGCGGGCCGACCGGTTCGCCGGGCAGTCGTTCGAGGACGCCGAGTCGTACGCCCCTGCGGGCCACCGGCCGGGCCTGGGCGAGGCGTTCGGCGAGGCCGCGACCCCGGCCTTCGACCTGCCGGTCCCCGAGCCCCGGTGGTCGGGCGTCGAGGACGACCTGCCGCGCCTGCAGGTGCCGCCGCTCGAGCCGCCCCGGCTGAGCACGCCGCCGCCCGTCCCGCTGGACGACGGCCGATGGTCGAGCGTCCCGCCGCCGCCAAACCTGCAGGGCGGCTACGACCCGCTGACGTCGCCCGTGCCGCCGGAGCCCTGGGCGCCGACGGTCACCGTGGACTACGAGGTGGACCCCGACCTGGTCGCGCTCGCGAGCACCCTCGGCCACCCGACGGTGATCGTGTGGTCCCGGCCGCGCCGCCGCCAGCACTTCGAGGCGGTGCTGCACCCGGACGGCACCATCGAGCTGACCGACGGCGGGCGGTACCGGCACCCGGACCACGCGGCGTCGGCGGCCTCCGGGTCGCCCACGGCCGACGGCTGGAGCGTGTGGCGCCTCGGTCACGACGGCCCGACGCTCATGGACGCCTTCCGGCACCGCTTCGCCTGACCGGCCTCGGCGCGGGCGATCAGCCGCCGGAGCGGTCCATCGCCCGCACTCCGACCGCCAGCCCGGCCGCGGCGGTGAGCGCCGCGGCGAGCCAGCCCCACGCGACGGACGACGACGCGAGGTCGCCCGCGAAGAGGTCGCGCGCGGAGTCGACGACGTACCGCAGCGGGTCCGCGTACGAGACCGTCCGCATCCATGCCGGTCCGCCGTCCAGCGGCAGCAGCATCCCCGACAGCAGCATGAGCGGGAAGATCACCGTCTGCTGCACGATCCAGAACATCCACTCCTGCTTCCGCACGGCCAGGGCGAGCGCGTAGGAGAACCCGCCGATCCCGACGCCGAGCACGGCGAGCTGCCCGAGGGTGAGCACCACGCCCAGCGGGTCGGGGCGCAGCCCGAAGGGCAGCATCACGACGACTACCAGCAGCGCCTGCACGACGACCGGTACGACCTCCTTGAGCGCACGACCCACGAGCATCGCGGGGCGCGACATGGGCGTCACCAGCAGCCGCTCGTGCGAGCCCGACGCGAGCTCCATCTGCAGGTTGGAGCCGGTCACGGTGCACCCGAACAGGGTGGTCATCACGAGGATGGACGGGACGAACCACAGCCAGACGTCGCCGCCCAGCGCCTCCGTGCCGCCGAGCGAGCCCACCAGCAGCGGCCCGAACAGCGCGAGGAAGAACAGCGGCTGGACCAGCCCGAAGATCATCGAGAACGGGTCACGCACGAGCGGGCGCAGCTCGCGCGTGAGCACCAGGCCGGTGTCGCGCCAGAACCGGCCGGCGGGGGACGGCGTCGTGGCGGACGTCGTCGCGGGCGGGGCGGTCAGGGTGGTCGCGTGGCTCATCAGGCCACCTCCTTGCGGTCGTCGGTGGTGCGGTCGTCGGTGGCGCGGTCGTCGGTGGTGCGGTCGTCGGTCGGGAGGGCGTCGGTGGTGACGTCGTCCGTACCGGGGGCGAACGCGGTCTCGCGCAGGCTGCGGCCGGTGAGGGCGAGGAAGACGTCGTCGAGGGTCGGGCGGGTCACGTGGACGCCGAGGACCTCGGCGCCGGCGGCGTCGGCGGCCCGCAGCAGCCCCGGCACGGCGCGGGTGCCGTCGGCGGAGCGCACGGACACCGTGCCCACCGCGGCGCCGTCCTGCGTCACGGCGACCGCGCGCGTCGCCGGGTCGTGCTCCGCGATCCGCGCGAGGGCGGGCAGGTGCTCGGTCGCGGCCTGCAGCATCACGTGGTCGCCGGCGAGATCGGCCTTGAGCGCGTCGGCCGTGTCGTCGGCGATGACCTGACCGTGGTCGACCACGACGACGCGCTCGGCCATGGTGTCGGCCTCGTCGAGGTAGTGGGTCGTGAGCACGATCGTCATCGGCGGGCCGGAGCCCTCCGCGGCGCGGGCGCGCATCCGCAGCACGTGCTCCCACAGGTTGGCCCGGTTGTGCGGGTCCAGGCCGGTGGACGGCTCGTCGAGGAACAGCAGCGGCGGGGCCTGCACCAGCCCGAGCCCGACGTCGAGCCGGCGGCGCTGGCCGCCGGACAGGCTGTCCACCTTGCGCCGCGCGAGCGGGGCGAGGTCGAGTGCCTCGAGCAGCTCGTCGGCACGGCGTCCGGCGGCACGCCGGTCCATCCCGTGCACGCGGCCCTGCACGACGAGCTCGTCGCGCGCCTGCTGCACGGACGCGGCGCCGTTGCCCTGGCCGACGTAGCCGATCGAGGCCCGCACGCGGTGCGGCTCGGTCGCGACGTCGTGACCGGCCACCTGGGCCGTGCCGGACGTCGGGGTGAGCAGCGTCGTGAGCATGCGCATCGTCGTGGTCTTGCCGGCGCCGTTGGGGCCGAGCACGGCGACGAGCTCGCCGGGCTCGACGTCGAGGTCGATGCCGCGCACGGCGTGCACGGTCTCGTGACGGCTCACGGGGAAGTCCTTCGTGAGCCCGCGGGTGCGGATCATGGATCTACCTCCTGGAAGTTCGAGGGGCTGGTCGGTTTGGAGAACGGTTCGAGGACCACGATGCCGAGGGTTGCGGTCAGCTTCTGTCCTCTACCCGTGCCAGCCTGGGGACATGATCGAGACCTCGGGGCGGCTGCTCTCCCTGCTTTCGCTGCTGCAGGCGCGTCGGGACTGGCCGGGGCACCTGCTCGCCGACCGGCTCAAGGTCAGCCCGCGGACGGTGCGCCGCGACGTCGACCGGCTGCGCGAGCTCGGGTATCCCGTGCGGGCCACGCGTGGCCCGGACGGCGGCTACCGGCTCGTCGCGGGCGCGGAGCTGCCGCCGCTGCTGCTCGACGACGAGCAGGCGGTAGCCGTCGCCGTCGCGCTGCAGACGTCCACGACGGCCGGGACGCAGGACGCCGCGCTGCGGGCGCTGGCCACCGTGCGGCAGGTGATGCCCGCGCGCCTGCGCGCGCGCATCGACGCCCTGGAGATCACGGCCGCGCGCGACCCGGAGGCGCCGTCGCGGCCCGAGGTCGACCACGACACCCTGCTCGCGCTCGGCACCGCGATCCGCGCCCGCGAGGTCGTCCGGTTCGACTATGAGCGGGGCTCCTCGCCGGTGATCGGCACCGGGCCGGATGCGTTCCGGCCGCCGCGCCGCGTGGAGCCGCACCATCTCGTCACGGTGGAGGGCCGTTGGTACCTGGTGGCATTCGACCTCGACCGCGACGACTGGCGCCGGTTCCGCATCGACCGCCTCACCCTGCGCACCGGCAGCGGCCCGCGCTTCGTCGCGCGCAGGGTGCCCGGCGGCGATGTCGCACGCTACGTGCTGGACGGCTTCGGCGCGGGCGGGGCGGCCGCGGCGCGCGGTGAGGCGGTGCTGCACACGCCGGCGGAGCGGGTCGCGCCGTGGGTCGGGCGGTGGGGCGTCGTCGAGGCGCTCGAGGATGCCGGCGGCGAGCCTCGGTGCCGCGTGGTCCTCGCGTCGTGGTCGTGGGTCGGGATCGCCGCGCACCTGGCGATGTTCGACGTGCCCTTCGACGTCGTCGGGCCGCCCGAGCTGCGCGCCGCGATGGTCACCCTCGCGTCCCGCTTCGCCGGTTGAGCCTGACGGCCCCGCTGGTTAAGCCTGACGGCCCGCTGGTTGAGCTTGTCGAAACCAAGGCGTCGGGGGTTTCGACAGGCTCAACCGGCGAGGTTCGTCGGGGGTTTCGACAGGCTCAACCGGCGAGGTTCGTCGGGGGTTTCGACAGGCTCAACCGGCGAGGTTCGTCGGGCTCAGGGCAGGACGACGATCTTGCCGGTCTGCTCGCCGGCGTCCAGCCGCGCCAGGCCCGTCGCGACGTCGGCGAGGCGCACCTCGGAGTCGATGACGGGCCGCACGCCGGTGCGGGCGCAGAACCGCACCAGGGCAACCAGGTCGTCGCGCGACCCCATCGTCACGCCCTGCACCCGGATCTCGTTGAAGAAGACGCGCGTCAGCTCCGCGGGCGGCGCGTCCCCGGACGTCGCCCCGCACACGACGATCGTGCCGCCGGGCCGCACCGAGCGCACCGAGTGCGCCCAAGTGGCCTGGCCCACCGACTCGATCACCGCATCCACGCGGCCGGGCACGCGGGCGCCCGTCTCGACCGCGTGCGCCGCACCCAGGGCCACGGCGTGCTCCCGGCGCTCGGCCGAGCGCGAGGTCACCGTGACCTCCAGGCCGGCGGCCGCGCCCAGCAGGATGGCGGCGGTGGCGACGCCGCCGCCCGCGCCCTGCACGAGCACCCGGTCGCCCGGGGCGAGCCCGCCGGCGCCGAACAGCATCCGGTAGGCGGTGAGCCAGGCCGTGGGCAGGCAGGCGGCCTCCTCGAACGACAGGTCGTCGGGGAGCGGCACCAGGTTGTGGGTGGGCACGGCGACGCGCTCCGCGAGCGTGCCCGGGTACTTCTCCGACAGCAGCGTGCGGCGCTCGTTCGGCCCGACGCCGTGCCCGTCGGCGCCGATCACCCCGTGCAGGAGCACCGGCGTGCCGTCGGCGGCGGTCCCCGCGGCGTCCGTGCCGAGGATCATCGGCAGCTGCTCGGCCCGCAGGCCGACGCCACGCAACGACCACAGGTCGTGGTGGTTGAGGGAGGCGGCGCGCACCTCGACGGTGGTCCAGTGCTCCCGCGCCTCCGGTTCCGGCCGGTCGCCCACCTCCAGCCCGTCGAGCGGGGAGTCGGGCGAGAACCGGGCGACAGTGGCGGTGAGCATGCGGACCAACCTAACGCGCGATGACCGCGGCGCCTTCGACCCTGGGATCCGTACCGTCAGGTTGATGGCGGTACGAATCCCGTGGTCGAAACGGGACTGTCAGGGAGCGCCGACGTCGAACATCCAGGTGACGCCGTAGCGGTCGGTGACCTGGCCGTAGAAGTCGCCCCAGGGCGCCTTGTCGAACGGCATCGCGTCGGAGCCGCCCTCGGCGAGCTTCGCGTACGCGCCCGCCACGTAGTCGTAGTCCTCGGGCCCGCCGGTGAGCGCCACGGTGACGCCGCTGGTGGGCGCGACGTACGGCATCATCGAGCCGGTGTCGGCCGCCATCAGGGTGAGGCCCGACGGTGCGTCGAGCTGGCCGTGCATGACCAGGTCCTTGTCGGCATCGTCGATGGGCATTCCGGAGTCTGCCGGCATGGACCCGAACGTGCTGACGTCGAGCTCGCCGCCGAGCACCGAGCGGTAGAACTCGAGGGCCTCGCCGGCCTGGTTCTTGAAGCTGAGATAAGGGTTGAGCCGGACCATCGGGGTCGCCTCCAGCAACGCTGCGGAGTGGGCGGCCGCGCGGGTCGGCGGCCGCTCCCACCGTAGGCAGACCCGTCGACGCTCGCCCCCTCGCTGGACGAGCCTGTCGAGGCCAAGGCCCTCGGGTTCGACAGGCTCGACCAGCAAGAGGGTTTCGACAGGCTCGACCAGCAAGAGGGTTTCGACAGGCTCAACCGGCGGGAACGCTCAGTCGTCGACGCTCGCCCCCGCGAGGAAGTCGGCGACGATGGGACCGAGCTGGTCAAACTCGATGAGGAAGCCGTCGTGCCCGAAGTCGGAGGTGACGATGCGCAGCGGCTCCGCTCCGGGTACCCAGGCGGCGATACGGCCGGCCTGCTCCGGCGGGAAGAGCCGGTCCGAGTCCACCGCCACCACCAGCGCCCTGGCCGTGATCTGCGACAGCGCCGACTCCACGCCGCCGCGGTCGCGGCCCAGGTCGTGGCTCAGCATCGACTCGGTGAGCACCAGGTAGGAGTTGGCGTCGAACCGGCGGGCGAGCTTGTCGCCGTGGTGGTCGAGGTAGGACTGCACGGCGTACCGGCCGTCGGCCAGCGGGTCCTCGCCGCCCTGCGGCAGGCGCCCGAACCGCACGTCGAGCTCGGCCGACGTGCGGTACGTGGTGTGCGCGATCTGCCGGGCGATCGCGAGCCCGGCGTCCGGCCCGTCGCCCGCTGCGGCGTCGTAGTAGTCGCCGCCGCGCCAGCGCGGGTCGGCGCGGATCGCCCCGAGCTGCGGGTGCGCCCAGGCGATCTGGTCGCCCGAGGTCTGCGCCGTCGTGGCGATGGCGGCGATCCCGTCCACCCCGATCCCCGCGTCGGGCCCGAGCAGCGCCCACTCCAGCACGCGCAGGCCGCCCATGGACGCGCCGACCACCAGCGACCAGCGCTCGACGCCGAGCTGGTGGGCGAGCTCGATCTCCGCGGCGACCTGGTCGCGCGTCGTGATGTGGGGGAAGCGGCCGCCCCACGGCCGGCCGTCGGGGGCGTCGGACGCCGGGCCGGTGGTGCCCTGACAGCCCCCCAGCACGTTGGGGGCCACGACGAAGTACCGGTCGGTGTCGACGGGCGCGCCCGGGCCGATCATGTCCGACCACCACCCGGCCGTCGGCTGGCCGGGGCCGTCGGGCCCGGCCACGTGCGCGTCACCGGTCAGCGCGTGCAGCACGAGGACGGCGTTGGAGCCGTCGGGGGCGAGCTCGCCCCACGTCTCGTAGGCGACGCGCACGTCCGGCAGCACGCCGCCCGCCTCGAGCTCGACCGCGCCGACGTCGGCGAACCGGCGGGCCGCCTCGGGGTCGCCCGCGCGCCAGGCGCCGGAGGCGGGCACGGGCGCCTCTGCCCGCGCCCGCGTGACCGGCGTCGGGCGCACCGTCGGGGCGGTGCCCGCGCGTCGTCCGCCCACGGACCGCACGGTGGGGGCGACGTGCACGCCGGCGCGCCGCACGGGCTGGGGCTGGCGCCCGGACGTCGTCACGCGGCCGCCTCGTCGTTGCCCGTCGTCGCGGGGGACAGCGCGTCGGCCGCCGCGGCGAACCCGAGCTCGAGGTCGGCGAGGATGTCGTCCACCCCCTCCAACCCGACGGAGAGCCGCACCAGCGCGGGCGTCACGCCCGACAGCGCCTGCTCGGCGGGGGTGAGCTGGGAGTGGGTGGTCGAGGCGGGGTGGATGACCAGCGACCGCACGTCGCCGATGTTCGCGACGTGCGAGTGCAGCTGTAGTGCAGAGACGAAGGCGCGTCCGGCGGCGGCGGCCTGCACCGGGTCGGCCAGGTCGAGCTCGAAGGCGACGACGCCGCCCGCGCCCTTCGGCGCGTACTTCCGCGCGTTCTCGTACCACGGGGACGACGGGAGGCCCGCGTAGTGCACCAGGCGCACGTCGTCGCGCTCCTCCAGCCACGCCGCGACGCGCTGGGCGTTGGCCACGTGCCGCTCCACGCGCAGCGACAGGGTCTCGAGGCCCTGCGCGAGCAGGAAGGCGTTGAACGGCGCGATGGCGGGGCCGAGGTCGCGTAGCAGCTGCACCCGCGCCTTGAGCACGAACGCGAGGTTGGCGCCGAGCGCGGAGCCGACGCCGAGGTCGCGGGCGTAGACGAGGCCGTGGTAGCTGGCGTCGGGCTCGTTGAAACCGGGGAAGCGCTCGGGCTGCGCGGCATAGTCGAATGTGCCGCCGTCGACGATGACGCCGCCGATCGCGGCGCCGTGCCCGCCCAGGTACTTGGTGGCGGAGTGCACCACGACGTCGGCGCCGTGCTCGATGGGCCGCACCAGGTACGGCGTCGCGACGGTGTTGTCGACGATCAGGGGGACGCCGACCTCGTGCGCGACGGACGCGACGCCCGCGATGTCCAGCACGTCGGCGCGCGGGTTGGGGATGGTCTCGCCGAAGAACGCCTTGGTGTTCGGCCGCGCGGCGGCGCGCCAGGCGTCGAGGTCGTGCGGGTCGTCGACGAAGGTGGTCTCGATCCCGAGCCGCGGCAGCGTGTGGTGCAGCAGGTTGTACGTGCCGCCGTACAGGCTCGGGCTGGCCACGAGGTGGTCGCCGGCCTGCGCGACGTTGAGGATCGCCAGGGTCTCGGCGGCCTGGCCGGAGGCGACGAGCAGCGCGCCGACGCCACCCTCGAGGTCCGCGATACGGGCCTCGACGGCCTCCTGCGTCGGGTTGCCGATGCGCGTGTAGATCGGGCCGAGGTCGGCCAGCGCGAACCGGTCGGCGGCGACGTCGGCGCTGGGGAACTCGAAGGACGTGGTCTGGTAGATCGGCAGGGCCCGGGCGCCGGTGGTGGCGTCGGGGGACTGGCCGGCGTGGATCTGGCGGGTCTCGAAGGTCCAGCTCGACGTGGTCATGACGTGCTCCCGGGGCTCGATGTCGGCTCGTTTGTCGGCTCGTTCGGCGGTGATCGGGCCGCGGTGCTCCCAGGGGCCTGCGCGTCTGGGGCGGGCCGCGGCGGTCGGCTGCGCACGCGGAGCGGATGGCTGGGTCGACGAGCGGCCGCAGGCAGGCGAACGTGCGCGGAGGTCAGCGGCACATTCGGCAGGTCATGCCCACGACGGTAGCCCGGGGGCCGGCAGGGCGATACCCGCGTCTTGCCATGTGGGACCAGGATGTGGACGGCGTGTCGGCTTGCCGGAGGGTCGTGGGCCGTGCTTTCGGGTGGCGCTGCCGGTCGGCGTGGGTGAGCCTGGGCGAGGTTGCCCGCAGCACGCCTGCCCAGGGGAGGAGCAGAGCATGGCTCGCACCGCACGCTCCCGCCGCACCGGAACGGTGACGGCGCTGGTCGCCGTCGTGCTGCTCGGGGGGTCGCCCGCCGGTGGCGCCGCGTGGGCCGACCCGCCGTCCGATGACGACATGGCCTCGGCGCACGCTGCCGAGGACGCCGCCCGCCTGGACGTGGCCGGGGCCGAGTCCCGGCTCGACGCGATCCGGGGCGAGCTCTCGCGGGCGGAGGCGACGGTCCAGACGGCCGCCGAGGACTACTCCGAGGCGCGCGAGCTGCTCGCGACGGCGAAGCAGGCCACCGAGGACGCGCGCGAGCGCGCCGACCAGGCCCAGGCTGCCGAGACGCGGGCCCGGACCTCCCTGGCCGAGGCGTACCGCACGACCGCCCGGGCGAGCGAGTCCGCGCTGGGGCCGCTCGACGTGGTCGCCGGGGCGCGCGACGTCGGGGACGTCGTGTCCACCGAGTCGGCGCAGCGCGCCGTCGACCGGAAGGTCTCCGGCGCCCTGGCCACCCAGGCGGACCTCCGCGCCACGGCGCGCAACGCCGACGCGCGCTGGGCGGCCGCCCGCGCCGAGCAGCAGGAGGCCAGCGAGGCCGCCGAGGCCGCGTTCGCCACCGCGCAGCGCACCGCCGACGACCTGGCCGCCCGGACGGCGGCGGCCGAGCAGGAGCGCGACCGGCTGTTCACGCGCCTCGCCGACCTGCGCAGCACGACCGTCGAGCTCGAGCGGCAACGCGAGGAGGAACGGCAGGCGCGCGCCGCGGCCGCGCGGGAGGCGGCGGCCCGTCAGGCGGCGCAGGACGCGGCGACGTCGACCCCCGCCGACGAGCCCGCGCCGCAGGACGACGCGCCGTCATCGCCCGCCGACGAGTCCGCGGACGAGCCCGCCGCCCAGCCGGAGCGGGACGCCGGCGGGTCGGACGAGGGGTCGTCGTCCGGGGGCGGCGGGCAGGGTGACGGCGACCGGGCCGACGAGACCCCGGAACCGGAGCCGACCCGGACCCGCGAGCCGGAGCCCGAGACCGAGACGCCGCCGGTCAGCGGCGTCGGGCAGGGCAGCGCGGCGCAGGGGCGCGAGGCGCTGTCGTGGGCGCGCTCGAAGATCGGCACCGCGTACCAGTGGGGCGGCGACGGCAACCCGGGTTACGACTGTTCGGGCCTGACCTCGGGGGCGTGGAACGCGGCCGGCGTGTGGATCACGCGCACCTCGCGGTCCCAGTACCTCACCGTCGGCAAGGTCTCGTACGACACCATGCGGCCGGGCGACCTCATCTTCTACGCCAACGACACGTCCGACCCGTCGACCATCCGGCACGTCGCGGTCTACGCGGGCGGCGGCAAGATGGTCGAGGCCCCGCGCCCCGGCCTCACCGTCCGGGAGACGCCGATCCGCTGGGCCGAGGTCATGCCGTACGCCGGCCGCCCCTGAGCCGTTGTGGGTGCGATCGTGGGCCGGCCAGACCATCGTCAACTGGTGCACGCGCCCGCCGTCGGTCATGAGCCGGCGATGTCGATCATCGGGTGCGTTACGGCCGGAGCAGCACCTTGGTGGCGCGGCGCTCGTCCATCGCGGCGTACGCCTCGGCGACGTCGGCGAGCGGCAGCTCGAGGTCGAAGACCTTCCCGGGCCGGATCGCGCCGGACATGACCTCGGGCAGCAGCGTCTCCATGTAGCGGCGCGCGGACGCCATGCCGCCGCCGATGGTGAGGTTGCGGTCGAAGAGCCGCCGCACGCTCAGCTCCGGCCCGCCGTTCGGCACTCCGACGAAGCCGATGCGACCACCGCCGCGCACGACGTCGAGCGCGGTGTCCATCGACTGCTTGGTACCCACGCACTCCAGGGCCGCGTCGGCGAGGTTCCCGCCCAGCAGGTCGCGCACGGCGGCGAGCCCCTCCTCGCCACGCTCGGCGACCACGTCCGTCGCGCCGAACTCCCGGGCGAGCGCGGCGCGGTCGTCGTGCCGGCTCATCGCGACCACGCGCTCCGCGCCGAGCAGCCGGGCCGCGATCACGCCCGACAGCCCGACCGCGCCGTCGCCCACCACGACGACGGTGTCGCCGTCGGAGACGTGGGCGGAGAACGCCGCGTGGTAGCCGGTGGACATCACGTCGGCGAGGGACAGCAGGTGCGGGACGAGGCCCGCGGCCTCGAGCTCGGCCTCGGTGCGGCCCACGGGGAACAGCGAGTGCTGCGCGAGGGGGATCCGCACGCGCTCGCCCTGCGCGCCGTCGACCGGGTGACCCTCGCGGTCCGTCGAGCCGAAGCCGGTCACCAGGTCGCAGGCGGCGGGGTAGCCGGCGCGGCATGCCTGGCAGACGCCACAGCTCATCGTGAACGGCAGGATCACGAAGTCACCCACCTCCGCGGAGGTCACCTCCGCGCCCAGCTCCTCGACGACGCCCACCAGCTCGTGCCCGATGGGGCGGGGCTTCCGGACAGGGGTGACGCCGCGGTACGGCCAGAGGTCGGAGCCGCACACGCAGGCGGCGACGACGCGGACCACGGCGTCGTGAGGGGTGAGGATCCGGGGGTCCGGGCGCTCCTCGACGCGGACGTCGCGGGCGTCGTGGATCACGGCAGCAAGCATGGGCTCACCGTAGACGTCCGCGGGAGCGATCGGCCCCGCCGGCCTCCGGGTCGGCGAGGGCACGCACCACGGCGGCGGAGCGCGGGGCGAGCGCGTCCTGCTCGACGCGGCCGAGCAGCGTGCCCGGCACGATGCCACGCATGACCGCGACGCCCAGCACCCAGGCGACGAGGAGCTCGGCGCGCAGCTCTGCGTCCTCGCCGTCGAGCTCCCCGGCGAGCTCGTCGAGGTAGGGCCCGCAGACCGCGGCCTGCAGGCGGGCCTCGCCGGCGGCGCGGCCGCCCGAGCGCAGCAGCGCCGCCAGGGGTCGGGCGCCGTCGGGCGGGAAGGCGACGAGGGACAAGAGCCGGTCCACGAACTCCTGCGGGGGGAGGCCGAGCGCGCTCTGGGGGTCCTCGTCCGCGGTGGCGGCCACGAAGAGCCCGTCCTTCGAGCCGAAGTACCGGAAGACGAGCGCGGCGTCGACGCCGGCGTCGGCCGCGACGGCCCGCACGCTGGTGCCCGCGTACCCGTGCTCGGCGAACCGCCGGCTTGCGGCCAGCAGCAGCCGGGCCCGCGTGGCTTCCTTGTCCCGTCGTACGACCATGCCCACGACGCTAAGTCATCACTCGTTGACTTGTCGAGGGCGCGCTCCCTAGCGTCGACGGCACTGCCGGGGCCGCCGCGGTCCGGGCCACGACGAGGGAGCGCACATGGGCACGACGAAGGGCGGCGGGGACACGACCGGCACGACCGGCACGACCGGCACGAACGGCGCGACCGGCGCGACCCGCGCGAACGCCGCTGGGGACACGCAGGACGACGGTCGTCGCGGGCGGCACGGCCGGGCTCGGGCTCGGCATCGCGCTCGCCCGGCTGGACGCCGGGGACGCGGTGACCGTCGTCGGTCGTGACCCGCGGCGCGGGGCGGCGTTCCTCGCGCGGGCCAGAGCCGCGGGCGCCGACGACCGGGCAGGCTTCGTGGCGGGAGACCTCACGACCGCCGCGGGGACCTGGGACGTCGTGGAGCGCGTGCAGGAGCGGCATGACGCCGTCGACGCGCTGGTCGTCACCGCATACGCGCCGCAGCTGCGTCGGCGCGCCACCCCCGAGGGCGTCGAGGTCTCGCTGTCCCTGTACTACCTCGCGCGCCGGATCCTCGGCGAGGGGCTCGCACCGCAGCTCGACCGGGCGGAGCGGCCGGTGATCGTGAGCCTCAACGGCGTCGGGGTCGTGCACGGCCGGATGCACTGGGACGACCTCATGCTCGAGCGCGGCTACCGCGTCGCCGAGGCAACCAAGCAGGGCGGGCGGGCGGCCGAGCTGCTCGCCGTCGCGCACGCGGGCGCGACCCCGCCCCGTCGGGCCCGGTACGTGCTGGCGCACCCGGGGTACACCCGGACCGCCGCCACCGGTCTCCCGTGGCCGGCGCGCGCCCTGTCCCGGGTGATGGGGCTCGCCGCGCAGCCGGTGAGCCGCGCGATCGAGCCGATCCTCGCCCTGATCGAGGTGCCACCCGCCGACGCGCTCACCGCGATCGACCGCGGCCGCCCCGTCGACGTCGCGTCGTTCGCCGACGCCGCTGAGGCCGCGCGCCTGGAGGAGGTCATGGCGCCGTACGCGAGCGCCTGAAACAGATCAGGTCGGCAGACGGCGGCCCTGAGGTGAATCAGTGGCCGTCGTAGTAGCCGGTGTCCTTGGCGCGCTGGAAGGAGCGCACGACCTCGGCCTGGGCGTCCTCGCGACCGACCCAGTGGGCGCCCTCGACGGACTTGCCGGGCTCGAGGTCCTTGTAGACCTCGAAGAAGTGCTGGATCTCCAGGCGGTGGAAGTCGGAGACGTCGTCGATGTCCTGGCGCCACGCCGCGCGCTGGTCGCCGGTGGGGACGCACAGCACCTTGTCGTCGCCGCCGGCCTCGTCGCGCATGCGGAACATGCCCAGGGCGCGGCAGCGGATCAGGCAGCCGGGGAAGGTCGGCTCCTCGAGTAGCACGAGCGCGTCCAGCGGGTCGCCGTCCTCGCCGAGGGTGCCCTCGATGAACCCGTAGTCGTCCGGGTAGCGGGTGGAGGTGAAGAGCATGCGGTCGAGGCGGATGCGACCGGACGCGTGGTCGACCTCGTACTTGTTGCGCTGGCCCTTCGGGATCTCGATCGTGACGTCGAACTCCACTGTTCCTCCATGCTCGGTGGCGGGCATGCCCGGTGCAGACGCCCTGTCAAAGTGTGCCACGAGGGGCCCGCAAACCGGCTCGTGGGCTGGCGCCGAGCCGCCCCGGGACGTGGGATGATACGCACTGAGCACGGCACGGGACCCGATCTGTGACGATGCTCACCGACACGAGGAGGGGCCGCATGGGGTGGCGGGCGAGCGTCGGCGCCACCGTCACGACAGTGGTCGTGCTCTTCAGCGGATACCTCGTCGCGGACGCCTACGACGTCGTCCCCGGCATGCTCACCACCGCGGCGCCCCCCGCGGCGCCAGCCCCCTTCCCCTCCGCTCCGGGCGCCACGACCGGTCCCGAGCTCGAGCGCTCCCTGCCGGACCTCCCGTCCGACGCCCCCGAGCCGGAGACGGCGGCCGTCGGCAAGCTCGTGAAGGAGCTGGCGGGCGACAAGCGTCTGGGCAAGCGGGTGAGCGCGTTCGTGACCGACGCGGCCACGGGCGAGGTGCTCGGTTCGACGGCGCCCGACAAGGCGATGGTGCCGGCGTCGATCCAGAAGCTGCTCACCGCCGTCGCCACCCTCGAGGGGCCTGGCGGGGACACGACGCTTCCCACGACGGTCGTGCTCGACGGCGACTCCCACCTGGTGCTGGTCGGCGGCGGCGACATGCTGCTCGCCGCCGGCGCCGGCGACCCGGACGCCGTGAACGGCCGCGCGGGCCTGGGCGACCTCGCCGACCAGGTGGCGGGCCAGGTGCTCGTGACCGGCCAGGACACCGTGACCCTCAGCCTGGACGACACGCTCTTCACCGGACCGGCGGTGCCCGCGTCCATCCCGAAGGCCGACGTCAAGGACGGCTACACCGCGCCCGTGGCGGCGCTCGCGGTCGACGTCGCGCGGACCACCGACGAGGAGTACGCGCCCCGGGAGGAGGACCCGGCGGCGGCGGCCGCCGCGACGTTCGCGAAGGCGCTCGCCGAGCGCGGCGTGTCCGTGCGGGGGGACGTCTCTCGCGCCTCCGCGCCGTCGTCCGCCCGGGAGGTCGGCCGGGTGGAGTCGGCGCCGCTGCGCGACGTCGTCGGCGACATGCTTCGCCGGTCCGACAACACGATCACCGAGGTCATGGGGCGGATCGTGGCGATCGACGCTGGCCTGCCGGGCACCGGCGAGGACGCGATCCGGGCCGTGCTCGCCGGCAACGACGACCTCGGGGTCGACATGGAGGGCGCCAAGCTCGTCGACCTCTCCGGGCTCGGCCGTGGCTCGCGGCTCTCGGCGCGGCAGCTGGGGGGCGTGCTGGGGCTCGCCGTCGACCCCGACCGCCCGGCGCTGCGCGACGTCGCCGACGGGCTCGCCGTGGCGGGGCTCAACGGCACGCTCCACGACCGCTTCGCGCAGGGCAACCCGGGCCGCGGGTACGTGAACGGCAAGACCGGCAGCCTGCCGAACGTCACCAGCCTGGCGGGCACCGTCGTGACGGCGGACGACCGACTCCTCGTGTTCGTCACCATGGCGGACAAGGTGCCCGACGGCGGCGCGTACGGCGCGCGGGTCATCTTCGACAACTTCGCTGGCCAACTCGCCGACTGCGGCTGCCGCTGACGCTCGTCGACTGCTGCTAGGTGAGCTGCAGCAGGCCGGCGGCGGTCGTGCGGAACCCGCAGGCGTCCAGGTAGAACCGTGCCCGGTCGGCCTCGAAGTCGACGTGCAGCCAGGCGCAGCCGTGATCACGGGCGGCGCGGGCGGCGGCGGCCACCAGGGCTCGCCCGATGCCGTGCCCCTGCCGTGCGGGTTCGACGACCGTGTCGAGCAGCACCGCGTGCTGTCCGCCGTCGCCGATCACGTTGACGAACCCGACAAGCACACCGGCCGGGTCGATCGCGGTGACCCAGGTGAGGCTGTGGCGTGCGAGTCGCTCCGACCAGCCCTCGATCGCCTGGCCCGGGTTCGCGAACGCGCGCGCGTGCAGGTCCGAGAGCGCGGCGTCGTCGACCGGGCCCCGTACGACGAGAGCGATGTCCATCGCGGAACCCTATGCCTCCGCCGACCTGTGCCTCCGCCGACCTGTGCCTGCGCCGGCGGGTGCGGCCCTCGACCCGAGGGTGGTTACCGTGGTCCCGTGACCACCCCCGCCCGCGCCGCCGAGCCCCTCCTGGACTGGACGGCGGCGGCGCAGATCGCGGGCCGCCTCGCCCGCCCCGGCGCGACGGCCCCCCGCGACGAGCTGGACGAGCTCGTGGCCGGGCTGCGCACGGCCGCCGGCGCCTCCGTCGGGCACGTGCTGGAGGTCACCGGCATGCAGCCGGCCGGCCCGCAGGCCGCCGACGGCGGCCTGGGCGACGTGCACGTCGTGGACCGGGTCGGGTGGACGCGCGCGAACGCGCAGTCGATGCGTGCGATGACGGACCCGGTCATGACGGCGCTGGCCGCCGACGTGCCGTCGATGTCGCAGGCCGCCCGGTTGGCCGGCGCCGCCGAGGTCGGCGGCCTGCTGGCGCTGCTCTCGGGCCGGGTGCTCGGCCAGTTCGACCCGTACGGGGTGGGCCTCGCGGAGGGGCGCGGCAGGCTGCTGCTCGTCGCCCCCAACGTGCTGCAGGTGGAGCGGGCGCTCGGCCTGCGCCCGCGCGACTTCCGCCTCTGGGTGTGCCTCCACGAGCAGACGCACGCGATGCAGTTCGCCACCGCGCCCTGGCTCGCGGGCCACCTGGTGGGGCGGGTCGGCGACCTGCTGCACGGGGTCACGGAGTCCTCCGTACGGATGGCGCGCGCCCCGCTGCGACAGAAGCTCGCGGTGGTCGGCCGCACGGCGCTGCGGGCGGTGCGGGGGGAGCTCGTCACCCCGCTCGACGGCGTCCTCGGCCCCGAGCAGCGGCGCGAGCTCGAGGAGATCACCGCCGTGATGGCGCTGCTGGAGGGCCACGCCGACGTGATGATGGACGCCGTCGGGCCGCGCGTCGTGCGCACGGTCCGCACCATCCGTGCCCGGTTCGAGAAGCGTCGAGACGGCGAGGGCGCGCCCGCCCTGGACGTCGTGCTGCGCCGGGTGCTCGGCATGGACGCCAAGCTCGCCCAGTACCGCGACGGCGCCGCGTTCGTGCGCGACGTCGAAGAACGGGTGGGGCGCGAGGGGCTCAACGCCGTGTGGACCGACGCCGCGCACCTGCCGTCCGCCCGCGAGATCGCCGACCCGCGCGCCTGGGTGCGCCGCGTCCACGGCTGAGGCCGGGTGCGGGGGCGAGAAGAGATGGCACGCGTCGACCCGGCGCTCGCGGCGGCCCGTGGGGCCGTGCGCGCCGAGCTTGCGGACCTCGCGGACCTGGCCGATGCGGGCGGCCTGACGCCGGGCGGGCTGGTGCTCGTCGCCTGCTCCGGGGGTGCGGACAGCCTCGCGCTGGCCGCGGCGACCGCGGACGAGGCGCGGCGCGTGGGTCGGTCGGTGCGCTCGCCCGGGTACGAGGTGCGGGTGGGCGCGGTCGTCGTCGACCACGGGATGCAGCCGGGCTCGGCCGAGGTGGCCGCCGCCGCCGCCGCGCGGTGCCGGGCGCTCGGCCTGGACCCCGTGCTGGTGCGCCGGGTGCGGGTGGCCGGGACGCCCGGCTCCGGCGGGCCCGAGGCCGCGGCCCGCGAGGCCCGGTACGCCGTGCTCGACGACGTGGCCCGCGAGACCGCCGCCGCCGCCGTCCTGCTCGGCCACACCCTGGACGACCAGGCGGAGTCGGTGCTGCTCGGCCTGGCCCGGGGGAGCGGGGCGCGGTCGCTCGCGGGGATGCCGCGGCGGCGCGGGCTCCTGCGCCGGCCGTTCCTCGGCCTGCGCCGGGCGCAGACGGAGGCCGTCTGTCTCGCCCTCGGTCTCGACTACTGGACCGACCCCACCAACCTGCTCCCGGCCGACGGCGGGCCGGCGCCCGCCAGGACGCGCGTGCGCGGCGCCGTCGTGCCGGTGCTCAAGGACGCGCTCGGGCCGGGCGTCGTGGAGGCGCTCGCGCGCACGGCCGGCCAGCTGCGCGACGACGCCGACCTGCTCGACGCGCTCGCCGCCGACCTGCTCGAGGCGTCGTCGGTCGAGCCTGTCGAGATGCCCTCGTCGGTCGAGCCTGTCGAGACGCCCTCGTCGGGCGAGCCTGTCGAGACGCCCTCGTCGGTCAAGCCTGTCGAGACCACGGACCAGGTTTCGACAGGCTCAACCAGCGGCGGGGTTTCGACCCTTCGACAGGCTCAGGACGGCGCAGGCTCAACCAGCGGCGGGGTTTCGACAGGCTCAACCAGCGGCGGGGTTTCGACCCTTCGACAGGCTCAGGACGGCGCAGGCTCAACCAGCGACGGGGTTTCGACCCTTCGACAGGCTCAGGACGGCGCAGGCTCAACCGGCGGGATCGTGCTCGACGTCGGGCCGCTCGCGGAGGCGCCCCCGGCCCTGCGACGCCGGGCCCTGCGCGCCGCGGCGCTCGCCGTCGGCTGCCCGCCCGGGGCGACGACGGCGCGGCACGTGGACGCCCTGGAGGCCCTCGTTGTCTCGTGGCATGGGCAGGGCGACGTCCACCTGCCGGGCGACGCTCGCGCGCTCCGCGCGTGTGGCAGGCTCTACCTGCGCCCTGCCGGGCCGGGACCGGACGAGCCCGGTTCGTCCCGGACAGGGCCGGCGCACCCCCAGCCCCGCACCCCAGCCCCCATCCCGCTCTTCGAGGAGTGAACCGTGGACCAGTCGGACGTCTCAGGCGACCTCGCCAACATCCTGCTCACCGAGGAGCAGATCGGCAGCAAGCTCGACGAGATCGCCGCGCGGATCGACGCCGACTACGCAGGCAAGGACCTGCTGCTGGTCGGCGTCCTCAAGGGCGCGGTCATGGTCATGGCGGACCTCGCCCGCCGCCTGCACCACCCGGTGCACATGGACTGGATGGCGGTGTCCTCGTACGGGTCGGGCACCAAGTCATCCGGGGTCGTGCGCATCCTCAAGGACCTCGACGCCGACCTCACCGGGCGCAACGTGCTCGTCGTCGAGGACGTCATCGACTCCGGGCTCACGCTCTCGTGGCTGGTCACCAACCTTCGGTCCCGCGGGCCGGCATCCGTCGAGATCGCGGCCATGCTCCGCAAGCCCGACGCGGCGAAGGTCGACGTCGACGTCCGGTACGTCGGTTTCGACATCCCGAACGAGTTCGTCGTGGGCTACGGCCTCGACTACGCGGAGAAGTACCGGAACCTGCCGTTCGTGGGCACCCTCGCACCGCACGTCTACAGCTGAACGCGGCCATCGCGCCCTGGGCGAACACCCACAGTTCGTCCACACCCAGCGTGTAGCGTCGTGATCCACACATTGCCCGACGGAAGGGAAGCGGGGAGCCGTCCCCGTCGCCGATGAACATCAAGAAGATCCTGAGCGGCCCGATCATCTGGATCGTGGTCGGCCTCCTCCTCGTGTCGCTGGCCTTCAGCGCGTTCAACACGGATCGCGTGTCCCGGATCGAGACCTCGCAGGGCCTCGAGCTGCTCGCCGGCGACACGGTCGACCACGCCCTGATGGTGGACGGTGAGCAGCGCGTCGAGCTCGAGCTGAGCGAGAAGTACGTCACCGACTCGGGCAAGGACGACGAGCAGGACCACGGGACGAAGGTCGAGTTCTTCTACGTCCAGCCGCAGGGCGACGCCGTGGCGACCGCTGTCGAGGCCGCTGACCCGCCGGACGGCTTCAACTCCGAGGTGCCGCAGCCGAGCTTCTGGAGCTCGATACTCTCCTTCATCATTCCGTTCCTCCTCATCGGCGTGGTCTTCTGGTTCATCCTGTCGCGCATGCAGGGCGGCGGGAGCCGCGGCGTCATGGGCTTCGGCAAGTCGAAGGCCAAGCTCGTCTCCAAGGACATGCCGCAGGTGACGTTCGCGGACGTCGCGGGCGTCGACGAGGCGGTCGAGGAGCTGCAGGAGATCAAGGAGTTCCTCGCCGAGCCGGCCAAGTTCCAGGCCGTGGGCGCGAAGATCCCCAAGGGCGTGCTGCTGTACGGCCCGCCCGGCACCGGCAAGACCCTGCTCGCCCGCGCCGTCGCCGGCGAGGCGGGGGTGCCGTTCTACTCGATCTCCGGCTCGGACTTCGTCGAGATGTTCGTCGGCGTCGGCGCGTCCCGCGTGCGCGACCTGTTCGAGCAGGCCAAGAACAACTCGCCGGCGATCATCTTCGTGGACGAGATCGACGCCGTCGGCCGCCACCGCGGCGCCGGCATGGGCGGCGGGCACGACGAGCGCGAGCAGACGCTCAACCAGATGCTCGTCGAGATGGACGGCTTCGACGTCAAGACGAACGTCATCCTCATCGCGGCCACCAACCGGCCCGACATCCTGGACCCCGCGCTGCTGCGCCCGGGTCGCTTCGACCGGCAGGTCGCCGTGGAGGCGCCGGACCTCAAGGGCCGCGAGCACATCCTCCAGGTGCACTCGCAGGGCAAGCCGATGGTCGAGAGCATCGACCTGGCCGTCGTCGCGCGCCGCACCCCCGGCTTCACGGGCGCCGACCTGGCCAACGTGCTCAACGAGGCCGCGCTGCTCACCGCGCGCAGCGGCGCCCAGCTGATCGACGACCGCGCTCTGGACGAGGCGATCGACCGCGTCATCGCGGGCCCGCAAAAGCGCACCCGCGTGATGCAGCTCAAGGAGCAGAAGATCACCGCGTACCACGAGGGCGGGCACGCCCTGGTGGCGTCCGCGATGCGCTACACGGACCCCGTCACGAAGGTGACGATCCTGCCGCGCGGGCGGGCCCTCGGCTACACCATGGTGATGCCGATGGAGGACAAGTACTCCACCACCCGCAACGAGCTGCTGGACCAGCTCGCCTACGCGATGGGCGGCCGCGTGGCGGAGGAGATCGTCTTCCACGACCCCACCACGGGGGCCAGCAACGACATCGAGAAGGCGAGCGCGATCGCCCGCAAGATGGTCACCGAGTACGGCATGAGCGAGAAGGTCGGCGCCATCAAGCTCGGCACCGGCTCGGGCGAGCCGTTCATGGGCCGCGACATGGGGCACACGCGCGAGTACTCCGAGGCCGTCGCCGGCATGGTGGACCACGAGGTGCGCAAACTCATCGAGTCGGCGCACGACGAGGCGTGGGAAGTGCTCACCCAGTACCGCGACGTGCTCGACGACCTCGTGCTGCGCCTGCTGGAAAAGGAGACGCTGAACCAGTCCGAGCTCGCCGAGATCTTCGCCCCGATCACCAAGCGCGAGCCGCGCGACGTGTGGCTCTCCAGCGAGCAGCGCACCGTGCACACCCGCGGGCCCGTGCTGACCGACGCCGAGAAGGCAGCGGCGAACGGCAACGGCCAGCCCGTGGTGCCGCAGGACGAGGCCGCGCTCGCCGGCGAAGAGGACCTGCAGGAGGCGGGGCCCGGCCTCGGCACCGACTCGGAGCCCCCGGCGGCGGGAGACCGCCGGTGACCGACCCGGTGACGGACCTGGGCATGCGCGCGGCCGCGGACGTGCCGGCGTACGACTCCGCCCGCGCGGAGGCGGCCGTCCGCGAGTTCCTCCTCGCGGTCGGCGAGGAGCCGGACCGCGAGGGGCTGCGCGAGACGCCGGCGCGCGTGGCGCGCGCCTACCAGGAGATCTTCGCCGGGCTCCGTCAGGAGCCGGAGGACGTGCTGACCACCACCTTCGACCTCGGCCACGAGGAGATGGTGCTGGTGCGCGACATCGAGGTGTACTCGACGTGCGAGCACCACCTGGTGCCGTTCCACGGCGTCGCGCACGTGGGGTACATCCCCAGCACGGACGGCCGGATCACGGGGTTGTCGAAGATCGCGCGCCTCGTCGAGATGTACGCCCGGCGCCCGCAGGTGCAGGAGCGCCTCACGACCCAGATCGCTGACGCGATGGTGCGGATCCTCGAGCCGCGCGGCGTGCTGGTCGTGGTGGAGTGCGAGCACCTGTGCATGTCGATGCGCGGGGTGCGCAAGCCCGGTTCCCGGACGGTCACGTCGGCCGTGCGGGGCATCATGCAGAACCCGGCCACCCGAGCCGAGGCCATCGGCCTCATCTCGGGGCGCTGAGCGTGCACCCGCGCGACGCGGCGGTCGCCGGGCTGCCGGAGCTGTCCGGCGTCGGCCGCTGCCTCGTGATGGGCGTCGTCAACGTCACGCCCGACTCGTTCTCCGACGGGGGGCAGTGGTTCGACGCGGATGCCGGCGTGCAGCACGGCCTCGACCTGCTCGCCGACGGCGCGGAGATCCTGGACGTCGGAGGCGAGTCGACCCGGCCGGGATCCGCCCGCGTGAGCGAGGCCGAGGAGCTGCGCCGGGTGATCCCCGTGATCGAGCGGTTGGCGGCGCACGGCGCCGTGGTGTCGGTCGACACCACCCGGGCGTCGGTCGCCGAGCGCGCCGTCGCCGCGGGCGCGCGGATGGTGAACGACGTCTCGGGCAGCTACGCCGACCCGCGCATGGGCCACGTCGTCGCCGACGCGGGGGTCGCGTACGTGGCGATGCACTGGCGCGGCCACGCGGACGTCATGGACGGCCTCGAGGTGTACGACGACGTCGTGGCCGAGGTGCGCGACGAGCTCGCGGGGCGCATGGACTCCCTCGTCGCGGCGGGGGTGCGCCCGGACCAGGTGGTGCTCGACCCAGGCCTGGGCTTCTCGAAGGCAGGGGTGCTGAACTGGCCGATCCTGGCCCACCTGGAGGCCCTGCACACCCTCGGTCGCCCGGTCCTCGTGGGGGCGTCGCGCAAGCGATTCCTGGGGCACCTGCTCGAGGGGACGCGCGGCCTGCCGGCCGACGAGCCTGCCCCGCCCCTGGAGCGCGACGCCGCGACCGCGGCGATCTCCGCGCTCGCCGCGGCGGCCGGCGCCTGGGCGGTCCGCGTGCACGCCGTGCGGGCGAACGCCGACGCCGTCCGCGTCGCGGACGCCTGGACGGCGTCGGATGTGAAGGATGCCGGGACGACCGCATCGGCGCGCAGCATCGGCGCCGTGGGCGGGTCAGGAATTATTGCTGAGGAGGAGGACCCCTCGTGACGTTCGCCGCAGCCGTCCCGGGACCGGACGGACAACCGCTCGACCAGATCCGCCTCGCAGGCGTCACGGCGACCGGCCACCACGGCGTGCTCCCGCACGAGCGCGTGGAGGGCCAGGTCTTCAGCGCGGACGTCGTGCTGCACCTGGACACGCGGACGGCAGCCACGTCGGACGACCTCGCCGCGACGGTGAGCTACGCCGAGGTCGCGCAGGATGTGCACGACGTGCTCGCCGGGTCGCCGGCCGACCTGATCGAGACCGTCGCGGAGCGGATCGCCGCCGTTGTGCTGTCCCGGCCTGCCGTGCACGCCGTCGACGTGCGCGTGCACAAGCCGCAGGCGCCCATCCCGGTCCCGTTCGACGACGTGGCGGTCGTGGTGCGTCGCGACCGGTCGCGCCCCCCGGTCGTGCCCGCTGCGCCGCCGGCCGCCCTACGACCCTTCGACGAGCTCAGGACGGCGCAGGCTCAGGAACCGCCGGCCGAGGCCACGCCCGCCCTTCCGCAGGCACCGGCGCCGCCCGTCGAGACGCCTCCCGTGGCGCCGGTCGCCGTCGCTGTCCCCGGGTCGATGATCGACGCCGTGCCGGACCTCGTGCCCGCGGCCGTGCCGTCGGCCCCGGTCCCCGCGGCCACCCCGCTCGAGCCGGAGCCCGAGCGCCCGGCGGCGCCCCCGGCCGACCCCCTCGACGCGAGCCCGGCCGAGCCCGTCGACGCCGTGCTGGCGCTGGGGGCCAACCTCGGCGACGCGCAGGTCACGCTCCGCCAGGCGGTGACGGACGTCGACCGCGTCCCGGGCGTCCAGGTCATGGAGGTCTCGCCGCTGGCCCGCACTGCGGCCGTGGGCGGGCCGGAGCAGCCGGACTACCTCAACGCCGTGCTCGTGGTGCGCACCACGCTGTCGCCGCGGGACCTGCTGCGCGGGGTCCAGCAGGTCGAGGCCCAGCACGGTCGCGTCCGCGAGGATCGGTGGGGGCCGCGCACGCTCGACGTCGACATCGTGCAGTACGGCACGCTGGTCGCCCACGCGCCCGACCTCGAGCTGCCGCACCCGAGGGCGAAGGAACGGGCGTTCGTGCTCGTGCCCTGGGCCGAGGTGACGCCCGACGCCGTGCTCGGCGGCGGGGGCGGTGGGCCCGTCGCGCAGCTCGCCGTGACCGCGCCGGACCGCGCCGGCATCCGCTGGCTCGCGCTCGACTGGCTGACCGGGCCCACGCAGACCACGGGGCAGGTCTCCGCGGAGGCGGCCGACCCGGTGCCGTCCGCCCCCGTGCCGCAGTCGTCGGCGGCCGAGCCGGCCGCGCCCGGCGTCGAGCCGGGCGCCTACGAGCCTCCCGTGGCCGAGTCGCCCGCCGTCGAGCCCCGGGCGGTTGAGCCCCGGGCGGTCGAGCGCCGGGCGGTCGAGCCGCCCGCCCCCGAGCCTCGCGCGGCCGCGGTGCCGCCTGACCAGGGTCCGTTCGCGCCTCCGCCGTTGGCGCCGTCGTCGTTCGAGCCGTCGTCGTTCGAGCCGTCGTCGTTCGAGCCGGAGCCGCAGTACCCGTCGGAGGCGTACGAGCCGGAGTCGCAGTACCCGTCCAAGTCGTACCAGGCGGAGCCGCAGGCACCGGAGCCGTACGCCCCCGGGCAGTACGTGCCGGAGTTCGTGCCCGAGCCGCTCTCGCCGGAACCCGTGCTCCACGAGCCCGTGCCGCCGGCCCCCGTCGCCGGGCCGACCGCGGCGCCGGACCCGTTCGCGCCGCGACCCGTCGACGGCCCCACCGCGCAGTATCCCGCCGTGTACCGGGACGAGACTCGTCCTCAGGCGTGGGACGAGGGGGTCGACCGCTGATATGCGTCGTACCTCGGTCGGCATGCTCGGCCTCGTCGCGACCGTGGTGGCGGTCGGCGGCGCCGGGCTGCTGCGGCTGTTCGAGTCGCGCGGCGTGTACCTGCCCACGGTCGCGTGGGTGGAGGACGTCGCGATGCTCGCCCTCGCCGTCGGCATCTTCTGGGCCGGCTGGGCGGTGCGTGCCTACCAGAAGGGCGACCGGCCGGGCCTGGACCCGCTGCGGGCCGCCCGCACGTTCGTCCTGGCCAAGGCCGGGGCGCTGACGGGGGCGCTGCTCGCCGGCCGGTACGTCGCGAGCGTGCTCGTGGTGCTCGGGCAGCTGCACATCGAGGCCCGACGCGACCAGGCGGTCGCCGCCGGGATCGCGGCCCTGTGCGCCGTCGTGCTGTGCGTGGTGGGCCTCGTCGTCGAGAAGTTCTGCCAGCTGCCGCCGCCGGACGACGCCGAGGGCGAGGGCAAGGAGCAGGCCGACCCGTTGCCGTCCTGACCGGTGGGCGGGTCATCCTTCCGACCGACCCGCGGCGCCGGCCGCTGCGACGGACGGTCGATGTCGCTCCCCCGGGGGGATGGAAGGATGGGCCCATGACCAGCCTCCCCGCGGGCCCCGACCCGTCGGCCGCGCCGCAGACCGGACCGTTCGACCCGCCGGACGTCGCCTGGCAGGGCGTCTCGCCCCGGCTCGTCCCCGCCCGGCTCGTCTCGACGTCCGTGACCCTGGCGGTGCCGATCGTCGCCGGCGCGGTGCTCGCCATCCTGTTCTCGCCGTGGTTCTGGCTGCTCGCCGGGGTCCCGGCGGCCCTGCTGCTGTGGGCGGTGCTCCTGGTGCCCCGCCAGGTGCGCGCCATCGGGTACGCGGAGCGGGACGACGACCTGCTGATCCGCAAGGGCATCATGTTCCGCTCGCTCGTCGTCGTCCCCTACGGCCGCATGCAGTACGTGGACGTGGAGGCTGGCCCGCTCGACCGGAAGCTGGGCATCGCGAAGGTGCAGCTGCACACCGCGTCGCCCGGCACCGACGCGGACATCCCGGGCCTGGTGCCCGACGAGGCCGAGCGGCTGCGCGACCGGCTCACCGCGCGGGGCGAGGCGCGGCTGGCGGGCCTGTGAGCGCCCAGATGCCGGAGCCCGTACCCGGGGACGCCGCCGGAGTTGTCAGCGGCGGGGACGTCATCAGCGGGGACGTCAGCAGCGGGGAGGCGCACCGCGACCTGCAGTGGCGCCGTGTCCACCCCGTCACGCCGTTCGTGCGGGGCTGGGCGGCGATCGTCGCCGTCCTCGTCATCGCCGGCCAGCAGGTGCTCGACGACGTGGCGAGAGCCGTCCAGGCCGCCGGCGCGATCCGCGGGCTGTGGTGGATCGTGCTGCTCGGGGTGGTCCTGCTCGTGGGGATCATCTTCGGGTACGCCGCACTCGCATGGCGCATGACGGCGTACGCGGTGGACGACGACGCCGTGCACCTGCGCAAGGGCATCTTGTTCCGCCAGCAGCGGCACGCGCGGCTCGACCGGTTGCAGGCCATCGACGTGCGCCAGCCACTGCTCGCCCGGCTCTTCGGTCTGGCGGAGCTCCGGCTCGAGGTGGCGGGCGGCTCGGACTCGGGGGTCGCGATCGGCTTCCTCAAGGAGGCGGACGCCCAGCGCCTGCGCGCCGACCTGCTCGCCCGCGCGGCGGGGGTCAAGGCCCGCGGCTCCGGCACTGCTCCGGTGGTTGAGCCTGCTGCTTCGGTGGTTGCTGGCGAAACCACGTCCCAGGTCTCGACCGACGGGGAAGACGATGTGGCCCCGGAGGCGCCGGAGCGCCAGGTCTACGACGTGCCGCCGTCGCGGCTGCTGCTCTCGCTGCTGCGCACGCCGGGGGTGTGGATCGCGGTGCTGGCGCTGCTTGGCGTGGGCGTCGCGGTGCTCCTGACCCGTGAGGTGAGCATCCTCTTCTCCGCCCTGCCCGCCGTGCTCGGCGTCGGCGGCTACCTCTTCCAGCGCTTCGCGGGCGAGTTCGGTTTCCGCGCCGCGCTCTCGCCGGACGGGATCCGCCTGCGCCACGGGCTGCTCGAGACGCGCGCGCAGACCATCCCGCCCGGGCGGGTGCAGGCCGTGTCGCTCACCCAGGGCCCGTGGTGGCGCGGGCCCGACTGGTGGCGGGTCAAGGTCAACGTGGCCGGGTACGGCGGCGGCGACGGCAACAAGGGGGAGCAGCAGCACGTGCTGCTGCCGGTCGGGCCGCGCGAGCAGGCGCTCACCGCGCTGTGGCTGGTGCTGCCGGACCTCGAGTTCGCGGAGCCGGAGCAGACCCTCGCCCTCCTCCACGAGGCCCTGGCCGGCGACGCCCGCACGGACCGGTGGTTCGTCACGAGCCCGCGCCGCGCGCGGCTGCTCGACCCGTGGAGCTGGCGCCGCAACGGGTACGCGGTCACCGGGCGGGCGCTGCTGGCCCGGGGCGGCAGGTTCGTGCGCCGGCTGGAGGTCGTGCCGCACGAGCGGACGCAGTCCCTCGGGCTCGTGCAGGGGCCGTGGCAGCGCCGCCGGCGGCTCGCGTCGTTCGCGCTGCATTCGACGCCCGGCCCGATCAGCCCGGTCGTCTACCACCTGGACGAGGGCGATGCGGCGCGGCTGCTCGGGGAGCAGTCCGACCGGGCGCGGGTGGCGCGCGCGCACGCCGGGCCGGAGCGCTGGATGGAGGGGCGGCCATGAGCGAGCCCGCGGACGACGGCCTGGTGCCGCCCGGCGCGCGGCCCGGTCGCCTCGGCGTCGGCATCGTGGGCGCCGGCCGGGTGGGGGCCGTCCTCGGCAGCGCGCTGCGCGCCGCCGGGCACATCGTGGTCGGCGCCAGCGGCGTCAGCGAGGAGTCCCGGGAGCGCATCGCGACCCTGCTGCCGGGGGTGCCGCACCTGGAGGTGCAACAGGTCGTGGAGCGCGCCGAGATGGTGCTGCTCGCGGTGCCCGACGACGCGCTCGCGGACGTCGTGTCCGGGCTCGCGGCCCTCGGCGCGTGGCAGCCCGGCCAGCTCGTGGTGCACACGTCCGGCCGGTACGGCGCGGGGGTGCTCGACCCGGCGCGCCGGGCGGGCGCGATTCCGGTGGCCCTGCACCCGGCGATGACGTTCACCGGCACGTCGCTCGACCTGCACCGGCTCGAGGGCAGCACCTTCGCCGTCACCGCCCCGGCCGCCGTCCAGCCCATCGGGCAGGCGCTCGTCGTCGAGGTCGGGGGCGAGCCGGTCGTCGTGGCGGAGGAGGCCCGCGGGCTGTATCACGCGGCCCTCGCGCACGGCGCGAACCACCTGGTGGTGCTGGTGGCGCAGGCCGCGCAGGCGCTCGAGGCCGCCGGGGTCGAGCGGCCGGGCCGGGCGCTGGCCCCGCTGCTGTCGGCCGCGCTCGACGGCGCCACGCGCGCCGCCGACGTGCGCGACGGCGTCGGGCCGGGCGCGATCACCGCGCTCACCGGGCCCGTGTCGCGTGGCGACGTCGGCACCGTGCGCGCGCACCTCGACGCGCTGCGCGGGCTCGCGGCGTCGACCGGCGCCACCGACGTCCCGGCCTCGTACACCGAGCTGGCGCGCGGGGCCACCAGCCGGGCCCTCGCCGCCCACCGCATCGACGACGCGGCCGCCCGGGCCCTGCTCGACGCGCTGGCGCCACCGGCGCCGCCCCACCCCGACGACCCGCACCCCGACGACCCGCACCCCGACGACCCGCACCGCGTCGATCCACCCCAGGAGCCACGATGACCGCCGAGACCTCGCCGACGGAGCCGACGGAGCAGCCCGCCGTCGTGCGCACGCGGGGTGAGCTGCACGACGCGCTGACCGCCTGGACGCTGTCCGGGCCGGAGCCGACCGACCGCCGGGCGGTCGTCATGACGATGGGTGCCCTGCACGACGGGCACCTGCAGCTGGTACGCCAGGCTCGCGAGGCGGCCGGGGCCACCGGTCAGGTGGTGGTGACGATCTTCGTCAACCCGTTGCAGTTCGGCGCGGGGGAGGACCTGGACCACTACCCGCGGGACCTCGACAGCGACGTCGCGAAGCTGGCCACCGCGGGCGCCGACCTCGTCTTCGCGCCCACCCCCGACGTCGTGTACCCGGACGGCGACCCGATCGTGCGGGTGTCGGCCGGCCGCATCGGCGAGGTGCTCGAGGGCGAGTCCCGCCCCGGGCACCTGGACGGCGTGCTCACCGTGGTGCTCAAGCTGATGCATCTCACGCGGCCCGACGTCGCCCTCTTCGGGGAGAAGGACGCGCAGCAGCTGCTCGTCGTGCGGCGCATGGTCCGCGACCTGGACGTGGACGTCGAGGTGCGCGGCGTCCCGACGGTGCGGGAGGCGGACGGCCTCGCGATGTCGTCGCGCAACGCGTACCTGTCCGACGACGAGCGCGCGCTCTCGCTCTCGCTGTCCCGGTCGCTGCGGGCGGGCGCGGACGCGGTGGCGGAGGGCGCCGTCGCGGTGCTGGACGCCGCCTCGGGAATCCTGAAGGGGGTCGTCGGGGTTGACGTGGATTACCTCGCACTCGTCGACCCGACTACCGTGTCCCCGGTCCCCGCGCACTTCCGGGGCCCGGCGCTCCTCCTTGTGGCGGCGCGTGTGGGCACCACCCGACTGATCGACAACCAGGCCATGGACCTCGGCCAGGAGAATCCCCGTGACAGAGCACGCGACTGAGCACGTGACCGAGCACACGACCGAGCACACGACCGGGCGCCACCCGCGCCGGCGTCCTGCCTCCCTGCAGCGGCCGATGATGATCGGCAAGATCCACCGCGCCACCGTGACGCAGGCGGACCTGAACTATGTCGGGTCGATCACCATCGATGCCGACCTGCTCGACGCGGCCGACCTCTACCCCGGCCAGCAGGTCGACGTGGTGGACGTGACCAACGGGGCCCGCCTCACCACCTACGTGATCCCGGGCGAGCGGGGCGGCCGCCAGGTCAGCATCAACGGGGCCGCCGCGCACCTGGTGCACCCGGGGGACACCGTCATCGTCATCGCCTACGGCATGCTCGCGGACGCCGACGCGCGCACCTACGAGCCCACCGTCGTCTTCGTCGACCCGGAGAACCGGATCGTCCAGCTCGACGACGACCCGGGCCAGGTGCCGGGTGGCTACGGGCTGGAGTCCAGCGGGCTGCCGTTCGCGGCCGTCCGGTGATCGCGACGTTCTTGGTGACTGCCCTGGGGACGGCCCTGGTGACGGTTCGGTGAACGGGCCGCGGCTCGCCCGCGCGCTCGCCGCCCCCGCCCCCGGCTGGACCACCACCGCCGACGCGATCGTCGTCGGCAGCGGCGTCGCCGGCCTCACGGCCGCGCTCGAGCTGCGCACGCGGGTGCCGCGGGTGCTGCTCGTCACCAAGGGGGCGCTCTCGTCGGGCTCCACGGTGTGGGCGCAGGGCGGCGTCGCCGCGGCCCTGCACCCCGACGACACCCCGGACGCACACCTCACCGACACGCTCGCCGCCGGCGGCGGCCTGAGCGACCCCGAGGCCGTGCGCGTGCTGGTCACCGAGGGCCCCGACCGGGTGCGCGAGCTGGTGGCCCGCGGCACGGCGTTCGACGTCGGCCCGGACGGCGGCCTCGCGCTCACCCGCGAGGGCGGGCACCGCGCCGACCGGATCGTGCACGCGGGCGGCGACGCCACGGGGGCGGAAATCTCCCGCGCGCTGATCGCGCAGATCGAGGCCGTGCGCGACGACCCTGGCATCGAGTTGCTCGAGAACGCGCTGGTGCTCGACGTGCTCACCGGCCCGCCTGATCGCCGGTCGCCCTTCGACAGGCTCAGGAACCGTGAGTCAAGGCCCGTCGCCGGGGTCACGCTGCACGTGCGCGGCGCGGGCACGCGGGACGGCGTGGGCGCGGCGCTGGCACCGGCGGTCGTGCTGGCCACGGGCGGCATCGGGCAGGTGTTCCGCTCGTCGACCAACCCGCCCGGCGCGACGGGCGACGGCATCGCCGCCGCCCTGCGCGCGGGCGCCGTCGTCGGCGACCTGGAGTTCGTGCAGTTCCACCCCACGGTGCTGTGGCTGGGGCTGGGCGCCAAGGGACAGCAGCCGCTGATCAGCGAGGCCGTGCGCGGCGAGGGCGCGCTGCTGCTCGATGTCGACGGGTACCGCTTCATGCCGCGCGAGCACGAGCTCGCCGAGCTGGCCCCGCGGGACGTCGTCGCGCACGCCATCGTGCGGCGCATGGCGGCCACGTCGGCCGACCACGTGCTGCTCGACGCGCGGCACCTGGGCGCGGGCTTCCTACGCCGCCGGTTCCCCAGCATCACTGCCCGGCTGGCCGAGCACGGCATGGACTGGACCGAGGAGCCGGTGCCCGTGGCGCCCGCGCAGCACTACCACTCGGGGGGCATCGTGGCGGATGCCCGCGGGCGGACGTCGGTGCCCGGGCTCTACGCCGTCGGGGAGGTCGCGTGCACGGGCGTGCACGGCGCCAACCGGCTGGCCTCCAACTCGCTGCTGGAGGGCCTGGTCTTCGCCCACCGCGCCGCCCGCGACGTCGCGCGGCGGGTCGAGGACGGCGAGCTGCGCCGCGCCCCCGAGCCGGAGGCACGCCCCGGCGAGGCGGCGCTCGTGGCGGCCGCGGCTCGCTCCCGCGTCCAGCGCGCGACGTCGGACGGCGCCGGCCCGGTGCGGACGGCCGAGTCCCTGGGGCGCGCCGCGGACGTCCTCGACACCGTGCGGTCGGACGCCCATCGCGACCCGGACGTCGTCGCCGACCCCCAGGCCGCCGAGTGGGAGACCACCAACGTGCACCACGTCGCCAGCGCGCTGGTGCACGCCGCCCGAACGCGCGAGGAGTCCCGCGGCGGGCACTTCCGCGCGGACTTCCCCGCGCCCGACCCAGCCTGGCAGCGCCGCGTCGAGCTCGCCCTCGACGACGGCGGCACCCTCCGCGAGGTAGTCCCGATCCCCGCGAGGTAGTCCGGAATTTCGCACTACCTCGCGGGGCGGAGGTCCAGCGCGAGGTCGAGGATCGGGGCGGAGTGCGTGAGCGCCCCCACGGACAGGTAGTCGACGCCGGTGCCGGCGACCTCGCGGGCACGCTCCAGGGTCAGGTTGCCGGTGGCCTCGAGCTCGACGTGCCGCGGCACGCCGTCGCGCCCCTGCCGCCCGCGGACCGCGGCGACCGTCTCCGCGAGCACCGGCGTGGGCATGTTGTCGAGCAGCAGGAAGTCCGCGCCGGCGTCGAGGGCCTCCATGGCCTGCGCCGTCGTGTCGGCCTCGACCTGCACCAGCACGTCGGGGAACGCACGGCGGACGGCGTCGATCGCGCCGCGCACGGAGCCGGCGGCGACCACATGGTTGTCCTTGACCATCGCGACGTCGAACAGGCCCATGCGCTTGTTGGTGCCGCCACCGGCGCGCACGGCGTACTTCTCCAGGGCGCGCAGGCCCGGCGTCGTCTTGCGGGTGTCGAGCACCTGGGCGCCGGTGCCGGCGAGCTCGCGCGACCACGCGGCGGCGGCCGTCGCGACGCCGGACGCCCGGGAGACGAGGTTGAGCAGCGTCCGCTCCGCGACCAGCAGCACCTGGACCGACCCGACGAGGGAGGCGAGCACCTGCCCGGGGGAGACGGCGTCGCCGTCCTGGGTGTGGAACGTCACGACCGGCGCGGGCAGGCCCAGCCGGCTGGCGACCTGCCGCAGCGCCTCGTCGACCACGACGAGCCCCGCGACGGAGCCCTCGGCCCGGGCGACGAGCTCCGCCGAGCCCGTGGCCGACGGCGCCACGGTGGCCTGGGTGGTCACGTCGCGGCCCGGCGCCGCGCCGAGGTCCTCGTCGAGCGCCACCTCGACCGTGCGGGCGACCCATGCGGCGTCCAGGCCGGGCTCGACGGCGGACGGCAGGTCGTGCGTGGGAGGGGCCGGGAAGTCGCTGGAGGGCAGGTCAGGCTGCGGGTCGGTGACGCTCACGCGTCGCAACGCTACCCGCGGAGGGGGCGAGGCACGTCGCCTGTGGAGAACGCTCGTAGAATCTCTGGGTGACCTCCCCGCAGAACCCCGCTTCCGCCGCGCCCTCCAGCGACCCTGACGATCTCCCGGAGCAGATGCGCGTGCGCCGGGAGAAGCGCGACCGGCTGCTCGAGCGGGGCGGCGAGGCGTACCCCGTGGGCCTGCCGGTGACGCACTCGATCGCCGCGATCCGCGAGGCCTACGATCACCTCGAGGCGGGCCAGGAGACGGACGACGTCGTCGGCGTGGCCGGCCGCGTCGTCTTCCTGCGCAACACGGGCAAGTTGTGCTTCGTCACGCTGCAGGACGGCGAGGGGCGCCGCCTGCAGGCGATGCTCAGCCTCAAGGAGGTGGGCGAGGAGTCGCTGGCCGCGTTCAAGTCCGACGTCGACCTGGGCGACCACCTGTTCGTGCACGGCCGCGTGGGCGCGTCGCGGCGAGGCGAGCTGAGCGTGTTCGCCGACTCGTGGCAGATGGCGGCCAAGGCCCTGCGGCCGCTGCCGGTGCTGCACAAGGCGCTGTCGGAGGAGGCCCGGGTCCGTCAGCGGTACGTCGACCTCATCGCGCGCCCCGCCGCCCGCGAGATGGTGCGCACCCGCGCCGGCGTGACGCGCTCCCTGCGCGACAACTTCCACCGCCGCGGATTTCTCGAGATCGAGACGCCGATGCTGCAGACCATCGCGTCGGGGGCGTCCGCGCGGCCTTACCGGACGCACATGAATGCCTATGACATCGACCTCTTCCTGCGGATCGCGCCGGAGCTCTTCCTCAAGCGGGCCGTCGTGGGCGGCGTCGAGAAGGTCTTCGAGCTCAATCGGAATTTCCGCAACGAGGGCGCCGACTCCACGCACTCGCCGGAGTTCGCGATGCTCGAGGCCTATGAGGCGTACGGCGACTACAACACGATCGGCGCTCTCACCCAGGATCTCGTGCAGACCGCGGCGCGCGACGTTCTCGGCACCACCGTGGTCATCCTCCCCGGCGGCGAGGAGTACGACCTCGGCGGCGAGTGGGCGCAGATCACGATGTACGGCTCGCTCTCAAAGGCGCTGGGCGAGGAGATCACGCCCGAGACCACCGTGCAGCACCTGACGGACCTCGCGGAGAAGGCCGAGATCTCGGTGGACCCGAAGAAGGCCAACCACGGCAAGCTGGTCGAGGAGCTGTGGGAGCACCACGTGGGCGACGCCCTCCACGCGCCGACGTTCGTTCGGGACTTCCCGGTGGAAACGTCGCCACTGGTCCGCGCGCACCGTTCCGTGCCCGGTCAGGTGGAGAAGTGGGACCTGTACGTGCGGGGCTTCGAGCTTGCCACGGGGTACTCCGAGCTCGTCGACCCGGTGGTGCAGCGGCAGCGGTTCGAGGCGCAGGCGGAGCTCGCCGCGGCTGGCGACGACGAGGCGATGGCCCTCGACGAGGACTTCCTCGTCGCGATGGAGCACGCCATGCCGCCGTCGGGTGGGATGGGAATGGGCCTCGACCGGCTCCTCATGGCGCTCACCGGGCTCGGTATCCGCGAGACCATCCTCTTCCCGCTCGTCAAGCCGGTCTGAACGGAGCAGCGACATGGACACCTTTCTCGCGATCTTGGCCGGGCTGGTCCCTTCCGTCGGTGTGGGCCTGTTGTTCTGGCTCGCGATGCGCAAGATCATGCATGCCGACCGGAACGAGCGACTCGCGCTCGAGAAGATGGACGCCGAGCAGGCGGCTGCCGAGGCGGAATCACGCTGAATTCGTGACGGATTCGTCGCGCATGACGATTCATATTGACAATCCGGCCTGTTAGCGGCATTGTCGGCGATGACCGTAGTTCTGTGACCTGAAAGGTTGTCACGTGGTTCAGAAGCAGCAGATCGTCCTGATCGACGATATCGACGGGAGCGCCGCGGACGAGACCGTGACGTTCGCGCTCGACGGCGTCTCGTACGAGATCGACCTCACCTCCGCGCACGCGTCCGAGCTGCGTGACGCGTTCGCCACCTGGATCGGCCACGGTCGCAAGACGTCGTCGCGTCTCGGCGGGGGCGCCCGCAGCGCCGCACGTCGCGGCGGCACCGACCGCGCGCAGCTCGCCAAGATCCGCGAGTGGGCCCGCGAGAACGGGCACAAGGTGAGCGACCGCGGCCGCATCCCCGGCTCCGTCCTGGAGGCGTACGAGGCCGCGCACTGATGTCGTTGGTTGAGCCTGTCGAAACCCTGCCAATGGTTTCGACAGGCTCAACCCCTGTCCGGGTCGGTCATAGGCTGATGTCATGACGGAACCGAGCGCTCGGGCGCAGCTCTGGGTCGGCACCTACCCGCAGGCGGGCACGGCCCCGGGCAGCGGGGAGAGCATCTGGCGCGTCGCCCTGGACCGGGATGGGACCGTCGTCTCGGCCGCCGCGGTCGTGGCGACGGCGTCCCCGTCGTTCCTTGCGGCGCACCCGTCCGGCCGCACCCTCTACGCGGTGGGCGAGACTGCCGAGGGCACGCTCACGGCCTTCCGGGTCGAGGGCGCCGGCGACACGGGCGCGACGACGCTCGCGGTGTCCGGCTCGACGTCCTCCGGCGGCGCGGAGCCCTGCCACGTGCTCGCCCGACCCGACGTCGTCTGGGTGGCGAACTACGGCGACGGCGGCGCCGCGTCGGTGCCGGTCGACCCGGCGACGGGCGACCTCGCCGCGGACGGCGTCACCGTGCGGCCCGGCGTGGGCAGCGGCCCCGTCGTCGAACGACAGGCCGGTCCGCACGCGCACTTCGTGGCCGACGCCGGGCCCGACGTGCTGGTGTGCGACCTCGGCGCCGACGTGCTGCGGCGCTACCCCGCGGACGGGACGGGCGCTGACGGTGCCGGCGACGTCGCCGCCGTCTTGCCGCCAGGCACGGGCCCTAGGCACCTCGTGACCCTGCCCGACGGGTCGCTCGTCGTGGTCGGCGAGCTCGACGCCCGGGCGCACGTGCTCGTGCGCGACGGCGACGGGTGGTCCCCGGCGGCGGCCGTGCCGGTGGCCGGGGACGCGCAGGCCGGTCGGGACTTCGCCGCCCACGTGACGCTGAGCGCCGACGGCACCCGCCTGCACGTCGGGGTGCGCGGCGCCGACGTCCTGGCGGTGCACCGGGTGCGCCTGCCCGCGGCGGGCTCGGCCGGCGCGCCGACGCTCGAGCACCTCGCAGACATCCCGCTCGGCGAGGGCGCCTGGCCGCGCCACCACGCCGTCCTCGCGGCGTCCGACGGGACGGGCGCCGAGACGGTCGTCGTGGCGCTCCAGGGCACGAGCGAGCTCGCGACCGCGCGGCTCGACCCCGCGACCGGGGTCGGCGAGGTTGTCGCCCGATACCCCTTGCCCACCCCACCCGCCTGCGTGCTGGAGTCCTGATGAGTGCCGAGGCCGGGCAGACCCGGCCGGGCCCGCGGGTCGCGATGCTGTCGGTGCACACGTCCCCCCTGGACCAGCCCGGCACCGGCGACGCGGGCGGCATGAACGTCTACGTGCTCGAGCTCTCCCGCGCGCTGGCCCGGCGCGGCGCGGAGGTCGAGATCTTCACGCGGGCGACGTCGTCGGCCCAGCCGAGGTCCGTCGACGTGGAGCCAGGCATCCGGGTGGTGCACGTGGCCGCCGGCCCGTTCGAAGGGCTGGACAAGAACGACCTGCCGGGCCAGCTCTGCGCCTTCACGGCCGGGGTGCTGCGCGCCGAGGCGCACCGCCCGCCGCACTGGTACGACGTCGTGCACTCCCACTACTGGCTGTCGGGGCAGGTGGGCTGGCTCGCCGCCGAGCGCTGGGACGTGCCGCTGGTGCACACCATGCACACGATGGCGCGCGTGAAGAACGCGGCCCTGGCGCCCGGGGACGCGCCGGAGCCGATCGGCCGGGTCGTGGGGGAGGAGCAGGTGGTCGAGGCCGCCGACGGGCTCGTCGCCTCGACCCGCGAGGAGGCCCGCGACCTCGAGCTCGAGTACCGGGCCGATCCGGACCGCGTGCACGTCGTCGCGCCCGGGGTGGATTTGGACGTGTTCCGGCCGCTCGAGCCCGCCCCGGGTGAGGACGCCGGTGAGGGCGCCGGCGAGGCCTTGGAGAGGGCCCGCCACGCGCTGCGCGCGCGACTCGGCCTGCCCACCGACCGCCGGATCGTGCTGTTCGCAGGGCGGGTCCAGCCGCTCAAGGGGCCCGACGTGCTGGTGCGCGCGCTTGGCGTGCTGGCCGACCACGCCAGCGCGGACGACGCCGTCACCGCCGAGGCGTGGTGCGACGGCGGCGGGTCGCGCGTACCCGTCCTCGTCGTGCTCGGCGGCTCGAGCGGGCGCCCGACGGCGGTCCGCGAGCTGGAGGCCCTGGCCCACCAGGTCGGCGTGACGGACCACCTCGTCGTGCGCCCGCCGGTCCCGCGCGAGGAGCTGGTCGACTACCTGCGTGCCGCGGACGTCGTCGCGGTGCCCTCGCACAGCGAGTCGTTCGGCCTCGTCGCCGCCGAGGCGCAGGCGGCCGGCGTCCCCGTGATCGCCGCCGCCGTGGGCGGGCTGCAGACGGTGGTGCTGGACGGCTCCTCCGGCATCCTCGTGCCCGACCACAGCCCGTGGACCTGGGCGCGGGAGCTCGGGGACCTGCTGGCCGACGACGAGCGTCGCGCGCGCCTCGCCGCCGGGGCCCGGCGGGCGAGCGAGCGCTTCAGCTGGGACCACGCCGCGGCCGCCATGCTCGACGTCTACGCCCAGGCCGCGAAGGTGCACCGCGCGCGGAGGATCTGAACGCCTGGTGTGTCACCTGACGAACCTCCGGCGGCACACTCGTGACCATGCCGACCATGCCGACCAACCACGACCACATCCAGGTCACCCGCGACCAGCGCGTCGAGAAGATCCTGGCGCTCGGGCTGCGGCGGTTCCCCGGCGAACGCCCCGGCCGCGTCCTGGTGGACCTCGCCGGGAATGGATCGAGCGGTCGGGCGATTGCAAGGGTCATGCCGATCACCGGAGAGTACGTACCCAGCCCGTCCGCCCGCACCGCCGACCAGGTGGCGCTCTACGAGTCCTCCGGCGGGACGGAGGGCACGACGATGCGCGGCATGCCGGTCGTCGTCCTCACCACCGTCGGCGCGAAGACGGGCAAGCTCCGCAAGGCCGCGCTGATGCGGGTCGAGCACGACGGCGCGTACGCGGTCGTCGCCTCCCTGGGCGGCGCCCCGAAGCACCCGGTCTGGTACCACAACATCGTCGCGAACCCGCGGGTGGAGCTGCAGGACGGCCCGGAGAAGCACGAGTACGTCGCGCGCGAGGTCACGGGCGACGAGAAGGCGCTGTGGTGGGACCGGTGCGTCGCGGCGTACCCCGACTTCGCGGACTACCAGACGAAGACGGACCGGCAGATCCCGGTCTTCGTGCTGGAGCGCGCGGACGCCTGACCCGGACGCCTGACCCGCACGCCTGATCTGGAAGTCACGGGTCCGGGATCCGGCCCGCGGTGCAGCCGGCGCGGGGGAGGAGGCAGGATGGTCCCCATGACCTACACCCTCGTGCTGCTCCGCCACGGCGAGAGCGAGTGGAACGCGAAGAACCTCTTCACCGGCTGGGTGGACGTGCCGCTGTCGGAGAAGGGCACCGCGGAGGCGAAGCGCGGCGGCGACCTGCTGAAGGATGCCGGCGTCGACCCCGACGTCGTGCACACCTCGCTGCTGCGCCGCGCCATCAACACGGCGAACCTGGCGCTCGACGCCGCCGACCGACACTGGATCCCGGTCAAGCGGAGCTGGCGCCTCAACGAGCGCCACTACGGCGACCTGCAGGGCAAGGACAAGAAGCAGGTGCGCGAGCAGTACGGCGAGGAGCAGTTCATGCTCTGGCGCCGCTCCTACGACGTGCCGCCGCCGGACATCGCGCTCGGCTCCGAGTTCTCCCAGGACGCCGACGTGCGCTACGCCGGCGAACCCATCCCGCGTTCGGAGGCACTCAAGCAGGTGCTCGAGCGGGCGCTGCCCTACTGGGACGGCGAGATCGTGCCCGACCTCCAGGCCGGCAAGACCGTCCTCGTCGCCGCCCACGGCAACTCCCTGCGGGCCATCGTCAAGCACCTCGACGGCGTCGACGACCAGACCATCGCGGGCCTCAACATCCCCACCGGCATCCCGCTGGTATACGAGCTCGACGAGGAGACGCTGAAGCCCACCAACCCGGGCGGCACGTACCTCGACCCCGAGGCCGCGAAGGACGCCATCGCGGCGGTCGCGAACCAGGGCAAGTAGTCCGGCCCTCGCTGTGCGCCAGACGACGGCGCCGCGCCCGCGAGGGTGCGGCGCCGTCGTCGTCTCCGCGGCACCCCTCAGCCGAGGCCCGTCCGGAACCCCTCGCGCCAGCTGGGGAACCGCGGCGCCCAGCCGAGCTCCCGCCTCGCCTTCGCGTTGGACGACCCCCGCGCCGTCGTCATCATCGCCGTCCCCAGCTGGCCGAGCATCGGCCGGGCGAGCCAGGCCGGCAGGCGCATCGGCCGCCGGCCGCCGAGCTGCTCGGCCAGGTACGGCAGCCACTCGGCGACGGGCGCGGGCTCGTCGTCGACGACGTTGTAGACACCGGGCGCTCCGCGGTCGACGGCGGCCGCGGTCGCCGTGGCGGCGTCGTCGATGTGCATGAAGGACCACGTGCCGGTGCCGCCACCCACCACGGGGAACCGCCCACGGCGGACCAGACCGGCCACCGAGCCCGTCCGGGACAGGGCCTGACCGGGCCCGTAGAAGGCGCCGTAGCGCAGGACGATGCCGTCGATGCCGGTCGCACCGGTGACGGTCCGTTCAAGATGCTTGATGGCGCGGAGCGACTCGCGGGCCTCCTTGCCGGGGTCGTCGATGAGCGGGTCGTCCTCGGTCTTCACCCATCTACCGCGCCGCTCGTTCGGCCACCCGGTGTAGCTCTGCGCGACGAACCGCCGCGTCCCCGCCGCGTGCGCCGCAGCGAGCAGCGCGTCGGTGCCCTCGGTGCGCAGCCGGTTCGTGACGGCGAAGTCCTGGTCGAACCGGCGGAAGTCGCCCGTGATCGACGACAGTGCGGTGAGCTGGTGGACGACGACGTCCGGCGCGGCGGCCGTCACGACGTCCCGGACCGAGCCGGGGTCGAGGCCGTCCATGACGGCACCCTCCGCCCCGACGGCACGCACGGCGGCGAGCCTGGACTCGCTGCGCGCGGTCCCGACCACGTCGTGCCCGGCCGCGATCAGCATGGGCACCAGTCGGCTGCCGATGGCTCCGGTGGCTCCTGCGACGAGGACTCTCATGTCGTTCCCCTCTCCTCACCACGATCGACGAGAGAGGCGCGCGGATCGTGACGCGCGGGGTGTGTGCCCGACGGCTGCCGCGGGCGGCTGCTGGCACCATGGCCGCGTGACCACCGGCATCGGCCTCGCGCGGGCCTACTACGACGACGTCGTCCGACCCCTGCTCGACGCCTGGCGGCCCGGGCTGCCGCACGCGGCGGCGCGGCTGGGCAGCGGCTCGGACGTGCTGGGGCTCGACGACGAGACGTCGCGCGATCACGACTGGGGGCTGCGGCTCACGCTGCTCGTCGACGCGGGGGACGTTGCCGCCGTCGATGCGCACCTCGAGGCCACACTCCCGGCCGAGCACGCAGGCCTGCCGGTCCGGTTCGCGACCACCTGGGACCCCGTGGTGCGGCAGCGGGTCGAGGTGGCGACGCCGCGGGACTTCGCCCGCTCGCGGCTCGGGCTTGACCCGACGACCGAGCTCGACGGCGCCGGCTGGCTCGCACTGACCGGGCAGTCCGTGCTGGAGGTGACGGCGGGCCCGGTGTTCCACGACGGCGTCGGCGAGCTCACCGCGATCCGGGATCTCCTCCGCTGGTACCCCGACGGCCTGTGGTTGCACGTGCTCTCCGCCGAGTGGGCGCGCGTCGGGCGGGAGCTGCCGTTCGTCGGGCGCACCGGCGCGCGGGGCGACGACGTCGGGTCGCGGGTCCTCGCGGCCCGGCTGGCGGGCTCGCTCCTGCGGCTCGGCCTGCTGCTGGAGCGTCGGTGGCCGCCCTACCCGAAGTGGCTCGGGACGGCGTTCGCCGGCACGGGGGCCGCGGCGACCGCGGGCCCGCACCTCGAGCGGGCGCTCGCGGCGGCGTCCTGGCGGGACCGCGACGCCGCCCTCGGCGACGCCTGCGACGCCCTGCATGAGCGGCAGCGCGCCCTCGGGCTCCCCGCGCTCGATGGGCGCGTGACCGAGCCCTTCTACGACCGCCCGTTCCGCGGCCTCCGTGGCGTCCCGGAGCTGCTCCAGAGCGCCGCGGGCGACGCCGTGCGCGGCCTCCCCGCGGCCGCTGAGCAGTGGGTGGACGCGGTCGACGTCCTGACGGATCCCCGCGCTCGCGTCGCACTCACCCGCCGGATGGCTGGGGCGGAGTAGGCCGGGATCCCTTGTCGCGAGGCGCGCCATCCGGTCGCTCGTTCCTCGCGACCTCCCGCCAGGCCCGACCGGCCTTGCGACAAGAGATCCCGGCCCACGCCGCGTCGTTCAGGCGCCGGCCTTCAGGCGTCGGTGTGCGCGTGCTCCGACTCGAAGTCGCCCGTGACGAGGAAGGTGATGCGGCGCGCGACGGAGACGCCGTGGTCGCCGAACCGCTCGTAGTACCGGCCGAGCAGGGTGACGTCGATCGTCTCCTGCGCCGAGCCGGGCCACTCGGGGTCCAGCGTCGCGGCGAAGGTGTCCTGGTGCAGGGCGTCCAGGAGGTCGTCGTCCTGCTCCACCTCGGCGGCGAGGGCGACGTCGCGCGTGGCGAGCAGCGCCGTCGTGCGCTGGGCGACGTGCACCGCGGCGCCGTGCATCTTGACGAACGTCTCGCGCGCCGGGGCGGGCACGGCCTGGGCGGGGTAGCGGCCGCGCGCGATCTCGGCGACGTGCCGGGCGAGGTCGCCCATCCGCTCGAGGGTCGCGCTGATGCGCAGCGCCGAGATGACGACGCGCAGGTCGGTGGCCACGGGCGCCTGCTGCGCAAGCAGGTAGACGCAGCGCTCGTCGAGCTCGCTCTCGAGCCGGTCGATGGCGTGGTCGGAGGCGATGACCTCCTGCGCCAGCTGGTGGTCGGCCTCGAGCAGGGCGTCGCCCGCCCGCCGGATCGCCGACTCGACGAGCCGGCTCATCTCGATCAGGTCGTCGCCTACCTGGCGCAGCTCGGCCTCGAAGATCTCTCGCATAGCAGTCCTCTTCTGGTGTGGGGGGTCCGCGGTCAGCCTGACACGCGCCGTGGACGCGCCGTGGGCCGTCAGGTGAACGCCGGACGGGCCGAAGGTGAACAATGGACGACGGCTCGCTGAGCAGTTCCGCTCCGCGACGATTGCGAGGCGCCCGGCGACCTAGGCTGCAGCTGTGGACGGAATCATCCAGGGCGTGACCGCGGTGGTCGCGGGCATCTTCGGCGTGGTGGTGGGCGTGATCGCAACTCTCGCCTTCCGCTTCTCCGAGCGCGCCCAGCGGCGCTCGCCCGAGGCGCCTTCCGCCGAGCTCGACGAGGGCCTCGTCCGGGTGCTCGCGGTGCTGCGTTCCGCCGCCGTCGTCCTGGACGGCGAGGACGACGTGGTGCGGGCGTCCCCGCCGGCCTACGCGCTGGGGGTGGTGCGCAACGACGCCCTTGCGCACCCGGCGATCATCGACCTGGTGGGGGAGGTGCGCCGCGACGGGGTGATCCGCGAGAAGGAACTCGAGCTGCCACGCGGCCCGATCGGCTCCGGCACGGTGTTGCTGCAGGTGCGGGTGGCGCCGGTGGGCCCGGACAAGCTGCTGGTGCTCGCGGAGGACCGCACGGAGGCGCGGCGCGTGGAGGCCATCCGCCGCGACTTCGTGGTCAACGTGTCGCACGAGCTGAAGACGCCGGTGGGCGCGCTCGCCCTGCTGGCCGAGACGGTGCAGGACGCCGCGGACGACCCGGTGGCCGTGCGGCGGTTCTCCGAGCGGATGCAGGCCGAGGCGACCCGGCTGTCGGCCCTGGTGCAGGAGATCATCGAACTGTCGCGCCTGCAGGTCGCGGGCGCGCTGCAGGAGGTCGACGCCATCCGGGTCCGGGCCGTCGTCGAGGAGGCCGTGGACCGGGCGCGCACGACGGCCCAGGGCAAGAACATCGCGATCACGGTGGGCGGCACGGTCGACGTCCTCGTCTACGGGGACCACAACCTGCTGGTGACGGCCGTGCGCAACCTGCTCGACAACGCCGTCGCCTACTCGCCGGAGAACACCCGGGTCGGGGTGGGCGTGCGCGAGCGGGACGGCCTCGTGGAGATCGACGTCGTGGACCAGGGCGTCGGCATCGCGGCAGACGAGCAGGACCGTGTCTTCGAGCGCTTCTACCGCGTGGACCCGGCGCGCTCGCGCGACACCGGCGGCACCGGACTCGGCCTGAGCATCGTCAAGCACGTCGCGGCGGACCACGGCGGCGACGTGCAGATGTGGTCGGAGCCCGGCAAAGGCTCCACGTTCACCCTGAGGATCCCCGCAGCCGACCTGCCGGACGAGCTCCCGCACGAGCGCGGGGGCCAGGACGACACCCAGCACGAACCCCAGCCCAGCACCCATGGCACGACGGACGAGGAGGTAGGCGCGTGACGCGCATCCTGGTGGTCGAGGACGAGGAGTCCTACCGGGACCCCCTGACATATCAGCTCACCCGTGAGGGCTTCGAGGTCGTGGAGGCCTCGAACGGGGTCGACGCGCTCGCCGCCTACGACGACGGCGGGGCGGACCTGGTGCTGCTCGACCTCATGCTCCCCGGCCTGTCCGGCACGGAGGTGTGCCGCGAGCTGCGCCAGCGCGGCGACGTGCCCGTCATCATGCTCACCGCGAAGGACTCCGAGATCGACAAGGTCGTGGGCCTCGAGCTGGGTGCAGACGACTACGTCACCAAGCCCTACTCGTTCCGGGAGCTGCTGGCGCGCATGCGGGCGGTCATGCGCCGGCGCGGGCCCGGCGCGCCGGAAGCGAGCGCGGGCGGCCATGACGACGACGGCGAGCCCCTGCTCGAGGTCGGCCCCGTCCGCATGGACGTGGAGCGGCACACGGTGATGGTGGGCGGCGACCAGGTGTCGCTGCCGCTGAAGGAGTTCGACCTGCTCGAGCTGCTGCTGCGCAACGCGGGCCGCGTCCTCACCCGCGGGCAGCTCATCGACCGGGTCTGGGGCGCCGACTACGTGGGCGACACGAAGACGCTCGACGTTCACGTGAAGCGCATCCGCTCCAAGATCGAGCCCGACCCGGGCTCGCCGCAGCTGCTTCTCACCGTGCGGGGGCTGGGCTACAAGTTCGCCGACGGGGGCGCCTGACGCGCTGAGGTAGTTCGAAAAACTACCTCGGCGCTGCGCGACGAGCCGCCCTGCACTGTTCACCCGTCGTTCATCTGCTCCTGGGCCCCGGGCCACCTTGCCTGCCTAGCGTTCCAGACGAACGCCGGCACACCGCCGGCGCCACCTCCGCGTGAACAGGATGGAACGACACGTGAAGCTCAGCCGATACTCCCGTGCTGGAAGTGCCCTCGCGGTCGGCGCGCTGGCACTGGCCCTCGCCGCGTGCGGCTCGGACCCGGAGGCGCCCGGTGCGGAGTCGTCCGACGGTGCGACCGACTCCGGGGCGGTCTCGCTCTCGGGCGAGCTCAGCGGCGGCGGGGCGTCGTCGCAGGAGTCCGCCATGGAGGCATGGCGTGCCGGGTTCCAGCAGGCCAACCCTGACGCGACCGTCAACTACGACCCCGTCGGTTCCGGCGGCGGCCGCACCGGCTTCGGCGACGGCACCTACGCGTTCGCCGGCTCCGACGCCGCGCTCGAGGACGACGAGCTGACCGCCGCCGAGGCCCAGTGCGGCGCGGGCGGCGTCATCGAGTTCCCGGGCTACGTGAGCCCGATCGCCGTCGCCTTCAACCTGCCCGGCGTGGACTCGCTCAACCTCACGCCGGACGTCATCGCCCAGATCTTCGCGGGCGAGATCACGACGTGGGACGACGGCGCGATCGCCGCCGACAACGCGGACGTCGAGCTGCCGGACACGAAGATCACCGTGGTGCACCGCTCCGACGAGTCGGGCACGACGGAGAACTTCCAGGACTACCTCGCGGCCGCGGCGCCCGACTCGTGGGACCACGAGCCCGAGGGCGTCTGGCCGATCGACGGCCAGGAGTCCGCGCAGGGCACCTCCGGCGTCGTCTCCGCCGCGCAGTCGGGCGAGGGCACCATCACGTACGCCGACGCGTCGCAGGTCTCCGACCTCGGCACGGTTGCGGTCGGCGTGGGCGACGAGTTCGTGCCGTACAGCGCCGAGGCCGCCGCGGAGGTCGTGGCCGAGTCGCCGCGCACCGAGGGCACCGCCGAGGGCATCTACTCGATCGACCTCGAGCGCGACATCCCCGGCACCTACCCGATCGTCCTGGTGTCGTACTCCCTGGCGTGCGGCACCTACGCCGACGAGGCCACGGCCGAGCTGGTCAAGGGCTTCATGGGCTACCTCGTCAGCGAGGAGGGCCAGCAGGCCGCCGCCGACGCCGCAGGCTCGGCGCCGCTGTCGTCGGACATCCGCGACGCGGTGCTGCCGTCGATCGAGGCGATCGCGGCGGGCTGACCGTCCTCGCTGGTTGAGCCTTCGAAACCAGGGCCTCGGTGTCGACAGGCTCAACCAGCGGTGTCGACAGGCTCAACCAGCGGTGTCGACAGGCTCAACCAGCGGTGTCGACAGGCTCAACCAGCGGTTCCACAGGCTCAACCAGCAGCTGCAGCACGAGGAGTACGCGTGACCACCACCGTCAGCCCGCCCGCGGAGCGGGCGCCGGGTCGACGTCGCCGTCGTCGCACCACCGACCGGGGCTTCAACCGGGCCTTCCGCTGGATCGCCGTCGGGGCCGGCGTCCTGATCCTCGCCGTGCTGGCCGCCGTCGCGGTGTTCCTGCTGCAGCAGGCGTGGCCGGCGCTGACCGCAGGCTCCGACGAGCTGGCGGCCGCGGTGCCGCGCTACCCGGACGACACGTCGCTGCTGGCCTACGTCGGCCCGCTCGTGTTCGGCACGCTGCTCGCCGCCGCCCTCGCGCTCGCCATCGCCACGCCCGTCGCGATGGGGATCGCGCTGTTCATCTCGCACTACGCGCCGCCGCGGCTGTCCCAGGTGCTCGGCTACCTGGTGGACCTGCTGGCCGCGGTCCCGTCGGTCATCTACGGCCTCTGGGGCATCTTCGTGCTGGGGCCGGCCGCCCTGCCGCTGTGGGAGTGGCTGGGCGAGGTGTTCGGCTGGTTCCCGCTCTTCGCCGGCCCCGTGTCGCCGACGTCACGCGTGCTGGCGACCGTCACGGTGGTGCTCGCGGTGATGATCCTGCCGATCATTACCGCCGTGGCCCGCGAGGTATTCCTCCAGACGCCGAAGCTGCACGAAGAGGCCGCGCTCGCGCTCGGCGCCACTCGCTGGGAGGTGGTGCGTATCGCGGTGCTGCCGTTCGGCCGCTCGGGCGTCATCTCCGCCGCGATGCTGGGCCTGGGCCGTGCGCTCGGCGAGACGATGGCCGTGCTGATGATCCTGTCGCCCGGGTTCCTCTACTCGTTCCGGATCCTCGACAGCGCCCAGCAGCAGACCATCGCCGCGTACATCGCGCTGGACTTCCCCGAGGCGAGCGGCCTCGCGGTGAACACGCTGATCGCCACCGGCCTCGTGCTGTTCGTCATCACGCTGGCAGTCAACATGGGCGCCCGCGCGATCGTGGCGCGCCGCAAGGAATTCTCGGGGGCCAACTGATGAGCACGACCGCGACCGTGGACCCCACGGACGCCACCGCGCGCACGCGCGCCCTGCTGTCCGCCCCCGACCGGGGCCGCCGGCGCACCGACCGGACCATGACCGTGCTGATCTGGGGGGCCTTCGTCCTGGCGATGGCCCCGCTGGCCTCGCTCATCTGGACGGTCGTGTCCAGCGGGGCCGCCCGCGTCAGCCTCGACTTCCTCTCGCTGTCGATGCGCAACATCTTCGGTGGCGACCCGGGCGGTGGCATCTACCACGCCATCATGGGCACGCTGATCATCACAGGCCTGGCCACGGTGATCTCGGTGCCGATCGGCCTGCTGGCCGCCATCTACCTGGTGGAGTACGGCAAGGGCGTTCTCGCCCGCGCGGTGACGTTCTTCGTCGACGTCATGACGGGCATCCCGTCGATCGTGGCCGGCCTGTTCGCCGTCTCCCTGTTCACGCTCGTGCTCGGGCCGGGCGTGCGCATGGGGGTCATCGGCGCCGTCGCGCTGTCCGTGCTGATGATCCCGGTGGTGGTGCGCTCTTGCGAGGAGATGCTCAAGCTGGTGCCGAACGAGCTGCGGGAGGCGTCGTACGCCCTGGGCGTGCCCAAGTGGCTCACGATCGTCAAGGTCGTGCTGCGCACCTCCCTCGCCGGCCTGACCACCGGCATCCTGCTCGCCGTGGCCCGCGTCATCGGCGAGACGGCGCCCCTGCTCGTGACCGTCGGGGTCACCGACTCGATCAACTTCGACCCCTTCGAGGGCCGGATGATGACGCTGCCGGTCTTCGCCTACCGCCAGTACAGCCAGGGCCTGGCCACCTGCCCCGGCGGCGAGTCGGCCTCGTGCGTGGCCGACATCGCGATCCAGAACGCGTGGGGCGCGGCGCTCGTGCTCATCGTCCTGGTGCTCGCGCTCAACCTCATCGGCCGGCTGGTGAACCGCTGGTTCTCCCCGAAGCTGCGCTGACGCGCAGCCGCCGCCCGCCGCAGCCCACCAGAAAGAGACAGACGATGGCACAGCGCATCGACGTGTTGGACCTGAACATCTACTACGGCGACTTCCTCGCCGTGCAGGACGTGTCGATGACGATCGACCCGAAGTCCGTGACGGCGCTCATCGGCCCGTCCGGGTGCGGCAAGTCGACGTTCCTGCGCACTCTCAACCGGATGCACGAGGTGATCCCGGGCGCCCGCGTCGACGGCACGGTCGAGATGGAGGGTGTCGACCTCTATGGGGACGGCATCGACCCGGTGGCCGTGCGTCGCAGCGTGGGGATGGTCTTCCAGCGGCCCAACCCGTTCCCGACGATGTCGATCCGCGACAACGTGCTGGCGGGCGTGAAGCTCAACAACCGGCGGATCAGCCGGTCGGACGCCGACGAGATGGTGGAGAGCTCGCTGCGCGGCGCGAACCTGTGGAACGAGGTCAAGGACCGGCTGGAGCGCCCGGGGTCGAGTCTCTCCGGCGGCCAGCAGCAGCGCCTGTGCATCGCCCGCGCCATCGCGGTGAAGCCGCAGGTGCTCCTGATGGACGAGCCGTGCTCGGCGCTCGACCCGATCTCGACCCTCGCGATCGAGGACCTCATCGGCGACCTCAAGCAGGACTACACGATCGTCATCGTCACGCACAACATGCAGCAGGCGGCCCGCGTCAGCGACCGGACGGGGTTCTTCAACATCGCCGGCACCGGCAAGCCCGGCCGGCTCATCGAGATGAACGAGACGTCGACGATCTTCTCCTCGCCCGCGGAGCAGGCCACCGAGGACTACGTGTCCGGCCGCTTCGGGTGAGGCCGACGGGTCAAAGGTCCTCGAGCTCGAGCACGTAGGGCTCGTACTCCGGCAGGGTGCCGTCCAGGACCGGCAGGTCGAATTCCTGGTCCTCGCCGGCGCCCGACAGCAGCGCCTCGACGTCGCCGCCCGGGGGCGCGAGGACCGGGTCGACGAACACGTCCACGACGCGGTCGCTGTCCTGGTCGGCGTTCAGATAGATCGTCTGGCCGGCGGGGACGTCGATGCTCAGCGGCTCGGTGCCCTCGACCGCGAGCACGAAGCTCACCTCCTCGGCAGAGTCGTTCGCCAGCGCACCCAGCACCGCGCCCGGCTCGCCCTCGGCCGGGGTGACGACCAGGAGGTTGATGCCGCGGACCTGGGTGGTGAGGTTGACGAGCGCGCCGTCCGACGGGGCGTACGGCAAGGTCGTGATCGTGGGGGAGCAGGCGGCCAGCAGCAGGGCGCCCGCCATGACGCTGGCGGCGGCGGCGATGCGTGCGGGGCGGGCGGAGCGAGACACGTGCTCTCCTTCGAAGGCGTCGGCTCGCGGGGCTCGGGAGGCCTCACGGGCACGGGGCATCAGGGTCGACCCGCGCCGTGCGCGGTTCGGGGGCGGGCCTGCAGAGAGCCCGGGGACATCCTAACGATGCGGGACGGGTGGTGCGTGTCCAATGCCGTTAGCAGGCCTCTGACCTGCGGATATGTAGTCGCATGGCGCCACACGTGCCCCCGCGGGCGGCCCGGGTGTCAGGACCCGCGTGATAGAATCGGCGACTGGGAAAGGGGACATCTGCAGATGACGTTCACAGTAGGCGAGACGGTTGTCTACCCGCATCACGGCGCCGCGCTGATCGAGGAGATCAAGACGCGCAAGATCCGTGGCGAGGAAAAGATGTACCTCAAGCTCAAGGTTGCCCAGGGCGACCTGACGATCGAGGTCCCGGCGGAGAACGTCGACCTCGTCGGCGTACGCGACGTGGTGGACCAGCAGGGGCTGGACCGCGTCTTCGAGGTGCTGCGCGCGCCGTACACGGAGGAGCCGACCAACTGGTCCCGCCGGTACAAGGCGAACCTCGAGAAGCTCGCGTCCGGCGACGTGATCAAGGTCGGCGAGGTCGTGCGCGACCTGTCGCGCCGCGACGCCGACCGCGGCCTCTCCGCCGGCGAGAAGCGCATGCTCGCCAAGGCTCGACAGATCCTCGAGTCAGAGGTCGCGCTCGCCGAGGGCGTCGACGAGGAGAAGGCCGGCGCCATCATCGACGAGGTGCTTGCCTCCTGAGACTCCGGGCCACGAGCGCTCGACGACGGCGACCCCCGGCATCGGCCGGGGGTCGCCGTCGTCGTTCCGGTACCGTGACGCCGTGACGACGCTCGCGATCCTGACCGCCGCGGGATCGGGGACCCGGCTCGGCCGCGACCTGCCCAAGGCGTGGGTCGACCTGGCCGGCTTCCCCCTCGTGCTCCACGCCGCCCGCCGCCTCGCCGCGTCCGGGGTCGTCGACGCGCTGGTCGTCACCTGCCCGTCCGGGCTCGACGCGGCCGTACGGGACGTCATCACGCAGGACCCCCGGGTGCGGCTCCCGGTCCGGGTGGTCGTGGGCGGCTCGACCCGTCAGGCGTCCGTCGCCGCCGGGCTCGCCCTCGCCGGTCCGGACGACGACGTGGTGCTCGTCCACGACGCAGCCCGCCCCCTCGCCCCGCCCGACCTGGTGCGCCGGGTCGTCGACGCCGTCCGGGCCGGTCACGGCGCCGTGGTGCCCGGCCTGCCCGTCACAGACACGGTCAAGCGAGTCGCCCCGTCGGGCGCGACGGGCCCGGGCCCAGCCGTCGAGCGAGTCGAGGAGACGCCCGACCGGGCACTGCTCCGCGCCGTGCAGACCCCGCAGGGCTTCGACCGGGCCCTGCTGGACCGCGCGCACGAGCTCGGGGCCCGCGCGGAGGCAGCGGGTCGGGCCGCGACGGACGACGCGGGCCTCGTCGAGGCGCTCGGGGAGCTCGTGCACGTCGTCGCGGGCGACGAGGCCGCCATGAAGATCACCACGGAGCGGGACCTGCTGGTGGCGGGTCTGCTCCTCGAGGAGGAGTCGTGACCGTGCCGGCACCCACCACGCCGCCGACGCCGCCCCTGCCGCGCACCGGCCTCGGCGTCGACGTGCACGCCTACGCCCCGGAGGGCTCCGACCGCGAGCTGTGGCTGGGAGGCCTGCGCTGGCCCGGCGAGCGGCCGCTGGCCGGGCACTCGGACGCGGACGTCGCGGCCCACGCCGCCGCCGACGCCCTGTTCTCCGCCGCCGGCATCGGCGACCTGGGCAGTCACTTCGGCACCAGCGAGCCCCGGTGGGCGGGCGCGGCCGGCACAGTCCTGCTCGCGGAGGCCGCCCGTCGCGTGCGGGAGGCGGGCTTCGAGATCGGCAACGTCGCCGTCCAGGTGGTCGGCAACCGGCCCAAGGTCGGCCCCCGCCGGGCCGAGGCCGAGGCCATGCTCACCGAGGCCGCCGGGGCGCCGGTGTCCCTCAGCGCCACCACGACCGACGGCCTCGGGCTCACCGGCCGCGGCGAGGGCGTCGCCGCGATCGCCACGGCGCTCGTCGTCCCGCTTTGCCGAGATAGAGAGGGCAGACCCGCGAGATAGAGAGGCTCGGACGGGTCCGCCACCGGTGGCGGACCCGTCCGAGCCTCTCTATCTCGCGGGTCTGCCCTCTCTATCTCGGCAAGGAACCGAGGGCCGCGTCGGTGTAGTCGTTGCGGAACACGCCGTCGGGGTCGACGGCGGCGCGGACGCGGGCGACGTCGTCCAGGGGGTAGTGCGCGGCCAGGTCGGCGGCGGTGCGGGTGTGCAGCTTGCCCCAGTGCGGGCGTCCGCCGCCGGCGACGAAGATCTGCTCGGCGGCGCTGAAGTAGCGCTGGTGCGGCATCGCCGCGTACTGGTGCACTGCCACGTACGCGGTGTCGCGGCCGTGCGCGGTGGACAGCCAGACGTCGTCGGCGGCGGCGAAGCGCACCTCGACGGGGAAGGGCACGGGCTCGCCGGAGGCGCGCAGCCAGGAGTCGAGCTCGTCGAGGACGGCGGGCAGCGCGGCGCGCGGCAGGGCGTACTCCATCTCGACGAAGCGCACCCGCCGGCGGGTGATGAACACGTCGACCGACGGCGCCACATATGTCTTGGCGCCGAGGGCACGCGCGCTGACCGCGTTGAGCCGGGGCACCAGGCCGGGAGCGGCGAGGGCGAGCCGGTTCACCACCTCGAACGCGCCGTTGGACAGCAGCTCCTCGTCCAGCAGCGCGCGGGCGCGGGCCCCCGCGGTGCGCAGCGCGCCGCCGACGCCGGCCCGCGCCGTCGCCCAGGCGTCGATCTCCGCGGGCGTGGCGCGGTTGTTCCGCTTCGTCAGCGCCCGCCGGGTGCCGGGGAACCAGTAGAACTCCGCGTGGTCGTTGTCGTCGACGTAGTCGTCGAGCTGCTCGAGCACGCGGTCCAGCGGCCACGGCTCCTCCTCGGCGCGCAGCCAGAACGCCGGCACCACCTCGAGCGTCACGGCGGAGAGCACGCCCGCTGTCCCGAGGCCGAGCCGGGCCAGCTCGAAGAGCTCGCGCTCCGCGCCGCCGGGCTCGTCGTCGGCCGTCGCGGTCCGGACGACGCCGTCCGCGCCCACGACGCGCACCCCGCGCACCTGCGTCGCGAGCCCACCGAGGCGCGCCCCCGTGCCGTGCGTGCCGGTGGAGATCGCGCCGGCGACCGACTGTCGGTCGATGTCGCCGAGGTTGCGCATCGCGAGGCCGAGCACGGACAGCAGCCGGTTGAGGTCGTGCAGCCGGGTCCCGGCCCGCACCGTGACCAGGGAGGTGCCGGCGGGCTGCGGCACCACGGCCTCGATGCCGCGCAGGAGGTCGAGGTCGAGGTGCAGTCCGTCGGTGACGGCGGCGCCCGTGAACGAGTGGCCGGCGCCGATCGCCCGCACCCGCAACCCGCCGGCTGCGGCGTGCGCGACGGCGACGGCGAGCTCGCCCTCGTCGCGCGGCGTGGTGCGCTGCGCGGGCTGCCAGGTATGGGTGCGGCCCCAGGTGCGCAGCGGCGCGGCGGCCGCGGTGCGGTCGGTGGGGACACGTGTGCGGGCGACGTTGCTCGGGCTCACGGCGCACACTCTGCCACGGTGGGCCGCCCCGGCGGATCCCCCGGGGGGCGGAGATCCTGCGCTCGGCACCCGCCGGTGTAGCGTGCGGTCATGACCCCGACGGAGCGGTTGACCCGTGCGACGGCGCAGGTGACGGCGCCCCTGGCCGTGGTCGACCTCGACGCCTTCGACGCCAACGCGGCGGACCTGCGGCGCCGCGCCCGCGGGGTGCCCGTGCGGGTGGCGAGCAAGTCGGTGCGCGTGCGGTCTCTGGTGGGCAGGGCCCTCGACGCCGGGTTCTCGGGTGTCATGGCGTTCTCGCTGGCCGAGGCGTTGTGGCTCGTCCAGGAGGGGGTGCGCGACGTGCTCGTCGGGTACCCGACCGTGGACCGGGACGCCCTCGCCCGGCTCGCCGCCGACGTGCGCGGCCGGCGCGAGATCACGCTCATGGTGGACGACGTCGCGCAGCTCGTCCTGCTGCGCGCGGCGCTGCGCGACGCGCCACGGCCGGCCGGCACGAGCGCGGACGGGCTGCCCGACGTCGCCGTCTGCCTGGACGTGGATGCCTCGCTGCGGCTCACGGCCGGGCCGCTGCAGGTGCACCTCGGCACCCGCCGGTCCCCGCTGCGGAGCCCGGCCGACGTCGCGGCGCTCGCCCGGCATGTCGAGGGCGTGCCCGGGGCGCGGCTGCGCGGCCTGATGTTCTACGAGGCGCAGGTCGCCGGCCTGCCCGACACCAGCCCCGCCGTCCGGCTGGTGAAGCGGCTCTCCGTGCCCGACCTCGATCGGCGCCGCGGCGAGGTGCTCGTCGCGGTGCGCACGGCCGTCGGGCACGACGTCCCGCTGGTGAACTCGGGCGGCACCGGCTCGCTCGAGACGTCGTCGGCCGGCCCGGCCGTCACCGAGGTCACGGCCGGGTCCGGCCTGTTCGTGCCGGGGCTCTTCGACGGGTACCGGTCCTTCGACCCGCGCCCGGCCGCCTTCTTCGGGCTCGACGTGGCGCGGGTGCCCGGGCCCGGCTGGGCGACGGCGTTCGGCGGCGGGTACATCGCCTCGGGCCCCGCCGGCCGTTCGCGGCTGCCGCGCGTGGCGACGCCGGGGTGGGCGCTGACCGGCGCCGAGGGCGCCGGCGAGGTGATGACGCCGCTGCGCCGCCGCCCGGGCGCCCGGCCGCTCGCCGTCGGCGACCGCGTGTGGCTGCGCCACGCCAAGGCCGGCGAGCTCATGGAGCGGTTCGACGTCGTGCACCTGGTGCGCGGCGACGAGGTGGTGGACGTCGTGCCGACGTACCGGGGCGAGGGGCGCACCTTCGGCTGAGGGCCCGGCCGGTACGCTGGGCCGGTGACCCTGCGCCTGTACGACACCGCGACGCGCGACGTGCGCGACTTCGTCCCCCTGAATCCGGGTGAGGTCGGTATCTACCTGTGTGGCGCCACGGTCCAGGCCCCGCCCCACATCGGTCACCTCCGCCCCGCGATCGCCTTCGACGTGCTGCGCCGCTGGCTGGAGCGCTCGGGCCTGCGTGTCACGCTGATTCGCAACGTCACCGACATCGAGGACAAGATCCTCGCGAAGGCTGCCGCGGCCGGCGTCGACTGGTGGGCGCTCGCGGCCTCGCACGAGCGGATGTTCACGCGCGCCTACGACGCGCTCGGCGTCCTGCCCCCCACCTACGAGCCGCGTGCCACCGGGCAGGTGCCCGACATGGTCGAGCTCATGGAGCGGCTCGTGGAGCGCGGTCACGCGTACTCGACCGGCCCCGGCGACGTGTGGTTCGACGTGCGGTCGTGGCCTGCCTACGGCGAGCTCACGAAACAGCGCCTCAAGGACCTCAACCCGGAGCCGGGCGACGGTGACGTGGCGGCCGCCGCCAAGCACGACCCGCACGACTTCGCGCTGTGGAAGGCTCCCAAGCCGGGCGAGCCCGCCACCGCGTCGTGGGACACCCCGTTCGGCCGCGGCCGCCCGGGCTGGCACCTCGAGTGCTCCGCGATGGCGCGCCGCTTCCTGGGCGACGCGTTCGACATCCACGGCGGCGGCCTGGACCTGCGGTTCCCGCACCACGAGAACGAGCAGGCGCAGTCCCGCGCCGCGGGCTACGCGTTCGCGCAGCGCTGGATGCACTGCGCGTGGGTGACCCAGCAGGGCGTGAAGATGAGCAAATCGCTCGGCAACGGACTGCTCGTCTCGGAGCTGCTCGCGCAGGCGTCCGCGCCCGTGATCCGGTACGCGCTCGCGGCCGTGCATTACCGGTCGATGCTCGAGTGGTCGCCCGACACCCTCGACGAGGCGCGCGCCACGTGGGAGCGGCTCTCCGGCTTCGTGGAGCGGGCGACGGAGCGGGTCGGCGTCGTCCCTACCGAGGAGGTCGCGAAGGCCGAGCTGCCCGCGGCGTTCGTCGAGGCGATGGACGACGACCTCAACGTGCCCGCCGGCCTCGCCGTCGTGCACGAGCACCTGCGCGCCGGGAACAGTGCCCTCGCCTCGCGCGACGACGCCGCGGCGCGTGCCGCCCTCGTGGTGCTGCGGGGCATGCTCGACGTCCTCGGTCTGGACCCGGCCGACCCGCAGTGGGCGGTCGGCGCCGACGACTCGAAGGCCCGCGGTGCGCTCGACGCGCTGGTCGCCGCGGAGCTCGACGCCCGGATCGTCGCACGCGCCGACAAGGACTGGGCGACGAGCGACGCCATCCGGGACCGGCTCGCGGCTGCAGGGGTCGTCGTGCAGGACTCGGCGGACGGCGCTCGCTGGACGCTCACCGACTGACCCCCGCTGGTTGAGCCTGTCGAAACCAGGTCTCGACAGGCTCGACCTACGGAGAGAGAAGAGAGACACCATGGCAGGCAACACCCGGCGCCCCGGCGCCACCCGCAAGCCCGGCAGCAAGAAGGGCGCGCATGTCGGTACCGGCGGCCACAGCCGCAAGGGGCTGGAGGGCAGGGGCCCGACGCCGAAGGCCGAGGACCGCACCTACCACCCGGCGCACCAGCGCAAGGTCGCGACCGAGAAGCGCGAGACCGTCCAAGCGCAGAAGGGCGCAAGCAAGGGCGTCGTGCGCGGCACGCGCCGGCCGACGGGCGGTGCCGAGGTGGTCGCCGGGCGCAACGCGGTGCTCGAGGCGCTGCGCACCGACGTCCCGGTGACGGCGGTGCACCTGGCGTCGCGCATCGACCACGACGACCGCACGCGCGAGATCCTCGAGCTGGCCTCCGTGCGCAGCGTGCAGCTGCTCGAGGTCAGCCGCACCGAGCTCGACCACCTCACCGAGGGGTCCGTGCACCAGGGCGTCGCCGCGCAGGTGCCGCCGTACGACTACGCGGACGTCGAGGACCTGCTCGACGCCGCGGCCGAGGCGGGCGAGCCGCCGCTGATCATCGCGCTCGACGGCGTGACCGACCCCCGCAACCTCGGCGCCGTCCTGCGCTCGGCCGGTGCCTTCGGCGCCCACGGCGTCGTCGTGCCGTCGCGGCGGTCCGCCGGCGTGACTGCGTCCGCGTGGAAGGTGTCCGCCGGCGCGGCGGCGCGCGTGCCCGTGGCCAAGGTGACCAACCTGTCGCGCGCCCTGGCCGACCTGAAGAAGACCGGCGCGTTCGTCGTCGGCCTGGACGCGGGCGGCGACACCGAGGTGCGCGACCTCGCCTTCGCGACCGACCCACTCGTGCTCGTCGTCGGGTCCGAGGGCCATGGGCTGTCCCGCCTGGTCCGCGAGACCTGTGACGCCGTCGCCTCCATCCCCATCTCGTCGGACGTCGAGTCCCTCAACGCCGGCGTCGCCGCGGGGATCACCCTCTACGAGGTGGCCCAGGCCCGCCAGGCCGCCTCGAGATAGAGAACCCCGAGCCACGAGATAGAGAAGCTCGGACGGGTCCGCAACCGGTTGCGGACCCGTCCGAGCTTCTCTATCTCGCGGCTCGGGGTTCTCCAGCTCGAGGGTCAGGTGGAGAGGTGGAAGTGGTCGTCCTCGGGGGCGGCGTCAGGCTCGGCGGAGGAGGTGGAGGCGTCGGCCCCCGGGTCCTGCTCGCCGGGCGGGAGGCCGAGGAGGGCCTTCTCGTCAGGGCGGTGGCGCAGCACGTTCTCGACGTAGGACGCCGTGGCCTCCGGCATGGGGACGTCGCGTCCCGCCTGCTCGGAGATGAACCACCGGTGGTCGAGGATCTCGTGAAACAGCTGGGCCGGCTCGAGCTTGCGGCGCAGGTCCCGCGGCACGGCGCGGATGGTCGGCTGGAACACGTTCTGCGACCAGTCGTGCGCGACCATCTGCGGGTCGTCCTCCTGCCGGTCCGTGGCGGCCGTGTAGGAGTCGAGGTCGTTGAGCAGCCGGCGGGCCTGGTTGTCCTGCACGTCGAGGCCCGTGAGGCGGAACAGCCGGCGGGAGTGGTGGCCGGCGTCGACCACCTGTGGCTGGATGCGCACCGTGGTGCCGTCGATGTCGGTGGTGATCGACAGCTCGCCGACGTCGAAGCCCAGGTCGTTGAGCCGGTCGATGCGCGCGGCCACGCGCCAGCGGTCGCCGGCGTCGAACGACTCCACGCCGGTGAGCGCCTCCCACAGCTCGGCGTACCGGGAGACGAGCGCGTCGCCGATGCCGATCTCGTCCACCTCCTCGTCGAGCAGCTCGCCCGCCGAGAGGTCCATCAGCTCGCCGATGATGTTGGTCCGCGCGAGGTCGACGTCGTACTCGCGCTGCCCGCGCGAGAGCTCGCGGTGCAGGTCGCCGGTTTCGGCGTCGACCAGGTACGCGGCGAACTGGTGGGCGTCGCGCCGGAACAGGGTGTTGGACAGCGAGACGTCGCCCCAGTAGAAGCCCACGAGATGCACCCGCACCAGCAGGACCGCGAGCGCGTCGATGAGGCGGGTGGCCGTGTCGGGGCGCAGCGCCTGGCTGAAGACGGCGCGGTAGGGGAGCGAGAAGGCGAGGTGCTCGGTGACGAGGGCGGCCTCGAGCGGCTGGCCGTCGTCGTCGAGCCGACCGGTCACGACGCCGACCGGCCGGACCGCCGGGATCTCGAGCTTGCGCAGCTGGCGCAGCAGCTCGTACTCGCGGAAGGCGACGGACTCGCTGATCTCCTTGACCGCGAGCACGCGGCCCTCGAGCCGGACGAACCGCACGACGTGCCGGGAGATCCCGCGGGGGAGGGCGGCGAGCACGTCCGCCGGCCAGTCGACCAGCGGAGTCCGCCACGGCAGGTCGAGCAGCGCGGAGTCCGGCGTCGCCGAGGTGATCTGCAGCTGTTCCACGGCCCTCCTGTCGGTGTGAGCGTGAGAATGGCCCACTCGTGACCCGTGAAGTGGGCCAGACGCGCTCACAGCGATGGCGTGGCGCGATCGTCAGGGTACGCGACGAGGGGCGGACCCGGCAGCAGCCGGGTCCGCCCCTCGGACGGTGGTGCGACTCAGCTGAGGCGGTTGCCCGTCGCGGCTGAGAACAGGTGCGCCTGGCCCGTCTTGATCGCCACGCGGATGGTGTCGCCCTTCATCGGGACCTCACGCGGGTCGATGCGCACGATGACCTGGTCCGAGGAACCGGAGGACAGGTCCGCGGCGCTGCTCTGCAGGTCGCCGTAGACGTAGGCGTCCGAGCCGAGCTCCTCGACGAGGTTCACCTTGACGTCGAACGCACCCTCCGCGCCCGTGCCCACGACGTCGAGCGACTCGGGGCGGAAGCCGACCGTGATCTTGCCGCCGTCGGCGTCCGTGAGCTGGTCCACGATGGAGCGCTCGATCGGGACGGTCGCGGCGCCGAGGACGGCGGCGCCGTCCTTGATCTCGAACGTGCCGAGGTTCATCGCCGGCGAGCCGATGAAGCCGGCGACGAACACGTTCTGCGGGGTGTCGTACATCTCGCGCGGGGTGCCGACCTGCTGGAGCAGCCCGTCCTTGAGCACCGCGATGCGGTCGCCCATGGTGAGCGCCTCGGTCTGGTCGTGCGTCACGTAGACCGTGGTGACGCCCAGGCGGCGCTGCAGCGACGCGATCTGGGTACGGGTCTGGACGCGGAGCTTGGCGTCGAGGTTCGACAGCGGCTCGTCCATGAGGAACACCTGCGGCTGACGCACGATGGCGCGGCCCATGGCGACACGCTGACGCTGACCGCCGGAGAGCGCCTTCGGCTTGCGGTCGAGGTACTCGGTGAGGTCGAGGATCTTGGCGGCCTCTTCGACGCGCTCGCGGATCTCGGCCTTCGGCTTGCCCGCGATCTTCAGGGCGAAGCCCATGTTGTCCGCCACCGACATGTGCGGGTAGAGCGCGTAGTTCTGGAACACCATCGCGATGTCGCGGTCCTTCGGCTGGACGTCCGTGACGTCGCGGTCGCCGATCAGGATGCTGCCGCCGTTGACGTCCTCCAGGCCCGCGAGCATGCGCAGCGAGGTGGACTTGCCGCAGCCCGAGGGGCCGACGAGGACGAGGAACTCGCCGTCCTCGACATGCAGGTTGAGCTGGTCGACCGCGGGACGCTCGGTCCCGGGGTAGATGCGCGTCGCGTGGTCGAAAGTGACCGTAGCCATGGTGCTTCCCTCCACCGGCAGGTACGTGCCGGACGATCCGTTGTGGGTGGGTGCCGTTGCGCGTTCACGACTGGCGTGTCTGCGGTGACACATTCTGTTGTCGCGCGCACCGCGGCTCGGGCCGGAAGGCCTGGCTCGGTGCGCCGGGACGATCGTACATGCCTGTGACATAGGTCATGACACGCCGCAGGTCACGGGTCGAGGACGATCGTTCCGGCCCCTGCGTCAGCGCTCCAGCACGTCGGCAAGGCGCTGCAGCAGGGCCGCCAGCGCGTCCGCGTCCGGGACGCGATGCGCGGCGACCGTGGGGCCCGGCCCCACCTTGATGCCGAGGTCGTCGGGCCCGAGCACGGCGAAGGCGGCCTCGTCCGTGGTGTCGTCGCCGGCGTAGAGCACCAGCGCCTCGAGGTCGGTGCCCTCCTCCAGCTCCTCGCGCAGCCGCTCGACGGCGACGCCCTTGGACGTGGGCACGACCGCGACCTCCACGACGTCCTTCCCGTGCATGGCGCCGAGTCCGAGCCGCCCGGCGAGGGCGTCCGCCGCGGCGACGGCGGCCCGCACGTCCGCCGGCTGCGCCAGCCGGGTGTGCAGCACCGCCGCGCTCGGCTTGTCCTGCACCCACGCGCCCCGACGCCCGTCGACGGCGTCCTGCATCCCCTCGCGCAGGCGCTCGAGGGTCTCCGCCTGCTCCGGGGTCAGGCGCAGCGGGACCGCGTCGACGCCGTGGGCGCTCACCCTGCCGGTCTCCGCGCCGTGGCTCCCGACCAGGAACGTGCCCGGCGGGGCGCCCGAACGCTCGACGAGGTCGGTGAGGTGCCGGCCGGAGACGAGCGCGAGCTGCAGCTCGTCCCGGCCGCCCTGTGCCGCGAGCCCGGCGAGCCGGTCGACCGCGGCGCGGGCGGCAGGGGTCATGGCCGAGGCGGTCGGGTCGTCGACGAGCGGCGCGAGCGTGCCGTCGAAGTCGAGCGCCACCAGTCGTGCGCGCGCGCCCCCGACCATGTTGGGAGGGCCGGCGAAGCGGTCCACCGCCTCCTGCGCCGCCGTCGCGTCCCCCGGGCCGGTCAGGCCCGTCACACGCGGCTCGTTCGTGAGGGCATCGCGGTCAGCACGCCGAGGAACGTCTGCGACCACTTGGCGACGTCGTCGGCCATCACCTTGCGGCGCAGGCGGCGCATGCGCCGGCGTTGTTCCTTGGGCTCCAGGTGCGCGGCGGTGACGATGATGTCCTTCATCTCGTCGATGTCGTGCGGGTTGACCAGCAGCGGGCCCGGCGCGAGCTCGTCCGCGGCGCCCGTGAACTCGGACAGCACCAGCACGCCCCGCTCGTCGGAGCGTGCCGCGATGTACTCCTTGGCCACGAGGTTCATGCCGTCGCGCAGCGAGGTCACGAGCATCACGTCCGCCGCGAGGTACAGCGCGGCCATCTCCGCGGGCGGGTAGGAGTGGTGCAGGTAGTGGATGGCGGAGTGCCCGAGCTCGCCGAACTCGCCGTTGATCCGCCCCACGAGGCCCTCGACGTGCTCGCGCAGCTCCTGGTAGGCGCCCACGTTCTCCCGGCTCGGGCTCGCGACCTGCACCAGCGTCGCGTGCTCGACGTCGAGCCGGCCGTCCTGCAGCAGCTCGCCGTACGCCTTGATCCGGTGCCGGATGCCCTTGGTGTAGTCCAGCCGGTCGACGCCCAGCATCATGATCGCCGGATCGCCCAGGTCGGCGCGGATCTCCTTGGCGCGGGCCTGCACCTCCGGCTCGCGCGCGAGCGCGTCGAAGTGGTGCGAGTCGATCGAGATGGGGAAGGCCGCCGCGCGCACGTGCCGGCCCGGGCGGCCGTTCTGGTCGGTGACCGTGACGATCGGGCCGCGGGTGGTGTGCTTGGTGAGGCGTCGCACGGACCGCACGAAGTTCGACGCGTCGCCGCCGCGCTGGAAGCCGATGAGGTCGGCGCCCAGGAGGCCCTCGACGATCTGCCGGCGCCACGGGAGCTGCTGGAACAGCTCCACGGCCGGGAACGGGATGTGGTCGAAGAAGCCGATCCGTAGGTCGGGCCGCAGGTCGCGCAGCATCTTCGGCACCAGCTGCAGCTGGTAGTCGTGCACCCACACGATGGCGCCCTGGGCGGCCTGCTGCGCGGCCGCCTCGGCGAAGCGCTGGTTGACCCTCCGGTACGCGTCCCACCACTGCCGGTGGTAGGTGGGTGGGGAGATCACGTCGTGGTAGAGCGGCCAGAGGGTGTCGTTGGCGAAGCCCTCGTAGTACCGCTCGATGTCGGTCTGGCTGAGCGTCACCGGCACCAGGAGCACGCCGTCGGCGTCGAACGGCTCGTGCTCGAGGCCGGGGGCGCCGGACCAGCCGACCCAGGCGCCGTCCGCCTCCCGCATCACGGGTTCGAGGGCGGTGACCAGCCCGCCGGGGGAGCGCTGCCAGTCGACAGCGCCGTCGTCGTCGACCGTGAAGTCGACCGGGAGCCGGTTGGCGACCACGACGAGGTCGTAACCACCCTTCCGACGGTGCTTGCTTGACGATCCTTGACCTGTCAACGGACCTCTCTCCTGATTTTCTTGAGACTCCGTCGTTCTTGGGACGTCGTCCCTCCAGACAGGGTACCGATGAGGTACCGGGCTCGCCCTGGCGGGGGCGGACTCCACCCCCGCACGACGCGCCCTGGCGTGCGCGGACGACTACGGTGTGGCCCATGAGCGAGGTCGACGCGATGCAGGTCCCGGGGAGGGGTGTGTCGCCGGAGGCCGGCGACGGCCCCGGACCGAGCCTGCGGGGCGGCCGTCGCCGCCGCGACGGCGGACTCGCCGAGGGTGCCGAGATCGGCGGGTACATCGTGGTGCGGCCGCTCGGCCGCGGCGCGATGGGCGCCGTCTACGAGGCGGTCGACGGCGGGGGCCACGCCGTCGCGCTCAAGGTGCTGCACGCGCACGTCGACGCCGACCCGGCCGGCCGGGAGCGGCTGCGGCGCGAGGCCGCGGCCCTGCAGCGGCTGCGACACCCCGCCGTCGCGCAGGTGCTCGACGCCGAGCTGGAGGGGCCGTACGCGTTCGTCGTGACCGACCTGGTCGACGGCGTCACGCTCGAGGAGGAGGTCGACGAGCGCGGCCCGCTCGACGCCGCCGACGTCTTCTCCCTCGCCGACCAGCTCGCCGCCGCGCTCGAGGCCGTGCACGACGCCGGCGTGGTGCACCGCGACCTCAAGCCCTCCAACGTCATGATCACCGCCCAGGGCCCTGTGCTCATCGACTTCGGGATCGCGCAGGGCCCGGGCGACGCCCGGACCACGTCGGCCGGGTTCGTCATGGGTACGCCCGGCTACATCGCCCCCGAGCTGCTCGACGGCGGCGCACCCGAGGCCGAGACGGACTGGTGGAGCTGGGCCGCGCTGCTGGCGTTCGCCGCGACCGGGCGCTCGCCCTTCGGGGTGCGGCCCACCGAGCTGGTGCTGCGTCGCTCGCGCGAGGGCCGGCCCGACCTGATGGGCCTGCCGGCGCGGACCGCCCGGGCGCTCGCGGGAGCCCTGCTGGCCGACCCCTCGCGCCGGTGGGGGCCCACGGAGGTGGCCCGCGCCCTGCGCCGCGACCTCGACGACGCGCTCGCCGGCGCCGCCGATCCCTGGACGGAGCCGGACGCGACCCAGCGCATCGTGCAGGCGACCGAGACGGAGCGGGTCGCGCTGCCCACGCAGATCGTCGCGCCCGCCGTCCCCGCCCCCGCCTCGTTCGCCCCGGCGACGACGGGCGCCGTCCCCGTCGGCCCGCCCCCGCCCCCGCCCCCGGCCTCCATCGACCCGGCCTCGATCGACCCTGCCTCCATCGACCCGGTCGGCGCCGGCCCGGCCGCCGATCCCGGCGACCCGACCCAGACGATGACCGCCCTCGAGCGTGACCGGCGCCAGTCGCAGGACGGCGCCACCCGGGCGATCCCGATCGGGGACGCGCGGTACAAGGGGTACGACGAGCTGGTCGAGGAGCTGCCCCTCGCGCCGGAGCCACCCGGGCCCTACGCGCGCCCGGTGCACCCGCGCCGCACGGGCACGGCGTTCGCCGTGGCGCTCCCGCTGGTGGCACTCGCGGCGACGCGGCCGCTGATCGGCTTCGCAGTCCTCGTGGTCGTCACGCTGCTGTGCCGGATGGTCGCGACGTCCGCCGACGCGGTGCACCGCCGCCGGGAGCACCGCGGCGTGCGGCGCTCGGACGGCGCGATCGGCACCCTGCTGTTCCCGTGGCACGCGGTCGTGGGGACGCTCGGCGCTATCCCCGCGGTGCTGGTGGGTGCCTGCGCCGGGCTGCTCACGCTGCTGGCGGGGTGGTGGCTGTTCGGCGCCGGACACCTCGTCGTGCTGCCGCGCGACGACATGGAGGCCCGGTCGGTGGGCGGGATGAACGAGGACGTCGTGTTCAACGTCGTCCTCGCCGGCGTGATGGTCGTCGCGCTGCTGGCCACGTGGTTCGGCCCGGCCGGGAGCAGCGCGCGGGAGGGCGGGCGCATCATCCTGGGGCGGGTGGCGCCGGGCCGGATCGGGGCCGCCGTGGCCGTCATGGTCTGCCTCGCGCTCACCGTGTTCCTCGTCGCGCCCGTGCTGGGCCACCCGACGATCGACTGGTGGCCCATGGGTGGGCCGCCCTCCGTGCTCTGAGCGTGCGTCGCCGGTCGAGCCTGTCGAGACCCGTCACCGACCCGCCCCGCGCTCGGACGACGTCCAGGTGGCGCAGGTAGGCTCTGCCCGTCCGGCGCTGACGCGCCGTCCCGCCCTCCCGAAGACCTCGAGGACACGATGCCGACGAACAACCCGAACATGTCCAAGTCGCAGCGCCGTGACGCGGCGCGTGCCGAGGCGCTCGCCCTGCGCGAGAAGGAGCAGCAGCGCGACAAGCGCAACCGGGTCATCACCCTGTCGGTGCTGGCCGTCGCGCTGGTCGCCCTGGGCGTCGTCGTGTGGATGATCCTGCAGCAGGGCGAGAAGAAGAACGTCGACGACGTCCCCCTGGCGGACGTCACGATGCCCTCGACGGCGCAGGACGACGGCGGCATCCCGGTCGGCGCAGACGGTGTGGCCGGCACCACCAACGAGGGCGCACCCGTGATCGACGTCTACCTCGACTACATGTGCCCCGTGTGCGGCCAGTTCGAGCAGGTCAACGCCGCCAGCATCGACGAGATGGTCGGCGCCGGCGACGCGACCGTCGTCTACCACCCGATCTCGATCCTCGACTCGCGGTCGGCGGGCTCCGAGTACTCGACGCGCTCGGCGTCGGCGGCGGCCTTCGTCGCGGACAAGGCCCCCGAGGCGTTCCCCGCCTTCCACGCCGCGCTGTTCACCAACCAGCCCGGCGAGAACACCGAGGGCCTCACGGACGAGCAGCTCGCGTCGTACGCGGAGGAGGCCGGCGCCCCCGCCGACGTGGTGTCCGCCATCTCGGACGGCACGGCACGCGAGACCTTCGGGCAGTACGTCTTCTCGGCGACGCAGGCGATCCAGCAGGACAAGGGCTTCACCGGCACCCCGTACGTGCTGGTCGACGGCGAGGTCGTGCAGAACTGGAACGACCCGGCCGGCCTGCAGGACGCCGTCACCGCCGCCGCGGGCAGCTGACCACGTCCGTCGCGCGGCACGGCCTGCCCCTCCCGGTAGGCTGTGCCGCGCTCCCGCCGCCTTAGCTCAGCTGGTAGAGCTCCCGTCTTGTAAACGGAAGGTCGTCGGTTCGAATCCGACAGGCGGCTCCACGTCCCCCACCGCTGGTTGAGCCTGGCGAAACCGCTGCTGGTTGAGCCTGGCGAGACCCCCGCTGGTTGAACCTGTCGAAACCCTGATCGCTGGTTGAGCCTGTCGAAACCCTGATCGCTGGTTGAGCCTGTCGAAACCCTGATCGCTGGTTGAGCCTGTCGAAACCCACGGTGGGTTGCGACAGGCTCAACCAGCGGGCGGCCAGGTCTCGGCCGGCGTCGGCCACTTGGGCTCGCGGCCGTCGCCGCTGGACGTGTGCTTGATGCGCCGCTGCACCCACGGCACCACGTGCGTGCGCGCCCACTGGGTGTTCGTGCGTGCGCGCTCGACGAAGGCCTGCGGCGGCAGCGGGTCGAGCGGGACCGCGAACTCGGCGTCGTCCGGCTCCTGCCCGAGGCCGACGAGGGCGGCGTCGGCGACGCGCCGGTGGCCCTCGGGGGTCAGGTGGATGCGGTCGTCGGACCACATGCGTAGGTCGAAGAGGGGGTTGAAGCCCCACAGGTCCAGCACGTGGGTGCCGTGCCGGCGCGCGATGGACCAGAGGTTCGCGTTGTACTGACCGACCCGCCCGCGCGTCCAGCTCAGGCCGGCACCGGCCTTGAAGCCCGTGCCGAGCAGCACGTCGGCGCCGGTCGCACGGATCTTCGACACGCCCTCCTCGAGGCGTGCGGAGAGCACGTCGACGTCGGCCTGGGGCCGCAGGATGTCGTTGCCGCCGCCCACGAGGGAGACGAGGTCGGGGGACGCCGCGAGGGCGACGTCGACCTGCTCGTCGAGGATGTGTCGTAGCAGCCGGCCGCGGATCGCGAGGTTCGCGTACTCGAGCGGCGCCTCGCCGGCCGCCGTCCGGCGGGCCGAGAGCGCGTCGGCGAGACGGTCCGCCCAGCCGCGCTGCGTAGCCGCCGACTCGGTGCCGCCGGGGGCCGGGGAGCCGTCGTCGAGCGGGTAGGGGTCCCACAGCCCCTCCGAGAACGAATCGCCGACCGCGACGTACCGAGCCCAGCCGGGTGCGGTCGGGTCGGAGGGCGTGCTGTCGGGGGTCGCGGTCGGGTCCTGCGTCGTCACGCCCGCCATTGTGCTCCTCGTCACGGCCGGGTGCTCGGTGCGACGCCGATCGGCCGAGGACGAGCTGCGGCAGGCCCCGGCTACGACGGTCTCGTACCGACGCTCAGGGGAGGCGCCAGTCGATCGGCGCCCCGCCCTGGGCCTCGAGCAGCGCGTTGACGCGGGAGAACGGGCGCGAGCCGAAGAATCCGCGGTAGGCCGACAGCGGGCTCGGGTGCGCGCTCTCGACGGAGGGCACGTCGCCGAGCCACGGCTTGAGCGACGCGGCGTCGCGGCCCCACAGGATGGCGACGAGCGGGCCGCCGCGGGCCACGAGGGCCTTGATCGCGGCCTCGGTGACCTGCTCCCAACCCTTGCCGCGGTGCGACGCAGGGGTGCCGGGCCGCACGGTCAGCACGCGGTTGAGCAGCATCACGCCCTGTTCGGCCCACGGGCGCAGGTCGCCGTCGGACGGTGTCGGGGCGCCGACGTCCTCGGTGAGCTCGGTGTAGATGTTCGCCAGGGACTTGGGCACGGGCCGCACCTGCGGCTGCACGGAGAACGAGAGGCCCATCGGGTGCCCGGGCGTCGGGTAGGGGTCCTGCCCGACGACGAGCACGCGGACGTCGGCCAGCGGCCGGGAGAACGCCGCGAAGATGTGCTCGCCGTCCGGCAGGTAGGTGCGGTCCGCGGCGACTTCGGCGCGCAGGAAGTCGCCTATCGCGTGGATCTGCGGCTCGACGTCGGCCAGCGCTGCGGCCCAGTCCGGGGCCATGACCTGGTCGAGGGGCGGGCGGGTGCTCGTCGTCGTCTCCACCCCGCGACGCTAGCGCAATCGAGTTGTCAGGCCCACGCGCAAGGAAACGTGCGCGTGGCCCTGACAACTCCCGCGCGCCGCGAGTTGTCAGGACCAGGTGCAAGGAAACGTGCGCGTGGCCCTGACAGTTCGCGGGATCGCGGCGCGCGGGGCCAAGTCGTCGGGAATGGTGCGCTGAGACGCCATACTGGGACGCCATGAGCGAGATCCTGGTCCAGGAGGTCCAACCGGACCCCGAGGCGACGTCGGGCGCGACGACCGCCGAGCAGACCACAGCGCCGGCCGAGGGTGAGCTCTCCGACCGGGACCGCGAGATCCTCGCCTTCGAGCGGCAGTGGTGGAAGTACGCCGGCGCGAAGGAGCAGGCGGTGCGCGAGCTGTTCGGCCTGTCGGCCACCCGTTACTACCAGGTGCTGAACGCCCTCATCGACTCGCCGGCCGCTCTGGCGCAGGACCCGATGCTCGTCAAGCGGCTCCGGCGCATGCGCTCGACGCGGCAACGGGCCCGCTCCGCGCGGCGCCTCTCCGACGGCGAGGGCTGAGGTCCGGTCGTCGCGGGACCTCGTCCGGCAGCCGTCCCGACGGGTCGGCGCGATCACGCAGGTCGTGGCGTTCCTGAAGGGGTCTGGACTTTCGGACACCGGGAGCGGCTACCCTGTCCGCCGTGAGCAAGAGCCATTACTCCTACCCGCCCGACGAGTTCGACGTCCGCGGCCCCGAGGGCACCCCGGTGGGTGTGCATCGTGAGCCGCGCAGCGGGTGGAGCTCGGTGTGGCCGTTCCTCCTGGTCGCCGTCGTGTTCGCGGGCATTGCGGTCGGCGTCGTCACCTTCCTGTCCGACGACGGACCCAGCACGCCCCCCGCCGCCGAGCAGCCGGCGGGCGCAGGCGACGAGACCGCCGGCGAGGAGCCCGAGGCCTCGGAGTCGGCCGATGGCGAGGACGCCCCGGAGGAGGAGCCGTCCGACGAGACGTCGGAGGAGTCCGGCGACGCGACGACAGAGCTGCCGGGCGACCCGACGGCGGCGAACCTCGAGGCGGCGGTCCTGGTCTTCAACGACGGCGCCGGTGCGGGCCAGGCTGCCGCCGGTCAGGGCGTCGTCGCGGGGGCCGGGTTCACCGCGGTCACCGCCGCGAACGCGCCGGACTCGCTGGTCGGTGCGTACGAGGACAGCACGGTGCTGTACGGGGCCGACCGGGGAGACACGGCCAGCGCCGTCGCCGAGGCCCTCGGCGTCGACCCGGCGAACGTGCAGGAGTCGGACGACGTCTCCGCCAGCCCCGAGGCCGTGTGGGTCGTGCTCAAGACGCCCGTCGGCTGACGACCGGCGCTGCGCGACACCGTCTCGGATGCCGACATTCCGGACAGCGATGCTTCCCTTGCCGCGATCGCCGCTTATAGGCTCACCCACACCGTGGGGTGCCTGCCCTGCGGCCGAGCAGCACAAGGAGAAGTTCATGGCCCAGGGCACCGTCAAGTGGTTCAACGCGGAGAAGGGGTTCGGGTTCATCACCCCGACCGCGGGCGGGCAGGACCTGTTCGTCCATTACAGCGCCATCCAGTCCGACGGCTACCGCACCCTGGACGAGGGCCAGGGCGTCGAGTTCGAGATGGGGCAGGGGCAGAAGGGGCCGCAGGCCGAGCAGGTTCGCCCGCTCTGACCTCGGCAGCAGGCTGACACGCCACAGAAGGCCGGTGTCCAGGACGCAGGGAAGCGTCCGGGCGCCGGCCTTCGTCGTGTCCGGACGGACGTGCACGCCCTGGGCGAACGTCTTGCACTCACCACCCGAGAGTGCCAATAATGGGTTAGCACTCTCGGTCGTCGAGTGACAGCCGCCCCCCTGGGACGGCGTCCTCGCAGGCCGCGGGTGAAGCATTCGGGTCGTTCGGTGAGACCCTCCGCGCGTGCGTGACCTGAACGCCGCGGGGTGGGTCGTCCGTCGCGGGCGCCGGCCGGCCAACTCAGCCACCAGCGGAGGATCAGTCCCCATGGCCAAGATCATCGCGTTCGACGAGGTAGCTCGTCGAAGCATGGAGCGCGGGCTCAACCAGCTCGCCGACACCGTGAAGGTCACGCTCGGCCCCAAGGGTCGCAACGTCGTCCTGGACAAGAAGTGGGGCGCCCCCACGATCACCAACGACGGTGTCTCCATCGCCAAGGAGATCGAGCTCGACGACCCGTACGAGAAGATCGGTGCGGAGCTCGTCAAGGAGGTCGCCAAGAAGACGGACGACGTCGCGGGTGACGGCACCACCACCGCCACCGTGCTCGCCCAGGCGCTCGTCAAGGAGGGCCTGCGCGTCGTTGCCGCCGGTGCCAACCCGATCGCCATCAAGCGCGGCATCGAGAAGGCCGTCGAGGCGGTCACCGCGCAGCTGCTGAACGACGCGGTCGACATCGAGACCAAGGAGCAGATCGCCGCCACCGCCGCGATCTCCGCCGGTGACCCCGCGATCGGCGAGCTCATCGCCGAGGCCCTCGACAAGGTGGGCAAGGAAGGCGTCATCACCGTCGAGGAGTCGAACACCTTCGGCCTCGAGCTCGAGCTCACCGAGGGCATGCGCTTCGACAAGGGCTTCCTCGCCCGCTACTTCGAGACGGACCCGGAGCGTCAGGAGGCCGTCCTCGAGGACCCGTACGTCCTGATCGTCGAGTCGAAGATCTCGAACGTGAAGGACATGCTGCCGGTGCTCGACCAGGTCATGAAGGCCGGTCGCTCGCTGCTGATCATCGCCGAGGACGTCGAGGGCGAGGCCCTGGCCACCCTGGTGCTCAACAAGATCCGCGGCACCTTCAAGTCCGTCGCCGTCAAGGCCCCGGGCTTCGGCGACCGCCGCAAGGCCATGCTGCAGGACATCGCGATCCTCACCGGTGGCCAGGTCATCACCGAGACGGTCGGCCTCAAGCTGGAGAACGCGACCCTCGACCTGCTGGGCCAGGCGCGCAAGGTCGTCGTGACCAAGGACGAGACCACGATCGTCGAGGGGTCGGGCGACGCCGAGCTCATCTCGGGTCGCGTCAACCAGATCCGCTCCGAGATCGAGAAGTCGGACTCCGACTACGACCGCGAGAAGCTGCAGGAGCGCCTCGCCAAGCTGGCCGGCGGCGTCGCCGTCATCAAGGCCGGCGCGGCCACCGAGGTGGAGCTCAAGGAGCGCAAGCACCGCATCGAGGACGCCGTCCGCAACGCCAAGGCTGCGGTCGAGGAGGGCATCGTCGCCGGTGGCGGCGTCGCGCTGATCCAGGCCGGTGCCGTCGCGTTCCCGAAGCTCGAGCTCGAGGGCGACGAGGCGGTCGGCGCTCAGATCGTCGCCGCGTCGGTCTCGGCCCCGCTCAAGCAGATCGCGATCAACGCCGGCCTCGAGGGCGGCGTCGTGGCGGAGAAGGTCAAGGACCTCCCCGCCGGCCAGGGCCTCAACGCCGCGACCGGCGTGTACGAGGACCTGCTCGCCGCGGGCGTCAACGACCCGGTCAAGGTCACGCGCTCCGCGCTGCAGAACGCCGCGTCGATCGCCGCGCTGTTCCTCACCACCGAGGCCGTCGTGGCCGACAAGCCGGAGCCGGCTTCTGCCGCGCCGGCCGGTGACGGTGGCATGGGCGGCATGGACTTCTGATCCAGCAGCCCTGAGTCGTCAGCCACGCGCTGACTGACGCACGACGACGGCCGGTCACCCCGCGAGGGGTGGCCGGCCGCCGTCGTTCTCTCGCTGGTCGAGCCTGTCGAAACCAGCGACCTCGGTTTCGACAGGCTCAACCGACGGGCAGCAGATCAGCGGGCCGCGAAGAGCCGGGTGGCCTGGGCCTCGGCGTCCGCGTAGGTGCGCGACGCCGACGACAGGGCCGCCGTCACCGCGTCCAGCGCGGCCTCGACCTGCGTCTGCGTCGCCTGCCACTGGCCCATGACCCCGGCGAACTGCGTCGCCGCGCCGCCGTGCCAGTTCGACTGCAGGTCCTGCAGGTGCCGCATCATCGCCCCCACCTCGGAGCGGATCGCCACCACGGAACCGTTCACCGCCGCGCCCGCCTGCGCGACCCGCTCGCTGTCGACCTCGTACCGCACGTGTCCTCCTTCGTCGCCGTGCCCCGTGCTCCGGGGATGCCGAGGACGACGCTAGGGAAGCGGGCGCTCCACCGCGACGGTTGTCCACAGGGCTGTGGAGCACTGCCGGGATCAGGAGGCGGACGGCTCGGCCTTCTCCGCGAGCAGGCGCCGTTCCTTGAGCAGGCGGTGCAGCTCGGCGTCGACGTTCTGCCTCGCCGGCTCCTCCCACGCGGCACCCATCGGGCTGAAGTACAGGTAGGAGCGCTGCAGCAGCTTGGTGAGCACCCGGATCCGGGCGTCGAGATAGTCGGGCAGGGGGATGTGTGAGTACTCGGCCCGCACGTCCGTCATGTACGCCTTGTAACGTTGCGGCTCCGTCGCGAGCATCGCGAGGTCGGCGTCGTTGAGCACGGCCGAGTCGACGTCGTCGGGCAGTGGCTTGTGGCGGGCGATCGAGTCCACCAGGCGTGCGGTGCGCTCCACCGAGGCCGCCGGGACGCCCAGCTCCGTGAGCTGCGTGCGCGCCAGCTCCGCGCTGACAGTGGTCTGCTCGCCGCCCTGGTTGGCGGCCGCGACCTTCCTCGTCGCGTCGAACACGGCGCCGTGGTACCAGGCGGCGAGGCGCACCAGGTCGGGTTCGTGCGTCTCCTGGGACAGCTCGTCGACGCGGTGCAGCACGTCGGCGAGGTGCCGCAGGTTGTGGAAGCGCCGGTCGGCCCCGGACCACCGCTCGATGAGATCCTCCCCGACCGCCCGGATCTCGGCCTCGTCGGCGGTCGCCTTGGCACCGTGGCAGGTGCGGACGAACGCGGAGAGGAACCACTGGGGTGCGTCGGCGCTCATGACGCCCATCGCGATCAGACCTTCGGTCGACGGACTGGGACTGCCTTCTCCGTCAGAGTACGACCGAGCGGCGGCAACGTACCGCAGCCCGACCACGCCGGTCAGGCGGACGAAGACGACGCGCCATCGTAGCCGTCCGGCGGGGGCAGCTGAACACGCACCGTCAGGCCGCCGCCCGGCGTCTCGCTCACCGACACGTGCCCGTGGTGGGCGCCCACGATCGCGGCGACGATCGCCATGCCCAGCCCGGACCCGCCCGACTCGCGGTTGCGCGACGAGTCGGCCCGGTAGAACCGCTCGAAGACGCGCTCGGCCTGCTCCGGCGCGATGCCCGCGCCGTGGTCGCGCACCTCCATCACGGCGCCGCCGTCGGGTCCTGGGCCCACGGCGATCTCGGCCGGCGACCCGGCCGGTGTGTGCCGCGCCACGTTCCCGACCAGGTTGGTCAGCACCTGCCGCAGCCGGTCGCGGTCGCCCGTGACCCGGGCGTCGCCCGACGGCTCCTCGCCGTCGCGCAGGCCCGTCACGACGACCTCGCGCGTGGGGTCCAGCGCGTGCAGGTCCTGCGCGGCGTCGCGGGCCATCGGCACCAGGTCCACGTCCTCGCGTCGCATCGGGCGTCCCTCGTCGAGCCGCGCGAGCACGAGCAGGTCGGTGACGAGCGTGCTCATGCGTCGCGCGGAGTCCTCGATGCGGGCCATCGTGTCGTCGATCTTCTCGGGGGTGTCGAGCGCGCCCATGCGGTACAGCTCGCCGTAGCCCTTGACCGTGGCCAGTGGCGTGCGCAGCTCGTGGCTCGCGTCCGAGACGAAGCGGCGCATGCGGCGCTCCGACTCCTCCTGGGCGGAGAACGCGCGCTCGATCTGCGCGAGCATCGTGTTCAGCGACAGGGAGAGCGAGCCCACCTCGGTGGACGGCGGGCGCTCCGGGATGCGCTGCGAGAGGTCGCCGTCGGCGATCTTCGCGGCCGTCGCCTCGATCCGCCGCAGCGGCCGCAGCGACCGGTGCACGAGGAGGAACGAGATCGCGCCGCCCACGATGACGATGCCGAGGGCCGAGAAGAGCAGGGACCGGGTGAGGTACGCGACCGTCTGCTGCACGCCGGCGAGGGGAAGCGCGACGTACGCGGCGCCCTGGACGCTGCCCGACGACGTGTACGGGAGGGCGACGATTCGCCAGTCTCCCGGCTCCCTCCCGCCCGTCGACCCGACGGTGAAGGGGTCGGGGCCGCGCTCGACCACGGCGGAGACCGGCTCGTCAGGAATCTCGGGGGTGCCGAACCTCTCCCTTGTCGCAGGCCACACCATCGGTTCCGACGTGGCCCCGTCGATGTCGCGCAGGATGACGACATACTCGCTGGGGGCGCGCTGCACCATGTCGCCGGACGTGTTGAGGGTCATCTTCGCGACCCCAGTGGCGGACTGCTGGAGCTGGTCGTCCGTCTGGTCGACGAGGTACCCCGACACGACGACCCGCGTCACGACGGCCGCGAGGACCAGCCCCGCCGCGAGCACGAGCACAGTGATCGCGACGAGCCGGGTGCGCAGGGGCAGCCGCTCCATCCACGTCCAGCGGGGGGACGACGCGTCCGAGTCCGCGACGGGCGCCGCCGGGGCGGACCGCGGGTCGGCGGGCAGCGCCCGGCCGTCCGCCGTCGTGCCCACGCTCGTCGGGTCGGCCGTCCTCCCCGGTGCACCCGGCGACGACGTGCTCATCGCGGCGCCTGGGGCGCGCGCAGCAGGTAGCCCACGCCGCGCTTGGTGTGGATCAGCGGCGGCAGGTCGACGTCCTTACCGTCCGGGCCGGTGACGGAGAGGTTGTCGATCTTGCGGCGCAGGTAGGAGATGTAGGACTCGACGATGTTGGCGTCGCCGCCCCAGTCGTACTGCCACACGTGGTCGAGGATCTGCGCCTTGGACAGCACGCGGCCGGCATTGAGCATGAGGTAGCGCAGCAGCTTGAACTCGGTGGGGGAGAGGTCCACCTCGACGCCGGCGCGACGGACCTCGTGCGAGTCCTCGTCGAGCTCGAGGTCGCCGACGCGCACGACGGCGTCGTCGTTGTCGGGCTCGCCCGTGTGGGTGCGCCGCAGGACGGCGCGGATGCGGGCCACGACCTCCTCCAGGCTGAACGGCTTGGTGACGTAGTCGTCGCCGCCCACGGTCAGGCCCTGCACCTTGTCCTGCGTGTCGTCGCGGGCGGTGAGGAAGAGCACGGGCGTGTGCCGGCCGGTGGAGCGCATGCGGCGCGTCACGGTGAAGCCGTCCATGTCGGGCAGCATCACGTCGAGCACGACCAGGTCGGGCTCGACGTCCCGGACGAGCTGCAGCGCACCGTTCCCGTCACCGGCCGCGTGCACCTCGAACCCGGCGAAACGCAGGGAGGTGGACAGCAGCTCGCGGATGTTGGGCTCGTCGTCCACGACGACGAGGCGTGCCTCGGGTGCGCTCATGGCTCCAGTGTGCGACCGGGGACTGGGGGTTGCCTGGGAAGACCCTTGGACGGTCCTGGTGCTCGCGGCGTGGGTGCCGGGCTCCATGATGGGCGGGTGCGGATCACAGGGGAACAGCGTCGGCGCCGGGTCGTGGCGCACCAGCTCGCGCTCGGTGCCGACCAGCCGGGAAGGCCCGCGGCGACGACGCCGGAGGAGGTCACGGAGCGGCTCGTCGCGCTGCACGCGACCGACGCGCCGAGCGTGCACCTGGCGGTGCTCGCCCGGGTGCCGGGCCTCACGCTCGACGACGTGCGCGCCGCGCTCTTCGACCGGCACAGCCTCGTCAAGGTGCTGGGGATGCGGCGCACGATGTTCGTGGTGCCGCGCGCGAGGGTGCCCGTGGTGCACGCGGCGGCGTCGGCCGCGGTGGCGGGCCGCCTGCGGACCCGGCTCCTCAAGGAGCTCGAGACCCTGCCCACCGACCCGCCCGTCGCCGACCCGAAGGCGCTGCTGGCCGCGGCGGAGGCGCAGGTGCACGCCGCGCTCGTGGAGCAGGGCCCGCTCGACGGGGCGCAGCTCTCGCGCGCCGCGCCACTGCTGCGCACGGCGTTCCTGCCCACCACCGACAAGCCGTGGGACGTGCGCCGCACCATGACGTCGCCGCTGCTGTCGGTGCTCTCGGCCGAGGGCACCGTCGTGCGCGGCGAGCCGCGCGGGGCCTGGTCGTCGCCGCGGCACGTGTGGTCGCCGATGACCGACTGGTTCCCCGGCGGGATCCCGCCGATGGACGAGGACGCGGCGCGCGTGGAGCTCGCCCGGGCGTGGCTGGAGGCGTTCGGGCCCGCCACCGTGGCGGACCTGAAGTGGTGGACCGGCTGGAACCTCGGTCAGGCGCGCCGCGCGGTCGCGGCCCTCGGCGTGCGCGAGGTGGAGGTCGAGGTCGGCGCGCCCGGCGCCGACGTCGAGGTCGCCGACGGCGTGATGCTTCGCTCGACCGACCTCGACCTCGACCTCGACGACGACGTCCCGCCCCTGGACCCGCAGGCGGCGCTGCTGCCCACGCTCGACCCGACGACGATGGGGTGGGCCGCCCGGGACTGGTACCTGGGCCCGCACCGTCCGCAGCTCTTCGACAGCGCCGGCAACGCGGGCGCGACGGTCTGGTGGCAGGGGCGGATCGTGGGCGCGTGGGTGGCCCGACCCGACGGCGAGATCCGGTGGCGGCTGCTCGAGGACGTCGGCGCCGACGGCGAGGCGGCCGTCGCTGCCGAGGCGGCTCGGCTCGGCGCACTGCTGGGCGGCGCCGGCTTCACGCCCGGGTACGTGACGCCGCTGTACCGCGAGCTGCTCGCCTGACGCCGGGCGGGCGGGCTCTCGCCCTGACGACGGGGTTTTCCGCCGACGTCACCGGCGTCGCGCAGGTGCTCACCGTGGGCGACACGGTGCGCGGCCGGCGAGGGCTCAGAGGTAGCGCAGCGGGTCGAACTCGTCGAGCGGGATGATCCGCACGCGGGGCAGAGGCGCGGTGAACGCGTCGGCGTCGCCCTCGAGGTCGAACATCTCCAGGCCCTGCTCGGTGAGCTGGCTGAACTGCCCGTTGACGAACTCGCGGAACGCGAGGAGCCCCACGCGGCGGTCCCCGCCGAGCAGTGCCTCGATCTGCGGCAGGAAGTCGCCGTCGTGGCTGGCGAGCAGGACGTCGCCGTCCCGGCCGGCCAGGGCCTCCAGCGTGCGCTGGATGCCGACGTCGACGACCTTCTCCGTGCCCGTCGACGACAGCGGGATGGGCCGGTAGCCCATCGCGAGCAGCGCCTGCACGAACGCCATCGGCATCTGCCCGCTGCTGGCGTTGAGGAAGAACAGCGGGACGACGTCCTGCTCCCACAGCTTCTGCGCGAACGCCGAGATGCGGTCCCAGCGGGGGCGCTCCTCGGGGTTCGGCCGTCGGTTGAGGACGTTCATGCCGAGGGTGGCGTCGATGTTCTCGCCGTCCACCAGCAGATACGTCCGTCGGGGCGCCTCGCCCTCGGGCGTACCGGCCGTCGAGGGCGTGGGGGTGGGCGCGACCACCGGCGAAGTGCCGGCGAAGGAGGGGGACATGCCTGACAGCGTATCCGCCCGCTTCGAGTTCCCCGCTGGTTGAGCCTGTCGAAACCATGTCCCCGGGTTTCGACAGGCTCAACCGGCGGGGAGGTTTCGACAGGCTCAACCGGCGGGGGGGTTTCGACAGGCTCAACCGGCGGGGAGGTTTCGACAGGCTCAACCGGCGGGGAGGTTTCGACAGGCTCAACCGGCGGGGAGGTTTCGACAGGCTCAACCGGCGGGTGTCGGTCAGGGCTGGTCGGTCGTGGGGGAGATCTGCGGGGTCGAGGGGCTGCCGGCCTTCAGGGCGGCGAGCCGGGCCTCGAGCTCGATCTCCTCGTCGGAGGCCTCGAGCTCGGCGAACTGGGCGTCCAGCGAGGTCGCGGCGATCTCCGCCTGGCCCATGGCCATGGCCTCCTCGCGGCGCACGGTCTCCTCGAAGCGGGAGATCTCGCTCGTCGGGTCGAGCACGTTGATGGAGCTGATCGCGCCCTGCACGGTCTGCTGGGCCTGCGCCGCCTTCTGCCGGGCCACGAGCTGGTCGCGCCGCGACTTCAGGTCGACCAGCTTGTCCTTCATCGCGGCGAGGCCGGACTTGAGCTTCTCGACGGTCACGCGCTGCTGCTCGATCATCGGCTGCGCGGTCTTGACCTCTGACTCGGCGTCGAGCTGCTTGCGCAGCGCCACCTTCGCGAGCCGGTCGAACTTGTCGGCGTCGGCGGTGTTGCCCGCGGTCCGGTACTCGTCCGCCTTGCGCGACGCCGCGAGGGCCTTGGTGCCCCACTCGCGGGAGGCGGCGACGTCCTCCTCGAAGTCCTGCTCGGCCAGCCGCAGGTTGCCGATGGTCTGGGCGATCGCCTGCTCGGCCTCGGCGATGTTGTTCGTGTAGTCGCGCACCAGCTGGTCGAGCAACTTCTGCGGGTCCTCGGCACGGTCCAGCAGCGAGTTGATGTTCGCCTTCGCGAGCTGGCTGATACGCCCGAGGATGCTCTGCTTCTGCGTCATGGTCGTGCTTCCTTCCGTCGCCCGGTCCTGTCGCCAGGTGGTGCCGTCGTGTGCTGCCGTGATGCGTCGTCGTGTGCTGGTCAGAACGCCCGCGGCCGCGGGCGAGTTCCGACGTCAGAAACGTCCGCCGCGCGACCTCCCGCCGCGGCCGCCGCCGCGACGTCCCGCGCCGCCGCCGCCGAAGCCGCCGCCGCCGAATCCGCCGCCGAAACCGCCGGAGCTGCCGCGACGTCGGCCACCCCCGTACCTGCCGCCGGACCCGCGGAGCACGGAGTCGAGCAGGATCCCGCCGAGCACCATCCCGCCGATGTTGCTGCCACCCCCGCCAGGCGTGCCGCCCTGGTTCATCCCCCAGGTCGACGTGTCCCGCTCGGCGGCCTGCGCCGCCTGCTGCGCGTACTGCTCGGCGCGCTGGGCGCGCTCGAGCGCCGCGGTCGGGTCCTCGGTCTGCAGAGCCTGCGCCTCGGCGACGAGGCGCGCGGCCTCGGCCAGCCGGGTGCGGGCGTCGGGGCCGACGGCGCCGCGGCGGGTCGCGATGTAGTCCTGCGTGGCCCGCACCTGCGAGTCGACCCGGCCGAGCGTGTCGCGCAGCAGCGCGCGGGCGCGGGCGTCCGACTCCGCCTTCTCCCGTGCGGGGGCAAGCGCGGCGTCCAGCGCCGCCTCGGCCGCCGTGAGGCGGTGCAGCGCCGCGAGCGGGTCGCCGCCGGAGCGGGCGTCGCGGGCCTGCGCCATCGCGGCCTCGGCCTCGGCGCGCGCGGCCGCGACGGCAGCGCGGTCGGCCACCGGCTCGGCGTCCCCGGGCGGGTCTGCGGGCACGAGCCGCGCGGCGTCGGCCACGTCCTGCCCGATCGACGCGAGCCCCTTGTCCAGGTCGGTGCCGGCCGAGGCGAGCTGCGTTCCCGCCTGGTCGACGGCGTCCAGCAGCGTGCCCGCCTGGCCCAGCGCGTTCTGCGCCGCGCGCAGGTGGGCGACCGCCGCGGCCCGGGTGCGGCCGGTCAGCGCGGCGCGCCCGGCGGTCACGGCCTCGCGCGCGTGCTCGACGAGCACCGCCGCCTGGTCCGGGTTGCCGCTGACGGACGCCAGTGCTGAGGCGGGGTATGTCGCCGCGAGGCCCGTGAGCATCTCGCGCGCCACCGCGACACGTGCCTCGATCTCGCCCGCGCGCTGCTGGGTCTCGTCGAGCAGCTCCGGCGCGCGCTGCTGCAGGGAGCGCAGCTCGTCGAACGCGTCTGTCTGCTCGTCCAGCGACGCGCCGGCGTGCTCGCACAGCTCGAGGATCTCGGTGAGCAGCTGCCGGCGGCGCGCCTCGTCCTCGGGTACGTCGTCGTCCAGCTCCTGGCGCAGGTGGAACGCCTGCGCGACGTCCGCCTTGGCGGCCTCGAGCGCGGCGGAGAAGTCCTGGGTGGCCTCGAGGCCGAACTCCGCCTGCGCGAAGCCCAGCTCCTGCTCGGAGGTGCGCACGGCGTCGTCGATCCCGACCAGCGCGGTGCCGACCCGGCGCTCGAGCTCCGGGGTCGGTAGGGCGGCGACCTCGTCGGCCCCGGCCGGGGCGGTGGCGCGCGCCTCCGACGCGCGGCGGGACCGGAACCAGAGCCAGACGCCCACGACGACCAGGATCAGCAGACCGATCCCGAGGATCGCCCCCCAGGGGACTGCGCCGCCGGACGAGCCGCCGCCCGTGCGCACCGTGTCCGCCGCCGCGACGGCGGCGCCGGCCCAGTCCTCGTCGCGCAGGTGGTCCTCGACCGTCCCTTCGACCGCGTCCAGCTGGTCGTCGGTGATGGCGGCGTTGGAGTCCACGGAGAGGCCGTACACGCGGTCCTCGGTGGCGACCGCGAGCAGCAGGTCGTCCACGCCCAGCGCCGCGGAGGTGGCGGTCGCGTTGGCCCAGTCGCGGCCGTCGACCCCGTCGAAGGAGTCCACGTAGACGACGAAGAGCTGGTACGGGGTCTCGTCGGCGAGCTGGTCGAGCGCCGCCTGCACCTCGGCCTTGTCGCCGCCGAGCACCCCCGCCTCGTCGGTGATCTCGGTGTCGAGCTGGGTCAGGGGAGGGACGGCGGAGGCGGTGGCGACGGGCAGGGCAGCGCCGGCGAGAGCCAGCAGGACGGCCAGCACGCAGGCGCCGACGGCTGCGGCGCCGCGGCGCGGCGCGGCAGGAACGGGGGGAATCACGTCCTGATCGTGTCGCGCAGGGCGGACGGACGCAATCGCGCCGATCGCTTGTACGAGCCTGTAGCCCCGCTGGTTGAGCCTGTCGAAACCCGCCCGTCGGTTGAGCCTGTCGAAACCCGCCCGTCGGTTGAGCCTGTCGAAACCCGCCCGTCGGTTGAGCCTGTCGAAACCAGCCCGTCGGTTGAGCCTGTCGAAACCATGCGGGGTGGGTTTCGACAAGCTCAACCGGCGGAGAGGGGTTTCGACAAGCTCAACCAGCGGAGAGGGGTTTCGACAAGCTCAACCAGCGGAGAGGGGTTTCGACAAGCTCAACCAGCGGAGAGGGGTTTCGACAGGCTCAACCGGCGGAGAGGGGTTTCGACAGGCTCAGTCGATGGCGGGGGCGTCGAGGTCCTCCGCGTCGACGATGCGGTACGCGTACCCCTGCTCGGCGAGGAACCGCTGGCGGTGGGCGGCGAAGTCCTGGTCCACGGTGTCGCGTGCGACGACGGCGTAGAAGTGCGCCGTCCGGCCGTCCGCCTTGGGCCGCATGATGCGCCCGAGGCGCTGCGCCTCCTCCTGCCGCGACCCGAACGACCCGGACACCTGGATCGCCACGGACGCCTCGGGCAGGTCGATGGAGAAGTTCGCCACCTTGGACACGACCAGCCGCGATATCTCCCCGGAGCGGAACGCCTCGAACAGCCGCTGGCGCTCGCGGACGGTGGTCGCGCCCGTGATGAGCGGGGCGTCCAGGTGCTGGCTGAGCTCCTCGAGCTGGTCCAGGTACTGCCCGATGACGAGCACCTGATCGTCGGGGTGCTGCTCGACGATCTGCTCGACCACCCGGTTCTTGCCCGGCGCGCACGCGGCCAGCCGGTACTTGTCCTCCGGCTCGGCCGTCGCGTACACCATCCGCTCGTGCTCGGGCAGCGTGAGGCGCACCTCGACGCAGTCGGCGGGGGCGATGTACCCCTGCGCCTCGATGTCCTTCCACGGGGCGTCGTAGCGCTTGGGCCCGATGAGGCTGAACACCTCGTCCTCCCGCCCGTCCTCGCGCACCAGCGTGGCGGTGAGGCCCAGACGACGGCGGGCCTGCAGGTCCGCCGTCATGCGGAAGATCGGCGCGGGCAGCAGGTGCACCTCGTCGTACAGGACCAGGCCCCAGTCGCGTGCGTCCAGCAGCTCGAGGTGCGTGTAGACGCCCTTCCGCTTGGTGGTGAGCACCTGGTACGTGGCGATGGTGACCGGCTTGATCTCCTTGCGGGCGCCGGAGTACTCGCCGATCTCGTCCTCGGTGAGGGTGGTGCGACGCACCAGCTCGTCGCGCCACTGCCGGGCGCTGACGGTGTTGGTGACCAGGATGAGCGTGGTCGTGCCGGACTTCGCCATCGCGGCCGCGCCGACGATCGTCTTGCCCGCGCCGCACGGCAGCACGACGACGCCGGAGCCGCCGTGCCAGAACCCGTCCACGGCCTGCGCCTGGTAGGGGCGCAGCTCCCAGGTGTGCGGCTCCTCCGTCGGGGTGCGCGGCGTCGTGGGCGAGGTGAGTGCGATCTCGTGCTTCTCGCCGTCGACGTACCCCGCGAGATCCTCCGCCGGCCAGCCGAGCTTCACCAGCACCTGCTTGAGGTGGCCGCGCTCGGACGGGTGCACGACGACGGTCTCGTCGTCGACGCGCTCGCCCACCAGGCCGGAGGTGCGCTTGGACTTGAGCACCTCGGCGAGCACGGCGCGGTCGGTGGCCTGGAGCACGAGCCCGTGCGTCGGGTGGGTGGCGAGGGTGAGGCGCCCGTAGCGGCCCATGGTCTCGGCCACGTCGATCAGCAGCGCGTGCGGCACCGGGTAGCGCGAGTAGTCGATGAGCGTGTTGACGACCTGCTCGGCGTCGTGACCGGCGGCGCGCGCGTTCCACAGCCCGAGGCTGGTGAGCCGGTAGGTGTGGATGTGCTCGGGCGCCCGCTCCAGCTCCGCGAACGGCGCGATGGCGCGGCGCGCGTCATCGCCGCGGGGGTGGTCCACCTCCAGCAGGATGGACTTGTCGCTCTGCACGATCAGGGGGCCGTCGGTCATGCGTCTCCTCTCCCCGGGGGGCATCCAGCATCCCAACACCGGATACGGGTCGTGTGTTCCGGACACGTCGAGGACGGACGACGGGCGGTCCGGAGGGCCCACGCCCCAGATCCCCCAGATGGGGATGGAGCGCCACGCGGGCAGACACCATTCTGGCAGCGACGGGCCGGCAGGCCGCGCCCGTCCGTCGGGAAGGAAGCCGTCATGAGTATCGATCCCAGGCCGTCGTCGTCGGCGCCGCCTGGGCGTCGCGCTACGACTCGCTGCGGTTGAACACGTCGCGGCGCAACTCGCGCTGCCGGGCGCGCCCTTCCTGCGCGAGCTCGGTCAGTGCCCCACCCGCGATCAGTACGTGCAGTACCTCCGGGACTACGCCGAGAGCCGGGGCGTGGCGGCCCGGCCCGGGGCCAGGGCAACGGAGAGCGGTTCCGGGGGCGGGCGGTGCTGGTGGTGGGTGCCCGGTCCAGCGGCAGTGGGCCCGGGGGTCGTGGACCAGGTGGTGCTCCATGACCTTCTCATCGTGCGACGTCCGGCGGCGGGTGTCGAGGACGAGGTGCCCTGTCCCCGTGCCGTCCACGGGCTCGACGGCGGCCCCACGACGAACGGGAGATCAGGACGACTCGATCCGGTTCAGGAAGTCCTGGCACCAGGCGTGGTCGGCGCGATAGCCCTGCCAGGTGAGTCGGAAGATCTCAGTGACGTGCGACGGCCCCGACGCCTCGGCACGTTCGATGACGTCAGCCTCGTGGGCGATCATCTGGTCGAGGAGCGCGATGCGTCGGCGCAGCCCGCCCGTCAGCTCAGCGGTGGTCAGCAAGGGTGTGAAGTGCAGGAGCGGGACGAGGCTGAGCGGCTGGAAGTCCTGTTCGTTCAGCAGCGACAGGAGCAGTCGGTGGAGCTCGGCCCGCCCGCTAGGGGTGCAGCAGTAGTCGACGGCGCGGCTTGCGCCATCGTCGGCCGGCTCGATCAGACCCGCCGTGGTCAGTGAGCGGAGCTGGTGGTAGATCGACGCGGGCGCGATCGTCGTCCAGCGGGCGACCGCCCATTCGCCGAAGATTCTCTCGATGCCGTAGCCGCTGACCGGCGCTCGGTAGGCGATGACGCCGAGCACCATGAGTCGACTGATTTGCTTCGCCATGACCGCTCCTTCCCCGCTATCGTCTACTCAAACTTTAGTAGTGGAGGTCGGACATGTCAGTCAAGCCGCGCGGGAGCTATGGCGTCGACGCGCCCTGGGTGCCGTGGTTATGGATCGGGGTCGCCGTCGTGTCGGCCGGCGTCGCTGTCGGGTTCGGGCTGTGGAACGCGGGATGGTGGACAGTCGTGCTGGCGTGGTTCTTCGCCGCTTGCACGCTTCTCTACCTGACCGGCGCGGCCCTCTACTGGCATGCGTCCCGGCGCGGGAAGTTCGTGATCTGGGACGGCCTGCTGCACCGCGGGTCACTACCGGCCGGTGCGCGGGTGCTCGACCTCGGCTGCGGGCGTGGTTCGGTCGCGATCATGGCCGCCGCGAGGTTCCCCGGGGCTACCGTGACCGGCATCGACCTGTGGCGCACCGGCGACCAGTCCGGCAACTCACACGACGCGGCAGCGGGCAACGCGACGCTGAACGGCGTCGGCGACCGGGTCCGCTTCGACACCGGCGACATGACGCATCTGCCCTACCCCGACGGCTCCTTCGCGCTCGTGACGGCGAGTCTGTCGCTCCACAACATCTCCACGGCCGAAGGACGGTGCGCTGCGATCCAGGAGGCGGTGCGGGTACTGGCGCCCGGTGGCCGTGTCCTCATCGTCGACATCCAGCGCACGCGCGAATACGTCGCCGAGCTGCGGCGGCTCGGTCTGACCGTGACCGGCCCGGTTCGACTCGGTTGGCGCAGCTGGTGGAGTGGGCCGTGGATGGCCGCCGCCGGGGTCGACGCCGCACGACCGTGACAGCGCCCGCGGCTGCTCGTCCCGCGGCGGGGTTCAGCCGTCGACGGGCTCGACGGCGGCGATGCGGTGCACGGCGACGGTGAGCTCGGCCTCTCGGACGGGGTCGAGCGCGCGCAGCCGGCCGCCGTCGAGCCGCAGCGGCTTGAGCTCGCGACGCTCCAGGACGCCGGAGCCACCCACCATCTCGATCCACACCAGGCGGCCGTCGCGGAGCGCGTCGTGCAGGGTGGCGAGGGTGTCGCCGGGCTCGGTAGAGCGTCGTCGCGCGGCGGGCGCGGGGCGCGGGATGGCGGCCCGGCCCGGCCCGGCGGGGCCGGGGGTCGCCCGGGTGCTCCGGGCGAGCCGGTCCACGGCCGTCTCGTCCCCGGAGTCCGCTGCGCGCAGCCGCGCCACGAGCGTCGCGCGCGCGTCTTCAGACGTCGGCTCGGTCTCGGCCGCGGGGCCGCGCCGCGGGCCGCGGGAGCCGCGCTCGAGCCGCGGGGGCCGGCGCAGGCGGACGCTGAGCACGTGCCCGTCGGGGCCCTCGACGGCGGACAGGAGCCCCCGCGCGCGCAGCGCGTCGTGCAGCTCGGCGGCGGGCACCGCCGCGGCGAGGACGGTCGGGGCGAGGCGGACGAGGCCCAGGTGGGCCAGCCGGGGGTCCTGAGCCAGCCCGGCCAGCACGCTCGGGTCGGCCGCGCGGACGTACGACCCGGCGGACCCGACGCGCAGCGACTCGTGCCGCCGCGCGGTGTCGCGGACCAGGTACTCCAGGGGCTGCGGCACCGGCACCGGGGAGCGCCCCGCCAGCGCGCCCAGCAGCTCGTCCGCCGTCGTGCCGTGGTCCAGCGCACGCGTGACCGACGCCGCCGAGAAGCGCACCGTCGTCGCCGCGGCCCGCGACTCCACGTCCGCAGAGCGTTCCAGCAGCGTGGCCAGCGCCTGCGACGGCCGGCCCGGCACGATGCCGGTGAGGTCGCCCTGCAGGAGTACCTCGTCCACCTCGGGAGGAAGCGCTGCCCGCATCGCCTCCGCTAGCCCGCCGGTCGCGTGGTCGCCCTCGGCGGGACGCGCGTCCGGCAGGTGCGGCAGCAGGGCGCGCCCGGGCCCGGACAGCGCGCCGGCGCCGGTCACGCCCAGCCGTGCTGCCTCGCCCAGCAGCCCCGCCACGGCCTGCTCCGGCGGCACGGTGCGGGGCGCGTGCCAGCGCAGCACGGTCATCACGGCGTCGAGGTCGAGGGCGACGCCGGGCCGGGCGGCCAGGACGTCGAGCACCTGGCCGCGCAGCCGCGGCACCCAGGCGCGGTGCAGGTCGGGGGAGAGCGGCGCGCGCAGCGTCCCCTTCTCGTCGCGCGACCCGATCAGCCACGGCGTGCGCCGCGACGCCGCCCACGCGGCGGCGAGCAGTGCCCAGCGCTCGGCGTCGTCCATGCCCTCCCACGCGTCCGCGACGGTGGTGGACCGGTACGACGGCGGTGCCTCGCCGTCGTCGGCGACCACCCCGGCGGACGCGGCCAGCTCGACGACGAACGCCGTCTCCGTCTCGTCGGTGCCCAGCGCCTGCGCGGTGCGACGCAGGTCGCGCACGCCCAGGCCCCCGCTGCGCAGCACCGGAGGGGCCGTGTCGTCCCAGGCGGCCACGAGGAGGTCCACGCGGCGCACCAGCTCCAGCGCGGCGCCGGCTGACTCCGCGTCGACCGTCGCCTGCGGCACCGCCCGCCCCTCGGGGAGCGGAGGTGTGAGCTCGGGGGAGCGGTGCGTGCGTCCGTCGCGCAGCGCCAGCCCGACGTCGCGCGGCAGGGCCACGTGCCGGGCGTCCGTGCGCAGCAGGAGGCGGGCGTCCACCAGCGCGTCGACCGCGCTGCGGGCCGGAGTGCCTGGCGGTGGCACGACGCCGATCGGCGGGCCCCATGCGAGGGCGTCCAGCACCTCGCGGCCGCCCGTCGGCAGGTCGTCGAGCGCGACCCGGTCGCCGCGGCCTGCGTCCCCGTCCGTCGTCGTCCCCTGGTCGGACGGCGCACGGGAAGGCGACGCCGCGGGACGGATGGCGGCCGGCCGGGCCGGGCCCAGGCCGGCGGGGTGCGGGCCGAGCAGCTCGTCCAGCCCGGGTGCGGGGCGCAGGTCGGGCCGACCGGGCTCGCCCGCGTCCCACACGAGGGCGGAGGTCAGGACGTCGGCGAGGGCCCGCCCGACGGCGGAGGAGGCGCCCTCGGCGGCCGTCGCGTCCTCGGCCCCGACCGCCTTGAGCACGTCCCGCGGCGCCACCGGTCCGGCGTCCGCCAGGACCACGACGGCCTCCAGCACCTGCAGCGTGCGGGCGTCGGCGCGGGCCAGAGCCCGCTCGAGGGCGGTGCGGCTGGATGCGCGGGCGGCGAGGGAACGCAGGGTGGACGGCGACGGCGTGGCCAGGTCGGGCCGGGCACGCAGCAGGGCCAGCAGCTCGTCGTCGTCGCGGCTGCGGATCGCCTCCGTGAAGGTGCGGGGCGCAGCCGGGAAGCCGGCGCCGCCCGTGACGTCGGCCTCCTTCATGCCTTCCGGCGACGTGTTGGCCATCTGATCGATGCTACGCGCCGCCACCCGGGTGCCGAACCGGCGGGTGACACCGTGCTGGGCGGCCCGGAGGCGCGATCACGGTGTCAACAGCCTGTTCGGCACTCGGGGTCGGGGTACTCAGCCCTGGGCGGTGCGCCGGCAGATCTCCTCCCACGGCGTGGGCTCGAGGCCCCAGCGAGCCCGGGCGGCCGCGTCGTCGAGCACGTAGGGCCGCTCCCACTGGTAGATGAGCTCGCGGAGCTCGCGCAGCATGGGCGAGAAGGCCGCGGCGGCCGCGAGGGCCGGGCCCCGCAGCGAGCCCACGCGCACGGGCGGGCGCCCGGTCGTGGCCAGCACGTCGGTCAGCGCCTGGGCCTGGGTGCGCGGAGCGTTGCTCGGCACGTGCCAGACGCGGCCGTGTGCCCCGGGGTCCTCGGCGGCCGTGACGAGCGTGCGGGCGACGTCGCCGACGTCGGTGAACGTGTGCGGCACGTCGGCGCGGCCCATCATCGTCACGCGCCGGCCCTGGAGCGCGGCGGGCAGCACGCGGGAGACGTGCCCGTTGGCGCCGACGCCGGGGCCCAGGTAGTCGGAGCCGCGCACCTCGACGACGCCGCGCAACCGACCACCCTCGAACGACTCCCGGGCGCCGGCCCACATACGCGCACGCAGCCGGCCCTTGTGGTCGGTGGCGGCGTCGGGGAGGCCCTCGGTCATGGGCCCGTCGAGGGGCCCGTAGGGGTAGAGGTTGCCGGTGATGGCGTAGACGGCGCCGGACCGCTCGGCCGCGGTGAGCAGCGCAGCGGCCAGCGGCGGCCAGGCGCGCTCCCACAGCGTGTAGTCGCCGGGGTTCGCGCAGTTGTACAGGACGTCGGTGCCCTCGGCGGCGCGGGCGAGCGCGTCGGCGTCGGAGGCGTCGAGGGCGGCGTGGGTGACGCCGTCGATCCCGGTGTCGCGGCCCGAGCGGGTGACGACGGTGACGTGGGAGCCGCGGGCGGCGAGGACGGCGGCGACGTGACGGCCGACGGGCCCGGCGCCGACGACGAGGTGGCGATCAGTCATGGCGGGTGCTCCATTCCGAGAGCAGCGCTCTCCGTTGTGGCGAGCATGGCACGGTGACGAGCGTCTGACAAGAGCACTGCTCTCATTGGTGGGCGGCGCTCTCGCGTGCCACCCTGTGCCTCATGTCCGACGCAGTACCCGACGCAGTACCCGACGCAGTACCCGACGCAGTACCCGACGCAGTACCCGACGCAGTACCCGCCGCCGAGCCCGACGTGAGTCGCGCCCCCCGCACCGCCCGCGCGTTGGCCCGCGAGACGATCACGCGCGAGATCCTCGCCGCGGCCCGCGTCCGCCTCGCCGCCGAGGGGCCTGCCGCGCTCTCCCTGCGCGCCGTGGCCCGCGACGTCGGCATGGTCTCCTCGGCCGTGTACCGGTACTTCCCCAGCCGGGACGCCCTCCTCACGGCGCTCATCGTCGAGTGCTACGACGAGCTGGGCGCGGCGGTCGAGCTGGCGGACGCCGGCGTCGCCGACCAGGACGACGCGGCGGCGCGCTGGCTGGCGGCGTGCCGCGCGCTGCGCGGGTGGGCCGTCGCGCAGCCGGGCGAGTTCGCGCTGCTCTACGGCACGCCCGTGCCCGGGTACGCGGCGCCGCGCCATACGGTGGACCCGGCCACCCGGGTGGTCCGCGTGCTCGTCACGATCGTGGCGCGCGCCCACGCGGCCGGCGCGTGCCCCCGGCAGGCGCCCACGGGGGCGCCCGACGTGACCGCCGTCGTCGGCCCGGCCCGGGAGTTCGTCGCGGCGCGCGGGATCCTCGCCGACGCCCCGACCGAGACGGTGGCGCGCACGCTCATGGCCTGGACGACGCTCTTCGGCACGGTCTCGTTCGAGCTCTTCGGCCACCTCGTGGGCTCGGTGTCGGACACCGAGCGCTGGTACGACGCCGTTGCGCTCCGCCTCGCCGCCGACCTCGGCATCGCGTGACCGGACCGATGCAGCGCACGGGCGCACCGGCCGGTAGCCTGAACCTCTGGCCGCGTGCCGGGCAGGTGCCCGACGCGCGCCGGAGGCGGCCCCGCACCAGCGGGCGGCCGTCAGTCGCCGACGAGAACGAAGAGGTCGAGGTGCCCACCGGCAAGGTCAAGTGGTACGACGAGGAGCGCGGGTTCGGCTTCATCGCCAGCGAGGACGGCAGCGAGATCTTCCTGCACGCGTCTGCGTTGCCCACGGACGTGACGGGCGTCAAGCCCGGTTCGCGCGTGGAGTTCGGTGTCGCCGACGGCCGTCGTGGTCCGTCCGCGCTCTCGGTGAAGGTGCTCGACCCGGTGCCGACGACGGCGAAGGCGAAGCGCAAGGCGCCTTCCGAGCTGGGAGGCATCGTCGAGGACCTCATCAAGGTGCTCGACCACGTGGGCGACCAGCTCAAGCGGGGCAAGTACCCGGACTCCGCGTCGGGCAAGCGCGTCGCGACGCTGCTGCGCGCGGTGGCCGACGACCTCGACTCCTGACCGGCGCGGGCCGCAGACCCCGGCGCTAGCAGCCGGGACGAGGGCAACCCCGAGACACATGACGAGCACGAAGAGGACGACGAGGACATGGTGACCGCTGCCGCAGACGCACCCGCCCGTACGACGCGGGTCAGCTCCCGCGCGCGGAAGGACGCCGTGCTGCTGGGCGCCGTCGACCAGGCGCGCGCCGCCGCGGAGGAGGGCGCGTCGTCGCCGTCGGACGTGGGCGAGCACCTGGGGACGGTCGCCGAGGGCGAGCGCCTCATGTCCCACCGGTTCGCCGCGACGATGCCCGGCTACCGCGGCTGGCACTGGACGGTGACGCTCGCCCGCGTGCCGCGCGGGCGGGTCGCCACCGTGTGCGAGGTGGAGCTGCTGCCCGGCGAGGACGCGCTGCTCGCCCCGGCCTGGCTGCCCTGGTCGGAGCGCCTGCGCCCCGGCGACGTCGGCCCCGGCGACACGCTGCCCTTCCGCGCCGACGACCCGCGCCTCGAGCCCGGCTGGACGCCGACCGGCGACGAGGAGCTCGACTCCGTCGCGATCGACGAGCTCGCCCTCGCCCGCGCACGCGTGTTGTCCCCGCAGGGCCGCGACGAGGCCGCCGAGCGCTGGTACCGCGGGTCGCGCGGGCCGACGGCACCCGGCGCGGTCGCGTCGCCGTCGGAGTGCATGACCTGCGGCTTCCTGGTGCCGCTGCAGGGCCCGCTCGGCCAGGTCTTCGGCGTCTGCGCCAACGCGTGGTCTCCCGACGACGGCAAGGTCGTGTCACTGGACCACGGGTGCGGCGCGCACTCGGAGACCGACGCGGCCCAGGCGCCGAACGACTGGCCGGCGGACGCGCCGTTCATCGACGACCTCAAGGTGGAGCCGGTCGTCGTGCAGCGCACTCCTTCCTCGGATGACCAGCCGGACGACCAGCCGGACGACCGGCCGGACGGCCCGGAGCCGACGACGGAGGCGGACGCCGCTCCCGAGCGCCCCGACGCCGAGTGACGGGGGACGTCTTCGGGACCGCGGCGCTGCGGCACGCGGTCACGGAGGCGTGGCTCGGCTCGGGCACGCGCTTCCGTGAGGATGCGAACGCCGAGGAGGACCACGCCCGGGGCTACTACCGGGACCGCGTGGTGGTGGAGCTCGCGCAGAACGCCGCGGACGCGGCCGCCCGCGCCAGTGAGCCGGGCCGGCTGCAGCTCCGCCTGGAGGACCTCGGCGACGACCCGCGCGGCGTCGCGCGGCTGGTCGCCGCCAACACCGGCGCGCCCCTGACCGCGGACGGCGTGGCGTCCCTCGCGTCGCTCCGGGCCTCGGCGAAGACGCCCTCTTCGGTCGAGTCGTCTTCGTCGGTCGAGTCGTCTTCGTCGGTCGAGTCGTCTTCGTCGGTCGAGTCGTCTTCGTCGGTCGAGCTTGTCGAGACCACGGGGTTTCGACAAGCTCAACCTGCGGGGGAGCCAGCCGGGTTCCGACAGGCTCAACCAGCGGAGGCGCAGGTCGGCCGCTTCGGCGTGGGCTTCGCGGCCGTGCGCGGCGTGGCGGACGAGATCACGGTGCGGTCCACGACGGGCGGGGTGCGGTTCTCGCTCGCCGCGACGCGCGCGCTGTTGGACGACGTCGCCCCCGACGGTTCCCGGCTGCGCGCCGACGTCGCCGAGCGGGGCGACGACCTGCCCGTGCTGCGGTTGCCGTTCCCCGCCCCGGCGCTGGGCGACGGCGACGGTGATGTCGACGGCGACGAGGCACCTGCGGGCTACGACACCGTGGTGGAACTCTTCCTGCGCGACGAGGACGCGGCGGCGTCCGTGCGCGCGCAGCTCGATGCCGTGGACGACGCGTTGCTGCTGGCCCTGCCCGCCCTCGAGCGGGTGGAGGTGTCCGCCGGGGAGCGGTCCCGCGTGCTCACGGACCTCAGCGAGCGGTGGGTGGTGCTGCGGCGCACGGGCGACGTCGACGCCGCCGACGTGGCCGACCTGCCGCACGAGCAGCGCCGCGCCCGGTGGTCCGTGACCTGGGCGCTGCCGCGCGCGGAGCGCGGGCCGGCAGGTGGCCCGGACGATCGCCTGGGCGAGTCCGGGGAAACCGCCGGCGTGCTGCACGCGCCGACGCCCACGGACGTGCCCCTGACGTTCCCGGGCCTCCTGATGGCGTCGTTCCCGGTGGACCCAGGGCGCCGCCGGGTGCTGCCGGGCCCGCTGACCGACCGGCTCGTGGCCGAGGCCGGGCGCGCGTTCGCGGAGCTGCTCACCGACCTGGCCGCCGACCGCTCCAACGAGCATGCCGCCGACGTGCTCGACCTCGTGCCGGACGGGATGCCCGCCGGGGACCTCGACGCCGCCCTCCGCGACGTCGCGCTGGACGCCCTGCGCTCCGCCCCGCTGCTGCCCGCCCCGCGCGGGCTTGACGACGGCACCGAGGACGACCCCGTAGGCGGCGCCGTCGCGCCCGCCGACGCGACGGTGCTGGTGGGCGCAGCGGGCGACGATCCGCAGCTCGTCGCGGTGCTCTCCGGCGTCGTCCCGGGCCTGGTGACGCTGACCACCGCGCAGCAGGGGGTGGCCCGCCGGCTCGGGGCCACGCCGACCACCCTCGCCGACGTCGTCGCCGACCTGCCCGGCGGGCTGCCGCCCGCGCGCTGGCGGGCGCTGTGCGAGGCGCTCGCGTCGTACGCGTCGGACCCGGGGGTGCTCGAGGCGCTGGCCGGCGCGCGCGTGCCGCTCGCCGACGGGCGCACCGCGTCGGGCGTGCGCGGCACGGTGGTGCTCCCCGAGGACGACGACGACCCCGCGCTGGCGGCGGTCGCGCGCACGCTCGGCGTGCGGGTGGTGCACCCGGACGCGGCGCACCCGCTGCTGGTCCGCGCGGGCGCCACGTCCACCAGCCCGCGCGCCCTGCTGGACGACGCCGGCGTGCGCGGGCTGGCGCTGGCCGCGTCGGAGGCGCTGCTCGAGGGCGCGGCCGAGCTGCCGGACATGCCGGGCACCCCCGGCGCGTCGACGCTCGTGGGCCCGGTGGAGGTGAGCCCGCGCGAGGTGGTGCAGAACGTTCTCGCGCTGGCCCGGCTCGCGCAGGCGACCGGGGGCGACGGGTTCCCGTTCTGGCTGGGCGAGCTCCCGGTGCCGACCGAGGGCGGGATGCGGCCCGCACGCGAGGCCGTGCTGCCGGGGTCGTGGGCGGCCGGGGCGATGCCCGCGCTGGTGCCCGTCACGCGCGCGGCGCTCGCCTACTACGGCGCGCCGCTGCTGGCCGCGTTGGGCGTGCGCGCCGACGTCGGCGTGTACCGGGTGGCGGACGTGCTCACGCCCGACCCCGAGGACCCCGAGCCCGAGCACGGCCCCGACGACCCCGCCGGGTGGCTCTCCGGCTGGCAGGACTACCTGCACTTCCTGGCCGGCCGGTTCGGCCCCGGGACCGACGTCGGGGACGTCGACGCGGTGGCGGACCTCGACGCGGTGGAGGACGGCGAGAACGGGAACGAGGACGACGGCGACGGCGCGGGGGGCGCCGGGCCGTGGGCCGCAGTGCTCGCCCGGATCGTGGCCGACCCCGCCGCCCGCCGCGCCCTGCTGACCCCCGTCGCCGGCGGTCCGTCGTACACGGCCTGGTGGCTGCGGGACCGCCTCGGCGCCCCGTTCGCCGCGCACGACGGCGTCCCGCTGCTGCCCGCCGCGCCGCCGGCCGTCGCCGCGCTGGACGACGAGGCACAGCGCGCGCTCGGCGTCGTGGACGGCCTCGGCCGGCTCGACCCGGCCGACTGGCCTGCCGCGCTGGACCGGCTGCCCGACGTCGGCACGCCGCTGCCGCTGCCCGTCGCGCTCGGCGTGTGGCGCGGCCTGGCGGGCCTCGCGGTCCGGCTCGCCCCCGCGGCGCGCGCGGACGCCCTCGACCCGCTGCCAGACCGGCTGCCCGCCCTCGACGCGAGCGACGTCGTCGTGCGCCGGGCCGAGGACGTCGAGGTGTCCGGCACCGCGCGCTGGGCCGTGCTGCGCCCGGTGCTGCCCGTGCCGCAGGGCGAGGTGGGTGCCGTGGCCGACCTGCTCGACCTGCCCGTCGTCGGCGAGGACGGCCTGCCCTCCCCGGACGGCCTCGGCCGCGAGCGGCCGCTCGACGAGCGGGTCACGGCCCTCCACCCGCTGCTGCCCGACGTCTGGTTCGAGCACGGGCGGCTGTCCGTGGCCGGCAGCCCGGTGCCGTGGTGGGTCGACGCCGAGGGCCGGGCACACGCCACCGACCGCGCCGGGCTCGCCGCCGCGCTCGCGGACCTGCTGGGTCGCCCCGACCGCGCCGCACTGCTGGCCACCGTGCTCGCCGCGCCCGAGCGGGCCGCCGAGCTGTGGGTCACGACCGCCTGGGGCTGACCGGTCAGTCCTCGCCGCGGTACTCCCCGCGGTGCTTGCGCTCCCACAGCAGCCCGGCCCCGCCGAGCAGGATGCCGGCGACGCAGGTCACGACGACCTCCGACGTCGCGCGCCCCGACATGAGCAGCACCAGCGTCACGATCAGCGCGATCGTCCACGCGGCGATGCCGCCGAGCAGCACGCGGCGCAGGTCCACGCGCGGGGGCGGCGGGCTGGGCCGGCGTTCCTCGGGGTGGGTCAGAAGTCGGACGAGCGAGGGCACGCGCTCAGTCTAGGCGCTCCAGGCATCTTCCCCATGACGGGGCCTCGCGGCTGAAACGCGGGTGAAAGTGCAGGTCAGGAGGGCGCTTCTGGCGGGGTGAAAGCCGGGGTGAAAGGGCCTCAAAGGTCTCTCCGAAGCGGTGGTGACGCTCTTAACGTGATGGCACCGAAGTGTCGTACGCGAGAGCACCGACCCGGAGAGGAGGCCCGTCGTGATCACCGTCCCGGAAACCCGCAGGCCTTCCCGGTCGCGCCTCGCCGCCGTCCGCGCGGTGCGGCTGCGCGAGGTGCGCGACTCGTTCCGCGCCGAGTCCTGGCAGGCGGCCTACCGTCACCGGCTGATGCGCACGGACGCCGCCGTCGTCCTGGTCGCCGCGACCGCCGCCGCCCTCGTGCGCGGCGCGACCGTGACCGTCAGCGTGACGCCGTCCGTGCTCGGCGACCAGGTGCTGCTCGGCGCCGTCCTGGTCGCGACCTGGCTCGGCAGCCTCGCCCTCGCCCGCGCCTACGACGTGCGGGTGTTCGCCTCCGGCCCGGCCGAGTACCAGCGGGTGTTCGACGCGTCCTGGAAGCTCGTCGCCCCGCTCGCCCTGTGCGCGCTGCTCGTCGCCTGGCCCGGGGCGGGCGCGTTCCTGCTCGTGGCGGTGCCGTCCGGCATCGTCGCGCTGCTGGCCGGCCGGTGGGCGTCGCGGACCTGGCTGCACCGGCAGCGGGAGGTGGGCGGGTGCGTGACCCTCGTCCTCGCCGTCGGGCTGCGCGACCAGGTGGAGCGGCTCGTCCACGAGCTGAACGACCGCACGTCGGGCTACCGAGTGATCGGCGTGTGCGTGCCCGCCGTAGACGACGTGCGGCCCGGCGCGGAGATCCTCGGCGTGCCGATCCTCGGCGACCTGCGCACCGCGGGCGCGATGGCGGCGCAGGTGGGCGCCGATTGCGTCGCGGTGAGCGGCTCCGACGCGATCACGGCGGACGTCGTGCGCCGGCTCGGGTGGGAGCTCGAGCCCGCGGGCGTGGACCTCATGCTCACCGCGGAGCTCGCCGACGTCGCCGGCCCGCGCATCACGATCACCCCTGAGCAGTCGGTGTCCCTGCTGCACGTGGACGCGCCGCGGTTCAGCGGGCCGCGGTACGTGCTCAAGTCCGTGGTCGACTGGACCGGGGCCGCGCTCATCACCCTGCTGCTGCTGCCCCTGCTGGGCGTCGTGGCGCTGGCGGTGAAGGTGACCAGCCGGGGCCCGGTGCTGTTCCGCCAGGACCGGGTGGGCCGGGACGGGCGCACGTTCCGGATGCTGAAGTTCCGCAGCATGCGGCACGGGGCGGACCGGGAGCGGGCCGTGCTCGCCGGGCCGAGCGACGGCGCGGGCGTGCTGTTCAAGCTGCGCGACGACCCGCGGGTCACGCCGGTCGGACGCGTGCTGCGGCGCCTGTCGCTGGACGAGCTGCCGCAGCTGTTCAACGTGCTCGGCGGCCAGATGTCCCTGGTGGGGCCGCGGCCGCCGCTGCCGGCGGAGGTGTCGCAGTACGAGGCGCGCGTGCGCCGTCGGCTGCGCGTCAAGCCGGGCCTCACCGGGCTGTGGCAGGTGGGCGGGCGGTCCGACCTGTCCTGGGAGGAGGGCGTGCGGCTCGACGTCTTCTACGCCGAGAACTGGACCGTCTTCGGCGACCTGCTGATCCTCGCCCGCACGGCCAAGGCCGTGGTCACCGGGCGCGGGGCGTACTGACCGACCCCGCCTCGCCGCGCAACGACGTCACCAGCCGCCCCACGTGCCGGCGGATCCAGGCGTAGGCCCGCCAGTACTCGTCGTCGGGGCGCCCGTACGGGTCGGGGACGTCGTCGTCGCCGTCCTGGCCGAGGAAACGGGGCCGCAGCGCGAGCGCGGCGGGCACCAGGGTGGCGAGGCGCTCGCCGTCGGTGTCGCCCTGCATGGTGCCTCGCGGGAGCTCCGCCGCGAGCCGCGACAGCTCGCCGAGCGTGACCGTGCGCCGCACGGCCGACGGGTGCAGCGCGAGCGCCTCTGCCCGGTGGGCTGCCGTGAGCGTGAGCACCAGGTCCGCGTCCGCCATCATCGGTCCCGTGAGGGGCCTGGACCGGAAACCGGAGGCGACGATGCCGTCGGCCGCGAGCAGCGCCGCCATCCGGTCGTCGACCGGCCAGTCCGTCAGGCCCTGCGTGCCCGCGCTGGTGAGCGTGACCGACCCGTCCAGGGCGGCAGCGAGCAGATGCTGGGCCGCGGGCGAGCGGCAAATGTTCCCCGTGCACACGAGCAGGACGTCATAGCTCAACCCGGCTCCTCCTCCGCTCGCGATGCCGTGACGCGCAACCCTGGGTAGCGTGACAGCCGCACCGTCACCCGACGCCATCACACGACGGGAGAGCCCGTGACGCATCCCGGATGGGGCGAGAAGTGGGCGAACACCCCGATCCCGAAGGTCGGGACGACGACGGCTCGACCGCCGGACACGCCGCGCCCGCAGCGGCCGCGGCTCTCCGCGACGAGCCGCGCGGTCCGCCGCCGCCGGTGGCGCATCGCGATCTGGGTGCTCGTGATCCTCGTGCTGGTCCTCGCCCTGCTGCTCGCACGGGTCGTGACCGACGCCATGCGCGCGCGTGATTCGCTCGAGCGGGCCGCGGCCCAGATCTCCGCGCTGACCCCTGCGGCGACCGCGGGTCGCTCCGACGAGGTGGACACGACCCTCACGGCGCTCCAGGAGAACACCTCCGACGCGGTCCGGGCGACGACGGGTGTGCACTGGACGCTGACCGAACGGCTCCCGTTCGTCGGGAGCACCGCGGACGCGGTGGCCACGCTCGCCGAGGTGAGCGACACCCTCGCCCACGGCCCGCTCGAGGACCTCGTCAGCGTGGCCCAGGTGGTCAACCCTGCCACGGTGGCGCCACAGGACGGCAGGGTGGCGCTGGGGCCGCTCCAGGAGGTCGAGCCGGCCGTGGTCGACGCCGACCGCGACATCGAGATCGCCCAGCAGACGGTGGCGGGCATCGGGGAGACGCTCGTGCCCCAGGTGGACGACGCCGTCGCCGCGGTCGGGGACCAGCTCACCGAGGTGCGCGCCACCACCGCCACGGCCTCCCGGGCGGTCCAGCTGCTCCCCGCCATGCTGGGCGGGCAGGACGCGCGGCGGTACCTGGTGCTGGTGCAGACCAACGCCGAGCCCCGCGCGCTGGGCGGGATCCCGGGTTCCCTGATCCAGCTGCGGGCCGAGGACGGCGAGGTGACGATCGAGGACCAGCGCGCGGCGTCATCGCTGGGGGTGTTCGACGAGCCGGTCCTGCCGCTCGACGAGCCCGAGACCGCGCTGTTCGGCGACAAGCTCGCGCGCTACGGCCAGAACGTCACGATGACGCCGGACTTCCCTCGCGCGGCGGAGCTCGCGCGGGAGATGTGGCGGGAGCGCACCGGCGTCACCGTCGACGGCGTGCTCTCGCTCGACCCCGTGGCGCTCGCCGACATCCTCGCCGTCGACGGGCCCTTGGAGGTGCCCGACGGCCGGGAGCTCGAGGGGGAGGAGCTCTCGCAGTTCCTGCTGCACGGCGTCTACCTGAAGTACTCGGAACCGAGCAAGCAGGACGACGTCTTTGCGGAGGTGGCTCAGTCGGCGTTCCAGCGCGTGATGAGCGGGTCCTCGGACACGTCCCGGCTGGTCGAGGCGCTCGCCCAGAGCACGCGGGAGGGCCGGGTGATGCTCTGGTCCGCGGACGAGGACGAGCAGTCGGTGCTGGACGGCACCGTGCTCGACGGCGCGCTGCGGGGGGTGCAGGGCGACGACACCCCCGTGGTGGGCGTGTACACCCAGCTGACCAGCGCCGCGAAGATGGGCTGGTACCTGGACTCGGACGTCGACGTCGAGGTGGTCGACGACCGCCCGGACGGCTCGCACGAGCTGGAGGTGACCGTGTCGTACACGAATACTGCGACACCGGACGAGGTGCGAGGTCTACCCCCATATGTCACAGGTATGGACGAGGAAAAGCCAGGTGAACTCCGGATGAACTCGCTGGCCTATGCGCCGGCGGGGGGTCGAATTGTGTCAGCACACGACACGGAGGGGAATGTCGGTCTTTTCCCGCAGATGCATCATCGCCTCATTGTCGGAGCCCGAACTCTCGAGCTGGAACCCGGGGCGACAAGCACCCTGACCTATGTGATGATCACTGGGAAGCACCAATCCGGCGACGTAGCCATTCGATCGACGCCGGGCGCTCACGCTCAGCGTTGAGGCCACGACCTCGGAAGCGAGAGAGCTGAGGTGCGCCCTTGGGGGCGCCAGACAGGTGCCGGTCGGCACTTTCCTCATGAATCCGCGAGACCAGGGACAAAGAGTATGCTTCGACGTCTTGTATCCCTTGCCACCGCATTGGCCGCCATGGTCGCAATTCCGGCAACCATGGCCAGTGCTGACACCGACGACACCTACACACCGGACGAGTACACGCTGACGGTCAGCGTCACCACGGCCACCGTGGGAGTGCCGTTCACGGCCACCGTGACCGGCCCCGTCGACAACAGCTCGTTCACCCTCGAGATCCCGGGCGTCGACGACTCCGGGATCGAGGTCGCAGGTGCGCAGACCGCCGCCACGACCGACGGGGTCTCCAACTTCTCCGTGACGCTGCCCGAGGAGGGCACGTACCCGCTGACCGCGACCAACGACGACGGGCAGGTCGTCGGCACCGCGAGCGTGACCGCCGTGGCCGCGGGCGACGGCACCGGCACCGGCACCGGCACCGGCACCGGCACCGGCACCGGCGATGGCGACGGCACGAGTGCCGGGGTCGTCGACAGCCAGTCCACGACCTCCGGCGGCGGGGGCCTCCCCGTGACCGGCGCGACCAGCATGCCGTACCTGCTGACCGCGGGTGCGCTGCTGCTGCTCGGCGGCGCGGCCCTGGTGGTCGCACGAGTACGCGGGCGCAGCCACCGTGCCGTGCCGGGGGACGGGACGCCGTGACGCGCGGCGCCCGGTGAACCGGAGCAACGACCTCCATGACCGTCGAGAAGGACGCCCCGTCCGTCGCTGAGGGTTTTGGCGCTCCAGGTCGACACCCGGACGAGATCGGCGCGAATGCCCAGGCGCGGGCGGCGCCCGCGTCCCTGGTGGCCCCCACCCGACCGGTGGGGGCCACCAGGTCGGGGGAGGCCTGGCAGGCCTCGCTCACCGGGCGGGTGCTCGTCGTGGACCTCGTGGCGATCGTGCTCGCGGTGGTGGGCGCGTACGTCCTGCGCTTCGACCTCGAGGTCGACGTCGGCCTGCTGGAGCCGAGAGGCGGGCAGTACCTGCTGATCTCGGTGGTGCTGGTCGAGGCGTGGGTTCTCGCGCTCGGGTTCGGCGGGGCGCGGAGCCATCGCGTCCTCGGCTCCGGGCGCGAGGAGACCGTGCGGGTGCTGCGCTCGTCGCTCGCCCTCTTCGGCCTCGCCGCCGTGGTGTGCTACCTGCTGAAGTTCGACCTCGCGCGTTCCTACGTGGCGGTCGCGCTGCCCCTCGGGCTGGTGCTGATCCTCGCCGGACGCCGCTGGGTCGCGCGGCGGCTGCGCGCCGACCGGGAACGGGGCGAGTGTCGCCGGCGTACCCTGCTCGTCGGGGCGTTCGACACCGTCCAGGACCTCGGTATCCGCATGCGCCGGGCGCACGCGGCCGGGTTCGACGTGATCGGCGTGTGCCTGCCCGGCGGTACCGCTGCGCCGTCCCCGCTCCCCGAGGTGCCCGTGCTCGGTGACGTCAGCGAGGCCGCCGACGTCGCGCGGCGGGCGTGCGTCGACGCCGTCGCCGTCACGGCGTCGGACACGGCCACGACCCAGAGCATCAAGCAGATCGCCTGGGACCTGGAGCCCACGGGAGCCGACCTCCTGGTCATGCCCGGACTGGCCGACGTCGCGAGCCCGCGCCTCCTCATGACGCCCATCGACGGCGTGCCCGTCGTCCAGGTCACCCCGCCCGGCTACACCGGAGCCCAGCACGCGCTGAAGCGCGCGTTCGACGTGGTCGCCGCGGGCCTCGGCCTCGCGGTCATCGCCGTCCCCCTGCTGTTGACGGCTGCTCTCGTGTGCCTCACCAGTCGAGGGCCGGCGCTCTTCCGCCAGGAGCGGATCGGGTTGAACGGCGAACCGTTCACGCTCTACAAGCTGCGCACGATGAAGGCCGGCGCCGAGGATCAGCTCTCCCACGCCCTCGGCGGAGAAGCGGGGGTGTTCTACAAGCCCAAGGCTGACCCCCGCATCACGTCGCTGGGGCGGTTCCTGCGCCGCTACTCGATCGACGAGTTCCCGCAGCTCTTCAACGTGCTGCGCGGCGACATGAGCCTCGTCGGGCCTCGCCCGCAGGTGGCGCTCGAGGTGGCGCAGTACGACGACGCGCTGCGGCGCCGCCTGCTCGTCAAGCCCGGCCTCACCGGGCTGTGGCAGGTGAGCGGGCGCAACGACCTCCCGCTCGACCAGAGCGTCCGGCTCGATCTGTACTACGTGGAGAACTGGACGCTCCTGGGGGACATCGCGATCCTGTTCCGGACCGCCCGAACCGTGGTCGGAGGCAGCGGAGCCTACTGACGACGAGTGCTCGGGTCCCGGTCAGTAGCCGGCGGGGGGCCGCAGGAGCCGTGCGCTGCGAAGGACTGCCGCGAGGTCGTGACGGAGCCCGGGCCAGACCGACGTCACGACACCGAGGGCCACGAGGGCGATGCCGAGACCGACGCCGACCTCGGCCCACGGTCCGGGGAGGTCGAGCCACGACGCGGCGACTCCTCCCGCCGCCGCGGCGACCCCGTGAGCGACGACGGCCCGGAGGGCGGCGCCGAACAGCCGGCCGGCGGGCGCGTCGTTCGTGCGACGGATCCAGACGAGGCCCACGAGCCAGATGACGACAGCGGACACTGCCACTCCGCCCGCCACCCCCGCCATCCCCAGGAACGACCCTGCCACGATGGCGACGAGGAGCAGCGGCCGGGTCACGAGGGTGAAGACGAACAGCGCCCGCGTGCGCCCGGTCGCCAGCAGGACCCAGGTCGTCGGTTGGCTCGCGGTCTCGAAGATCGCGGCGACCAGCAGCAGGGACAGGACGGGTGCGGCCGACGCCCAGGTCGGACCGAGCACGATGTCGACGAGGGGTGCGGCCAGTGCGGCGGCGAACGCGCAGACGGGGGTGAGCGCGTGGAGCAGGATCGTCTGACCCCGCAGGACGAACGGCCAGAACTCGTCCTTGTCGTTCTGCAGCCGCGCCAGGACCGTCAGGGCGACGCGCTGCGCGGGGTAGGTGAGCTGCCGCATGGGGAGCGCCATCAGCTGGAACGCCCGGTTGTAGAGCCCTGCGGACACCGCGCCGAACCGGAATCCCACGACGATCGTGTCGGCGGCCCGACACGTCTGCTCGACGAGCTGGCTCGCGAGTAGGTGGAGGCCGTATCCCACGAGGGGGCGGATGCTCACGCGTCGGTGGGGGAGGCCGGGGAGCCATCCCGCGACGGCGGCCGAGCCGACGCAGATGACCAGGGCGATCGCGAGGTTCTGGCCGACCAGGGCCCAGTAGGCGCCACCGAGCAGTGCGACGACGACCGCGGTCCCGAGGCCGGCGATCTGGCCGACGACCTCGATCGTCGCCGCGGCCGTGAACCGCATGTCCCGCACGAGGCTCGCGCCGTACTGCGTGGTGATGCCGCCCAGGACGAACGTCAGGGCGAGCCACCGGGTGATCTCCACCAGCGCGGGTTCGCCGTAGAAGGCGGCGACCAGCGGTGCGAGGAGGAACAGCGTCGCGCCCGTCACGCAGCCGAGCGCCGTGTTGAGCCAGAAGAGGTTGTCGCGCTGCTTGTCGGACAGCGTCGTGGCCTGGATCGCGGCGTTCGCCATGCCGCTCTCCCGCACGACGTCGCCGATACGCACCACGGCGGCGACCATCGCCACGAGCCCGAAGTCCTCGGGCAGGAGAAGCCGGGCCAGGACAACCAGGGAGACCGCCTGCACCCCCGCGCGCGCGAGCTGTCCCGCGAGCGTCGAGGCGCTGCCTCGCGCGGCGATCCTGCCGAGGCGACGTGCGCCGTCGGTCGGGTCGCCCGTCATGCGGTCGAGGTGGCTCGTGGCGTTGCGGGCGGGCTGCGGTAGGCGAGGGCGAGGGGGACGGCGAGGCTTACGACGAAGTAGAGCTCGTTGTGGCTCGAGTACAGCGACGTGGCGACGACCAGGGCGATCACGAACATGGCCATCACCCACTCCCTCCTGCGCAAGAGTGCGACGGTGGTGCGCGCCAGGACGACGAGGTACAGGACGGCCACCCACAGGGGGAACTCCAGGACGATCGAGCCCAGCGTCGAGTGGAGCGGCGCGGAGCCCTCCAGGATCAGCTGGTAGGTCGCGGGGTCCTTGGCAGCGATGCCCGTGAGGTCGATCTCGCTCGCGGCCACCGCGTTGGAGAAGCCCCCGGGCGTCACGCCGAGTACCACGTTCCACAGGCTGTCCATCTTGAGCTCTGCACCGAGGGAGAGCAGCTCGAGGTGGGCCGTCGTCGAGGCCGAGGTCGCCTCGCCCGGTGCCAGCACTCTCTCGAAGACGGTGAAGCGGTCGGCCGCGCGAGCGGCGAGGAGCGCAGGGATGGTGACGGCAGCGAGCAGGATGAGATGCGCGCCGAACACCTGCCACACCTCGGCGGCACGGGCACGGACCCGGCGGTACTCGGTCCAGAAGGCGAGCACGAGGAACGGTGCGAAGAAGAAGGGCATCCTCGAGTAGGTGATGAGCGCGAGGGCGAAGAACCCGAGGGCGACGAGCAGCCGGAGCGGAGTGCGGAGGAAGCGCAGCGAGGCGAACGCGAGGAAGCACGCCGCCATCGCCGCGTGCGAGTTGTCGTCGAACCCGAGGCTTGGGATCTCGGCGCCCGAGACGAGGTCCCAGCCGAGCATGGACACGAGCACCACCGCGGTCACCGGGATCGCGCGACGCACGCCCTCCGATACGGCGTCCGTGGCTCCGTGGTCGCGGCACGCCCGGTAGACGGCGACGAGGTAGATCGTCGCGATCAGGAAGTAGATCGAGTGGGTGAACAGGATGCGAGTGCCGTACTGCAACGACACGGACAGCGACGCGACCGCCACGGAAGCGACGCCGACCAGGATCAGCACCGTGTCGCGCGTCCGGACCAGCCGGGGATAGGCCGCGAGCAGAAGGACGATCCCGATGACCTGCGCGACGTTGGAGACGGCGAGACGGTCGGCGATCTTCGTCGCGAAGAGCATCCCGACCACCACGACGACCGTCGAGGCCGTGACGAGTCGTGCCGCGCGATCGATCTCGCGGGGGCTGGTGGTCCGCGTCGGTGCCGCGAGGGCCGTCATGCGAGTTCTCCCGCGCGTCGCGGACGCCCGCGGTCGACCGTGGTGCGGGCGGACTGCAGGGCGGGGCGGACCACGCCGCGCACCGTCGTCCGCGCGAGCGCGACGGGGTCGCGCGCGAACAGCCGCCAGTGGCGCCTCATGATGCGACGGATGCTCGCGTCCCGGACCCGCGGATCGCCACGGGTGATGCTGTCCTCGGACAGGAACTTGTCAGCCACGACGACCGGAACGTGCACGAGCCGGGCGTTGGTCTTCTCGATGAGCGACAGCCACAGGTCCCAGTCCTGGAACCGGCGGAGGCCCCCGTCGAACCGCACGTCCTGCAGCAGCGCCGCGTCGAGGATCGCCGACTGGGTGGAGAACCGGTTCGTCAGGCGGAGGGAGCGACGGGGGTCGGCGATCCGGCGAGGCGGCTCGAGGCTCGGGCTCGGGTTCGACCCGGACCACGCCCGGCATGTCCCGAACACGACGACGCCAGGTCCGGCCCACGGCTTCAGACGCTCGACGAGGGTGGGCACCCACAGGTCGTCGCTGTCCTGGAACGCGACGAGCTCGCCCTCGGCCTCGGAGATGCCCCGGTTTCGTGCCGCGGTCGCGCCGAGGTGGGGCTGGTGCACCAGACGCACGCGGGGGTCTCGTTCGGCCGCCCCGGCCACGACCTCGGCGGAGGCGTCCGTCGATCCGTCGTCGACGACGATCACCTCGTGGACCGGGACCGTCTGCTCGAGCACGCTGGCGATGGCCGCCGGGAGGGACTCTGCGCGGTCGTAGGTCGGCAGGACGACGCTGATCCGGCCGGTCGTGGCCTGCGTCGCCGCGCTCATGCGCCCTGCGCCGTCGCTCGGGAGCCGGCGACACCCCACCTGGCGAGCGCGCGCGTGAGGGCGCTCGCTGCGCTGGACAGCGCGAAGCGCAGCCAGATCCCCGCCACGACGCACGCGTCGACCAGCGGGTTCCCCCTCTGGTGCTTGAGGTAGAAGAGCGCCATGCTGCGATGGAAGTGGAAGTTGAGGCGGAGCGGTCGCGCGCTGCCGGACGAGCCTCCCTTGACGTGCGTCGCGGACACCCGGCCGTCGTAGACGATGCGCCAGCCCGCAGAACGCATCCGCACGCACCAGTCCAGGTCCTCGGCGTACATCCAGAACCGTCCGTCGAGAGGGCCGACCTCGCGGATCGCCTCGGCCCGGACCAGCATGAAGGCACCGTTCACGGCTTCCACGTCGGCGACGTCGAACTCGCCGACGTCCGGCGCCGTATAGGCGGTCCCCGTGCGTCCGACGAGCCTGAGGGCGAAGTAGCGGGCGGCGGTCCACGGGCTCGGGATCCGCCTCTTCGCGGCGTGGTCCAGACTGCCGTCGGCAGTGACGAGCCGACATCCCATCATGCCGATGTCCGGGTTCTCGTCCATGTCGTCGAGGAGATGGTCGAGGAGCCCGGGTTCGATCTCGGTATCCGGGTTGAGCAGGAGCACGTGTTGTGCGGTGATGTCGGCGAGCACCGCGTTGTTCGCCGCCGCGAAGCCGTCGTTCGACAGGCGGCGGTGCAGCGTGACCTCCGGAAACCTGGTCGCGACCACGTCGGCGGTCTCGTCCGGGGAATTGTTGTCGACGACATGCACGGTCGTCTTCTCCGGGACCGAGCGAAGGACTGAGGAAAGGCATCGCGCGACGAGGTCGGGCCGGCCATAGGTCACCACGATGATCTGGAGACGATCGATGGGGAATGACCTCCTCCGACGCACCGACGAGCAGTTCGGGCCGAGCGGGACGATGTCACACTATCCACGCCTCACGGCGAGCGCAGTGTGAGCGCGCGGCCCGCAACCTTGGCGGTTAGGCTCGCTGATGGTTCTACTTCGACAATCCGACCGGCTCGGAACATGGCGGATGGTTCGCACGGGGTGACGACGGGAGTGCCATGGGGCTGGCCGAGTATCTGAGCGTCCTCCGAAAGCACTGGATGGTGGTCGCACTCTCGGCGATCGCAGGCGTCGTCCTTGCTGTCGTGCTGTCGGCGGCGACCACCCCGCAGTATCAGGCCGAGTCCCAGGTCTTCGTCTCGACGCGCTCCGGAGACACTCTGAACGATCTCGTCGCCGGGAACTCCTTCACGGCGAACCAGGTCTCGTCGTACACGGCCCTGGTGTCGAGCCCACGGGTCCTCCAGCCGGTGATCGATCAGCTCGGCCTGGCCGACTCGGTCGACTCCCTCGCCGAGAGAGTCACGGCGGAGTCCCCCGAGGAGACCGTTCTCATCACCATCGCCGTGTCGGATCCGGACCCGCAGCTCGCGGCGGAGACGGCGGACACGATCGCTTCGAGCCTCGCGACCGTCGTCTCCGACCTGGAGAGTCCCTCCGGGGACGAGGGCTCTCCGGTCCAGATCAGCACGGTCCGCGAAGCGCAGGTCCCCGAGAGCCCGGTCACCCCGCGCACGGCGTTGAACGTGGTGCTGGGCCTCGTCCTCGGCCTGCTCGTCGGTGTGGGGATCGCGGTGCTCAGGTCGACGCTCGACACGCGCGTCCGGTCGGAGGACGACATCCCTGCTCTCACCGACGCGGCGCTGCTCGGGACGATCGCCTTTGACGACGAGGCGGTGGGCCAGCCGCTCATCGTGCAGGGGAGCCCCCACAGCCGGCGCGCCGAGTCGTTCCGCAGGCTCCGGACGAATCTTCAGTTCGTCGAGGTCGACGACAACCGACGGCACGTGCTGGTCACGTCCTCCCTCCCGGGGGAGGGAAAGTCCACGACGGCGATCAACCTCGCGATTACGCTTGCCGACGCGGGAACCCGGGTCGTGCTGGTGGACGGTGACCTCCGGCGTCCGAGCGTCTCGAAGTACCTGGGTCTCGAGGGGTCGGTCGGGCTCACGACGGTGCTGATCGGCCGGGTGCCCCTCGAAGCCGCCGTGCAGCCCTGGGGCGACACCAACCTGTTCGTCCTACCCAGCGGTGAGGTGCCGCCCAACCCGAGCGAGCTCCTGGGGTCGGCGCAGATGGAACGGCTGGTCGCCAAGCTCGACGAGATGTACGACGTCGTCGTGATCGACAGCGCCCCGCTCCTGCCCGTGACCGACAGCGCCGTCCTCGCGAGGCTCACGGGCGGCACGATCCTCGTGATCAGAGCGGGCGAGATTCACAACGCGCAGGTCCAGCAGGCCATCCGGGTGCTGTCCACGGTCGGCGTCAGCCTCCACGGGGTCGTGCTGAACGGCGTGGCGCAGTCCGACGCGTCGGAGTACCGCTATCAGTACTACGAGCCGGGTAGCGCTGCGGCGCCGGACGACAGGCGACCGGGGTCACGGGTCCTGCACGGCGTGCACTCCTACGAGCCGACCTCGTAGGGCCGACCTCGTAGGGCCGACCTCGGAGGGCCGACCCGTCGGGTCGCGACCGTCAACGACGGGTCGACGAGTCCCGGGGAAGCCAGACCGTCGTGTAGGCGGCCTGCGACTTGCATGGCGCGATGCCCCGGATCGTGACGTGCCGGTGCGCCCGGGCGAGGTCGAAGACGGGGGCGTACCGCGCCCTCTCGGTGTCGTCCAGGATGAGCATGCCGCCGGGGCGGACCTTGGGCAGAGCCCGCTCGAAGCACCGGACCCGCTCCCGTCCGTCGACGACGACGACGTCGAAGTACTCGTCCGGGTAGGCGTCGATCGCCGGCACGTAGTCGGCATACTCGTCCGCGGCGCTCCTGATGAGCAGGGTGACGTTCGGCAGACCGGCGGTTCGCTCGCTCAGCAGGTCCGCCCACTCCGGGTCGTGCTCCGCCGTCACCACCTCGCCGGCCCGCTGCGCCATCCACAGGGTCGAGCCGCCGCCCCCGTACTCGAAGACTCGTGACGCAGGAGTGAGCACCTCGTCGAGCCGGTCGATGATCTGGAAGGGGAGCCAGGGGAGCTCGAGGTCCAGGGTGCTGCGCTCGACCGTGGGGACCCAGCGTCGGAGGTAGCTGAGCTGATGCGGGTCCCTGACGAGCTGGGTCCCGAGGCGGGCAGCGCCGCGGATCGCGATCCACAGGCGTCCCGGGTCCTGGACGAGCATCCTGGCGACGCGCGACGACGCCGACGTCGACTCCCGCAGCATGGCTCCGGTCGTCATCATGCGGTCCCGACGAAGACGCGCTCGCCGCGGACCAGACCGTACCGGCGGCAGTCGGCCGGCTCCCCGACGAACTCTGAGAGCGCGAAGCCAGCGGTCTCGATCCGGTCGCGCAGGTCTCGACCGAAGTACCGGACATGGTCCGCCTGACCGAACTCGATCCGGCGCTCACGGGGGTCGGTCACGCCCGGGATCTCGTGGGAGTGGTCCCAGCCCTCCACGATGGGGACCATCACGATCAGCCGGCCACCGGGCGCCAGGACGCGATGCATCTCCTTGAGCGCCAGGCGGTCGTCGACGTGCTCCAGGACGTGCGAGCACACGATCACGTCGAACGAGTCGTCGTCGAGATCGATCGCCTCGATGTCTATCCGGATGTCTGCGATGTTCTCGTCGATATCCGCGGAGACGATGTTGCCGGGCGAGATCTCCTCGAGAAGTCGCGCGACCTGTACCTCGGGCGCGAAGTGGAGAATACGGTCACCCGGCCTGATCAGGTCCTGGCGCTGCACGGCGAGCGCGAGGAGGCGGTGGCGCTCGAACGACCTGCAGACCCGGCACTTGGCGTCGAGCCGAGGCGGGTCGCCGGAGGGCGAGAACCTCCCCCGGTATCCGCAGAACGGACATTCGCGAGGAGTGATCCCTTGGAGCATGCGGACCGTCGATCGCGCGAGGAACCGCGCGTCTGCGGCGGCACTCCGTAGCCGACCCGATATGCCCAGCCCTCGCGGGGTCGTCAGTGGCAGCCGCACGGGACTCTGCGCCACTCGTTCCGGTTCCATCGCACCAGCCTCCGCGTACATCGCCTGTGATTGGTTCGCCTGAATTCGTCAGTCAACCGGGGAGGGAATCGGTTCGCGCCGATGATCGGGCGTTCCGCCTGCAGCGAGCGTAACTCCCGAAACGCGATAGCGCCCGGGCCGGAGTTCGACCACGTACGCGGCCGTGACCACAGCTCATATGGTGTCGGCGCGAGAACTGCCGGCAACGGGCAGCCCCCTTCGCAGCACCGGAGTAATGTCGGCGGACGTCGACCGTCACCACGGCTTCGGACAGGGACGGGAGGTGAGCTCGTGCGCATCTCACCGTCCCGCGGGGCCAGTGCGGCGCTCGCACCGGCCCTGTCTGTCGTGGTCGGGATGCTCGCGGGCTGCGGGCCCGGCGGTGATGCCCCGGACGGGACGGGATCGTCCGCTGCCCCGCGGCCGTCCACGTCCGTCGCGGTTCCCCGGGACGAGTACGCCGCCCTCCTGGAAGACGGTGTGAACGACGCACGCACGGGCGACGGCCTCGACCCGCTGGCCCACGACGACTGCGCGGCGCGCGCGGCGGCGGGACGCGCGGAGCAGCTGGTCGGGGAGGACGAGCTCACCCACCGTCCGCTGGACGACGTGCTGGAGGCGTGCGGCGTCGCCCTGGCCGCGGAGAACCTGTCGCGGGCGAGCGAGCCGCCGGAGGAGGTGGTGGCGGCGTGGCTCGCGTCGGCGGGGCACGCGGCGAACATCCGGAACCCGGAGTTCGTGCGCGGCGCGGTCGCGTGCGAGCAGGACGGCGAGGAGGCCGAAGGGCCCCGGATGGTGTGCGTCCAGATCTTCCTCGCCGAGTGACGTGCGTCCCGGGTAATGATCAGGGGGCAGCGTCGCGACCTGCGAGGATGTGCGTCGCGCGTGTGAATACGTCGTCACGGTGCGGCGACGCCGCCGGGTTGCCTTCACACGATCTGCCATGATTCTGCCCATGCCGAACCAGACCACCGCTCCGCCCTCCAGCGAGCTGAGCGCGATCGACCGATTCTTCAAGATCACCGAGCGAGGCTCGACCATCGGGTCGGAGATCCGCGGCGGCCTGGTGACCTTCTTCGCGATGAGCTACATCATCGTCCTCAACCCGCTGATCATCGGCACGGTGCAGGACGGCACGGGCCAGGTGCTCGGCGGCGGCGCCGAGGCGACGCCCGAGACGCTGGGCATGGTCGCGGCCGCGACCGCGCTGGTGGCCGGGGTCGTCACGATCATCATGGGCGTCGGGGCGAACTATCCCCTCGGTCTGGCGGCGGGGCTGGGCCTCAACGCCGTCGTCGCGTACTCGATCGCGGGCCTGCCGAACGTCACGTGGGCCGACGCGATGGGGCTCGTCGTCATCGAGGGCGTCATCATCCTGATCCTCGTGCTCACCGGGTTCCGGGAGGCCGTGTTCAAGGCCGTCCCGGTGGAGCTCAAGACGGCGATCAGCGTGGGCATCGGCATGTTCATCGCGCTCGTCGGCCTGGTCAACGCCGGGTTCGTCGAGGCCGGCGAGGGCACCGTCCTGCAGCTCGGCAACCTCGGCACGTGGCCGATCCTCGTGTTCGTCGTGGGCCTCGTGCTCACGATCGTGCTGTTCGTGCGCAAGGTGCGCGGCGCCATGCTGGTCGCGATCATCACGGCGACGGCGCTCGCGGTGGTGCTGGAGAACACGCTGCACATCGGCACCAAGGCCGAGGGCAACCCGAACGGGTTCAACCTCAACGCACCCACGTTCAGCGGCGTGGTCACGACGCCCGACCTCGGCCTGCTCGGTCAGTTCTCGCTGCTGGGGTCGTTCCAGAACATCGCCGCGGTCTCCGTGGTCCTGATCGTGTTCTCGCTGCTCATCGCCGATTTCTTCGACACGATGGGCACCATGGTCGCCGTGGGCGCCGAGGGCAAGCTGCTCGACAAGGAGGGCAACCCGCCCCGCACCCGCGCCATCCTCGTCGCGGACTCCGTGGCCGCCATCGCCGGCGGCATGGGCAGCACGTCGTCCAACACCGCGTACGTGGAGTCGACGACGGGCGTGGGCGCCGGCGCACGCACCGGCCTCGCTGCCGTCGTGACCGGCGTGGCGTTCCTGCTCGCGACCTTCCTGTCGCCCGTCGTGGCGCTCGTGCCCTACGAGGCGGCGGCGCCCGCCCTCGTCTTCGTGGGCTACCTGATGATGGCCCAGGTGGCCGGCATCTCGTGGCGCAACGTGGAGATCGCCATCCCGGCGTTCCTCACGATCATCCTCATGCCGTTCACGTACTCCATCGCGGACGGCATCGGCGCCGGGTTCATCGCCTTCGTGATCATCAAGCTTGCGCTCGGCAAGGTGCGGCAGATCCACGCGCTGATGTGGATCGCCGCCGCCATGTTCCTCGTGTACTTCACGCTCGACCCCATCCGGCAGGTGCTGGGTCTCTGACCCGACGACCGCGACGACCGGCCGGATGAACCTCACGCAGGGGCGTCCGGCCGGCCGTGTCTCCCGGGCCGGAGCGCACGGGAGGCGCTAGCGTCGAGCATCGGCGCTCGACGAAGGGCAGTGGACTCGTGAAGATCTCAGTGGTCGGCCTGGGTTACCTCGGTGCGGTGCATGCCGCGAGCATGGCGCGGCTGGGCCACGACGTCGTGGGGGTCGACGTCGACGCGGACCGGGTGGCGGCGCTCGCGGCGGGCAAGGCGCCGTTCTTCGAGCCGGGCCTGGACGAGCTGCTGTCCGAGGTCGCGGCCACCGGGCGGCTCACGGCGACCACCGACATGGCCGCCGTGGCGGGGGCCGAGGTGCACTTCGTCTGCGTGGGCACGCCGCAGCGCGCGGACAGCAACGCGGCCGACCTCTCGTACGTCGACGCCGCGTTCGCGGCGCTCGGGGCGCACGTCGGGCCGGGCGAGGTCGTGGCGGGCAAGTCCACGGTCCCGGTGGGGACGGCCGTGCGCCTCGCCGCAGGTCTGGCCGACGCGCAGCCGGACGCCGTGCTCGCCTGGAACCCGGAGTTCCTCCGCGAGGGCTTCGCGGTACAGGACACGCTGCACCCCGACCGCCTTGTCTACGGGGTGCCGGACGGCGAAGCGGGGGAGCGGGCCGCGGCCGCGCTGGACGCGGTGTACGCCGACCTCCTGGGCGAGGAGGTCCCGCGCATCGTCACGGACTACCCGACGGCGGAGCTGGTCAAGGTCGCGGCGAACTCGTTCCTGGCCACCAAGATCTCCTTCATCAACGCGATGGCGGAGCTGTGCGAGGTCGCCGGCGGCGACGTCACGCAGCTGGCGGACGCGATCGGCCACGACGCCCGCATCGGACGCCGGTTCCTCAACGCCGGCCTCGGCTTCGGGGGCGGATGCCTGCCCAAGGACATCCGCGCCTTCATGGCCCGCGCCGACGAGCTCGGCGCGGGCGACGCCGTCGCGTTCCTCGGCGAGGTCGACACGATCAACACGCGCCGTCGTGCCCGGATGGTCGACCTGGCCGTCGAGGTGCTCGGCGGCATGGTCGAGGGCGCCGAGGTCACGGTGCTCGGCGCCGCGTTCAAGCCGGACAGCGACGACGTGCGCGACTCCCCGGCCCTGGACGTCGCCGTCCACCTGGCGGAGCTGGGCGCCGTCGTCACCGTGCACGACCCGCAGGCGATCGACAACGCGCGCGCCAAGCAGCCGGGGCTGCGCTACGACCAGGACCTCGAGGGCGCGCTCGCCGGCGCGGACGCCGTTCTTGTGCTCACGGAGTGGCGCCAGTACCGCGAGCTGGACCCCGAGCGGGTCGGGATGCTCGTGGCGCAGCGCACCGTGCTCGACGGGCGCAACGCCCTGAGCCGCGGGGAGTGGCAGGCGGCGGGCTGGCAGTACCGCGCCCTCGGTCGAAGGTGACGCGTGTGCTCCGCCGGCGCTGACAAGTTATCGAGGAGGATCGGCGAAGCGGTAGTAAAACCCCGCACCTCGCCGATTCTCGCGCGAGGGTTCGAGGGCGCCCTCGTCCTCGAGCGAGCGGAGCACGCCGCCGACGTTGCTCGGGGCCGCGCCGACGAGAGATCCGAGCTCGGTGGACCTGATACGCCGTCGACCATGCCGATGAGCGGCTCCATATCGACCCTCGCGTCATTCAGCTCGTGGATCACCGACTCGCTCTCGGGCGGCGAGACTCGGAGAAACGGCGCCAGGCTCTCGACGTCGAACCAGCCCTGTTGCGTCAGCAAATGAAGTGCCATGAGCCAGCGGAGGTCGAAGCGGGCGCGGCGGTCGTCGATGCGTTCCAGCCACGCCACGTCGTCGGCACACCCACGATGAGTGCGCCTCCTCCTGGAGTGTTCGACATGCAAGCACACTCGCCAGCGAGTGCTTGAGCCGCACGTTCGTTGGTGGTGGCTGCTGTCACCGCGGCTGTGACGGGGTCCGGGCCGAAAGTGAAGCTCATGTGGATCCTCGACCTGGATCATAATTTCTTCTGGAGAGAATCATGGCCATGGCCCGCGCCACGCGGCCGCCATCATTTCTGCACCCGCCTGACCGGGTCCCTGGTGGCGTGGGGAGCGTCACCCTCAGGCGAGGAATAGAGCGATTCGATAGTCCGTTGCTCCGGGAGACACCCATCCCCAGGAGGAGGAGACCCGTGGCACCCGCGAGCGACGAACACATTCGGAGCCTCGCCCGATGAGCGCCACCTTCTCCTCCCTCAGGTACACCAACTACCGCATCTGGTTCGGGGCTGCCCTGGTCGCCAACGTCGGCACCTGGATGCAGCGCGTCGCGCAGGACTGGATCGTCCTCACCGACCTGTCCGACAACTCCGGGGTCGCGGTCGGCATCACCACCGCCCTGCAGTTCGTGCCCTTCCTGCTGCTGTCCCCGTGGGCCGGTGTGCTGGCCGACCGCCTGCCGCGCCGCCGGCTCCTCATGGCCACGCAGGGCGGCATGGGCGTGCTCGCGCTCGGACTCGGCGCGCTCGTGCTCTCCGGGAAGGCGGAGCTCTGGCACGTCTACGTGTTCGCGCTGCTGCTCGGCGTCGTCTCCGCCCTCGACAGCCCCGCCCGCCAGACCTTCGTCGCCGACATGGTGCCGGCCGACAAGCTGTCCAACGCCGTCGGGCTGAACAGCGCGTCGTTCAACGCTGCCCGCCTCATCGGCCCGGGCGTCGCCGGGCTGCTGATCGCTGCTGTCGGAACCGGATGGGTCTTCCTCATCAACGGCGTCACGTTCGCTGCGACGATCATCGCCCTCGGCTACATGCGCGTGCGCGAGCTGCGACCCCAGCCGGCCGCTCCACGGGCCAAGGGGCAGATCCTCGAGGGCGTGCGGTACGTGCGGCGGCGCAGCGACATCGTCGTGATCATGGTCGTGATGTTCGTGGTCTCTACGTTCGGTCTGAACTTCCAGCTCACGTCCGCGCTCATGGCGCGCGTCGAGTTCGGCCGGGGTGCGAGCGAGTACGGCATCCTCGGCTCGGTGCTGGCGATCGGGTCGCTGGCGGGGGCGCTTCTCGCGGCCCGACGGGACCGGCCGCGGGTGCGGCTGGTCATCGGGGCCGCCTTCGCGTTCGCCGTCACCACCGGCGTGCTGGGCCTCATGCCCACCTACTCGTCGTTCGTCGTGGCCTGCATCCCCGTAGGCCTGGCGTCGCTCACGATGATGACGGCGGCGAACAGCGCGCTCCAGATCTCCACCGACCCCGTGATGCGCGGGCGCGTCATGGCCCTCTACGTGATGATCTTCCAGGGCGCGACGCCGATCGGCGCACCGGTCGTCGGCTGGATCGGCGAGGCCTGGGGGCCGCGCTGGTCAATCCTCGTCGGCTCGATCGCCACGTTCCTCGTGGCGTCGGGGGCGACGGTCTGGGCCGTGCGCCGCTGGCACCTGCGGGTGCGCTACCGCGTGCTGAGCCGGCCGCACCTCGACGTCGTCTACCTCGACCGTGAGGTGCACAGGAGCGCGACGAGCGAGGGCGTCACCACCCGGGACGGCGTGCGGCGAGAGCTGACCCGCGCCGACGCCGAGCGGGTGGCCTCGGCCTGACCGTCGGTGTCGCGCCGTCAGTGCCGCGGACCGGCCGTCTCGTGCCGGGACGCGTGGCGGGTGACCGGCTCGCCGCGGGCGCCGCGCGACCGGCGGCGCTGCCTGGCCTCGAACTCCTGCTGGTCGCGCATCTCGGACTCCGTGGGCCACATGACCACCACGAAGATCAGGGCCACGGTCAGTGCCACGATGCCGAAGATCAGCGGGCCGAGCAGGTCGATCGCGCTGGTGCCCCCCGGGGCCTCCCCGCCTTTGCCGGTGACGGTGAGCGCGGCCATGCCGGTGTAGTGCATGCCGCTGACCGCGAGGCCCATGATGAGGGCGGCCCCCGCCGTCGCGCGGGCGCCGCGCACGTGCGTGCACAACCACAGCGCCACGGTCGCGGCCACGATCGCGATGAGCACCGACGCCGCCACGATCGGCAGCGAGAACTGCAGGTGCCCGGTCATCTCCATGGCGGCCATGCCCATGTAGTGCATCGCCGCGACGCCCAGCCCGGCCACGATGCCGCCCGGGATCAGCCACAGCGGCCGGTTGCCGCCGAACCCGACGAGGAACAGCCCGATCGCGACCACTGCTATCGCGACGAGGGCACTGACGACGGTGCGTGGCACGTCGTACTGGATCGGCATCCCTGTGACGGTGAAGCCGAGCATCGCGACGAAGTGCATGACCCAGACGCCCGTGCCGCCGATCGCGAGCGCGCCCACGAGCAGCCAGACGGATCGGGACTTCGCGTCCTTCGCCACGCGAGCGCGGGACGTCGCGGACAAGCCGGTGGCCGCTCCCACGGTCGACGCGACGTACGCCAGCACAGGGGTCATGACCCCATAGGTGAAATGGTGCATCTCAGGCAGTACGATCCTTGGCCTCCTCGTCCGTTTTGTGACGAGGCGGCACGTTACCAGTTCGTGACCTAGAGGGTGAAACGTGGGTGCTGACCAGCGACGATGCAACCCGTCCGCAGAGGGTCTCGCGCCGTGTGGCGGCCTCAGCCGAGGTGCTCGACCACGTGGTCGACGCAGGCGGTGAGGGCGCGCACGTCGTCCGGCTCGACGGCGGGGAAGACGCCGACCCGCAGCTGGTTGCGGCCGAGCTTGCGGTAGGGGAACACGTCCAGGATGCCGTTCTCCCGCAGCACCCGAATCACGGCAACGGCGTCGATCGCGTCGTCGAGGTCGATGGTCGCGACGACGGTCGAGCGCTCCGCGGGGTCGGCGACGAACGGCGTCGCCCAGTCCCGCGCTCCGGCCCAGTCGTACAGCACGCCCGCGGACTCGGCGCACCGCGCTGTCGACCATGCGAGCCCGCCCCGGCCCAGCAGCCACTCGACCTGCTCGGCGAGCAGCACGAGCGTCGAGACGGCGGGCGTGTTGAGGGTCTGGTCGGCGCGGGAGTTGGTGAGGGCGGTGGTCAGCGAGAGGAACTCGGGCACCCAGCGGCCGCTCTCACGCCCGGCGGTTGCCTCCACCTCCTCGGCGCGCTCCACCGCGGCGGGCGAGCAGACCGCGAGCCACAGGCCGCCCTCGGCCGCGAAGACCTTCTGCGGGCCGAAGTAGTAGACGTCCGTGTCGCCGACGTCGACGGGCAGCCCGCCCGCGCCCGACGTCGCGTCGACGAGCAGCAGGGCCCCGGCGGAGCGCGCGTCCTGCACCTGTCGCACCGGCGCCATCGCGCCTGTCGAGGTCTCGTTGTGCGGGGTCGCGTAGACGTCCACGCCCTCGGCCGTTCCTCTCGACGTGGCGAGACGTGCGACCGTGCCGGGCGCGGCCTCGACGACCTGCGAGGTCTCGAGGAAGGGGGCGCCGCGGGTGCTGGCCGCGAACTTGCCGCCGAACTCGCCGAAGACGGCGTGCTGGGCGCGCCGGCGCACCAGGCTCGCCGTCGCGACGTCCCAGAACGCCGTCGCACCGCCGTTGCCGAGCGCCACCTCATACCCGTCGGGCAGGTCGAAGAGCTCGGCCACGCCTCGCCGCACGCGGCGCACCAGGTCCTTGACCGGCGGCTGGCGGTGCGACGTGCCGAGCAGCGGCGATGCCGGGTCGCCGGCCGCGGCGAGCGCGGCCACCTGCGCGGCGCGCACCTTGGACGGGCCGGAGCCGAAGCGCCCGTCCGCGGGCAGCAGCGACGAGGGGATGGTGTGGGTCGGCACGGCGGGCATCGAGTCTCCGGTTCCGGGCGGGAGGCGGGTTGTCGGTGGGACAGGGCAGGATGGCGCGGGGCACGCGCACGACGGCGCCACGCGCGACCCGCCTGCGCCCACGCGTGCGAATAGACTAGGCCGCGCCGAACGACAGGAGCTGACGTGACCGACCTGATCGACACCACGGAGATGTACCTCAAGACGATCTACGAGCTCGGTGAGGAGGGCATCCCGCCGCTCCGTGCCCGGATCGCGGAACGCCTGGGGCACTCGGGGCCCACGGTGTCGCAGACGGTCGCACGCATGGAGCGCGACGGGCTCGTCGTCGTCACCGGCGACCGGCACCTCGAGCTCACCGAGGCGGGCCAGGCCAAGGCCACCCGGGTGATGCGCAAGCACCGGCTCGCGGAGCGGCTGCTCACCGACGTCATCAAGCTCGACTGGGAGCAGGTGCACACCGAGGCGTGCCGCTGGGAGCACGTCATGAGCGACCTCGTCGAGAAGCGCCTCGTGACACTGCTCGACCACCCACACATCGACCCGTACGGCAACCCGATCCCGGGGCTGTCGGAGCTGGGGGAGCAGTACCAGGACGTCCCGTTCCTCGAGGGCGTGCAGTCCCTGCCGGCGGTGCTCGCGGCCGGCCGGCCCGGGGAGGCCGGCGACGGCCTGGACCTGGTGCTGCAGCGGATCGCCGAGCCGCTGCAGGTGGACATCGAGCTGCTGGCGCGGCTCTCCGAGTCGGGGCTCGTGCCGGGGGCGCAGATCACGGCGCGCACGGCGGGGGACGATGTCACGGTCGAGGTCGAGGGTTCCAACATCGTGCTGGAGCTCCCGGAGGAGCTGGCCAAGCACCTGTTCGTCGCGAGCCGCTGACCAGGGCGTGGACCGCCGAATCGGGTCGGCACGCCACTTCGTGACTGCAGCGTGACATCGCCGGGGTCATCCGGTACGGTCGTGGTCGCTCGCCGGAGTTATCCAGCGGGCGCTCGACCGGACGCCGAACCCTGCCACCGGCCGAGCTCCACGGACATCCGCACGGCAGGAGCGGGGGACCCACTTCCGGGCGTCGATCATGACGCCCTCGGGGTGAAGTCGAACGGATCCGATGACCGGGTCCGGGCGGCCGGGTGTTTCTCCCACCCGAACCCGACAGCTGACCTCGCAGGCGATGGAGAGGTAGACACGTGACCGCACGTACGACTCGCGGCCGGCATCACGCCGCCCGACGTCCGATTGCCCTGGCCGCCCCGAAGGGCGCCGGCGCTCGCCGTGCGGCCGTCGTCGCAGCCGCCGGTGGCCTCCTGGTCTCGACCTTCGCCGGCGCGGGCGCCGCGCAGGCCGCCCCGGTCGACCACGACGCCGCCAACAAGCTCAGCACCGTCGACCTCGGCGCGCTGACCGACCAGGCACGAGAGGCCCTCGAAGCCGCGCCCGTCGTCACCGTCGACGCCAAGGCGAAGGTCGACGTCGAGAAGGTCACCAAGCAGGTCATCTCCGGGGCCGAGATCACGCCGGCGCCCGTGCCGGAGCCCGTCGTCGAGGAGGTCGTGGCAGACACGACCGCGTCCGACGAGGCGACCGGTTCCACCACGGATTCCACCACGGAGGCCGCCGCATCCCGTTCCGAGGAGCGCACCGCCGTCGAGGCGCCGGCCTCGGCGAACGGTTCGTCGGTCGTCTCGATCGCGATGCGCTATGTGGGCGTCCCCTACATCACGGGCGGCAGCAGCCCGTCGGGCTTCGACTGCTCCGGCCTGACGCAGTATGTCTTCGCGCAGGTGGGCATCGGCCTGCCGCGCACGGCGTCGGCCCAGCGCTCCGCCGGCACGGTCGTCTCGGCCTCCGAGGCACAGGCGGGCGACCTCATCTGGACGCCGGGCCACGTCGCGATCTACGCCGGCGGCGGCATGCAGATCGACGCCCCAAAGCCGGGCGACGTCGTGAAGTACCGGGCGATCTGGCAGTCGAACCCCACGTTCATCCGCGTCGGCTGAGTCCGTCCGTCGCGTTCCGACCATGCCCCGTCGCGCACCAGCGCGGCGGGGCGTCGTCGTGTCTGGGAACCCTCTGACCTACACGGACATTGTGTGACGCGCCTCATCCACAGGGGCCCGTGATCGGAACGTGACATCGCCGTCTGCGTCCGCTACGGTTCAACCACTCGGCGGTCATCTGTCGAGTCTCGACCGGAACGCCGAGCCCTGCCGCCGGTCGAGGACCTTGAACCCATGGCAGGGGCGGGGGACCCACTTCCGGGCACCAGACACGGTGTCCTTGGGGTGAAGCCGCACGGATCTTGATTCGTGCGGCCGGGTGATTTCTCCCACCCGAACCCGACAGCTGACTTCGTAGGCGACAGGAGAGGGAAACGTGAACGCACGTACCACGCGCGCCCGGCACCGTGCCGCGCGCCGTCCGTTCGACGGGCTGGTCCAGAGCGTCAGCTCTTCGACGACCGGCCGTCGTGCCGCCGTCGCCGCAGCTGCCGGTGGTCTGCTCGTCTCGACCTTCGCCAGCGCGAGTGCTGCGCAGGCGGCTCCGGTCGACCATGACACGTCCAAGAAGCTCAGCACCGTCGATCTGGGCGCCCTGAGCGACCAGGCCCGTGAGGCCCTCGAGGCCGCGCCCGTCGTCACCGTCGAGGCGAAGGCCAAGGTCGACGTCGAGACCGTCAGCAAGAAGGCCATCTCCGGGGCCAAGATCACCCCGGCACCCCAGCCGGAGCCGGAGCCCGTCGTCGAGGAACGCGCCGCGACGGAGACCGTGTCGCGGTCGTCCGAGCGCACCGAGGCACCGGCGGCTGAGCCGGAGGCGGAGACGTCCTCGAGTTCGTCGCTCGGCGAGCAGGCGGTGTCGATCGCCAAGCGCTACATCGGTACCCCGTACGTCGTCGGCGGGTCCAGCCCGTCCGGCTTCGACTGCTCGGGCCTCACCTCCTACGTCTACAGCCAGCTCGGCGTCGACCTGCCCCGCACGTCGTCCGACCAGCGCTACGCCGGAACGCAGATCTCGGCCTCCGAGCTGCGTGCGGGCGACCTCATCTGGAGCCCGGGCCACATCGGCATCTACGCGGGTGACGGAATGGTCGTCGAGGCCTCGCGCCCCATCGGTTGGGAGACGGGCTACCACTCGATGTGGCAGTCCGAGTCGGAGTCCGTGTACCTGCGGGTGCTCTGACGGCTCGCGGCGTGCGCCGCACACCAGCGCCCCGACCCCCGGTGCTCCATGAGCCCGGGGGTCGGGTGTTTCTCCCGCGCTTTGCTGTCCCTTGCGCCATCCTTTCGCTAGGCTTGAACGAGCCACCCTCGACGACGAGGGCGGGGCTCCTCGCCAGCGGACAGGAGGCGCAAGATGACACGGCCTGAGGTCGTCCTGGTAGGTGTCGATGGTTCTGCAGCCAGCCTGCATGCCCTCGACTGGGCCGCCGCGTACGCGCGGCGCGTGGGGTGGGGGCTGCACGTGGTGTGTAGCTACTCGTTGCCGTCGTTCACGGCGGCGTCGCTCGACGGCGGATATGCGGCGCTCGACGACACGGCGATCCAGGAGGGGGCCAAGGCGGTGCTCGCCGAGGCCGAGGAACGTGTCGCCGCGGCCGGCGTGCCGGTGACGGGCACGGTCGCGACCGGGGACGCCGCGGGAGTGCTGGTCGAGATGTCCCGCGAGCACGCCCTGGCCGTCGTGGGCACGCGCGGCAGGGGCGGGTTCACGGAACGGCTGCTCGGCACCGTCTCGTCCGCGCTGCCGGCGCACGCTCACTGCCCGACGGTCGTCGTGCCCTACCGGGGCACCGACGGCGCGAGCACCGACGCGGCGAACCGCCGGGACGGTGACGCCGTGCACGAGGTACGGCGGATCGTGGTGGGCGTCGACGGCTCGCCGTCCGCCGAGGTCGCGCTGAAGCACGCGGTCGCGCAGGCGAGAGCCTGGGACGCGGAGCTCGTGGCCGTGGCGGGCGTCCCGCTGGGCGGCGGCGCCGGCATCCTGGCGTGGCTGCCCTCGCAGATCGATCACGAGACGGTGCTCGCCGACGTCAAGGCGGGCCTCGACGTGACCGTGGACCGGGCGGAGGCCGCCAACCCAGGGGTCACCATCAAGCGGCACGTGCTCGACGGCACGGGGGCCGAGCTCCTCACCGAATTCTCCACCGCGGCCGACCTCCTCGTCGTCGGCTCCCGAGGGCGCGGAGGCTTCCGCGGCCTGCTGCTCGGCTCCACCAGCCAGGCGGTGCTGCACCACTCCGCCTGCCCGGTGCTCGTCGTGACACGCAAGTGCGACGAGGAGCTGAGCGAGGCCGCCGCCCCCGCCGCCTGATGTTGTGGGCGTGATTTCGGGGACTATTCGTGACCGAATAGTCCCCGAAATCACGCCCACACCGNCCCCTCTCCCCTCTCTGTTTTGTTTGTTTGTGTTTATGGCACTTTTGTCCAAAGAAGCCCCCCCAAACCCCACGCCCACACCGCTCGGTCCGTGGGTGACCTGTGGAAAGCCTCAAACGATCACCGCTGGTCCTGTCAACGTCGGTCCATGCCACGATCCGCTCCACCCCACGACCCCCGTGTCCCGGCCGGTCCGTTCGCGGTTGGCGCCGCCCGCGCCGCCGGAGTCAGCGCTGATCACCTTCGGACGGCAGCCTACGACGCGCCGTTCCGGGGTGTGCGTGCCCCTGCGGGGTCTATCGGTGGGCTGACCGACCGATGTCGAGCGTTGCTCCCTGCCCTCGATCCCGGCGTGGCGTTCAGTCACGCGACGGCGCTGCGACTGCTCGGAGTCGACCTTCCCTGGACGATCCAGGACGACGACCGCCTCCACGTGATCACGCCTCGGCCGCAGGACCGACCACAACGGGAGCGCGAGGGTGTGGCTGCCCATCGGTCGCGACAGCCGTTCCTCGAGACGACGGAGCTGGGCGGTCTCCTCGTCACGTCGCCGGCGCAGACCTTCGTCCACGTCGCCGTGGACCTCCGATTACCGGACGACGTCGTCGTGCTCGGAGACGCGATGATGCGTCGCAAGCGACGATTGACGAGTCCCGCCGAGCTGCTCACCCTCGCTGAGCGCACGTACAAGGTCAAGGGGATCGTTCAGGTGCGGCAGCAGATTGAGCGGATGCGCCTGGGGACCGACTCGCCGACCGAGACGCGTGCCCGTCTGGCCCTGGTCGCCGCGAATCTTCCGTGCCCCATCGTCAACGAGGTCGTCTGCGCGCCTGACGGGAGCTACGTCAAGCGGGTGGACCTGCTCTATCCGCAGTACCGGATCGCGATCGAGTACGACGGCGACCATCACCGGACGGACCAGGCGCAGTGGCGCGACGACATCCGGCGTCGTCGGGCGCTCGAGGCCCTCGGTTGGACCGTGATCGTCATCGTCGCGGACGACTTGCGTGACCCGCGAGACTTCGTGGCTCACGTGCGCAGCGCGATCCGACGAGCCCGGGGGCGGGATGCGTTGTGGGCGTGGGGTGGGGGGACATTCGGTGTTTAAAAAGACCCCCACCCCCCCCCCCCACAAAAGNGCGTTGTGGGCGTGAGTTGGGGGCCCGTTCGGTGTCGAACGGGCCCCCAACTCACGCCCACAACGATGGGTGGGGTCAGTGGCGGGTGCGGTACAGGCGCATGGTGATGGGGCCGAAGATGCCGGTGAGGACGACGGCGGCGACGAGCACCCAGACGATCTCGCCGCTGTCGGGCTGGCCGGCCATGAGGCCGCGCACGGCGGTGACGAGGTGGGATACGGGGTTGACGTCCACGAAGCGTTGCAGGGCCGCGGGCATCGTCGAGGGGTCCACGAAGATGTTGGACGCGAACGTCAGCGGCATCAGCACCATCATCGACACGCCCATCACCGCGTTCGGGGTGCGCAGCAGCAGGCCCAGGATCGTGAAGATCCAGCTCAGCGAGAACGCGAAGACGAGCAGCAGCAGCACGCCGAGGACCACGCCCACGAACCCGCCGTCGGGGCGGAACCCGATGATGAGGCCCAGCCCGATGGTCATGACCGACGCGATCGAGTAGCGCACGGTGTCGCCGAGCAGCGCCCCGACGATCGGCGCGGGCCGCCAGATCGGCAGCGACCGGAACCGGTCGAACACGCCCTTGGTGATGTCGGTGTTGAGCGTGTAGCCGGTGTACACGGTGACGATGACGATCGTCTGCACCAGGATGCCGGGCAGCAGGAACTGGATGTAGGCCGACGTCGACCCCGCCAGCGCTCCGCCGAAGAGGTACGTGAACATCAGCGTGAAGATCACGGGCGAGACGAGCACGTCGAAGAGCTGCTCGGGCACGTGCTTGATCTTCAGCAGCGCCCGCCACCCGAAGGTCAGCGTCATCGCGACGGCCGACGGCCGGGCGGGCCGCTCCGTGAGCGCCACTGCCTCGCGCAGCGTGGTGGTCGTGATCTCGGCGGGGTCCGTGGACGTGGTCATCGGGACACCTCCTGGGCGTCGGCGGGCTCGGCCTCGGCGTCTTCCTCGGCCGGCAGCGGCTGTCCCGTGATGGTCAGGAACACCTCGTCGAGGCTCGGCTGGCCGAGCGTGAACTCCGGCACGGCGATGCCCGCCTCGCCGAGCGCCGGGAGGAGCCGCGCCACGGCGTCAGCGCCGTCGTCGGGCACGCGGGCCGACAGGGCGTAGGGGTCGGTGGGCAGCGTCGGCCCGGAGCCGAGCACCTTCTCGACGACGCTCGCGGCGGCCGCCCGCTGGGACGCGTCGGCGAGGCGCATGGTCACGGCGCCCTGGCCCACCGACCGCTTGAGCTCGGTGGACGTGCCCTCGGCGATGACCTTGCCGTGGTCGATGACGGCGATCCGGTCGGCGAGCTGGTCGGCCTCCTCGAGGTACTGGGTGGTGAGGAGCACGGTGGCGCCGTCGGCGACGAGGACGCGCACGATGTCCCACACCTGGTTGCGGCTGCGCGGGTCCAGGCCCGTGGTGGGCTCGTCGAGGAAGAGCACGCGCGGCGCGAGGACGAGGGACGCGGCCAGGTCGATCCGGCGGTGCATGCCGCCGGAGTACGTCTTGACCTGTCGCGGGCCGGCGTCGGAGAGGCCGAACGCCTCGAGCAGACCCTCGACCCGCCGCCGCGCCGCGGCACCCTTGAAGCCGTAGAGCCTGGCGAGCATGAGCAGGTTCTCGGTGCCGGTCAGGTCCTCGTCCACGGAGGCGTACTGGCCGGTGAGCCCGACGGCGCTGCGCACGGTGTCGGCGTCCCGCACGACGTCGTGGCCCAGCACGCGAGCGTCGCCCGCGTCCGGTCGCAGGAGCGTGGCGAGCATGCGGACGACCGTGGTCTTGCCGGCTCCGTTCGGTCCCAGCAGGCCGAAGACGCTACCGGCGGGGATGTGCAGGTCGATGCCGTCGACGGCCTTGGTGACCTGCTTGCGCGTGGTGAAGTGTTTGACGAGACCGCGGGCGTCGACGGCGAGGTCGTCGCGGGCGGGCCCGCCGGCGGGGGTGTGGTTCGTGGGCGGGTCGGTCATAAGGTCTCCCGTGGGTGACGTGCGTCACGTACCACTTTAGGACGGCCCTCCGACGGAGGACTCATCGCTCATCGCTCATCGCTCATCGCTCTCGCGGCCCGTGGCATGGTGGCCGCCATGACCACGGAGCTCCTCGACACCGACCACCTCGCCGCGTGGGTCGCGACCCAGGCCGGGTTCGCCCGAGTGCCGGGCGTCCAGTACGCCGTCCTGGTGGACGACGACTCGGTGGACGACTCGGTGGACGACTCGGTGGTGCTCGACGGCGCGTGGGGTGTCGCGGACGTGACCACCGGCGAGCCCTTGCGCACCGACCACGTGTTCCGGGTCGCGTCGCACTCCAAGACGTTCACGGCGACGGCGGTGGCGCGACTGGCGGAGCGGGGCGCGCTGCGCCTCGACGACCCGTTCGAGGCGCACCTGCCGGAACTTGCGGGCTCCGCCGTCGGCCGCGTGACCCTCCGCGAGGCGCTCGGCCACACCGGCGGGGTGCGCCGCGACGGCCGGGACGCCGACTTCCTGCAGCTCGGCGCGCCGTTCCCCGACCGGGAGACGCTGATCGCGTCCGTCCGCGCGGACGGCGAGGTCCTCGGGCGCGGCGAGCGGTTCAAGTACTCGAACCTCGCCTACGGGCTGCTCGGGCTCGTGGTCGAGGCGGTCACGGGCGCGTCGTTCGCGGCGCACGTGCACGCCGACCTCCTCGGACCGCTCGGGCTGGGCAGCACGTCGCCCGAGCTGGACGGCGACGCCCTCGCGGTCGTGGGTCACTCCGCGCGGGGCGTCTCCGATGACGGGCGCCTGCCCGTGGCATCCGCGACGACCGGCGCGCTCGCCCCCGCGACGGGCTTCTGCTCGACGGCGGGCGACCTGGTGCGGTGGTTCGCCGCGCACCTCGACGGGTCCGACCTGCTGCGGCCGGAGACCCGGCGGCTGCTGCAGCGCGACGAGTCCGTGATCGACCGTCCGCACGACCGGCTGCGGCGCTACGGCCTGGGGTTCGAGACGCGCGAGATCGCCGGCCGGCGGGTGGTCGGGCACTCCGGGGGCTTCCCCGGGCAGCTCAGCCGCACCTGGGCCGATCCCGCCGGACGGGTCGTCGTCTCGGTGCTGACGAACGCCGTGGACGGCCCGGCGGACGCCGTCGCGACGGGCCTGTTCGCCCTGGTGGTGGCGGCCATCGACGCCCGCGACACCGGTCCCGACGCCGGTCCGGACCCTGCCGAGCTCGACCGCTGGACGGGTCGCTTCGCCAACCTCTGGGGCCTGACGGACGTCGTGCGCCTGGGCGGGCGGCTGTGGCTGATCGATCCGGCGCAGGCCGACCCGTTCGCCGGGGCGGAGCCGGTGACGATCGACGGCGAGGTGCTGCGCCCGGAGCTGCACGACGGCTTCGGGCCGGTGGGGGAGCCGGTGGAGGTGCTGCGGGAGGGCGACGGCAGCGTCGCGGCGATCGTCGTCGGCGGGCAGACGTCGTGGCGTGCCGAGGACTACGAGCGCGAGCGGCAGGCGCAGCTCGCCCGCCGTGCCGGGTTGTGAGTGCGTCTGGCCCTGTTCCGGGGGCGAAACAGGGCCAGACCAACTCACAACACTCAGGGCTCGGGGAACGTGGGCGTGATGGGCTCGAGCCGGGGGGGAGGGGCGGGGCGCGGCTCGTCGAACGTCTCGACCTCGACCGTCTCGGGCGCGAGCAGGCGGACGACGGCGTCGTCGAGGTTGGCGCGGATCGCGGCGACGAGGCCGTCGGCGTCCCGGGCCTCGAGGCACTCGACCAGGTCGACGTGCGACTCGGCGGCGTCCTTGCGCACGGCGTAGTCCTCGCTGAGGGTGAAGGTCGCGATGCGGACCTCCACGATGAGCGTCGTCATCCAGCGCAGCAGCCACGGGTTCCCGGCGGCGGCGACGAGGGTCCAGTGCACGTTGAGGTCGGTGTCGCCCACGCGCCGGGCGTCCTCGTCGCGCTCCGCGCCGACGAGGGCGTCGTGCGCGGCACGGACGGCCGCGACCTGCGCCGCGGTCGCGTGCTCGACGGCGAGGCGGGCGGCGGACGTCTCGACGACGGTGCGCGCCTCGTACAGGGCGCGGACCCGGTCCGCCCCGACCCGCTTCACGCTGAGCCCCCGGCCGGGGGTCGACCGCAGGAGCCCCTCCTGGACGAGGCGTTGCGCGGCCTCGCGGAACGGGCCCCGGCTGACGCCGAGCTGGCTCGACATCTCGACCTCGCGGATCGGCGACCCCACCGGCAGCGCGCCCGAGTAGACGGCGTTGCGCAGCTCGACAGTGATGAGGTCGACCGTCGACGGTCGTGTCACCGGCGACAGGTGGGGTGCGCTGCCGACGGGGACCCGTGACGACGCGGTCATCTGCTCTCCTTCCGCGAGGCCCGGGGCGTGTGTCCCGAGCCGGCATATCATCTCGCGATCCGGCCACGAACCAGATCGTGACCAGACTGTGACGCAGTCCTGTCGAGGCTCTGACACGCCCGTGACACGACCGGCCGATCGCGGCCGCACTTCGCTGACCTGCGGCGTTGCGCGATCGGAGGGTGTACTCCGGCCGCACGGAGCGATTGTAGACAATCCGACAGCCGGACACGTAGATTGTCGCACCAGCAACATCGGCGCTACCGTGTCCGATCGTCCACGTACCCCAGGCCCTGACGACGGATCCGGCGACGGATCCCGACGTCGGACCACGGAAGGGAGACATCGTGCCGTCCACCAGGACCACGAAGCGTCGCCGAGCGTTCCTTGCCGCCGGCTCCGTTCTCACCATGACCGCACTGGCCGCCTGCTCGAGCGTCGACGAAGGCGGCTCGGGCGACGGCGAAGGCTCGACCCTGCAGAAGATCCAGGACGCCGGGACGGTCAACGTCGCATTCAACGGCGAGCAGCCCTACAGCTACGAGGAAGACGGCGAGCTCACCGGCGCGACCATCGCCCTCGACAAGGAGATCTTCGGGGCGCTCGGTGTCGACGACGTCCAAGGCATCCAGACCGAGTGGAACTCACTCATCCCCGGGCTCAACGCCGACCGCTACGACACGGTCTCTGCGGGCATGTCGATCCTGCCGGAGCGCTGCGAGCAGGCGGCCTTCGCCGAGCCGACGATCATGTACACGACGGCGTTCCTCGTGCCCGAGGGCAACCCCGACAACCTGACCGACTGGCAGTCGGTGGAGGACTCCGGCCTCACCCTCGCCGTCACCAGCGGCGCGATCGAGGACGGCTACGCCAAGGACACGGGCGTCAAGACGATCACGGTCGGCGACTCGACCGACGGCCTGAACGCCGTCGTGACGGGCCGTGCCGACGCGTTCGCGCTCACCGGGATCTCGATCCGTGCGCTTGCCGAGAGCACCGACGAGCCCGTCGAGGCTACCGACGCGTTCGTCGCCACGATCGACGGCGTGCCGCAGATCGGCGCCGGCTCCGAGGTCTTCCGCAAGGGCGACACCGAGCTGCTCGACGCCTACAACGAGGAGCTCGCCAAGATCACGGGCGACAAGGAGAAGTGGCTCGAGATCATGGAGCCGTTCGGCTTCACGGAGGCGGAGTTCCCGCCGGAGGGCCTGACTACCGAGATGCTCTGCGAGGGCGACCTGAAGGCCATCCAGGACGAGCTGGGGCTGGATTCCTGACCGCATGTCGGATGACATCCAGACACTGATCGATCGTCTTCCCAACCTCGGCAGCGCCGTCGTCGTCACCCTCGAGATGACGCTCGGCGGCGCCGTCCTCGCGATGACCGTCGCGCTCGTCCTGGGCTTCGGGTCGCGCACCCGGTCGCTCTGGGTGCGCGGGCCGTCCCGAGTCGTGATCGAGTTCTTCCGGGGCACGTCCTTGGTGGTCCAGATCTTCTGGATCTTCTACGTCCTGCCGCAGTTCGGCTTCAAGATGGAGGCGCTCGCGGTCGCCATCGTCGCCCTCGGCCTCAACTACGGGGCCTACGGCGCCGAGGTGGTGCGAGGCTCCATCGCGTCCGTCCCGTCCGGGCAGTGGGAGGCCGCGACGGCCCTCAACCTGGGCTGGTTCCACAAGGTGCGTCGTGTGGTCTTCCCACAGGCCTGGGCGTTGATGATCCCCCAGCTGGCGAACCTGCTGATCCAGCTGCTCAAGGGCTCGGCGCTGGCCTACTACATCACTCTGCACGACGTGTACTGGTGGACCGACGAGCTCCAGCGCAGCACGCGGGACACGTTCTTCAGCTTCGGCTGCGGTCTCATCATCTACTTCGTGATCGCCTACGTCCTCACCTGGGGAATGAACTGGCTCGAGGAGCAGGCCAAGCGTCGCCTCGGCCGCGGCACCCGGCCGCGGCTGCGTGACGTGTTCGGCCTGAAGCCGGGCGTCCCGACCGAGATCGTCCGCGTGAAGGGAGGCGTGGCATGAACGAGGACAGCCTCTGGAACTGGGAGACGGCCTGGGAGGTCCTGCCCGAGCTCCTTCGCGGACTGGTCGTCACCATCGAGGCGACGGTCGTGGGCATGGTGATCGCCTCGATCCTGGGGCTCTTCATCGCCCTGGCGATGCGGGCGCCGACCCGGTGGATCCGTGGACCGCTGCGGTTCGTCGTCGACTTCATCCGCATGACGCCACTGCTGGTGCAGCTCGTGTTCGTATGGCTGCTGCTGGTCGACATCCCGCCGCTCGTCATCGGGTTCGGTGTGCTCGGCGTGCACTACGCCACCTATATGTCCGAGGTGTACCGCGCCGGCATCGAGGCGGTGCCGGCGGGTCAGTGGGAGGCAGCCACGGCGCTCAACCTTCCGAAGTCGCGGACCTGGTTCGCGATCATCCTGCCGCAGGCGATCCGCAAGACCCTGCCGGGCCTGGGGAACTATGCGGTCTCCATGTTCAAGGAGACCCCGTTCCTCTTCGCGATCACCGTGGTCGAGATGTACCAGGCCGCGCAGAACTTCGGCGCCAACACGTTCTCCTACGTCGAGCCGCTGACGATGGTGGGCCTGCTCTTCCTTATCGTGAGCTACCCGACGTCGCTGCTCGTGCGACGGATGGAGATCCGCTTTGCCTGACCCGAAAACCTCCGCTGGGAGCCAGACCATGACTACCGCCCCGGGCGACGCGCCCGCCATCGAGTTCAAGGACGTCGTCAAGCGCTTCGGCGACAACGTCGTGCTCGACAAGCTGAACTTCAGCGTCGCGCAGGGCGACCGCGTGACGCTCATCGGCCCGTCGGGGTCCGGCAAGACGACGATCCTGCGCCTCCTCATGACCCTCGAGGAGGCGAACGGGGGGCTCATCCTCATCGACGGGGACCCATACACGCACGAGTACCGCGGTGACAAGTGGGTCGAGATCCCCGAGAAGCGCCGCCGGGTGGTGCGCAAGCGCGTGGGGATGGTGTTCCAGCAGTTCAACCTGTTCCCGAACATGACGGTGCTGGAGAACATCACCGAGGCGCCGATCCACGTGCTGGGCAAGTCGAAGAAGGACGCCATCGAGCGCGCCGAGCAGCTCCTCGAGCAGGTCGGCATGTCCGAGAAACGGGACTTCAACACGAACCAGCTGTCCGGGGGTCAGCAGCAGCGCGTCGCGATCGCCCGTGCGCTCGCGATGGACCCGGAGATCCTGCTGCTCGACGAGGTCACCTCGGCCCTCGACCCGGAGATCGTCGCCGACGTGCTCGGCGTGCTCCGCGAGATCGCCCAGAACACGGACATCACGATGCTGCTGGTCACGCACGAGATGCAGTTCGCCCGCGAGGTGTCCAACCGGGTGCTGATGTTCGACCACGGCAAGATCGTCGAGGAGGCGGACCCCGAGACGATGTTCACCAACCCGAAGCACGAGCGCACGCAGGAGTTCCTCAAGGCCGTCCTCGGCTGAGCTCCTTCCGCGCCCGTGCCGCCGAACAGGCGGTTGCTGTCGCTATGGCGCGTCCTCGGACGGCATAGCGACAGCAACCGCCTGTTCGGCGTTTGAGGGGTGGTTTCAGGAGGTCGGCGCGGGGGCCTGCTCGGCGCTCCCGTTGCTCGAGCCCGACCCGGTGTCCGTGCCCGACCCGGTGTCCGTGCCGGATCCTGTGTCCGAGCCGGTGCCGCCGGTGTCTTCACCGGATCTCCCGGAGCCGTCCGAGCCGCCGGTCGTGTCGTCTTCGGTGTCGTCGTCCGTCGAGCCGCCGGTGTCGCCGTTGTCTCCGGTGCTGCCGTCCGTGCCGCCGGTGTCCCCGCCCGTCGACGTGTCGCCTGACCCGTCGGTGCCCTCCGTGGGCGTGGACCCGTCGGTCGGCTGGTCGGTGGGGTCGTCGGTCGGGCCGGTCGAGGAGCCGTCCCCGGTGCCGCGGCCGGAGTCGTCGTCCGGCACGTTCGCCGGGTCGTCCGTCGGGCTGGTCGGAACGGTGGTCGAGTCGTCGGGCGTGTCCGTGGTGCCCCGGCTGATGGTGGTGCCGGAGCCCTCCTGCCCGCGCACCGCGTCGGAGAGCGGCTTGCCGATCACGAGCTCGACGACCAGCACCACGCCCATGACCACGACGAACAGCGCGAGGGCCGATACCGTCAGGACCTTCGCCCTGCCGTGCCGCTCCACGAGGCGCAGCCAGGCGTTGGTGGGCTGCTCGTCGCCGGTAGCCACACCCTTTGCCAGAAGGTTCTCGGCCAGAGCGTCCTCGGCAGGAAGCACCTCGGTGGGGGACACCTCGCCGGGAAGGGCGCCGAGGGGCGCCGTCGTCGTGACCGGGTCCTCCCGCAGCGCGCTGACGGAGCGGCGCTCGACGGTGGGCTCGGCGGTGGGCTCGGCGGTGGGCTCGACGCGGGCAAGGGGCGTCGTCGCGTCTTCGCCTGCCTGTCCCTGGCCGCCGTCGAGCGGGATCGTGATGGTCGAGCGCGAGCGCGCCCCCGCCGGCACGACGCCGCGCGCCACGATCTGGTTGACGACGGGCTTCAGCTGCTCCTGCGTCTTCTCGATCGAGCGCGTGTAGAGGAAGTTGCCGATCACCGTGACGGCGCTCGCCAGGCCGGCCCCGATGATGGTCCCGGCGGCGCCGAAGAACGACAGGAGGACGGTGGCGCTCACCGCCGCGAGGCCGCTCGCCAGGACCTGCGTGAGCGAGAGCCGAGCCTTGACGGGCTCGTCCCTGGGGGCTGCGGAGGTGTCGGTGCTCTGGCCGGCGGGGTCCGGCGTGCGGGAGGGGGAGGGAGAGGTCACGGGGCGTCGCGTCCAGGTCGGGGGTCGTCGGTCCGACGCCCGCTGACCGCCGGCACACGAGCCGCGCGCCGCGGGCTCGGCGTCGGCCACGGGCGTCCCTCACAGCCTAGGACGGCGGTGTGCGCGCCGCATCGTGCCCCGGTGAGCCCGGCCGAGAGGAAGCGGGGAGATCCTGTGACGCCCCACATGACATCGCTGTGGGCACGAGATCGGGGACTATCCGTGACCGAATAGTCCCCGATTTCGTGCCCACAGCGTTCGGGTGCGACAGGCTCAACCCGCGAGCGAGGCGGCCTCCGCGGCGGCGAGCAGGATGCAGGTGGCGACGCCGTCCATGGCGACGCGCACCTCGTCCAGCGGCGGCATCGTGGGCGCCAACCGGATGTTGCGGTCCAGCGGGTCGCGGCGGTACGGGAAGGTGGCCCCGGCCGGCGTCAGCGCGATGCCCGCCTCCTTGGCGAGCTGCACCACGCGCGACGCCGTCCCCGGCTCGACGTCGACCGACACGAAGTAGCCGCCCTGAGGCTCCGTCCAGGTCGCGATCCCGAGGTCGCCGAGGCGCTCGGCCAGGGTCGTCGTGACGGCGGCGAACTTGGGCGCGAGGATCTCGCGGTGCTTGCGCATGTGGGCGCGGACGCCCTCGGCGTCGCCGAAGAAGATGGCGTGGCGCAGGTGGTTGACCTTGTCCGGGCCGATGGACCGGATGCCGAGGTGCTTCGTGAACCAGGCGACGTTGGTGGGCGACGCCGCGAAGAACGCGATCCCGGACCCGGCGAACGTGATCTTGGACGTCGACGCGTACATCAGCACCCGGTCGGGGTGGCCGGCCTCGGCGGCGAGCTCGATCGCGTTCGCCGACTTCGTCTCGTGCTCCGTGAGGTGGTGCACGGCGTAGGCGTTGTCCCAGATGATGCGGAAGTCGGGGGCCGCGGCGGGCATCGACACCAGGCGGCGGGCCACGGCCTCGGAGACCACGGAGCCGTCCGGGTTGCCGTAGGTCGGGACCACCCACAGGCTCTTGATACTCGGGTCGTCGGCGACGAGCGCGGCGACGGCCTCGGCGTCCGGGCCGTCGGGGGTTATCGGCACCGTGACCATGCGGATGCCCAGCTCCTCGCAGATCGCGAAGTGCCGGTCGTAGCCGGGCACGGGGCACAGGAACGTGATCTGCTCCTCGCGCGACCACGGGCGCTCGGACCCGGGCACGCCGAACAGCAGGGCCTGCACCACCGTGTCGTACATGAGGGTGAGGGACGCGTTCCCCTGGGCGAGCAGCTGGTCCACCGGTACCCCGAGCAGCTCGGCGAAGATGCGTCGCAGCTGCGGCAGGCCCGCGAGCCCGCCGTAGTTGCGGGCGTCGGCGCCGGTGTCGTCGGTGTGCACGCCCTCGCCCGGCAGGGCCAGCAGCGGCTCGGCGAGGTCGAGCTGCTCGGCCGACGGCTTGCCGCGGGTGAGGTCGAGCTTCAGGCTGCGCGCCTGCAGGTCCGCGTACTCGCGGCGTAGGTCGTCAAGGCGGCCGGTGAGGTCCTGTGCAGGGGCTGGCTCGGTGCTCACGTCGGCGACTCTACCGGCCCGGGCGGGTGATCCGCCGGGACAGGCGGGCCAGTGAGACCTGCATGAACCCGCGGAGGAACAGCCCGACCAGGGGGTCCGTGAGGACGCGGGGGAGCGGCCCGGCGAGGTACGCCTCCTCCCACCACACGACGCGGCACTGCCCGGCGTTCAGGGGCACGACGTCGAACCCGGCGTCGCCCCGAAGCACGGGCCCGAGCTTGTGCAGCCGGGTGCGGCCCACGCGCGCCGCCGTGGTGGACGGGCGCTCGAGCAGCTCGACGGCCATGTGGTCCACGACCACCAGGCGGCCTAGGGCGCTGCGGGGATCGCGGCGGGCGCCCGGGCCGCTGGCCATCGCGTAGCGGGAGCCGACCTCGGGCCCGGGCCCCGCCGGGCCCTCGAGGCGGGTCGCGACGATCCAGCGGGGGTGGGTGCGCAGGTCCGCCACCCAGGCGAACGCGACGGAGGCCTCCGCGGGCACGATCCGCGCCACCTCGACGCGACGGGCCGGACGTTCCGCCGTCATCGCCGGGCCCGCACGAGCGTCACTGCTCCTCCGTGGGGCCCTTGCGGCGCGGCAGCCACCGGCTCGGCGTCCGCCGTCCGCCGCCCGCGTCGAGCGCCCGACGGCGGGGCGGCCCGCCCTCGAGCGATCCCTCCACGACGCGCGGGAAGCGATCCGGCGGCGGCCCGAACGCACGGCGCGACTGCGCCACCACGCCGTGCCCGAGCGCGCGTCCGCCCGTGACGCCCACGACGATCCCGACGCCGAACGGCAGCAGCCGCCCCAGCGCCAACGACCCCTGCTTGGCGACCTGCCGCTTGAGGAACTGGCGGGTGAGCATCTTGTTGACCCGCTTGAGCGTGGTCTGTGGCATCGACGTCAGGAGCACCTTGCCCCACGCCACGGTCGAGCCGCCGATGGCGTTCTCCACGTCACGCGCGCCGCGGTCGCCCAGCACGGTCGCGAGCAGCAGCGCCCGGCGGCGCGGCACGTCGTCGATCTCGACGCCGTGCACGTCGGCCACGGCCAGGGCGAAGGCCGAGGAGGAGGCGAAGAACGTCGCGACGTCGCCCGTGGTGAGGGCCGTGGCAGCCGCCGTGCCCACCGCCGGCGCGGTCGCGGCGGCGCCCACCGCGCCGCCGGCCGTCGTGAGCAGGGTCAGGTACTCCTTCTCCAGCAGCCGGACGATGTGCGCAGGGTCGGCCTCGGGGTTGCGTGCCCGCAGCCGGTCCACGTGCTTGTGGATCGCCGCCGACGGGATGGTGACCGCCTTGTCGAGGAGCGAGTCGAGCATCGGCGTCGGTCGGTACTTCGCCCACTCCTCGCGCCGCGACACGGCGTCGCCGGTGGCGCCCGCTTCCGCGCCGTCCGGCTGCACGACCTCGCCGCCCGGCGTGGTCTCGTCGGTCGGGTCCACGTCGCGCGGCATCATGAGGCCTCCGCCTCGTCCTCGGCCTCCGGCTGCTCGAACACCGCGGGCGGCACGAGCGCGCCGGCCTTGAGCGTGCGGCCCACGGTGCAGACGCGGTCGATGGAGCGCTGCGCCAGCAGGAGCGTCTTGTTGCGGGTCTGCTCGTCGAGCCCCGACAGGTCGATCTCGAAGCGCTCCGTGAGCACCGGGTAGCGGTCCTCGTCCAGGTCCTTGGGGTCCTCCACCCGGACGACGACCTTGTAGTCGTCGCCCAGCACGCGGGAGAACTTCACGTCGCTGCTCATCCCGGCGCACGCGGCGAGCGCCACCTTCAGCAGCTCGCCGGGGGTGAAGACCGCGCCGGCCTCGACCGGGCCGACCTCGACGGTCGCGCCGCGCGCGGAGAAGCCGCGATACGTGCGCGTGCCGGTGCGCTCCACCCACAGCGGGTCGGTGGGCGACGGCGTCACGGCGGGCGCCGGGTCGCTCGAGCTGTCGGTCGTGGGGCTCTGGTCCGTCATGAGTCGATCCTCGCACTCCTGCGCCGAGCTCTCCCGGTGTCACGCCGCGACGCCCTGTCCGGTCGAGCAGGTGTCAGGCGGCCACGGGCCGCACCCAGGAGAGGAGATCGTCATGAAGATCGTCGTCGTCGGTGGGACCGGCCTCATCGGCAGCTAGGTCATCGCGGACCTGAAGGGTGCCGGCCACGAGGCCGTCACGGCCGCGCCCAGCACGGGCGTGGACACCCTCACGGGCCAGGGCGTGGACGAGGCGCTCGCGGGCGCCGACGTCGTGGTGGACGTGTCGAACTCGCCGTCCTTCGCGGACGACGACGTGCTGCGCTTCTTCACGACGTCGACCCGCACGCTGCTCGACGCCGAGAAGCGGGCGGGGGTGCGGCACCACGTCGCGCTCTCGATCGTCGGCACCGACCGCAACCCGGACTCCGGGTACCTGCGGGCAAAGGCGGCGCAGGAGGAGCTGATCCGCGCCGCGGGCACCAGCTGGTCGGTGGTGCGGGCCACGCAGTTCTTCGAGTTCGGGCCGCGGATCGCCGACGGCGCGACGACGAACGGCGTGGTGCGCATCCCGCCGGTCGCGTTCCAGCCGATCGCGTCGGCGGACGTGGCGCGGGCCGTCGCGGAGCTCGCCGCGGCCGAGCCCACGAACGGCGTCGTCGAGGTCGCGGGCCCGGAACGGGTGCGGTTCGACGGGTTCATCCGGGCCGCGCTCGCCGCCGCCGGCGACGACCGCGAGGTGGTGGCCGATCCGGCCGCCCCCTACTTCGGGGCCGTGCTCGCCGAGGACTCGATCGTGCCGCAGGGCGACTCGCGGCACGGCACGGTGACGTACTCCGAGTTCGTCGCCGCCCGACGGGCCGCGTGACCGCTCTCGCACGACCCGCGGCGTAGCGTGACCGCATGACCACGCGCCCGCCCGCGCGGGAGCGCCCCGGCGCCCTCGACGAGACCGAGGATTCCGGGGCGCTCGACGCGTTCCTCGCCGTCCGCCCGCAGCTGTTCGGCATCGCGTACCGCATGCTGGGCGGCGTCGCGGAGGCGGAGGACGTGGTGCAGGACGCCTGGATCCGCTGGCAGGGCGCCGACCACGACGCCGTGCAGAACCCCGCCGCGTTCCTCACCACCGTGACGACCCGGCTCGCCATCAACGCCGCGACCTCCGCGCGCGCTCGGCGCGAGACCTACGTGGGCCCCTGGCTGCCCGAGCCGGTCGACACCTCCGAGGACCCGGCGCTGGGCGCCGAGCGGGCCGAGGCGCTGGAGACGGCGACATTGCTGCTGATGGAGCGACTCACGCCGGTCGAGCGCGCCGTCTACGTGCTGCGCGAGGCGTTCGGGTACCCGCACCGGCGCGTCGCGGAGATCCTCGACCTCAGCGAGGCGAACGCGCGGCAGCTCGCCCGCCGGGCCCGCGACCGGTTCGGCCGCCGGGAGGCCGTGCCCGTGGAAGCGGGAGAGCACCGGCGCCTGCTCGACGAGTTCGTCGCCGCCGCGCACGAGGGCGACCTGGCCCGGTTCGAGCGCTACCTCGCCGACGACGTCGTCGCCCGCCCCGACGGCGGCGGGCGCGTGCACGCGTCGCGCACCGAGCTCGTGGGGCCGGCCCGGGTGTCGCTGTTCTTCGACAACGTGTGGCGCAAGTACTGGAACGTCGGCGAGGTGCGCGCCCTCGAGGCCAACGGCCTGCCCGCGATCGTCGTCGTCGTCGACGCCTCGCCCTTCGCGCTCGTCTCCCTCGACGTCGTGGACGGCCTGGTGGAGCACCTGTACGTGCAGGTCAACCCCGACAAGCTCGCCGGGTACGCCGCCGCGGGCTGAGCCCGGTCGTGTTCAGCCCGGTCGTGTTCAGCCGGTCGTGCTCAGGCCGTGCGGAGCGGCCTGTCGGCCTTCGCCTCGTCGTGCTCGGCGGGGACCGGCGGTACCGCGGCCGCGAACGCGGCCCGGGGCGTCTGCACTGCGGCCAGCGACACGACGTCGCGCCCGAACGCCGCGGCCGTGAGCCACACCGCCGCCACCCGGACCTTGCGCTCCCACGTGGGGATCGCGAGGACGTGGTAGCCGCGGTGCATCAGCCACGCGAGACGCCCGCGCACCACCAGCCGGCGGTACTGGAAGACGCCGGAGCCGAGGCCGAGGGTGGCGACCACCCCGAGGCTCCCGTGCACGTACGGGCGAGTCGGCCGCCCGCGGCGGGCCGCGACGAGGTTGCTGGCCAGGCGCCGGCCCTGCCGCACGGCGTGCTGCGCGTTGGGGACGGCGAGCGCGCCCGGGCGCGGGACGGCGAGGTCGGGCACCGCGGCGCCGTCGCCCGCGGCCCACGCGTCGTCGACCGGCGCGTCGTCGGTCCCGACCCGCAGGTCGGGCCGCACGACGACGTACCCGCGCGCGTCGACCGGCAGGTCGGTGTGGGTCGCGACGACGGGGTTCGCCGCGTTGCCCGCCGTCCAGACCAGCAGGCCCGAGGCGAAGGACTCGCCCGTCGAGAGGGTCACGACGCCGCCTTCCGCCGAGGCCAGCCCTGTGCCGAGGTGGACGTGCGCCCCCCGCCGCTCGAGCTGTTCCCCCACCCAGCGGCCCGGGCGGTCCGAGACCTCCGGCAGGATGCGGTCGTTCCGCTCCACCAGGTGGAACCGGAGCTCGGAGGTATCGACCTCGGGGTACCTGCGCAGCAGGTCGTGGGCGAAAGACAGGAGCTCGGCGAACCCCTCGACGCCGGAGAAGCCGCCGCCCACGAACGTCACCGTGAGCAGCCGCTGTCGCTCCGGGCCGCGCGGCAGGCTCGCCGCCTCGTCGAACGAGGTGAGCAGCCGGTCGCGGATCGCGACGGCCTCCTCCACGTGCTTCATGCCGATCGCGTGCTCGGCGACGCCCGGGACCGGGAAGACACGGGTCACCGCGCCCGCCGTGACCACCACCGTGTCGTAGGCCAGCCGGTAGGGCTCGCCGGAGCGGGGGCGCACGACGACGGCGCGGGCCGCGTGGTCGATGCGCTCCACCGTCCCGTCGACGAGCCGCGTGCGGCGCAGGTGCCGCCGGTGCGACACCGCCGCGTGCCGGGCCTCGATCGACCCGGCGACGACCTCGGGCAGGAACGGCTGGTACGTCATGTACGGGCGCGGGTCGACGAGGACGAGCTCGGCGTCGCCCCGGCGCAGCTCGCGCCGGAGGCCCTTCTCGAGCTCGCGGGCCGCCGTGAACCCGGCGTAGCCACCACCGACGACGACGATGCGCTGCATGGTCTCCTCCTCCGCCGCGCCCTGTGGGCGCTCTCACCATGTCGACCGCACGGCGGGGTCGAGACGTGACACCCGATCGGTGTGACGTCGGAGACGTCGGGACGGCAGTTCGGGTTCAGGTCGGCAGTTCGAACTGCCGACCTGAACCCGAACTGCCGCCCCGAACCGCGACTTCCTCGCCGAGTACGCGGAGTGTTCGCTCAAGCTCGACTCGTCGCGCCGACCGGGAGAGCAGCCGGCTCACACGCGGGTCGACGGGGACGACGTCGAGAGAAGCCCGGGTGTCGGCGACGTGGAGCTGGTCGAAGGTGCCCAGCTGGATGCGGACCTGCTCCACGCGCACCGACGTCGCTGGCGACCGGTCGACCTGCCACCGGGGCACGTCGTCGCCCCGGAACCAGATCTCGGCCAGGTCGGGAAGAACAGCGAGAACGGCGTATTCGCTGCTCGTCGCGGAGATGCGTCGGGTGCCCACGCCCAGGCGACGAGCCTCGGAGAAAAGCTCCGGCGTGGTCAGGACGAGCACGACCTCCGCGAACGGGCGGGCACGAGCGACCGTCGACAGCTGGCGCCGCATCCGGCGCCCGTACCAGGCGAAGATCAGGACGGCGATCGCCAGGCCGATTACCAGCCCGCCGATGAACGGGCCATCGCTTCCATCGACGAGCATCGGCAGACGGACGAGCGCGCCGGCGGCGACGAGCACCGAACCCGCCAGAGCAGCTTTGCTTGCACGGCTGCGGCGCGGGCGAGGTGGTGCCTGGCCGTCTCGGCCGGAGGCGTCCGGGGCTGTGCTCATGAGCTGCCTCTCTCTCGTTGTCGCGACGGATCCTGCCACGGTCCCGACACATCGTCAGGGCGTCGGCCATCGACTGGCGGACGAACCTAGACTGGCCGGCATGGCCGCGATCCCCACGCCTTATGAAGACCTCCTGCGCGACGTGCTGGAGCACGGCACGCACAAGGACGACCGCACGGGGACGGGCACGCGCAGCGTGTTCGGCCGGCAGCTCCGGTACGACCTGAGCCAGGGTTTCCCGCTGATCACCACCAAGCGGGTGCACCTGAAGTCGATCGCGTACGAGCTGCTCTGGTTCCTGCGTGGCGAGTCGAACGTGCGCTGGCTGCAGGAGCGCGGCGTGTCGATCTGGGACGAGTGGGCGTCGCCGGAGGGCGAGCTGGGCCCGGTCTACGGCGTGCAGTGGCGGTCGTGGCCGACGCCGGGGGGACAGCACGTGGACCAGATCGCGAGCGTCATCGACCAGATCAAGGTCGACCCCGACTCGCGGCGCCTCATCGTGAGCGCGTGGAACGTGGCCGAGCTCGCGGACATGGCGCTGCCGCCGTGCCACCTGCTGTTCCAGTTCTACGTGGCCGACGGGAAGCTGAGCTGCCAGCTCTACCAGCGCTCGGCCGACCTGTTCCTCGGCGTGCCGTTCAACATCGCGTCGTACGCGCTGCTCACGCACATGGTCGCCGCGCAGACCGGCCTCGAGGTGGGGGAGTTCGTCTGGACGGGCGGCGACTGCCACGTCTACGACAACCACGTGGAGCAGGTGCGCACCCAGCTCGCGCGCGACCCGTACCCCTACCCGAGGCTGACGCTCGCGCCGCGGGACTCGATCTTCGACTACGCCTACGAGGACATCGAGGTGCTGGGCTACCAGCACCACCCGGGCATCAAGGCCCCGGTCGCGGTGTGATCGGGCTGATCTGGGCCCAGGCGCGCGACGCTGCGGGCCGGCCCGTCATCGGCGCGTCCGGAACCATCCCGTGGCGAGTGCCCGAGGACTTCGCGCACTTCAAGGCCACCACCGCCGGGCATCCCGTCGTCATGGGGCGCCGCACGTGGGAGTCGTTGCCGCGCCGCCCGCTGCCCGGCCGGACGAACGTCGTCGTGACCCGGCAGCAGGGCTGGGCGGACGACGGCGCCGTCGCGGCCGGCTCCCTGGACGAGGCACTGGCCGTGGCGGCCGCCGCCCCGGGCGGCGACGAGACCTGGGTCATGGGCGGCGGCGAGCTCTACGCCGCCGCGCTGGCGCTCGCGGACCGGCTCGTCGTCACGCAGATCGACCTCGACGTCGAGGGCGACACGTTCGCCCCCGCCGTCGCCCCCGACGCGTGGGTACCTGCCGACGGGATCGTGGCGCTCGACGACGGCGCGGAGTGGGCGACCTCGTCCGGTCCTGGTGCCGTGAGCTACCGCATCCGCACCTACACCCGCGCAACCCCGAGGGAGCCCCGACCTCCCGCGAGGTAGTGCGAAACCTGTGTCCGTTCGTGATCAACCCCTTCTACTTCTGCGGCCGGGACGGCAAGGAGCCGCACGTGTCCGACCGGAACCCGCACCCCGTGGACGCGTCCACGCCCGTCTTCCGGCGCATCCACCTCGTGCACGTCACCGCGCGCGACGTGCACGCCGCGGCCGGGTTCCTGTACGGCCTGCCCGAGCAGCCGCTGACCGACGTCACCCTCGACGACATCACCGTCTCGTTCGCCGCCGACCCCGTCGCCGGCTAGTCGGGCTGGTGGTTCCTCGCTGCGGGGCTGGCCTGCCTGCTCGGGAGCCCGCCCATGCCGAACATCAGCCAGCCGCCGTGCGGGGTAGCCAGAGGTAACGACGGGGTCGTGGAGGCTCACCGCGCCCTCGGCGGCCAGCAGGCCGACGGCCAGGCCCGCTCCTCGACCGCTGCGAGGTGGGCCGCGCGGACCGCGTCGACCAGGTCAACGGCTCAGGCCAGGTCGCGGACGGCGGCGTACTGCTCGCGGATCACCGGCTGCGGGTCGGCGTCGAGCGTGGTGGCGACGGTCGTGGACCACGCCGGGGCGTCCGCGCCGGCGTCGTCGGCCGCCGCGAGCACCCACGCCGCCTGGCGCGCGGCGCCGTCGGCCACGTACTCGCCGGGCTCGGGGATGGCGATCTCGAGCCCGAAGACCTGGGTGGCCACCTGCTGCACGGCAGGCGACTGCGCCGCGCCGCCGATGAGCATGACCCGCTCGATGGGCACGCCCCGCTCCCGCAGGGCGTCGAGGCCGTCCGCCAGCCCGCACAGCATGCCCTCGACGTACGCGCGGGCGAGGTGCTCGCGGGTGGACGTCGCCAGCCGGATGCCGTGCAGCGTGCCGGTCGCGTCGGGCCGGTTCGGGGTGCGCTCGCCCTCGAGGTAGGGCACCAGCACGAGGCCGTCCGCGCCGGGGGGCGCGGCCAGCGCCAGGTCGGCGAGCGCGTGCACGTCGACGTCGAGCACCGACCGGGCGGCGTCGAGCACGCGGGCGGCGTTGAGCGTGACGGCGAGCATCAGGGCGTTGCCGGTCGCGTCGGCGAAGCCGTTGATCGCGCCGGTGCCGTCGGCAGTGCGCGCCGGCGCCACGGCGGACACGACGCCCGACGTGCCGATGGAGATGGCGATGTCCCCGGGGCTCATGCCGAGGGCGAGGGCCGCGGCGGCGTTGTCGCCGGCGCCGGGGCCGAGCAGGGCGCCGTCCGGGACGTCCGTGCCGGCCACCGAGGCGTGCGCCACGCCGCCGGACTCCGCCGGGCCGAGCACGCGGGGCAGGAGCACGTCGTCGCGGCCGAGGGCCAGCCGCAGCAGGTCGGGGCGGTAGGCGCCCGCGCCTCCGTCTGCCTCGGCGTCGTAGTACCCGGTGCCGGACGCGTCGGAGCGGTCGGTGAAGAGCGCGTCGAGCTGCGGGCCGAGCGGCGTCTCGCCCTCGGGCCCGTACCCGGCGATGCGCCAGGTCAGCCAGTCGTGCGGGAGCGCGACGGCGGCGACGCGCGCCGCGTTCTCGGGCTCGGCGTCGCGCAGCCAGCGCAGCTTGGTGATGGTGAGGGACGCGACGAGCACGGAGCCGACCGCGTCGGCCCAGGCCTGCGCGCCGGCGTCGCGGTCGCCGCGCCGTCCTGAGCCTGCGCCGTCCTGAGCCTGTCGAAGGGTCGAGGGGTCGCCCAGCTCGCTGATGAGGTCCTCGGCCGCAGGCGCGGAGCGGGTGTCGTTCCACAGGATCGCGTCGCGGATCACGCGGCCCTCGGCGTCGAGGGCGATGAGCCCGTGCTGCTGCCCGCCGACGGAGATCGCGGCGACGTCGGCGAGCCCGCCGGCCTCGGCCGACGCGGCGACGAACGCGTCCCACCAGTGCTGCGGGTCGATCGACGTGCCGTCGGGGTGCCTGGCGGTGCCGGAGCGCACCAGCCGCCCGGTCTCGGCGTCACGGACGACGATCTTGCAGGACTGCGTGGAGGTGTCCACGCCGGCGACGAGGGGCATCGTTGCTTCCTTCTCGGTACGGGGGCGTTGCAGGTTGAGCCTGTCGAAACCCGCGGGCGCGGTCTCGACAGGCTCAACCTGCGATCGGTGGTTCGGGTCAGCCGATGAGGTGCTTCAGCGCGAGCTGGTGCAGCCGCACCAGACCGTAGTCGCGCTCGGCGACCGCGTCGATGTCGACGTCCTCGTAGGCGGACCGGTCGGCGAGGAAGTCGTCGAACGACTCGCCCGCGGCCATCGTCGTCTCGCCCAGCTCGAAGATGCCGGCGTGCTCGAAGGCCTTCTGCACCTCGGTGTCTTCGCGGTAGGCCTTGGCCTTCGCGGCGAGCATGTCGTACGTCTCCATGTTCGCCTTGGCCGACTCCCACACGCCGTCGAGGTACTCGGTGCGGCTCGGCTTGTAGTCGAAGTGGCGCGGGCCGTCATACGTCGGGCCGCCGTTCGGGAAGCCGTTCTCGAGCATGTCGACCGTGAAGAACGCGCTCAGCAGGTCGCCGTGGCCGAAGACCAGGTCCTGGTCGTACTTCGGGCCGTGCTGGCCGTTGAGGTCGATGTGGAACAGCTTGCCCGCGTACAGCGCCAGGGCGAGGCCGTGGGTGTAGTTGAGGCCGGCCATCTGCTCGTGGCCCGTCTCCGGGTTGAGGCCCACGATGTCGCCGTTGTCGAGCGTGTCGATGAGGGCGATCGCGTGGCCGATGCTCGGCAGGAAGATGTCGCCGCGGGGCTCGTTGGGCTTGGGCTCCAGTGCGATGCGCAGGTCGTAGCCCTTCTCCTTGATGTAGGAGGCGACGGTGTCGATGCCCTCGGCGTAGCGGGCGTGCGCGGCGTGCAGGTCCTTGGAGTTGTCGTACTCCGTGCCCTCGCGGCCGCCCCACATGACGAACGTCGAGGCACCCATCTCCGCGGCCAGGTCGGCGTTGCGCAGCACCTTGCGCAGGCCGTAGCGGCGCACCTCGCGGTTGTTCGAGGTGAACGCGCCGTCCTTGAAGATCGGGTGCGTGAAGGTGTTGGTGGTGACCATCTCGCAGACGAGACCGGACTCCTCGGAGGCCTTCTTCACCGAGTCGATGTGCTTCTGGCGCTCGGCGCCCTCGGCGCCGAACGGGAAGACGTCGTTGTCGTGGAACGTGAAGCCCCACGCGCCGAGGTCGGCCAGCTTGCGGATCGACTCCGCCGGGTCCAGGTCGGGGCGGGTGGCGGTGCCGAACGGGTCGGCAGCCGGCCAGCCGACGGTCCAGAGGCCGAACGAATACTTGATGTCGCTCACGGGATTCTCCTCGTTGAGGTGGGTGCCGGGTCGGGGTGTCGAGCGGTGCCGGGACGGCGTGCGGTGAAGCGGCGTCGCGTCCGCACGGCGTTTTGTTGTATGGCTGAACTATTGCGTGTCGCTGGGCTAGAGTCAACACGTGCCAGCCACCTCGACGACGACGCCCGCTCCGGCGCGACCAGCGCCCGCCGGCAGTGCGGCTTCGCGCCAGCACACCCTCCGCGAGCGGAACCTGAGACTCGTCGCGGCCGCCGTCTTCGAGGCCGAGACACCACCGTCGCGCGCCGACGTCGCCGCCGCCACCGGCCTCACCCGCGCCACCGTGTCGACCCTCGTCGACCGCCTCGTCGCCGGTCGGCTGGTGGTCGAGCTGCCGCCGGTCGCCGCTCAGCGCGCCGGCCGGCCCGCCGTCCCGCTCGTGCCCGCCGGGAGGTCCGTCGTCGGCCTGGGGCTCGAAGTGAACGTCGACTACCTCGGGGTGCGCGCGCTCGACCTCGTGGGTGACGTCGTCGCCGAGCGCGTCGTGACCGGGTCGCTGCACGACTCCGACCCGCGCGAGGTGCTGCGGCGGCTCCGGGCGCTCGCGGCCGAGGCGATCGCCGAGGTGGAAGGCGCCGGCATGCGGGTGGCCGGGGCGCGGCTCGCGCTGCCCGGGCTCGTCGACGCCCGCGGGGCCCGGCTCGAGGTGGCGCCCAACCTGGGCTGGTCGTCGCTCGAGCCCGTGCCGGAGCTCGACCTGCGCGCCGGCGACGGGCGGGCGCTCGCCGTCGAGGTGGCGAACGAGGCGAAGCTCGCGGCGCTCGCCGAGCTCGCCGGGGACGTGCCGCCGTCGTTCTTGTACGTCTCCGGCGATGTCGGCGTGGGGGCGGGGATCGTCGTCGACCGGCAGCTCTTCCTGGGGGAGCGGGGGTGGAACGGCGAGATCGGGCACGTCGTCGTCGACCCGGCCGGGCCCCGCTGCTCCTGCGGCGCCACGGGCTGCCTCGAGCAGTACGCAGGCAAGGAGGTGCTGCTGCGCGGATCGGGTCTGCCGACGTCCGCCCCCGTGGACGCGGTGGTCGACCTGCTGCGCGCCGGCGACGCCGCCGCGCTCGACACCGTGCGGCGCGCGGGTCGGGCGCTCGGCGCAGCGCTCGCGACCTTCGTCAACCTCGTCGACGTCTCGACGATCGTGCTCGGCGGCGCGTACTCCGAGCTGTACGGCTGGGTCGGGCACGTCGTGGCCGACGTGGTGGAGGAGCGCGCGCTCGCCGCGCCCTTCGCGCCGGTCGACGTGCGCCCCGCCGCCGCCGGCCAGCACGCTGCGCTCACCGGCGGTGCGCGCGAAGTGCTGCGGTCGGTGGTGGCAGACCCAGCCGGCTGGGTCTGATTCCGGTCGTCGAGCTGTCGGACGCTAGGCTGTGGGCGTCGTCGAGCGGTCCGCAGGGGCGCTCGTACGAACGACCGTCTCGGCGGTCGAGCCTGCGTAGCTCAGTGGATAGAGCAACCGCCTCCTAAGCGGTAGGTCGCGCGTTCGAGTCGCGCCGCGGGCACCACCTGGCCGGACATTCCGACGTGGGGGCAGTCATGCGGGCGGCACGGAATCGAGTTCCATGTAGCGCTTCATGAAGCGGTCGAACTGTGGAACCGTGAACTTCGCGTACCCATGGCGCGGCGTGTAGAGCAGGCCCCGCTGATGTGTCGTGCGCGGATCGGTGTGACCTGTTCCGAAGTCTTGCTCAGGACTGCGACCACGTCGCTGTCCTTCTGAGCGTCAGGTCCTAGCTCGGCCATTGCCCGCATGTATCGCAGCTCTTCGGGGGAGCAGCGTTGGACGCGCACGCGGAAGCTCTCGTCCAGCTCGGCTTCGACGACGTCGCACGCGGGGGCGACGTCCGCGCCCATGACTGTCGGCTCTTCGGCGACATTCCACGCGGCTCGACCGTGCTCCTGCAGGAAGGACGGTATCCCTCTGTGTAACGGATGATCTCGTTCACGGCCGAGACTTCGAAGTCGACTCCCTCGGCCCGCGCGGGAAGCCGCGCGGGAAGAACGAGTGCCTCCCGTGCGGCGGGCTCCGGGTCGACGATGCCGTCGACAACGAGAGTCGCGTAGCGACTCGCGCGAACGACGACAATGGCCTCGCCCGTCCTCGTCCCAGGAAGGGCGAGTCGGCGTAGCAGGCACTCCGCGCAGATCGGTGCGCCGTATCCTCGGACCATGCCGCTCTCCGACGTCGAACCCCGCCTGGACTCTGCCGACTCCGCGGCGCAGTTCGTGTCCTACCTCGACTTCTACCGCGCCACGGTGGAGCGGAAGCTCGACGGCCTGACCGACGAGCAGCTGCGCACGAGCCTGCTCCCGTCGGGCTGGACACCGCTGGAGATGCTGACGCACCTGGTGCACATGGAGCGCCGTTGGTTCGTGTGGGGGTTCCTCGGGGAGCAGGTGGGCAGGCCCTGGGGTGACAACGCCGACGCCACCCTCGACGCGCCGTGGAGCGTGCCGGCCGTCGTCGGGCGCGACGAGCTGCTCGCCGCGCTGCACGCGGGCGGGGAACGCACGCGCCGCATCCTCGCCGCGCACGACCTCGCGGAGCGCGGCGCCACCGGCGGGCGCTTCACGGCCGACGACGGCGACCCGCCCACGCTCGCCTGGATCTGCTTCCACGTGCTGCAGGAGTACGCGCGGCACGCGGGGCACCTCGACGTCGCGCGCGAGCTCGCCGACGGCGCGACGGGGGAGTAGCCCGAACTACCTCGCGGGGATCTGGACTACCTCGCGGAGATCGGAACTACCTCGCCGAGATCTCGACTACCTCGCGGGGATCTCGACTACCTCGCGGTCAGTCGGCCCGGGTGTGCGCGATGTGCGCGAGCTGGCGCCAGACGAGCACGAGTGTGAGGCCGGCCCCGACGAAGCCGAACCACATGGGCGCGGTGAGTCCCCAGTGCTCGGCCAGCAAGCCCCCGATGGCGTTGCCGACGACGATGCCGCCGAAAACACACATCATGTAGACCGACCCGACGCGGCCCTGGAACCGGGTGGGTGTGGCGCGCTGGCGCACGGTGTTCGACACCGTGCCCCACACGAACGCGTACGCGCCGTAGACGAAGAGGGTCGCCATCGCGGCCCATCCCGTCGTCGCGAGGGCTAGCGCCAGGTGGAACAGCACCTCGAGGGACAGGCACACCTTCATCAGGGTGGTGAGGGAGAAGCGCCGCTCGAGGGTCCCGTAGGAGAAGGTGCCGATCAGCCCGCCGATCGCGGAGGCGGTGATGAGCAGCCCGAACCCGACCGGCCCCATGTGCAGGTGGTCCAGCGAGTACTTCACGAGGATGGCCCAGGGCGCCGCCCAGGTGACGTTGAAGACCAGGATGACCAGAGCGAGCGTGCGCACCGGCGGGTTGGTCCAGATCCACCGCAGGCCCTCGGCGATGTCGTGCCGCACCTTGCGGGGCACGTCCGCTGCCCCCGCCGCCCCGCCGTCACGCGGCGGTACGGGCGTGAGGACGAGCTTGCGCACCAGCAGCACCGCGAGCAGCACGGTCAGGACCTGCAGGACGAACGGCCACGCGGCGCCGGCGGCGAAGAGTGCCGCGCCGACGGGCGGCCCGACGAGCTGGTTGGCGGTGAGGAACCCGGCCTGGAGGCGGGAGTTGCCGATGCCGAGGTCGGCGGGCCGCACCAGCATGGGCAGCAGGGTCTGCGAGGTGGTGTCGGCGAACACCTCGGCGACCCCCATGAGCAGCATCGCGGCCAGCACCACGGCGATGTTCACGTGCCCGGTCACGATGACCACGCAGAGAGCGGCGACGACGACGGCGCGCAGCAGGTTGGCGACGATGACGAGACGACGGCGGTCGAGCCGGTCGGCGAGCACGCCGGCCCAGAGGCCGAACACGAGCCAGGGCAGCCGCTGCAGCATCGCGGCCAGGGCGACGAGCATCGCCGAGTCCGTCTGCGAGGCCACCAGCAGGGGGCCTGCCGCCAGGGCGACGCCATCGCCGATGTTGCTCACCCACGACGACGACATCAGCCACCGGAACCCGGTGCCCATCCGGGCGGGTGCCACCGTCTCGACCATTCGTTTCACGGGCGCCCAGCCTAGGTGGCGGCGACCGCGGGCCACGCCGCATTTTCCTGGGGTGCGGCTTCGAGTTGCGAGGATCGTCCGCTTCGCATATTGACGCCGCCCCGGCCGAGCGGCAAACTCACGGTGACGGCGCGCATCGCCCGCCCCCTGCGCGGTGCGCGCTGTCCTCTGCCGGGCCGTGCCCGGCCCGACGCCCCTTCGGACCCCCCGCCGAGGGGGCGTCTACGTGGTCGCACCCGGTTGGCGTCGGAGCCGCTGCGGTGGTTTCGACAGGCTCAACCGCCGAAGGTCGGCGTGCCGAGGCCTCCGCGAGGGGTCGGCCGTTCTACCGTGCTGGCGTGAGAGCCGCCCGACGATCCAACGCCACGACCGCGGTCGACCCCTCTGCCGGGGTGCCCGCCGCGCCGGCCGCGTCCCCAGGGACGGGTCGGGCCGCCGGCGACCCGGCGGCGGCCGACGACGATGCGGCGAGCCTCGACTCCCCGTCCGCCGCGCCTCCGGGGCCACCGGCCGCGGCCGGGAGCTCGAGCGGGCCGTCCGGCCGGAGGGTGTCCGAGAGCGCGTCGTCCGCCGCCGCGGCCGCGGTCGAGGCCGCGACGCGGCGGTGGCGGTCGTCCCTGGTGGAGATGGTGGGCGGCTCGTCGTTGTCCGACGTGGGGCTGCTCGGGGAGGCGGTCGTCGATCTCTCCGCGGCGCACCCGTCGGGAGTCGCCGGGCTCTTCGCCGGCCGCCCCACGCGCCTGTCCAACCTGATCCGCGAGGGCGACGCGCTGCCCGCGGCGCGTCGTCGTGCCCGGGCGGTCGCGGCCCGTGCCGCCGAGCACGCCTCGCGCTACGGCGTCGCGCCCACGTACCTCGCGATCGGCGTCGCCACCTGGGTGGAGCACGACGACGGGCCCGAGGTGCCGTTCGGCGGCGGCGGCCCGCAGCGGCACGACGTCGCGGCGCTTGCCCGCGTCGCCTCGGTGTCCGCCACCGAGCCCGACGCCGAGGACGGCGCACTCGGGACGGACGGCGCACCCGACGCCGAGGCACCCGACGACGCCGGGCCGGGCGCCGGGCCGGGCGGCACGGCGGCCGACACCCCGGGTGGCGCGCCCGACGGCGATCCCTCGGACGCGGAGGAGGGCCCGGCGCTGACCGCCTCGATCCCGGTCGTGTCGATGGCGGCGCAGAAGCCGGCCGCCCCGCGCGCGACCCCGTCGAGCCCGGACGACGCCCCGCCCACCGGCCGTGTGGTGCACGCGCCGGTGGTGCTGCGCCCGGTGACGCTCACCCCCCGCGGGGACGGCGGCGCCGACTACGACCTCACGCTGGAACCGACCGTCGAGATCAACCCCGTGGTGGCGCGCACGCTGCGGGCGCACGGGGCCCTGCTGGACCCGGCGTCGCTCGCGAAGGCGACGTTCACGCTCGCCGGGTTCGACCCCGCCGACGTGCTGGCCCGGGTGACCGCGCTCGGCGAGGCCGTGCTCGACGACTTCCACCTCGACCGGCGCGTGCTCGTGGGCACCTTCGTGCACCCGGGCCAGGCCCTCGTCGACGACCTCGACCAGCTCGCGCCCGCCCTGCACCGGCACGAGGTGGTCGCCGCCCTCGCCGGCGTCGACGCCGCCGCGGAGAGGCTCGCCGCCCTCGAGCTCCCCGCGCCGCGACGCGGGGACGCCGACCCGACGCGCGAGCGCGGCGTGGGCGACCTCGACCCGCAGCAGCGCTCGGTGCTCGACGCACTGGCCACGGGCGGGCACCTGTTCGTGGATGCACCCGTGGGCTCGGACGTCGCGGGCACGCTGGCCGCCGTCGTCGGCGAGGCGACCGCGGCCGGCCGGTCCGTGCTCTACGTGACGGGCCACCGGCGGGCCGCGGACCGGCTTGCGCTGCGGCTCGACTCGCTCGGCCTCGAAAGCCTGCTGCTCGACGTGCCACCGCACCCGACCTGGCGCGAGGACGTGACCCGGCGGCTGCTGTCGGCGATGGCGAGCGAGCCGGAGCAGGTGGACGTGGACGGCGCCGCGCGGGTGCGCGACGCGCTGATAGGCACGCGTGCCCAGCTCAGCGGGTACATCGAGGCCCTGCACCAGCCGCGCTCGCCGTGGCAGGTCTCGGCCTACGATGCGCTGCAGGCGCTCGCCCGGCTCACCTCCGAGCGGCCGGCGCCGTCGACCACCGTGCGGCTGGCGTCGGAGTCCGTGCTGGCCCTGAGCGCCGAGCGGCGGCGCGAGATCGCCGGCGGGCTGGAGCGCGCGGCCGTGCTGGGCGCCTTCACGCTGCGCCCGTCGTCCACCCCCTGGTACGGGGCGCTCCTGCTGACCGACGACGACGCGCGCCAGGCCCTCGTGCGCGTCGAGCGGCTGCGCGACGTCACGGTGCCGCAGCTGCGCCGCCAGCTCGCGTACACGGGCGAGGTCACCGGCCTGACGGCGCCGACGACGGTGCGCGGGTGGGGCGATCAGCTCGCGATGCTGGGCGGGATGCGCAGCACCCTCGACCTGTTCCACCCGATGGTCTTCGAGCGCACCGCCGCCGACCTGGTGCAGGCGACGGCGTCGCGGCGCTGGCGGGCCGAGCACGGGGTGGAGATGGGCTGGTTCGCGGGGCGGCGGCTGCGCAAGCGGGCCAAGGACATGGTGCGCCCGGGCGTGCGGGTGTCGAACCTGCACGAGGCGCTGGTCCAGGTGCAGGAGCAGCGGGACGTCTGGGCGGAGCACGCCCAGCGCGGCGGCTGGCCGACGCTGCCCGAGGGGCTCGCGTCCATCGAGGACACCTACGGGGCGGTGCGCATCGACCTCGAGGCCCTCGAGCCGGTGCTCGCGCCCACGATGCTCGGCGGCCACCTGCTGGACCTCGACCTCGACGGGCTCACGGAGCGGCTGCAGCGGCTCGCGGGTTCCGCCGACGCGCTGGGTGTGCTCCCCGAGCGCACGAACCTGCTGCGCCTGGCGCGGGCCGCCGGGATCGGCGACCTGGTCGACGACCTCACCGACCGGCGGGTGCCGGGCGACCTGGTCTCGGCCGAGCTCGAGCTCGCCTGGTGGTCGTCCGTCTTCGAGCAGCTGCTGGCCGCCGACCCCGTGCTCGCCGGGCAGGACGGCACCGGGCTCGACGCCCTCGCCCGCCGCTTCCGCGACCTCGACCGCGAGCACCTCGCGGCACTCTCGCAGCCGGTGCGGGTCGCGGCTCGCGCGCACCTCGGCACCGCGATGCGGGAGAACCGCGACGGCGCGGAAGCCCTGTTCACGGAGCTCATCGAGGGCCGGATGACCACGCTGCGCGACATCGCGGAGCGGCACGGCGACGTGCTGCGCCGGCTGCGCCCCGCGCTCGTCGCCACCCCGACGCTCGTGCCGCACCTGCTGCCCCAGCACCGCACGGCCGACGTCGTGATCCTGGACGCCGTGCAGCACGTGCCCACGGAGGTGGTGGTGCCGGCCCTCGCGCGCGGGCGCCAGGTGGTGGTGGTGGGTGACCCGCGGTCCGCGTCCGGCTCCAGCGTGCGGGAGCTCGCCGCGCTGCTGCCCACGGTGACGCTCCAGCCGCACGAGAACAGCCGCGACCCGGAGCTGACCCGCCTGCTCGCCGCCCACGGGTACGAGGGGCTGTTGCGCCCCGCCCCGCTGCCACGCGCGGAGGCCCTGGTGCACCTCGACGTCGTGGACGGCGCCGGGATGCCGGACCCGGTCTCGGGCAGCGTCGAGAGCACGCAGGCCGAGGTGGACCGCGTGGTCGAGGTCTCGATCGAGCACGCCCTGACCCGCCCCGAGGAGACGTTCGCGATCGTCACCGTGACGGCCGCGCACGCCGACCGGGTGCGCGAGGCACTGCTCGCGGAGGTGCGGTCCAACCCGGCGCTGGCGCCGTTCTTCTCCGGCTCGCGGCCGGAGCCGGTCGTGGTCGCCGACATCACCGGCGTGGCCGGCCTCTCGCGGGACACCGTGCTGCTGTCCGTGGGCTTCGGCCGGACGCCGCACGGCCGCGTGCTGCACCGCTTCGGTGTGCTGGGCGACGCCGGGGGAGAGGCCATGCTCGTCGGCGCGCTCGGCGCCACCCGCAAGCGGCTGCACGTGGTCTCGTGCTTCCGGGCCGATGCCCTCGACCCGGAGCGCCTGCGGGGCGCCGGGCCGCGGCTGCTGGTCGAGACCCTGGAGCTCGCCGAGCGGCGCTCCGGCGTCGCCGACCAGGTGCTCCTCGGCAACGGCGTCGACGTGGGCCGCGCCCCCGACCGGCTGCTCGTCGACCTCGGCGAGCGTCTCTGGAAGCTCGGCTACCTCGTCGAGACGGACTACGGGGCATCCGACGGCGACCGCATCCCGCTGGCGGTCGGGCACCCCGACCTGCCGGGCGAGCTGCTCGTCGCCGTGCTCACCGACGACGCCGCGTACGTGGCGGAGCCGTCGGTCCGGGTCCGCGACCGCCAGCTCGCGGAGCGGCTCGAGCGCGTGGGGTGGGTCGTGACCCAGGTCTGGTCCGCCGCGGCGTTCCTCGACCCCGACGGCGAGGCCGACCGCGTGCGCCGGCTGGTCCAGCGGGTGCGGGACGAGCGGATCGGCACCGCGGGCGGGGTCGTGCCACCGCGCGACGTCGTGGTGCCCGTGCTCCCCGACGAGGACATCGAGGACGCGCACGACGACGTCGAGGTAGTTCCTCCGGACGCCGAGGTAGTTCCCGGGGACGGCGATGTAGTCGATGCCGATGGGGATGTCGAGGACGGCCGGACCGAGCCGCGGTCGGACGACTGAGCGGTCCCACGCCGTGCGGTGCCGTGCGGTGCGGTGCGGTGCGGTGCGGTGCCGGACAATGGTCGGGTGAGCGAACGTGACGAGAACCCGCCGACGTCGGGCTCGACGTCGGCCGGCGAGCCCCGGCGCAGGCGGCCCCGCCGCGCGGTGCGGCGCGGCGGGGAGCGGGAGACGGTGCTGGGGGAGACCGCCGACGACCGCGGCGGCCACGGCGACAACGACGACCGCCTGACGCGCGACGTCCCGCCGCACTGGGGTCGACGCTGACGGCTGTGGCCGTTGTGCGGCCGCCGTACCGGTCAGGGCTGGGGGCGGCCCGACTGCGCGGCGAGCAGGTCGCGGATCTCCTGCAGCAGGGCGGTGTCCTCGGCCGGGGCCTCTGGCTCGGGCTCCTGTCCACGGGCGCGGCGCTCGGCCAGGTGGTTGAGCGGCGCGACGACGACGAAGTACAGGGCGGCGGCGATGATGAGGAAGTTCAGCACGGCGTTGAGGAAGACTCCGACGCTGAAGACGGAGTCGTTGATCACGAACCGACCGACATCCGAGATGTCCGGCTCGCCGAAGATCGCCGCGATGAGCGGGTTGATGATGCCGTCGAGCAGGCCGGCGACGACGGCCGTGAACGCGGTGCCGATGACGATGCCGACCGCGAGGTCGACGACGTTTCCTCGTATGACGAATTCCTTGAAGCCCGCGAGCAAGCTCTTCACGTAGTTCCCCCCTTGCTGTTCCCCCCGGGGTGTCCCGGGGACGACTGACGGTGGCCGATTCTCGCGGGGGAAGCCGCGGGGTGCAACGGCTGGTCGGCCTGGTCACCGCACGAGCACGGCGCCGACGGTGCCCCACCCGGACGCCGCCGACAGTGACGGGGCCTCGTCGGGGGACACGGCCACGAGGGTGACGTCGGCCCCGTCGGGCGTGGTGCCGCCACCGCCGAGGAGGCCGCCGGCCGCACCCTCCTGGCCGTCGTCCGCCGGCCGGGGCAGCACCAGGGCCCGGCGCGCGAGGTAGGTGTCGGCGCCGCCGTCCTCGCCGTCGCCGACCGCCCGTGCGGCCTCACCCGTGACGACCAGGTCGACGCGGTCGCCCGGCCGCAGCCACCCGGACGCCGTGTCGTCGAGGCGCACGGGCACCACCACGCTGCCGTCGGGCGCCTGCGCCACCACGCCGCCGCCCGGGACGAGGTCGGGATGCAGCGGGATGCCGGCGGGGAGCGCGATCGCGGGCGATCGGCCGACGACGGCGGCGGCGTCGGTGACCACACCGTCGGGGGCGAGGGCGGCGGGCACGGTCGCCGTGGCGAGGTCGTCGGCGTGCACGACCTCGCCGGCCGGCAGGACATGCGCGGGGACGACCACGTCGACCGTCGGTGGCGGCGCAGGGCGGAGCGCCTGCACGACGGTCGTCGCCGCGAGGCCGCAGCACAGCGCGGCGAGCACGAACCGACCGCGCCAGAGGACACCGCGCAGCCGCCGGGCCAGACGTCGCCGGCCGGTCCGACCGCCCGGTTCGTGGCGGGCCGGGGGGTCGGGGCGTCGAGGGCGGGAGGGGCGGACGGGCGCGTCGGGCAACGGCATGGCGGCGACGCTAGGTGCGGCCACGACGGCTCCGGCCGCGTCCGGGCGCGATCTGTGGACGACGCCGGTCTGGGGGCAGGGTCAGCGCCCGGGACGGCGCGGAGTCGTCAGGATGGCCGAGGGCTCGGCCGACAGGCCGGCCGACGGCGCAGGGCTCAGCTGGACGCGGCCTTGGAGGAGCCCGACGACGTGGATGAGGCGGACGACGAGCCGCTCGAAGAGCTCGAGCTGCCCGACGAGGACGAGCTGCCCGCGGACTCTTTGCTCGTCGACGAGTCGGAGCTCTTGCCGGCGGAGCTCTCTGCCGACACCGCGCTCTTGTCCGAGCCGGCGCGGGAGTCCGTCCGGTAGAAGCCTGTGCCCTTGAACGTCACCCCGACCGACCCGTACTGCTTGCGGAGCTGGCCGCCGCACTCGGGGCAGACGGTCAGCGAGTCGTCGGTGAACGACTGGTGGACGTCGAAGGCGTGGCCGCAGTCGGCACACCGGTACGCGTAGGTGGGCACGTGATCTCCTCGGGGCGGACGTTGGCACGTCCGCGCGACGGACGGTGCTGGCACTCGGGTGATGCGAGTGCCAAGCATACGCCGGGCGGTAGTCTCGCCTGCGTGTCAGCGACCGCCAGCCCTGCAGCACCTGGAAGCCCGTCCGACCCGGACCTCTCGTCGGACGTGACGGAGACCGAGCCGGCACCCCCTCGGCGGCCCCGTTCGCGGCTCCGCAGCGCGGCCGTCGGCGTCGCCGTCGTCGTGGTCCTGGCGGTCGTGGCCACGGTCGTGTTCGGCGTCGTCACCGGGCGCCGCCCGCTGCCGGACCACGACGGCACCCAGCAGGTGCCGGGCCTCACCTCCGCGGTCGAGGTGCGTCGTGACGCCCAGGATGTGCCGCAGGTGTACGCCGACACGGCCGAGGACCTGTTCCGCGCCCAGGGCTACCTGCAGGCGCAGGACCGCTTCTTCGAGATGGACTACCGGCGCCACGTGACGGCCGGCCGGGTCGCGGAGCTGGTCGGCAACGTCCCGGCCGCGATCGAGGCCGACAAGGTCACGCGCACGTTCGGCTGGCGCCAGGTGGCCGAGCAGGAGTGGCACCTGATCTCCGACGAGTCCCGCGCCTATCTCCAGGCGTACGCGCAGGGCGTCAACGCCTACCTCGAGGATCGCGACCCGGAGGAGATCGCCGTCGAGTACACCGTGCTCGGGGCGAGCGTCGACATCGACGAGCCTGAGCCGTGGGACCCGGTGGACTCGCTGGCCTGGCTCAAGGCCATGGCGTGGGACCTGCGCGGCAACTATGACAGCGAGCTAGACCGCGCCCTCGCCTACAGCACGCTCGGCGAGTCGGACCTGGTGGACGAGCTGTTCCCCGCCTACGACGACAGCGGCAACCACCCCGTTCTGCGCAACCGCGACCTGGCGAACGACAGCACGTCGGACAAGGACGGGAAGTCCGAGGAGGATCCGGCCACGGACGCCGAGCTGGCGTCCGCGCTCTCGGGCCGGACGTCGGGCGGCGGGGCGGCGACGGACGCGCTGAGCGCGGCGGTCGACTCCGCCCGCGGTGCGCTCGAGGCGGTGCCCGTGCTGGTGGGCCGCGGCGACGCCGCAGGCTCGAACTCGTGGGCCGTGTCGGGGGAGCACACGGCGTCCGGCGAGCCGATGCTCGCCAACGACCCGCACCTCGAGCTGTCCGCCCCGGGCATCTGGTCACAGGTGGGCCTGCACTGCAACGAGGTCACTGCCGAGTGCCCGTTCGACGTCACAGGCTTCTCGTTCGCCGGCTTCCCCGGCGTCGTCATCGGGCACAACGGTGACCTGTCGTGGGGCCTGACGAACATGGGCGCCGACGTCACCGACTTCTTCATCGAACGCGTGCGGGGCGACACCTGGCTGCGCGACGCGGACGCCGAGGAGTGGGAGCCCCTCGACGTGCGCACCGAGACCATCCGGGTCGCGGGGGCCAGTCCCGTCGATCTCACGGTGCGCAGCACGGAGCACGGCCCGATCGTCTCGGACGCGCTCGGCGTGGGGGACGTGGTCGGCTCGCCCACCGAGGACGGCACGGAGTTCGGCGAGTACGCCGTCGCGCTGCAGTGGACGGCTCTGCAGCCGGGCCGCACCGCGGACGCCGTCTTCGCCTTCGACACGGCGAAGGACGCGAAGGACATCAAGTCCGCGGCCGCGCTCTTCGAGGTGCCCGCGCAGAGCATCGTGTTTGCGACCTCCGACGGACATATCGGGTTCCAGGCGCCCGGCCGTATCCCGGTGCGTTCCGACGTCAAGGGCCCGGTGCCGTCCGACGGCTCCTGGCCGCGGCCCGGCTGGGACCCCCGCTACGACTGGAAGGGCTGGGTGGACGACGGCGACATGCCCCGCTCCCTCGATCCCGAGGAGGGGTTCGTCGTGGCCGCCAACCAGGCCGTGCTGCGCGACGGGGCGAGTTCGTTCCTCACCGACGACTGGGACTACGGCTATCGCTCGGAGCGCATCCGCACCCTCCTGACCGAGCAGATCGCGGCGGGCCGGCCGTTCACCGCCGAGGACATGAACCGCATCCAGAACGACGACTGGTCGGCCTTCGCCGAAGCGCTCGTGCCCGTGCTCGTCGATCTCGACCTCGACGACTCGTTCGACGCCGCGGGGCAGGAGCTCCTCGCCGACTGGGACTACCGGATGGACGCCGACTCCCCGGCCGCCGCGTACTTCGCGGCCGTGTGGCGCAACCTGCTGCAGGAGACGTTCTGGGACGACCTGCCCGCGAGCATGCGCCCCTCGGGCGGCGACCAGTGGCTCATGGTGGTGAAGTCGATGCTCGAGCGCTCCGACGACACCTTCTGGGATGACCGCGCCACGGTGAACGTCGTCGAGACGCGCGACGAGATCCTCACGCGGGCGCTCACCAGCGCCCGGCGCGACCTCACGGTCGAGCTGTCCAAGGAGCCGAAGGACTGGGACTGGGGAACGCTGCACACGTTGCGGCTCGAGCACTCGGTGCTCGGCGGCACCGACGTGCCCGTCCTCGTGCGCGACCTCGTCAACCCGGACGGCGTGCGGATGCCCGGCGGGTCGGCGATCGTCAACGCCACGGGCTGGGACGCCGGCACCGGCAGCTTCGCGGTGACCACGGGGCCGTCGATGCGCATGGTGGTGGATATGGCCGACCTGGACGCGTCAACGTGGGTCACGGTGACGGGCACGTCGGGTCACCCGGCGTCGTCCCACTACGACGACCAGCTCGACGAGTGGGCCGCGGGGGAGACGTTCCCGTGGCCGTTCACCCGCGAGGCCGTCGAAGCCGCCGCGGAGGTCCGCACGACGCTGACCCCCTGAGCGATCTCGTCGGTCGAGCCTGTCGAGACCTGGTTTCGACAGGCTCAACCAGCGGGCTCAACCAGCGGGGCTGTGGGTTTCGACAGGCTCACCCGACGGGCAGCGACAGCCAGCCCTCGGGCGTGACGACGGCGTGCACGGACACGTCGTGGTCCGCGGACGGCAGCGGGTGCTCGGCGCTGTCGTACACCTCCTCGGGGAAGACGAGCGCGACGACGGGCACGCCCGGCCGGCGCATCTTCAGCGAGCGGTCGTACCAGCCGCCGCCCTGGCCGAGGCGCACGCCCCGGTCGTCGACGGCGAGGGCGGGCGCGACGACGACGTCCGCCTGCGCGATGGCGTCGGCGCCGAGCGCGGGGCCGCCGGGCTCGGGCGGGCGGCCGGGCGCACGCTTGAGCAGGTCGTCCGGCCCCTGGTACTCGGCCCAGTCGCGGGCCAGGCCCGCGCCGAGCACGGGCAGCAGCACGCGGGCGCCGCGGTCGGCGAGCTGTTGCAGCAGCACGTGGGTGCCCGGCTCGGTGGGGCGGGAGACGTAGGTGGCGACGACCTGCGCGTCGCGCACCGCTGGCACGGTGGCGAGGATGTCGGCGAACGCTCGCGCGGCCTCGTCCCGCAGGCGGGGCGAGCGCTCGGCGCGGTGGGCACGGATGACCCGGCGGAGCTCCTCCTTGGCGTCGGACAGCTCCATCCCGGCGACGACCGGGTACGGCTGGTGTGCTCTCGATCCCTTGCGGTCGCCGTGCATGGGGCCATTGTGGCAGGGTCCCGTCCGGGAGTCCCGGCGCGCGCCGGTGACGCCGAGGATGGCCCGTGCCGCGGTGACCGGCGGGATCCGGGCAGCAGCGTCGGGACGGAGCAAGGTGGCATGACGCACAAGCACGCCAGGGGATGGGCCGTGTCGCGACCGTGGCCGGTCACGTTGCGCGAGGACGGCCCGTCCGGGGCCCTGCTGCTGCGGCCGCTGCGGCGCAAGGACGGACCGGACTGGTTGCGCCTGCGCAACCGGAACGCGCGCTGGCTCGAGCCGTGGGAGGCCACGTCCCCCGGCGAGCGTCCGACCTCCGCGACGTTCGGCGAGTACCTGAGGGCGCTGTCCGCGCAGGCCCGCGCCGGCACGACGCTGCCCTTCGCCGTCGAGCTGGACGGCGAGCTCGTCGGGCAGCTGACCGTCTCCCAGATCGTGTACGGCTCGCTCTGCTCGGCCAGCATCGGCTACTGGGTGTCGCAGGAGGTGGCCGGCCGGGGCGTCATCCCGACGGCGGTCGCGATGGCGGGCGACTACTGCCTCGCGGTGCTCGGTCTGCACCGCATCGAGATCAACATCCGCCCCGAGAACGCCCCCAGCCTGCGGGTGGTGGCCAAGCTGGGCTTCCGCGACGAGGGCGTGCGCGAACGCTTCCTGCACATCCAGGGGCAGTGGCGCGACCACCGCACCTTCGCGCTCACCACCGAGGACGTGCCGGAGGGTCTCCTCGCCCGCTGGCAGCAGACGCGGGGCGAGGGCTAGGGCGGTTCTCCCCAGGGTCTGGCGGGCGCCTCTCGTGCGCCGATACGGTGGGCCGATGGCATCGGTCAAACAGTTCCAGGTCACCTTCGACTGCGCGGATCCCGAGCGCGTCGCCCGCTTCTGGTGCGAGGTGCTCGGCTACGTCATGCCCGAGGGCGCGACGGACGCCGCCGTCGATCCCACGGGCGTGGGCCCGCGGCTGTACTTCCAGCGCGTCCCCGAGGGCAAGGTCGTCAAGAACCGGGTGCACCTCGACGTGCGGGTCGGCACCGGGCTGGTGGGGGAGGAGCGGCTCGCCGCGCTCCAGGCGGAGCAGGCCCGGCTCGAGCCGTTGGGCGCCGTCTACCTGTACACGCAGCTCGCCGATGGCGAGGAGGAGTCCTGCATCACGATGCAGGACGTCGAGGGCAACGAGTTCTGCGTCGACTGAGTTCTGCCTCGACTGACGAGCCCCGTCGGGCATCCCGACACCGGACACGCCGGACCGGTGCCGTCCGTGAACTAGCGCGGTCCCCTACCGTCGTGACGTGGAAACGTCGGCGGCAGGACTCGCAGTGCTCGCGCTGTTCGTCCTGTGGCTGGGCTTCTGGGTGCCACACCGGCTGCGGCACCGCCAGCAGCTGCTCGACTCCCGGGTGGACGACAGGTTCTCCGCCGGGCTGCGGGTACTGGCGGTGGCCGACGCGGGCGGCGCGCGCGGGGTGACGATTCCGTCCGGCGGGTCGGTGCCGCTGCTGGGGCCCGGCCCGTCGTCGGACGGTGGCGGAGACGGCGGACGAGGGGAGCGACCGATGGGTCAGGACGACGACAGGCGCACACCGCGTGCCCCCGGGCTCCCGCGGACCGAGGCCGCGGCGAACGACGCGCCCCGTGCCCCGCGCCTCGCGCTCTTCGAGCGGCGCGCGGCCCGTGCGCGCCGCCGCCTGCTGCTCACCCTCCTGCTGCTGCTCGCGACGGCGGTCGCCTGGGTGGTCGTGGGCCTCGGGCCAGTGAGCTGGTACGCGGCCGTGGCGCCGACCGCGCTGCTGCTCGTCGCCCTGGTGCTCGGCCGCGTCGCCGTGCTGCAGGCACGACGCTCCGACGCGCGCTGGGCCGCGGACCGCAAGGCCGCGCAGCGGCAGGCGACGCAGGCCCGCGCGCTCGCGAACGGCGGACCGCACGCACCCCGCAACCGGGCCCGCGTCACCGGGCACGCCGTGCGCCCGTCCGCGACCCACACGCAGATGATCCCGCGCGTGCCCGTGCCCGCCGCGTCCGGCGGCCGGTCGGACCCGCGGCCCGCCGAGCAGCGGCCGGAGCAGCGCGTCGACCGTCGTGCCACACGACAGCCCGTGCCTGCGCCGTCGTCCGTGCCCGCCGGGGTCGGCGGAGCGCCCGGCGCGGTAGCGGACGACGAGGGCGCGGAGCCCGAGCCGGCCCGCACGCCCTCCGCGATGTCGTCTGGGCCCGCCGGGGCGACGGGCTCGAGGACGGGCCGGGCGGTCTTCGACAGGGCGGCAGCGCCTGCGGGCGCCCCCGCGGCGGTACCGGTGGTGGTCGTGAACTCGCCGGGCGTCGGGGGCGCGCCCTGGGACCCGGTTCCCGTGCCCCTGCCCACGTACGTGACGAAGCCGGCGGCCCCGCGTCGTCAGCCCCGCCCGCTCACGGGGACCGCACCGACCGCCGGCCGCGCGTTGACGGCCGGTGACGCGGTTCGTGCCGCCGCGCTCGCCGCGACGACGGAGGCCGCGCTCGGCTCGACGGTGACGCCGGCGGGCTCGGGTCGGGCCGGTGCCGACCGGTCGTCCGGGGTCGGCCGGGGCGCGTCGTCCGCGCCCGGTCCGGACGCCGCTCCGGCCGCCACAGAGGAGCCTCGTCCCCGGACCGAGACGCTCGGACTGCCCCTGGACGAGATCCTCGCGCGACGTCGCGCGGCGGGCTGACCCGATTTGGCGACCTGCCTTGGCGTGGTGCTAATGTTGGCACCGCTCTCGGGGCTATGGCGCAGTTGGTAGCGCGTCTCGTTCGCAATGAGAAGGTCGGGGGTTCGAATCCCCCTAGCTCCACCGGCTGAGGGCCGCTGACCACCAGGTCAGCGGCCCTCTTGCTTTCCCGGGGCGCCCTGACGAAGGGCGAGAACCATGGAAATGCCACGCCTTGTGCCACGCGAAGTGCGCGGTTCGGAGGGTGCGTCCGAGGACGATCCGGCGGTGAGGTACACCGGATCACACCTACGGGGCATGGAAGCCAACGATCCCGGGACCAACTTGTCCCATATCCCGATGTGGACGCTCGACGAACTGTGCGAGAAGTTGCACACGACGCCGCGCGTCGTCCACGCCTGGCGTCGTCGCGGGACGGCGCCGAAGGCGTACAAGGTCGGCCGGCACCTGATGTTCGACGAGAACGACATCGCGACCTGGCTGTCCGACCACGCGTCGGAGCGCCCCGGGAACCGGGCGGCGACCAATACGGCCGCCGACGCGGACGACGGCGACGGGTCGGGGTGGTGATCGCGATGTCGGCGAGAAGGCTCAAGCCCGGCGAGCACGGGGAGATCTTCGTCTATCGGACCGGCACCAAGTGGCGCGCCAAGGTGCGGGTGAGGCTGCTCGACGGCGACGACACGCAGGTGTCGCGCACGCGCGACTCCGCGGTCGAGGCGAGGCTGGCGGTGTAGGCCGCGATCGTCGAACGGCTCGGCGCGGCACGGGGTTCGGCGGAGCTGCGCCCGGACTCCAAGTTGGGGCTGGCGTGCCGGCAGTGGGTGAACGAGATGCGGGACGCACGGCATGGCCGAATCCGCCGGTGCTGCCCCAGACCGTCGACGAGTACGAACGGGTCCTGGGGAACCACGTCGTGCCGCACCTGGGCAAGCGGCAGCTGAACGAGCTGACCCCGGCGGCGTGCCAGCAGTGGCTGGACGGGGTCCTGGCACGCGCAGGGCCGGCGGGAAGCACGACATGCTCGCCACCGCCATCCAGGCGCGGGCCGCGCTGGTCGCCGTGCTCGACCGTGCGGTGATCCACGACGCGCTCCGGGACAACCCGGCCCGCAAGACGATCGCGCCGGCGAAGAAGCGGCCCGAACCTGTGGCCATGTCCGCGCTCGACGTGGCGCGCCTGCGCAGAGCGACGCGCGACTGGCAGGCCTCGAGGCACAGCCAGCCGGGCCCGAAGCCGACCGGGCACCTTCCGGCCGTGGTCGACGTCATGCTCGGCACCGGCCTACGGATCGGCGAGGTGATGGCCCTGCGATGGGGCGAGGTGAACCTGTCGCCGGACGGGCTGCCGACGATCGCGGTCACGGCCACCATGGTCGACATCAAGGGGCAGGGCACCGTGCGGCAGGAACGACCGAAGACCGACGCCGGCCAGCGCTCGATGATCGTGCCGCGGTTCACCGCCGAGGCGCTGGAGTCGATCCGTCCGGCGGTCATCAGCGCTGACATGCCGGTGTTTCCCTCACGGACGTTCCGTGACGGCCGCAACGTCGGCAGGCCGCAGACCCCGGCGAACCTGCGCCGGTCGCTGCGCGCCGCGCTGGCGGCGGCGCAGCTCAGCGGCGTGTACCCACACCTGCTGCGCAAGACCGTAGCGACGGTCGTGGCCCGCAAGATGGGCGTCGCGGAGGCCGCGGCCCTGCTCGGTCACAAGATCGACGCCGGGTTGACCGGGCGCCACTACATCGAGCGACTCCGTCTGGCGCCGGACACCTCCGCCGTGCTGCAGGAGATGGTCGAGATCGGCGAGGCAGAGCTGATTCGGCAGGAAGAGGGCGATGCGAGCGGCGTCGGCTGGGGACGTGTCGACGAGGCGCTGCACCCGACCGTCACCGCGCCGCCAGGGGAGCCCGTCCTCGCACCGATCGGATGGGTCCAGCCGACGCTGCCTGACGACCCGGATGGAGGGTGGTAGGCCGCCGCGTCCGGATGCGCGACCAGGCTCGATGCCCGTCGTGATCAGGCGCTCTTCGGCACCGTTCCGCGGCGCGTCTCGGTGGCGACCTCAAGACCCGGAGGGACTCGACCGTGCGATGGAGCGTCGCCCACGTGTCCTCGTCGAGGTGCGGGCCGACGACGGCGGGATCGAACTGGAGGATCGCCGAGGCACCATCCAGCACGGACGAGAACTCGAGCGCGGACCTGCGTGCCTGGACTGCTGTGACTGCTGTGACTGCTGGCCGGCTGGAGGCGCGGGCCGGGTTCTGTGCGTCCTCCAGCCGTCCGCCGTGGTCGCTCTCGACAAGAGTCAGGTGCTCCGCATCGTCGACGTCCGCGGGAGTGGCGTCGAAGGGCGTGGCGGCCCACGACTGGTGCTTGCGCTCCGCGTCCTCCTCCGCCTGGCGGATAGCGGCCCTGACCCGGTTGACGGCCGGCGCGACCCCGGCGCCCTGTCGCAGCTCCTCGACCTCGGCGGAAGCGAGCTCGCGCACCGGCTTGGGGAGGTCGAAGTCCTTGGAGACGGCAAGCATCCAGTTGATCCGTTCCAGGCGGGTGTAGGACGCCGCGCCGGTGACCGTGCGAGCCGCGATACGCCGCACGTCTCCGGCGCCGCGCGGTGCCGCCGCGTGGGCGGCATCACTGCGTCGCAACTCGACACTTCGGCCAGTCACAGGGTTGGACGCGGAGCCAAACGACGAGTGGTCCAGTCAAATATACTGACAACAACGGTGTGGTTCGAATTACAATCAAGCGGGGAAGCCCGAACGCTCCGGGCAGCGGCCACCCCCACGTGGAGATGCGAAACGCCGCCGGTAATCGGGTGGGACCCTACGGCAATGAGGTAATGCGCAGGAGTGTCGAGAACCACACTCCGATAAAGTGGGACTGGTGACGAAGGATGAGCAACTATGTAAGTCTTGCAGGATTCGAAGACGTATACCTGGAGGACAGCTGGGTTCTCGGGATCGAACTAGAGCTCACGATGGCGACGATCGACATCGAGGTAGTTCTTACCGATCGACATCCTGATTACCTTCCGCCGCGGAATGGGGAGCAGTTCTGCTACAGACGTGGACAGATCCGGTTTATGCAGGTCTCCAACATTCACTGGACCGGTCAGGACCGGGTCAAGCCTGCGATAGACGCATCTGGCGAACGCGATCTTGGGTCCATTGATGAATTTATTGCCAATGGTACTCGGTTCGAGCTTCAAGGGGACTTTGGGCGTCTTGAGATTGAATCTCGCCGGCCGACACTGAGCTTTCTCTCGGTAAATTGAATTTGCTGCCTCGTCGATGCTAGGGAAGCCACATTCCGAGTAGCGCCGGGCCTCGCCAGTCGAATCCCAAGTTACTTGTATAGGCGAAGGTTGAGTCGTTGGCTCGCAACGACACCGCGACGGCGTGCATTTGCCTGGGCATGATGCGTCTCCACGCTGGTGAGTGATCGTCACGGGACGGCGAGCGTGTCGGTCACGAACGTGACGGGGAAGGTGACGCGCCGGTATCAGTCGCCGTTTGGTGAGGCCCGTGGTACCGCGCCGGTGTCGTGGTCGGGGGATCACGGGTTCCTGGACAAGCCGGCCGATGCCACGGGGTTGACGGCGATCGGGGCCCGGTACTACGACCCGGCCATCGGCAGGTTCGTCAGTGTGGATCCGGTGATGGATCTGGCGGATCCGCAGCAGTGGCACGGTTACGCGTACGCGCACTCCAGCCCGGTGACGTTCTCCGACCCGACCGGGCTGCGCGAGGTCACCGGGGATGGGCGTCATGACACCCAGGGGCAGTTCCAGAGCGCCGTGCGCCACACCGCGAAGGGCAATGGGTGGACCCCACAGTTCGTGATTCCACCGGTGAAGACGTCGTCGAATGCAGGTGGCGGCGGCTCGGGGTCGGGCTCGAGCGGGGGTACGGCGAGCTCGAGTGGTTCCTCTGGTGGCTCGTCGGGCAAGTCGTCGATCGTGGGCGGGTCCGAGGCGAGTGTGAAGGACGAGATCGTCTCGTGGGTGCGGGGGTTCGAGCAGGACCACCCCGTACTTGCGGGCGTTCTCGGTGTGAGTGACGCGCTCGGATGTCTCGCGGACGGCAAGTGGCAGTCTTGCGCCTGGCTGCTGGCCGGATTCCTCCCGGCGGGCAAGCTCGCGAAGCTGGGCAAGGTCGGCTTCGAGGTCGCCGACGCAGGCATCGACGCTGCACGAGCCGCGAGGACGGGCGCGAGGGCGTGTTCGTTCACCGGCGCCACGGTCGTGTTGATGGCTAGCCTCGGGCTTTCATCGCGGGGCGGTCCGGGTGACGGACTGAACGAAGAAAGGTGCTCCTGACCTGGGAAGATACGGCTTGTCGAGAGTCGTAGCAGTCCAGGGCGAGGAGCACCTTTCAGGTGAGGAAGAGTAGCGGGTTCTATCCGCGGTTGAAGGCGGACGTCCGCGCCTCGGGCGCGGTCGGGCAGGCGGGTGGTGTGCTGCTGACCGAGACGATCCGCTCGACCGCCCTGGACCGGGAGTTGAGAGCGGCGCTGTCGTCGTGGCGCAAGCCGCTCGCGGTGCACGATCCGGGCAAGGTGCTGTGCGATCTGGCGATCGCGCTGGCCATGGGCGGTGACTGTCTCGCGGACATCGCGATGGTGCGCGCCGAGCCCGGGGTCTACGGCCCGGTCGCATCGGACCCGACGGTCTCCCGGATGATCAGCGCGCTTGCCGGCGACGCCGATACCGCGTTGGCCGCGATCGGGCGCGGGCGGGCGCACGGGCGCGGGCGTGGAGTCTGGCCGGCGACCAGGCGCCGGACCACGACATCGCCACCCGCCACCCGCTCGTGATCGACCTGGACGCGACCCTGGTGACCGCGCACTCGGAGTAGGAACGGGCGGCGCCGACGTTCAAGCGCGGGTTCGGGTTCCACCCGCTGGCCGCGTTCGTCGACCACGGCCAGACGGGGACCGGGGAGACGCTCGAGATCAAGCTGCGGACGGGAAACGCGGGCTCCAACACCGCGACCGACCACATCGAGGTCGTCAAGGCCGCACTCGCGCAGCTGCCCGACCACCTGACCGGCAGCAACGGGCGCACCAGGCGAACGCGGGCGTCGAAGAAGATCTTGGTGCGCACCGACGGCGGTGGCGGGACCCGCGCGTTCGTCACCTGGCTGCACAAGCAACGGTTGGGGTACTCGGTCGGGTTCACCCTGCCACCCGAGACACCCGACCTGATCGCGATGCTCAACACCGCGGGCGCGTGGACCCCGGCCTACGACGCCCACGACGAAGTACGTGACGGGGCGTGGGTCGCCGAGCTCACCGACCTGCTCGACCTGACCGGCTGGCCGCCCGGGATGCGGGTCATCGTCCGCAAGGAGCGCCCCCATCCCGGCGCACAACTACGGTTCGAGGACGTCGACGGCATGAGGATCACCGCGTTCGCCACCAACACACCACCCGGCGGGCCTGGCACCCAGCTGCCCGACCTCGAGCTGCGCCACCGCCGCCGCGCCCGGTGCGAGGACCGCATCCGGATCGCGAAGGACCGGCCTGGCGAACCTGCCCCTGCACGGATTCGACGCCAACCGGATCTGGTGCGCCATCGTCGCCCTCGCCGGCGACCTGACCGCGTGGATGCAGATGCTCGCCCTGACCGGCCACGCCGCCCGCCGATGGGAACCCAAACGCATACGACTGCGCCTGTTCACCATCCCCGCGACCCTGGCCCGCCGGGCTCGCACCGAGGTGCTGCACCTCGCCGAGCACGCGCCCTTCGCCACCCTCGCCCTATCCGGACTCGACCGGCTACGAGGACTCGGACCAGCGCCCGGCTGACGCCCAGTACCACGCCCCGACGACGCCCAACAGTTCTCCGGATCAGTGGAACCCGGCCCCCGCAGGCGACCTGCGGCGACCTGTCACACCCTGCTGCCGGAATCACGCCCGAACAACGGCACCGACGCCGTCACCAACATGCTCACCGGCCCGATGAAAGATCGAGGCTAGCTCCACCGAGATCGAAGGCCGCTGATCTGCACTCCGCAGATCGGCGGCCTTCGTCATTCGCTACCGGAACATCGGCGACCACGATCCGAACGCCCGCGTATTTCTCCGTGGAGGCCGTCGACCGGGACGCCGGGGATGCGCAAAGATGAGCGGCGTGTCCCTCCGGAACGTCCGATTCGTCCTTCCTTCCGTCGTCGTGACCGGCGCACTTGCCCTCGCGGGGTGCGCAGCGTCGCCGCCGAGCGAGAGTGGGGCTTCCCCGTCGTCTGCCCCGGCGGTCGCGGTCCGCGACCTGTCGACCCACACGGTGCTGCTGGACTCCGCGGACCCGGTCGAGCTCGCCCTGACCACGAGCCAGACCGTCTACGCGCGGTCCGAGGTCGTGGTGCTCGCGGACGCCGCCGACAAGGCGGCACGCCCCGCGCTCGCCGCGACCGCGGTGGCGGTGCACGGACCCGCGCTGCTGGCCGGGGGCGACAACTCCGACGGCGGGCTCGCCGAGGAGCTGGGCCGGCTCGGCGCCCGCGTCGCGGTCGTGGTGACCGGCGAGGACGACGCCGCTGCTACGGGCGAGGCGTCCCAGGCGGTGGCGGACGCCGCCGGGGTCCAGACCGTCCGCGTCGCCCCCGACGTCGTCGGCAGCGGTGACAACGGTGACAGCGGTGACGACGGTGACGACGGTGACGACGGTGACGACGGCGGGGAGGGCGGCGACCCCGCGCTCGAAGACGACGACCTGAAGGACCTGACGTCCCGGCTCGACACGATGCTGGGCGGGGGCCCGACGACGGGCGCGACCGCCAACCCGGGGGGGTCCGTCGCCGAACGCGGCGAGCCGAGCCTCCTGCGTGAGGTCCTCGCGCTCGTCGATCCGGTGGCGGGGCAGGAGGCGGCGATCGCCTCGCTCCGCGCGGCCGGCGCCGTGACCAGCGAGGTGCCGGGCGGGGACCTCGGCACCCGGCGGATCGTGCAGGACGTCGACCGGGCGCAGGCGCTGACCGTCGTGGGGGTGGGCGGCTCGTTCGGCGACGCCGGGACCTTCGCGTGGCGCGTCGCGGCGGCGGAGCGCGCGGCCCTGCTCCCCACGAAGTCGCAGCACCTGCTGCCGGGCCGGTACGTCACGGTCGACGTCGCCCGGTGGGACGACCCGGCGGCGGCCGTGGCCCGCGCGCAGGCGGCGGCCGCGGCGTACGAGCCGGCAGAGGGCGACGACGGCGCCCCGGCCGACGCCGGGCCGCTGGTGCCGACGCTCGTCGTGCCCGTGAGCGCCACGGCGGGCGGGCCCGGCGACGACGGCGACTGGGTGACCCAGGAGGACGTCGACGCGCTGCGGCCGACGATCGAGGCCGCCCGTGACGCGGGGGTGTACGTGCTGCTCGACGTGGGCGCGGGGCCGGCGCCGGTGGTGGAGCAGGTGCGGGCCGCCGAGCCGCTGCTGCGCAACCCGGGCGTGGGTGTCGCGGTGCACCCGGAGTCGCGGGTCGGGGACGGCTCGTCGACGACGTCGCACGAGATGACCGCCGCCGAGCTGCAGGGCGTCACGGACTACCTCGCCGACCTCGCGACGCGCGAGGGTCTCCCGCCCACCATGCTCGTGGTGCACCAGACGCGCCCGGAGTCCGTCCCGGACCGCGACCGGCTGCGCCCGCTGCCCCAGGTCGAGGTGGTGCTCCTCGCGGACCGCACGGGCGGGGTCACCACGGGCGAGTGGGTGTGGAACCAGGTCAGCACGGACGTCCCCGAGGGCGTGCACCTCGGCTGGTCCGGGCCGGCCACGACGACGGCGGCGAACCCGGCCCTCGTGCCGCCCGCCCCGGCGCCCGTGCTCATCGCCGCCTCCTGAGGGCGCGCGACGACGGGGCAGTCCGGGGTGACGTTGACACCGGATCGCCGGATTCGGCAGGATCGTTAACGTTTCGCCTCGCTCCCGTGCCGACCGTGCCACCACGTGCCCGGCGCTGTGCCGAACCACGTCTGGAGAATGATCGCCGTGCTGCCGTTGATCCCGTGGCCCACCGTCGTCGACCGGCAGGACGGGGACACGCTCCGTCTGGACGCCGTGCGCCTCGACGCGCCCGACGCCGCGCTCGCGGCGGTTGCCGCCGAGCAGCTCGCGGCTGCCGGGGTGCGCGTCGTCGCTGACGGCGCCGACCCCGTGGGCGGCGCCGCCGCCGTCGTGCTCCGCCTCGACGCCGCCGCGGGTCCGGAGGGCTCCGACAACCCCGAGCGGTACACCCTGCGCGTCACGACCGACGGCGTCGAGGCCACGGCCCCCGAGCGCGTCGGGCTGCTGCACGCCGTGCGCACCCTGCGCCAGCTCGTCCCCGCCGGCCCGGGGGAGGCGGACGGTGGCGCGCGGGAGGTGCCCGCCGTCGTCGTCCACGACGCGCCGCGCTACGGCTGGCGCGGCCTGTCGTTCGACGTCGTGCGGCACTGGTTCGGGCCCGAGGACATCCGCGCCGTGGTCGACCTCGTCGCGGCGTTCAAGCTCCGTGTGCTGCACCTGCACCTCACGGACGACCAGGGCTGGCGCCTCGAGATCCCGTCGCGCCCGGAGCTGGAGAAGGCGTCCGACAACCAGGTGGGCGGCGGTACGGCGGGCTTCCTCACCACCGGCGACTACCGCGAGCTGCAGGAGTACGCGGCGGAGCGGTTCGTGACGATCGTGCCGGAGTTCGACATGCCCGGGCACATCAACGCCGCCACGCAGGTGTACGGCGCGCTGACGCACGACGGCCTGCCGACCGAGGCCTACGAGGGCATCGAGGTGGGCTTCTCCCGCCTGTGGTTCGACAACCCCGCCACCGAGCCGTTCCTGCGCGACGTCATCGGCGACGTGGCCGCCATGACCCGCGGCGAGTGGGTGCACGTGGGCGGCGACGAGGTGCACACGATGGAGGTCGAGGAGTTCGCGAAGTTCGTCGAGCTCGCCGCCCGGATCGTGCGCGAGTCGGGCAAGACGCCGATCTTCTGGCAGGAGGGCGCCCGCGGCCCCGTCGAGCCGGGCACGCTGCTGCAGTACTGGGAGCCCAAGGGCGAGGAGTTCGACCGGTTCGTCGCGGCCGCGAGGGGCGGCGCGCGGTTCGTCATGTCGCCCGGCAACCACGCCTACCTGGACATGCAGTACACGCCCGAGCACCCGCTGGGCCTGGACTGGGCGGGCTACGTCGAGCTGCGCGACTCCTACGACTGGGAGCCGGAGCAGGTCATCGACGGCCTGCCCGCCGACTCGATCGAAGGCGTCGAGGCCGCCGTCTGGACCGAGACGATCACCACCCGCGACGAGCTGTTCTCCATGCTGCTGCCCCGCCTGGGCGCCGTCGCCGAGGTCGCGTGGACGGCTCCGGAGCGCAAGGACTGGGAGGCGTTCCGTGTCCGCACGGCCGCGCAGGCCCCCGCGTGGCGCGACGCCGGGTGGGAGTTCCACCCGACCCCGCAGGTCGACTGGTAGGGGTGGTCGTCGGTTGAGCCTGTCGAAACCACGGACCCGGTGTCGACGGGCTCAACCAGCGCGGGATCAGATCCAGGACTCCAAGCGCATGACGGACTGCCAGTACGGGTAGGGGACCTGCGTGCCCGTCCACAGCGGGTAGAAGACGGCGGAGACGGCCACGATCACGACGAGGACGGCGACGACGGCCGCGACGACGCGTGCCCGGGCGCTGCGCCGTCCCTCCGTCCGTTCCAGCGCCACCACCATCGGGTACACGAGCGTGAGCACCACGAACGGGGTGAACACGATCGAGTAGAACGTGAAGATGGTCCGCTCGTGGAACCAGGGCAGGAGGGTGAACGGCGTCGCGTAGACCAGCCACGGCAGCCAGCCCGCGATCGTGCCGCTGAGCACGGCGAGGGCGCGCCAGTCGCGCAGGCGGATCCCCAGCCACACGGTCGCGACGATCGCGAGGGCGGCGAGCAGCCACAGCAGCGGGTTGCCCAGCGAGGTCACCGCCCGCGCGCAGGCGTCGGCTGCGTCGGCGGGGCAGGTGCCCTGACCGGCGGCGTCCTTCTCCCAGAAGAACGACGTGGGCCGCCACTGCACGATCCAGCCGAGCGGGTGCGAGGCGTACGGGTGCTCCGACGACAGCCCGGTGTGGAAGTCCCACATCTGCCGGTGGTACTCGAGCAGGCTGCGCAGCGGCCCCGGCAGCCAGGTGATGCCCTCGCCGGGATGCTCGGAGGCCCACTGGCGCATGTACGCGCCCGGGTGCGTGAACCACGACCACCACGACGCGAGGTACGTGACCAGCGCGGTGGGCACGAGCGTGAAGAAGGCGGGCACGGCGTCGACGACCAGCGAGTCCTCCCACCAGCGCCCGATGCCGGCCGCGCGCCGTGCGCCGAGGTCCCACAAGACCGTGAGGATGCCGAACACGGCGAGGAACCACAGGCCGGACCACTTGGTGCCGCACGCGAGCCCGAGGCTGACGCCGGCGGCGAGCCGCCACCACCGGAAGCCGATCCGGGGTCCGTAGCGGGCCACCGTGCCGCCGGCGTCCAGGATCTCCGCCACCCGGGACGCGAGCCGCCGTCGGGCCTGCTCCCGGTCCAGCACCAGGCAGCCGAACGCCACCAGCACCCACAGCATGACGAACTGGTCGAGCAGGGCGGTCCGCGAGTGCACGATCGCCTCGCCGTCCACGGCGAGCAGCAGCCCCGCGACGACACCCATGGTGGACGACGCGAACAGGCGCCGCGCGATCCGCACCAGGAGGAACACGGCGAGGATGCCGACCACCGCGCTCGCGAGCCGCCAGGCGAACGAGCTGGTCGCCCCGCCGCCCGCCTCCATCCCGAGCCAGATCATCCACTTGCCCACGGGCGGATGGACGACGTACGCGGCCTTTTCGAGGTAGGTGAAGACGTCGCCGGCCTCGAACGCGGGGTTGGGCTCGTCGGGCCACTGGGCCTCGAAGCCGAGCCGGCCCAGCGTGAAGGCGTCCTTGACGTAGTACGTCTCGTCGAAGACGAGCTTGTGCGGCTGGCCGAGCTGCCACAGCCGGGCCACCGCCGCCAGCAGCGTCACCGCCAGGGTGCCGAACCAGCCCCAGAACCGGTCGCGCCGGCGCAGGTCGAGGCGCACCCGGCGGCCTCCGAGCAGGCGCTCCAGCAGCCGCGCCTGCGTCGAGCGGCCGTCGTCCTCCTCCGGCGTCGGGTGGAACGCGGGCGCTGGCGAGCCGGGGAACGCAGGCGGCGGCGTGCTCTCCGGCTCGTCGACCGCCAGATGGCGGGCAGGGGCCGGCGGCGTGCCCGCGGGCGCGGGATCGCCGGAGGCGGTGGCGTCGGCGTCGGGGGCGGTCACCGGGTCATCGTAGGGGCGTGCGACGCTGGTCACCATGACCTCCGACCCGTCCACCGACAGCCGCGCCGTGTCACCCGACGGCGGCGGCGGAGCGGCCGAGACCCCCCTCCGCGCCGAGGCCGGGACGGTGGTGCTCGCGGCGACGCCGATCGGGAACGCCGAGGACGCGTCGCCGCGGCTGCGCCGGCTGCTCGCCGAGGCGGACGTCGTCGCCGCCGAGGACACGCGCCGGCTGCACGCGCTCGCGGCGCGGCTGGGGATCGTCGTCGGCGGGCGGGTCACGTCGTACCACGAGCACAACGAGGCGGCGCGGGCCGACGAGCTCCTGGACGTCGTGGCCGACGGCGGCACGGTGCTCGTGGTGTCGGACGCCGGGATGCCCGCGGTGTCGGACCCGGGCTACCGCGTCGTGGCGCGCGCCGTGGAGCGCGGGGAGCGGGTGACCGCCGCGCCGGGGCCCTCCGCCGTGCTCACGGCGCTCGCCCTGTCCGGCCTGCCCACCGACCGGTTCACGTTCGACGGGTTCGTGCCACGCAAGGCGGGGGAACGGTCGCGGTGGCTGGGGGCGCTGGCCGCCGAGCCGCGCACGATGGTGTTCTTCGAGGCGCCGCACCGGATCACGGAGACGCTGCGCGCGATGGCGGAGGCCTTCGGCGCCGACCGGCCCGCCGCCGTCTGCCGCGAGCTGACCAAGACCTACGAGGAGGTGCTGCGCGGGCCCCTCGCCGACCTGGTCGCGCAGGCTGACGCGCGCGCCGCCGCCGGCGACGGCCTGCGCGGCGAGATCTGCGTCGTCGTCGGAGGCGCGCCCGCGGGCGGCGCCCCCAGCGTCGAGGAGCTGGTGCCGGAGGTGCTGGCCCGCGTCGGGGCGGGCGAGCGGCTCAAGACCGTCGTCGCCGGCGTCGCCACCGCCGCCGGCGTCCCCAAGCGCGACCTGTACGCCGCGGCCCTCGCCGCGAAGTAGTCCAGGTCTCCGCGAGGTAGTTCCAAAAATGGCGAGGTAGTTCGGCGGTCTCAACCGGTCATCGCACCTGCGCGAGGTAGTTGACTACCTCGACGGGTCTGGAACTACCTAGCCATTTTTGGAACTACCTCGCGGATTTTCAAACTACCTCGCGATTTCTGGGACTACCTCGCGGTGGACGGGGCGAGGACGACTCCGGCCGCGGTGAGCTCCGCGCGGGCCTGCACGCCCTGCTCGGGGCTCACGGGGATGGTGAGGTCGGTGAGCACGCGCGTGGCGAACCCGAGGCCGACGGCGTCGAGCGCGGTGCGCTTGACGCAGTGCGACTCGACCAGGCCGACGACGTCGACGGCCTCGATGCGGGCGTCCCGCAGGGCCTGCTCCAGCGTGCGGCCCTCGCCGTCCGTGCCCTCGAAGCCGGAGTAGCCGTGCGCGTACTGGCCCTTCTTCACCGACACGTCGGGGTGCAGGTCGGTCAGCGCAGGGTGCAGCTCGGCGTTCGGCGTGCCGGCGAGGCCGTGCGGCGGCCACGAGTCGACGAAGTCGGGGTGGTCGCTGAAGTGCTCGCCCGGGTCGATGTGCCAGTCCTGCGTGGTCACGACGATCTCGTACCGGTCGCGGTGCGCGACGGCGTGCGCGGCGACGTCCTCGGCGACCTTGTCGCCGCCGTCCACGGCGAGCTCGCCGCCCTCGCAGAAGGTGGGCTGGACGTCGACGACGACGAGCGCGCGGCGGGGCACGCTCTCGGGGGAGGTGCTTGAGCTCATGGTGCCCACCCTGCCACCGCGGGCTGCGCGGCGTCAGGCCTGTCGGTCGGTCAGCAGTACCCGCCGCCGGACGAGTCGGGGCAGTAGAGCGGCTGGACGGCCATGGTGCCGGCGACCGGCCACCCCCTCTCGTGAGCCAGGGAGTCCGGTGGCAGGTCGCGCGGCCGCTCCAGGGGCGGCTCCTCGTGCCGCTGGAACACGCGTCGGAAGCGTTCGGTGATCGACATGACGACCTCCCTTGACCAACCTTTGGGGACAGCATGCCGCTGCATGGCCCTGGTGTCGACGGTGGCGGGTCGGGCGCTCCAAGATGGGGGCATGACCCGCCACCTGCGTCGTACCGGGGCCGTCGCCGGCCTCGTCGCGGGGCTCCTGCTCGTCCTTGCCGGCTGCGGCTCGGCCGGCGACGGAGAGCCGCCCGTGGTGTCGGGGACTGCGGCGCCCCCGGACGGGACGGGGAGCCCGGCGGTCCCTACCGCCGATGAGCCGTCGTCGGCGACGCCGGAGGTCACGATCGAGACCGTCGTGGACGGCCTCGACGTCCCGTGGGGGCTCGCGGCGCTGGACGACGGCACGCTGCTCGTCAGCCTGCGCGACGAGGCCCGGCTTGTCGTCGTGGACCCGGACGAGGGCACGACGACGGAGGTCACCGGGCCCGGGGCGGACCGCTTGGCCGCCGAGACGACGCCCGACGGCGAGGGCGGGCTGCTGGGGGTCGCGGTCGACCCGGCGTCGGGCGACGTCTTCGTCTACCGGACCGGCGCCGACGACAACGCCGTGCTGCGCGGCGCGCTGGACGGCGCCGTGTTCGGCGAGCTCACGACCGTCCTCGACGGCATCCCGCGGGCCGGGCACCACGACGGCGGGGCGCTCGCCTTCGGCCCGGACGGCCACCTGTACGTCGGCACGGGGGACGCGGGGGACCGGGAGAACTCCCAGGACCCCGATTCGTTGGGCGGCAAGATCCTGCGGATCACGCCCGACGGCGAGCCGGCTCCCGGCAACCCGTCTGCCGGCAACAACGCCCAGGCGTCGCCGGTCTGGACGCTGGGGCACCGCAACGTCCAGGGCCTCGGGTGGGATCGCGCCGGGCGGATGCTCGCGAGCGAGTTCGGGCAGAACACGTGGGATGAGCTGAACGTGATCGAGGCCGGCGGCAACTACGGCTGGCCCGAGGTGGAGGGCCCGGACGGCGCCGGCGACGGTACGGTCGCGCCGGTCGCATGGTGGTCGACCGACGAGGCGTCGCCGTCGGGCCTCACGGTGACGGACGACGCCGTGTACCTCGCAGGCCTGCGGGGCGAGCGGCTGTGGCGCGTGCCGTTCGGCGACACGGCGTCCGGAGCCGAGGAGGGTGCGAGCGCCGAGCCGAGCAAGGGCACCGGAGTCGACGCCGACGGCAGCGTCCGCGCGCTCGGGGAGCCGCAGGCGCTGCTGACGGGCGAGCTCGGCCGGCTGCGCAACGTGGCGCCGGTCGTCCCCGACGGAGGCGACGCCGACGGCCTGTGGGTGCTGACCAACAACACCGACGGCCGCGGGACACCGCGCGACGGCGACGACCGGCTGGTGCGCGTCACGTTCGGCTGACCCGCCGGTCGGCGGCGTGAAACATCGTGAGACTGCCGTCGCGACACATCTACGATGGGCACCATGCCCGAGCCCGCGAAGACCTTCTACCTGACGACGCCGATCTACTACGTCAACGACGCCCCCCACATCGGGCACGCGTACACGACCGTCGCGGCAGACGTGGTCACCCGCTGGCACCGCCAGCGCCAGGAGGACGTCTGGTTCCTGACCGGGACGGACGAGCACGGCGAGAAGGTGCTGCGCACCGCCGAGGCGAACGGCGTCAGCCCGCAGGCGTGGGCGGACCGCCTCGTCGAGACGGCGTGGCAGCCGGTGCTGAAGACGCTCGACGTGCGCAACGACGACTTCCTCCGTACCACGCAGGAGCGGCACGAGACCGCGGTCCAGACCTTCCTGCAGGACCTGTACGACAAGGGCGAGATCTACGCCGGCTCCTACGAGGGTCCGTACTGCGTGGGCTGCGAGGAGTACAAGCTCCCGGGCGACCTGGTCGACGGCACCGGCGAGTACGAGGGGCAGAAGCTGTGCCCCATCCATCTCACGCCGGTCGAGATGCTCTCGGAGGAGAACTACTTCTTCCGCATGAGCGCGTACGCGGAGCGCTTGCTCGCTCTGTACGAGGAGCACCCGGAGTTCGTGCAGCCCGCCAGCGCCCGCAACGAGGTCATCGGCTTCGTGAAGCAGGGCCTGCAGGACCTGTCGATCTCGCGGTCCACGTTCGACTGGGGGATCCCGATCCCCTGGGACGACAAGCACGTGCTGTACGTGTGGTTCGACGCGCTGCTCAACTACGTCACCGCGATCGGCTACGGCGCGGACGACGAGGCCGCGCGCGAGAAGTTCGCCCGGACGTGGCCCGCCGACGTGCACCTGGTCGGCAAGGACATCCTGCGGTTCCACGCCGTCATCTGGCCGGCCATGCTCATGGCGGTCGGGCTGCCGCTGCCGAAGCAGGTGTTCGCGCACGGCTGGCTGCTCGTGGGCGGCGAGAAGATGAGCAAGTCTCGCCTCACCGGTATCGCGCCGGGCGACATCATCGACACCTTCGGCTCCGACGCGTTCCGCTACTACTTCATGCGGACGATCGCCTTCGGCGGGGACGGCTCGTTCTCGTGGGAGGACATGGTCGCGCGGTACAACGGCGAGCTGGCCAACGGCTTCGGCAACCTCGCCTCGCGCACGGCGGCGATGATCGGCAAGTACTTCGGCGGCACGCTGCCGACGGCGGGCGCGCGGACGGACCTCGAGACCTCGCTGGAGCGGGTGGCGGCCAAGGCCGTGGCGGACGCCGAGGACGCGATCGACCGGCTCGCGATCCACGACGCCCTCGCGGCCGTGTGGTCACTGGTCGACGCCACCAACGGTTACATCACCGAGACGCAGCCGTGGAAGGTCGCCAAGGAGCCCGGCGAGACGGACGAGGACGGGCGCGGCGTGGACGGCGGCCGACTCGCGACGTCGCTCGTGACGGCGGCCGAGGCCCTGCGTGCGCTCGCGGTGCTGCTGCACCCGGTCACCCCCCAGGCTGCCCAGGCGCTGTGGGAGGCGCTGGGGGCGGAGCCCGCGCTCGGTGCGCTCGAAGCCCAGCCGATGTCGGGCGCCGCGATCTTCGGCGTCCTGCCCGCGGGGGCCACGGTGACCAAGGGCGCCGCGCTCTTCCCGCGTCTCGCCGACGACGCCTGAGCCGCGTGGCACGCCAGCGCGAACGCGGGTTCCCGCCGGACCCGGAGCCCCTGCCCGTCCCGGTCGCCGACAATCACACGCACCTCGAGGCGATCGCCGAGGTGCTGGCTGAGCGTTCGTCCGGAGCGAGCTTGCGAGCGCAGGACGAGAGTGACCGGAAGCCGGACGACGTCCCGGCGCCGAGTGTTGCGGAGCTTCTCGCCCGCGCCGCGGCGGCGGGCGTCGACCGGGTGGTGCAGGTGGGCTGCGACCTGCCCGCGATCGCCTGGACCGACGACCTGCTGCGCGACCCGCTGGTCGAGCCTGTCGACACCTCGTGGGTCGAGCTTGTCGAGACCACCCCCGGGTTTCGACGAGCTCAACCAGCGGCGAGGGTGGTCGGCGCCGTGGCGATCCACCCCAACGAGGCGGTGCTGCACGCCGGCGTGCGCGAGGTGGGCCCGGACGGCCTGGAGCCGACCCCGGCCGCGCACCACGACGTGCCGCTCGACGACGCGATCGCGCGCGTGGCGGAGGTCGCCCGCACCAACCCGCGCGTGCGGGCGATCGGCGAGACCGGGATGGACCTGTTCCGCACCGGCCCGCAGGGGGAGAAGGCGCAGCGCGACGCCTTCCGCGCGCACGTCGCCCTGGCCAAGGAGCTCGGCCTGGCGCTGCAGATCCACGACCGCGACGCGCACGCTCAGGTGATCGACGTGCTCCTGGCGGACGGCGCTCCCGAGCGTACGGTCTTCCACTGCTACTCCGGCGACGAGGAGATGGCGGCGCTCGCCGCCTCCCGCGGCTGGTTCCTCTCGTTCGCCGGCCCCGTGACCTACCCGAAGAACGACCACCTGCGCGCCGCCCTGCGCGCGGTGCCGCTCGACCTCGTGCTCGTCGAGACCGACGCGCCGTACCTGCCGCCGCACCCGTACCGCGGGCGGCCGAACGCCCCGTACGTCGTCGGGCACACGGTGCGGGCGATGGCGGAGATCCTCGAGCGGCCGCTGCCCGACGTCTGCGCGGCCGTCTCGGCCACCTCCGAACGGGTCTACGGCGCATGGTGACGGCGCGGTGAGCCGCGCCTCGCACCAGGCGGACGCCGCCGGGCAGCCCGCCGAACCGCCCGAGGGGCTTCCCACGAGGTCACGGTTCCGTTACGGTCTGGTGCTCGTGCGGAGGTCGAGGGCGAAGAGGGCGTCGGAAGCGTCGACGCACCCCCCGGCGACGGCTGACGGGTCCACGCGCACGCCAACCGCGCCCGGCCGCTCACGGCCCCGGGCCGCGGCGCTGACCGGGCCCGCGCGCCACCTCGTGCACGGCGCGGTGGTGATCGCGCTGGTCGGTGGCGCCGCCGCCGTGGCGCAGGTGCACAAGACCGTGACGATCGACTACGACGGCCACGTCGCCACCGTCGACGCGTACGGCGCCTCCGTGGCCGACGTGCTGAAGTACCACCACATCACGCCCGGCCCGGACGACCTGGTGCAGCCGGCGTCCGCGTCCGTGGTCGCGGACGGCGGGGAGGTCGTGGTGCGGACGAGCCGAGAGGTGACCGTCGAGATCGACGGCGAGGTCACGACGTTCCCGACGACGGCGCACACGGTGGGCGAGCTGCTCGCCTCCCTCGGCCCGCGCGGGACCGACGCGGTGACCTCGGCGTCGCGCTCCACCCGCCTGGACCGTGACGAGGTGCGGGTCTCCACCACGAAGACGGTCCAGATCGCCGTCGACGGGCTGGTGCTGCCGATCCGCACCACCCAGTCCACGGTGCGGGACGTGCTCGGCACCGCGGGCATCACGCTCGGTGAGCACGACCACACGTCCGTGCTGCTCGGTGCTGCCGCCGTGGACGGGATGGTGGTGATGGTCAGCCGGGGGGACACCGACGCCGACCGCGTCACCGAGGTCATCCCGTTCGAGACCGAGCGCATCGAGTCCGACGAGCTGCCGAAGGGGTACGAGGTGGTGCGCACCGCGGGCGTCCCCGGCGAGCGCGTCACGACCTACGAGGTGCGCACCCTCGACGGCGCCGAGGTGGAGCGCACGGTGCTCGACCGCGAGGTGACCCGCGAGCCGGTGGACGAGGAGATCGTGGTGGGCACCCTCGAGGCCTCGACGGCCAACCCGGACCCGGGCTCCGCCAAGGCGATCGGCAAGGCGATGGCGGCCGAGCGCGGCTGGGGCGGTGACCAGTTCGCGTGCCTCGAGAAGCTGTGGGACAAGGAGTCCGGCTGGCGATGGAACGCCGACAACCCGTCGAGCACGGCGTACGGCATCCCGCAGGCGCTGCCGGGCTCGAAGATGGCGACCGTCGGCTCCGACTGGCGCACCAACCCGTCGACGCAGATCGAGTGGGGGCTGGGGTACATCGCCGGACGGTACGGCGCGCCGTGCGACGCGTGGGCCCACTCGATGGCCAAGGGCTTCTACTGATCGCTCGTCGGTCGAGCCTGTCGAGACCTCGAGCCGGGTTTCGACCGGCTCAACCAGCGATACGGGGTGTGAGTCGACCCACGGGTTTCGGCCAGACTTATCGGACAGCCCCGGACAGACGGGGGCATCCTTACCACAACCAGGCTTGGACATCGATCACGATCCGGTTACGGTCTTCGGAGCCACCGGATCGATACCGGACCCAGCAGCCAGCCGGGACCCCGTCGTCGTGGCCGGATCGCACGACGACTGGACCTGTGTGAACTCCTCGAACGAGACTCCCAACCCTTCGGCCGAGTCGACGCCCGAGGCGCCCGGCGCCGACACGACGACCCGTACCCGTCGGCGGCGCCTGCCGCTGATCGCGAGCATCGCGGCCGGCGCCCTCGTCCTCGCGGGCGGTGCCGCCACGGCCTACGAGAGCGCGCGCAAGAGCGTGACGCTCGACATCGACGGCGAGACCCGCAGCGTCGAGACGTTCTCCGGCTCGGTCGCCGGCCTGCTGGACGCCCAGGGCGTCCGCGTCGGTGACCGTGATGCGGTCACCCCCGGTTCCGACTCCGCCCTGCGCGACGGCTCGGAGGTCGTGGTCCGTTACGGCCGCGAGCTCACCGTGGACGTCGACGGCGAGCAGGACGACGTGTGGGTGACCGCCCTCGACGCCGACGAGGCCCTCCGCGGCCTCGACGCACGCGGCTCCGACGTCTCGCTCGTCGCGTCGCGCTCCGGCGACCGTGCGTCGCTCCCGCTGCGGCTCGACGCCGACCAGGCCGTCGCGGTCGTCGCGGACGGCACCACGACGGTGGTGGACGACGGCTCGGTGGGCCTCGACGCGATCCTGGAGGGGCTCGACGTCACGGTCGACAAGGCCGACCATGTGTTCGTGGAGCGCCAGGCCGCCAAGGCCGAGGGTGACCCCAGCGTGCGGATCGTCGTCGAGCGCGTGGACACCAAGAAGGTCACCAAGAAGGTCGCGGTGGACCACAAGTCGCGGACCAAGAAGGACAGCGACCGGTACGCAGACCTGGGCAGCAAGGTGGCCCAAGAGGGCAAGGACGGCGAGCGGACGATCGCGTACCGCGTGACGACCGTCGACGGCGACGTCGTGAGCAAGAAGAAGCTCTCCGACGACGTGACGACCAAGCCCGTCACGGAGATCGTGGTCAAGGGCACCAAGGAGCGCCCCGAGCCCGAGCCGGAGCCCGCGGAGAAGGAGTCCTCCTCGAGCGACTCGTCCTCCGGCTCTTCCTCCAACGGCTCTTCCGACTCGTCCTCTGACGACTCGTCGGACGACAGCTCGTCGTCGGCCGGTGGGTCCGCGCCCGCCGGTGTCTGGGGTCAGCTGGCCCAGTGCGAATCCGGCGGCAACCCGTCGACGAACACCGGTAACGGCTACTACGGCCTGTACCAGTTCTCGGCACAGACGTGGCAGGCGATGGGCGGCAGCGGCCTCCCGTCCGAGAACTCCGCCGGCGAGCAGACGCGGATCGCGAAGAAGCTGCAGGCGCAGTCGGGCTGGGGCCAGTGGCCCGGGTGCGCGGCCAAGCTCGGCCTGCTCTGACCTGACTGACCGACGACCCGTTGGTTGAGCCTGTCGAACCCGGAGCCCTGGGTTTCGACAGGCTCCGCCAGCGGGTCTTCGTGTGTCCGGAGGGCGTGGGGCTCGTCACGTCGGGCCCCGAGGATTAGGTTTGCAATAACGAATCAGTTACGTTCGGGTGTCCCGCGTGCGAGCCGCACTGTTCTGGTGTATGGCACCGCGGGGTGGCCGCCGGATCGGTGGGTCGATACTCGGCACCCAGGGTGCGGAGGCCGGAGCCAGGCGCGAACGCGCCGGCCCGGTGCGGCAGGCCCTCGAGGCCCGCCCCCGACGACCGTGCCCGGACAGCACGACGACTGGACCCCCGTGACTTTCATCCCCCACACCTCGCCAGAGCCTGCGACCGACGGGACCGCGACCCGCGGCCGCCGCCGCCGCTGGCCCCTCCTGGCCGCCGCGACCGTTGCCGCGGTCGCCGTGGCAGGCGGCGCCGTCGCCTACGCCGACGCCCGCAAGACCATCACGCTCGACGTCGACGGCGATCTGCGCACCGTCACCTCGTACTCCGACTCCGTGGATGCGATGCTCGACTCCCAGGGGGTGGCCGTGGACGACCGCGACACCGTGACCCCGACGGCGAGCGCCTCGCTCGAGGACGGCGCCGACGTCGTCGTCCGCACCGGCAAGGAGCTCACTGTCCAGGTGGACGGCGAGGAGACCGACACGTGGGTCAACGCCCTCGACGCAGACGAGGCGCTCGACACGCTCACCGCCCGCGGCGGCGACGTGCGGATCGTCGCCTCGCGCTCGGGTGACCGGGCTTCGCTGCCCGTGGACGTCGACGTGGACGGCCCCGTGGCCGTGGTCCACGACGGCGGGACGGACGTCGTGGAGGGTGCGGAGGACGTCGCCGCGGTGCTCACCGAGGCGGACGTGGAGCTGGGCGGCAGGGACCGCGTGCAGGTCACCGAAACGACCAACGCAGACGTGAAGAAGAGCGTGGCGCAGGCCGTCGCGGCCGAGAAGAAGGCCGCAGAGAAGAGGGCCGCGGAGCAGGCGGAGAAGGATGCGGGCGAGAACGCGACCCAGGTCGACGACGCGGCCACCGCGCCGGCCACCCCGCAGGTCGCCGTCGTCGTGCAGCGTGTCGAGACCAAGAAGGTCGCCACCACCAAGGCCGTCGCGAACGAGTCGAAGACCAAGAAGTCCGACAAGCGCTACTCCGACCAGGACGCGAAGGTCGTGACGAAGGGCAAGGACGGCGAGCGCACGATCGTGCAGCAGGTCACGACGATCGACGGCAAGGTCGTCAAGAAGACCAAGGTCTCCGACGAGGTCACCACGAAGCCCGTGACCCGCGTGCTGGTGAAGGGCACCAAGGATCGCCCGGAGCCCAAGGCCAAGACGCCCGCCACGACGTCCGAGACGAAGAGCTACTCCGGGTCCACCCGCTCGATCGGCAAGCAGATGGCGGCCGCCCGCGGCTGGTCCGGCTCCGAGTGGACGTGCCTCGAGTCGCTGTGGACCAAGGAGTCGGGCTGGAGCGCCTCGGCAGCCAACCCGTCGTCGGGCGCCTACGGCATCCCGCAGTCGCTGCCCGGCTCGAAGATGGCGTCCGCCGGCTCCGACTGGCAGTCGAACCCGGCCACGCAGATCAAGTGGGGCCTGGGCTACATCACCGACGTGTACGGCACCCCGTGCGGCGCGTGGGGCCACTCGCAGTCGGTGGGCTGGTACTGAGCCGCCGGCACCGCACGGTGCGGGTCGCCGAATAGACTCGCCCCCATGACGAACACCACCCCTGGCGCCCTGCTCGGCCCCGCGGAGATCCGCGAGCTGGCAGGGCGCCTCGGTGTGCGCCCCACCAAGACGCTCGGTCAGAACTTCGTGCACGATGGCGGCACGGTGCGTAAGATCGTCCGCGCCGCCGGGCTTCGGCCGGGCGAGCGCGTCGTGGAGATCGGCCCCGGCCTGGGATCCCTGACCCTCGGCCTGCTCGAGGCGGGGGCCTCGGTCGTCGCCGTGGAGATCGACCGGGCGCTGGCGCGGGAGATCGACGCGACCGTCCGCCGGCACGCCCCGGACTCGGACTTCGAAGTGGTGACCGCCGACGCCCTCGAGGTCACCTCGCTGCCGGGCGAGCCCCCGACGGCGCTCGTCGCGAACCTGCCCTACAACGTGGCCGTCCCCGTGCTGCTCACCTTCCTCCAGCGCTTCCCCACGCTGGAGCGCGTGCTCGTGATGGTGCAGGCCGAGGTGGCCGACCGGCTCGCCGCCGGCCCCGGCTCGCGCACCTACGGGATCCCGTCGGTCAAGGCCGCCTGGTACGCCGACGCGCGGCGGTCGCTCAACGTCAGCCGGCACGTCTTCTGGCCCGAGCCCAACGTCGACTCCGCCCTCGTGGCGCTGGAGAAGCGCGACCCGCCGGTCACGACCGCGACGCGCGAGCAGGTGTTCGCCGTCGTCGACGCCGCGTTCGCCCAGCGGCGCAAGACGCTGCGTGCCGCACTGGCGAGCACCTTCGGCTCGGGCGCGGCCGCCGAGGTGGCGCTGCGTGCCGCCGGCGTCGACCCGGGGCTGCGGGGCGAGCGGCTCGAGGTCGGCGACTTCGCGCGGATCGCCGAGCAGCTTCCGGTCGCTGCTGGCACGGTGGACGCGTGACCCACCTCGCCGCCGCCCCGTCGCCGTCCGTCCGGGTGCGCGCGCCGGGCAAGGTCAACCTGTCGCTGCGCGTCGGCGCGGTCCAGGACGACGGGTACCACCCGCTGGCGACGATCTTCCAGGCGGTCTCGATCTACGAGGAGATCACCGCCACGCAGGTGCCGGAGGGCGCCGGCGTGACGATCACCGTGGACGGCCCCCAGGCCGCGCACGTGCCGGTGGACGCGTCCAACCTCGCCTGGAAGGCGGCGGTGGCGGTCGCCGAGCGGGTCGGGATGACGGCGGACGTCGCGCTGCACCTGGCGAAGGGGGTGCCGGTGGCCGGCGGCATGGCCGGGGGATCGGCCGACGCGGCCGCGACGCTCGTCGCCTGCGACGCCCTGTGGCAGACCGGGCTGAGCCGCGAGGACCTGGCGGACCTCGCCGCCGGGCTCGGGTCGGACGTGCCGTTCGCAATGCTCGGGCACACGGCAGTCGGCACTGGCCGGGGCCATCTCCTCACGCCCGCCATGACGCGGGGCGAGTTCCACTGGGCGTTCGCGGTGCAGGAGGACGGGCTGTCGACGCCCGCCGTCTACGGCCGGTTCGACGATCTGGCCGTCGGGGACGCGGCCGGCGACCCGGGGCTCGCGGAGGACACGGGCCTCATGCAGGCGCTCCGCGCGGGCGACGCGCACGCGCTCGGCCGGGCCCTGCACAACGACCTCGAGCCCGCGGCGCTCTCGCTGCGCCCGGAGCTGGAGCGCACGCTCGACGTCGCCCGCGAGGCGGGTGCGCTCGGTGCGCTCGTGTCCGGCTCCGGCCCCACCGTGGCCGCGCTGGCCCGCTCGCGGCAGCACGCGCTCGTCATCGCCGCGTCGTGGACCGCCGAGGGCGCCGCCGACTCCGTCTGGTGCACCTCGAGCCCCGCGCACGGCGCCCGCCTGCTGCCCTGACCGGGGCCGCTGGTTGAGCTTGTCGAAACCCAGGGGGACCCGCTGGTTGAGCTTGTCGAACCCAAAGGGGCAGGGTGTCGACAAGCTCAACCAGCGACTCGGGTTTCGACAGGCTCAACCAGCGACTCGGGTTTCGACAGGCTCAACCAGCGACTCGGGTTTCGACAGGCTCAACCAGCGACTCGGGTTTCGACAGGCTCAACCAGCGACTCGGGTTTCGACAGGCTCAACCAGCGACTCGGGTGTCGACAGGCTCAACCAGCGACCCGGGTTTCGACAAGCTCAACCGGCGACGGGTCGGCGCGTTCAGAGGTGCTTGGCGAGCCAGGAGAGGGTCGGGGCGAAGCGGTAGCCCTGGCCGCCCTCGTGGCCGTTGTACGGGTAGACATCGATCGCCTTCTCGGGCGTGGTGTCACCGAGCGCACCCCACTGGTTGTAGGCGGCGTAGACCGTCGACGGCGGGCAGACGGCGTCCATGAGGGCGGTGGAGAACAGGCCGGCCGCGCGGGCGCGGCGAGCGAAGGAGACGCCGTCCAGGTAGGAGAACGTGCGCCAGACGGCGTCCTCGTGCTCGCGGTGCACCGCGAGGTAGCGCGTGATCTCGCCGTACGGCATCGCGTCCGAGATCTGCACGGCGCGGCGGTAGTGGCTGAGGAACGGCACGTTCGGAACGGCGGCCGCGAGGTCCGGGACCAGGCCGGCGACGGCGACCGCGATGCCGCCGCCCTGGCTGGCGCCGGTGACCGCGACGCGCGCGGGGTCGATGCCGTCGACCCGGCGCACCGCCTCCACGGCCCGCACGCCGTCGGCGAAGACGCGGCGGTAGTAGTGCGTCGCGGGGTCGAGGACGCCGCGCGTCATGAAGCCGGGGGAGGCGGGGCCGCTGCCGACGGGGTCCGGCGTGTCGCCGCCGTGCCCCCAGCCGGAGCCCTGGCCGCGGGTGTCCATCACGAGGTGCGCGTACCCGGCGGCCGCGAGCCCCAGGTGGTCGTGCGCCAGCCCGCGCCCGCCGCCGTACCCGACGTACTCGACCACGGCCGGCAGGGGCCCGTCGACGTGCGCCGGCCGGACCAGCCACGCCTCGATCGGGTGGCCGCCGAAGCCGGGGAACGTCACGTCGTCCACGACGAGCTCGGTCAGGCCGGAGTCCACCCGCGCGAGCTCGGGCGCGGCGTCGTGCGCGCGGGTCTCGGCGAGCGTCTGCGACCAGAACGCGTCGAAGTCGGCGGGCTCGTCGACCTCGGGCACGTAGGCCTCGAGCTCCGGGACGGGCAGGTCGAACTGGGCCATCGGTCTCCTCCGGGGCATTCTCCGCGACAGCGGTGTCGGCTGCACTGTAGCGGGGCCGACGGCGGGGCCGGCGCCGCGTCCTCTGGCTGACGTCTAGGCTGCTCCCACTTTGGGCGCGCGGACCGCGGTGCTGCGGCGGCGCCCCCGGCCGGACGGCGAGATGGGGACACGGTGCGACGCGGGACGAACCTGCCGCGGGTGGGCGACTTCAACCAGATGGTGGTGCTCGACCAGGTGCGCCGGTCCCCGGACGGCTCGAGCCGCAGCGAGCTCGCGGCGAGCATCGGGCTGTCGCCCCAGGCCGTGTCCAACATCGTGTCGCGCCTGATCGTGCTCGGGTACGTCGTCGAGGGGGAGCGGCGGGTGGAGGGCCGGGGCAAGCCCCGCACGATGCTCTACCTGCAGCCGCAGGGCGCGTACGCGCTGGGCGTCCACATCGACCCGGTGGTGGTGACGTCGGTGCTGGTCGACCTCGAAGGGCGCACCGTGGAGAAGGTCGTCGAGCCGACGCCGGCGGGCCCCGAGGCCGTCGCCGCCTCCGTGGCCGCAGCCACCGAGGCCATGCTGGGGCGTGCGGGCGTCGACCGGTCCGCCGTCCTCGGCCTGGGCGTCGCCGCGCCGGGCCCGGTGGACCTGCGGGCGGGGACGGTCCTCCGGCCGCCGCTCCTGACGGGCTGGCAGGAGGTGCCCGTGCGCGACCTCCTGGGCGTCGCGACCGGCTTCGACGTCGTCCTGGACAAGGACGTCTCGGCCGCGATGGTGGCCGAGCTGTGGCGCGGCAACCGCATGCTCCGGGGCACGTCGCTGTTCTTCTATACCGGGTTCGGCGTCGCCGTCGCGGTGGCGCACGACGGCGAGCTGCTCGCGGGCTCGTCGCGCAACGCCGGCGAGGTGGGTCACCTGGTGGTCGACAACGACGGCCCGCTGTGCGGCTGCGGCAACCGGGGGTGCATCGGAATCTCCGCGGCGGCCGGGACGCTCGTGGCGGAGGCGGTGGCGGGCGGGGTGCTGCCGCCCGGGACCCCGGCGTCGTCGCCGAGCGAGCTGGACGCGGCGCTCACGACGCTGTGCCGGCTCGCGGCCGAGGGCGACGGGGCGGCGGCTCGGATCCTGGTGGTCTCGGCGCGCCGGGTGGCGCGGGGGATCACCGTGGTGGCCGACCTCGTGGACGCGGACGTCGTCGTCTTCGGCGGCCCGGCCTGGGCACGCCTGTCGCCGCACTACCTGCCGGTGGTGCGCCGCGAGCTCACCCTCGCCGCGACGTTGCGCGAGGTGCACCCGGTCGAGGTGCTGGGCTCCGCCGTCGGCGACCACGTCGGGGCGGTCGGCGCGGCGAGCCTCGTGCTCGACGGGCTCTTCACCCCGCGGCCGTCCGGGCTCGTCGACGGCGTGCCGCGGACCCCTTGACACTATTAACTCCATTAGATTGAGTTAATATGTCAGCCGGCCCGATGTCGTCGGGCCGCACATGTGGCAAAGGAGCACCATGCGACTGGCACCAACCCTCGCCGCGGGGACCGCGGTCACTGCGCTCGTCCTCGCCCTCGGAGCCTGCGGTTCGGGAGACGGCGGGGGCGACGGCGACGCGACGATCAAGATCGCGTACCAGAAGTTCGGCAACTTCACGCAGGCCGACGAGCTCTTCAAGGACGTCAAGGCCGAGTACGAGGAAGCGAACCCCGACGTCACCATCGAGCTGGTGCCCATCGAGGCCAGCCAGAACGACTACTTCACCAAGCTCGCCCTGATGAACCGGGCCCTCGGAACCGCGCCAGACCTCATGTACGAGGACACGTTCATGATCAAGTCGGACGTCGAGGCCGGGTACCTGCTGCCGATGGACGACTACCTCGCCGGCTGGGAGGACTGGGGCCAGTTCGTGGACCAGGCCAAGCAGGCCGGCATGGGCGACAACGGCAAGACCTACGGCGTCCCGATGGGCACCGACACGCGCGGCCTGTGGTTCAACAAGGAGGTGCTCGCCAAGGCCGGGCTGCCCGACGACTGGGCCCCCAAGAACTGGGACGAGCTCCTCGCGGCGGCCCGGGCGATCAAGAAGGCCGACCCGGACGTCATCCCGCTCAACGTGTACTCGGGCAAGCCCATGGGCGAGGGCTCCACGATGCAGGGCTTCGAGATGCTGCTGTACGGCACGGGCGGCACGCTCTACGACACCGACGCGGCGAGGTGGTTGGTCGGGTCGCAGGAGTTCGTCGACTCGCTCGACTTCATCAAGACCATCTACACCGAGGGGCTCGCCCCGACGCCGCAGCAGGCGCTCGACCCGAACGTGGGGAACACCGTCTCGGCCGAGTGGTTCCCGCAGGGCAAGCTCGGCATCTCCCTCGACGGGTCCTGGACCCCGGGCGCCTGGCTCGAGGAGGGCACGGCGCCGTGGCCCGAGTGGACCGACGTCATGGGTACGGCCGCCATGCCCACGCAGGAGGGCCAGGCCCCCGGCGCGGTGAGTATGTCGGGCGGCTGGACGATGGCGATCGGCTCCGGGTCGAAGAACCCCGACGTGGCGTTCGACGTCCTCACCCACGCCCTGGACAAGGAGAACTCGCTGCGCTTCGCGATCGACAACAGCCAGATCGCGGTGCGCTCCGACGTCGCCGAGGAGCCGTCGTACTCCGAGGCGAACCCGACGGTGCCGTTCTTCTCCGACCTCGTGGAGGTGACGAACTTCCGCCCGGCCACGTCCGACTACGCGCAGATCTCCAACGCCATCCAGGTGGCGATGGAGTCGGTGATGACCGGCCAGCAGGAGCCCGCGGAGGCGGCCGCGGTCTACGACAAGGCCGTGATCGCCCAGGTCGGCGAAGAGAACACGACGAACGGCTGACGACGTGACCACCGCCCTCGCCCCCGCACCGCCGGGGGCGGGGCCGTCGCCGGTGCGGCGCACTCCGGTGCGCCGCACCGCCGGCCGCCTCGTGCCGCTGCTGCCCGCCGTCGTCCTGCTCGCGTTGTTCATGATCGGGCCCGTGGTCTGGTCGTTCTACGGGTCGTTCACCAACGCGGCGCTGACGGGGCCGAACGCCCTCGCGCCCGAGTGGGTGGGGCTCGACAACTACGTCGCGCTGCTCAGCGACCCCGACTTCCCGAAGGCCCTGTGGCTGACGGTGCTCTTCGTCATCGCGTCCGCCGTCATCGGGCAGAACGTGGCCGGGCTCGGCCTGGCGATGCTTATGCGCTCCGCCCTGAAGCCCGTGCGGGCCGTCGTCTCGACGCTGGTCGTCACGGCGTGGGTGTTGCCGGAGATCGTCGCCGCCTTCGCGGCGTACGCCTTCTTCCACGCCGACGGCACGCTCAACTCGCTGCTGTCCGGCGTCGGGATCACCGGGGCCGACTGGCTCTTCGACTACCCCATGCTCGCCGTCATTCTCGCGAACGTCTGGCGGGGCACGGCGTTCTCGATGATGGTCTACTCGGCCGCGATCTCCGAGGTGCCGCCGGAGATCACGGAGGCCGCGACGGTCGACGGCGCCAACGGGTGGCAGCGACTTGTGTGGGTCACGCTGCCGACCATCCGCCGCAGCATCTCGACCAACCTCATGCTCACGACGCTGCAGACCCTGTCCGTCTTCACGCTGATCTACGTGATGACCGGCGGCGGCCCCGGCACCGACAGCTCGACCCTGCCGATCCTCGCCTACCAGGAGGCGTTCAAGTTCGCCCAGGTGGGCTACGGCACCGCGATCGCCACGGTGATGCTCGTCATCGGCGCCGCCTTCTCCGTCGTGTACATCCGCAGCCTGAAGCCGGAGGTCGACTGATGGCCCAGACCGTCCCCGCGCCGTCGCCCGTGCCCGCCGCAGAGGTCGGGGACGCGCCGCCGGCCCGCCGCCGCACGAGGCCGTCGGTCGCCGCGCCCGGGCCGCGCGCCGCACGCGTGGCGTCCAACGTCGTGCTCGTCGCCGTCGGGCTGTGCTTCCTGCTGCCGCTCGGCTGGATCGTGCTCGCCTCGCTCGACGCGAGCGCGACCCTGTCGGTGCGCCTTCCCGACGCGTTCACGTTCGCGAACTTCACGGCGGTCATGACGCCCGAGCAGACGTGGGTGCCGCTGGCGAACGCGTTCGTGCTGTCCACCGGCACCGGCGTCATCACGGTCCTGGCGTCGGTGCTCGCGGCCTACCCGCTGTCGCGCTACCGCATGCGGTTCAACAAGCCGTTCATGTACGCCGTCCTGTTCGGCACCTGCCTGCCGATCACGGCCATGATGGTGCCGGTCTACTCGCTGTTCGTGCGGCTCAACCTGCTCGACTCGCTGCCGGGCACCACGTTCTTCATGGCCGCGACGTCCCTGCCGATGGCGATCTGGATGACCAAGAACTTCATGGACTCCGTGCCGATCTCCCTCGAGGAGGCGGCGTGGACCGACGGTGCGTCGGCCATGACCACGCTGCGCAGGATCGTGCTGCCGCTCATGCGCCCGGGCATCGCGGTCGTGTTCATCTTCGTGTTCATCCAGGCGTGGGGGAACTTCTTCGTCCCCTTCGTGCTGCTGCTGACCCCCGGGAAGCAGCCGGCGGCCGTGAGCATCTTCGCCTTCTTCGGCCAGTACGGCTCGGTCGCATACGGGCAGCTCGCCGCCTACTCGATGCTCTACTCCATCCCCGCCGTCGCCCTCTACGTGCTCGTCTCGCGGCTCTCCGGCGGCTCCTTCGCGCTCGCCGGCGCCGTCAAGGGCTGACGGCGCCGCGCGTCCGATCAACCCGTCCCACCCGATCCATGTCCCCGTCACCAGGAGCTTTGATCCATGCACGACACCACCGCCCGCACCACCGCGCGCCTCGCGCGGTTCACCCACGACTGGCTCGAGCCCGCGGTGCTCCGCGAGACCCGCCCGCTCGACGTCGAGGCGTGGACCGTCGGCGGCGAGCCGGTGCCCTTCGCCGAGGCGACCGCGGCGACCTACGTGCCCTTCGCGATCGGCACCCCGTGGGGGCGCCCGTGGGACACCACCTGGTTCCACGTCACCGGGGCCGTCCCCGCGGAGTGGGCCGGTGACGGCGCGCCCGCCGGCACGCGCGTCGAGCTCGTCGTCGACCTCGGGTTCACCGGCGCCGGCCCGGGCTTCCAGGCCGAGGGCACCGCGTGGACCACCGACGGGCGCATCATCAAGGCCGTCGAGCCCCGCAACCAGCACGTGCCGCTGGCGCCCGGACAGGCGCTCGACGGCGACGGGCGGGTCGACCTCTACGTCGAGGCCGCCGCCAACCCCGACGTGCCGGGCGGGGCATGGACCCGCCCGACGCGCATGGGCGCCTGGGACACCTCCGGCCCCGACCCGATCTACGCGCTGCGCACCATGCACCTGGCGCTCGTCGACCAGACCACCTGGGAGCTGCTGCAGGACGTGCGCGCCCTGTCGGGCCTGGTGCGGGTGCTTCCCGCCACGAGCCCGCGGGCCGCCGAGGTGCTGCGCGCCCTGGAGGACATGCTCGACGCCGTCGACCCGGACGACGTGGCCGGCACCGCGGCGGCGGGGCGCGCGGCGCTCGCGGCGACCCTCGCCAGCCCGGCGGCCGCGTCCGCCCACCGCATCCACGCCGTGGGGCATGCGCACATCGACTCCGCCTGGCTGTGGCCCACGCGCGAGACGGTGCGCAAGTGCGCCCGCACGTTCTCCAACGTGCTCGCGCTGATGGACGAGGACCCGGACGTGAAGTTCGCCTGCTCGTCGGCCCAGCAGTACTCCTGGGTGCAGGAGGAGTACCCGGAGCTGTTCGAGCGGATCCGTGAGCGGGTGCGCGAGGGCCGGTTCGTTCCCGTGGGTGGCATGTGGGTGGAGTCGGACACGAACATGCCGGGCGGCGAGGCGCTGGCCCGCCAGCTCGTGGCCGGCAAGCGGTACTTCATCGAGGAGCTCGGCGTGGAGCCCAAGGAGGTGTGGCTGCCCGACTCCTTCGGGTACACGGCGGCGCTGCCGCAGCTCGCCCGGCTCGCGGGCAGCGACAACTTCCTCACCCAGAAGATCTCGTGGAACGACACGAACACCATGCCGCACCACACCTTCTGGTGGGAGGGCATCGACGGCAGCCGGGTCTTCACGCACTTCCCGCCCATCGACACCTACAACTCGGACCTCTCGGCCGAGGAGCTGCACCGCGCCGAGCGGCAGTACGCCGAGAAGGGCCGCGCGAACACCTCGCTCGCGCCCTTCGGCTTCGGTGACGGCGGCGGCGGCCCCACCCGCGAGATGGTGGCCGCGGCGCGCCGCACCCACGACCTCGAGGGCTCGCCGCGCGTGGAGCTGTCCGACTCGCAGACGTTCTTCGACGCCGCACGCGCCGAGTACGCCGCCCCGCCCACGTGGACGGGGGAGATGTACCTCGAGTACCACCGCGGCACCTACACCTCGCAGGCGCGGACCAAGCGCGGCAACCGCCGCAGCGAGCACCTGCTGCGCGAGGCCGAGCTCTGGGCGTCGACGGCGGCGGTGCGGACCGGGGCCGAATACCCGGCCGAGCGGCTGCAGAAGCTGTGGCGCACCGTGCTGCTGCAGCAGTTCCACGACATCCTGCCCGGCTCGTCGATCGCCTGGGTGCACCGCGAGGCGGAGCGCAACTACGCCGAGGTGGCCCGCGAGCTCGAGGGGATCGTCGCCGAGTCGCTGCGCGCGCTGGTCGGCGAGGGCGACCGCCCGGTCGCCGTCAACGCCGGGCCGTTCGCGCGCAACGGCGTCGCCGGGCTGGGCGTCGCGGCCCTCGACGCGCCGCGCGGCGCGGGCACGGCGACACCGGTGCCCGGCTCCGGCCCGTGGGGCGACGGCTGGGTGCTGGAGAACGACCTGGTGCGCGTGGCCGTGGACGCGAACGGGCACGTCGTCTCCGCCGTCGACAAGGCCACCGGGCGCGAGGCGATCCTGCCGGGCGCGAAGGCGAACCTGCTGCAGCTGCACCGCGACGTCCCCAACGAGTGGGAGGCGTGGGACATCGACGAGCACTACCGGCGCAGCACCACCGACCTGGTGGACGCGGCGAAGGTCGAGGTCGTCGATGGCGACGCCGGCCCCGCGCTGCGGGTGCTCCGCGAGGTCGGGTCGTCGCGCGTCGAGCAGGACCTCGAGCTGCCGGTGGACGGCCGCGCGCTGCGCATCACGACGCGCGTCGACTGGCACGAGCGGCAGAAGCTCCTCAAGCTCGCGTTCCCGCTCGACGTGCACGCCGAGCGGGCGACGTCCGAGATCCAGTTCGGGCACGTGCACCGGGCCACGCACGTCAACACGTCGTGGGACCACGCGCGGTTCGAGACGGTCGCGCACCGCTGGGTGCACGTGGGCGAGCCCGGCTTCGGCGTGGCCGTCGCCAACGACTCGACGTACGGCCACGACATCACGCGCACCCGCCCGGACGACGCGACCGACGAGCAGGGCGCGACCGGCACCACCGTGCGGCTGTCGCTGCTGCGCGCGCCGATGTTCCCGGACCCCGACGCCGACCAGGGCGAGCACGTGCTGCGCTGCGAGCTCGTCGTCGGCGCCGGCATCGACGACGCCATCCGGCACGGGTACGCGCTGAACCTGCCCGAGCGCGTGCTGACCGGCGACCACGGGGTGGAACCGCTGGTGACGGTCGACAACGACGCCGTGGTGGTCGAGGCGGTCAAGCTCGCCGAGGACAGCACCGGGGACGTCGTCGTGCGGCTCTACGAGAGCCGCGGCGGCCGGGCACGCGCCCGCGTCACCCCGGCATTCGCGCACGCCGGCGTCGAGGTGACGGACCTGCTCGAGCGCCCGCTCGGCACGCCGGAGCGTGACGGCGACGACGTGCTCCTCGACCTGTCGCCGTTCCAGGTCGTCACGCTGCGCGTGCGCCGCTGACGACCCCGCTGGTTGAGCTTGTCGAAACCCGGGATTCGACAAGCTCAACCAGCGTTCGATACCGAGCGAAGGAGAGCACGATGAAGTTCACCAGAGTGGTCGGCACGGTCGCGGCGCTGGCCTGCGTGGTGGGGGCGGCAGCGCCCGCGTCCGCGCAGGGCGGCGGGCACGGGGGCGACGGCGGTACGTCGCAGCGCACGCAGGGGGCGCGGGCGGTCGCCGGCTACGAGGCGATGCAGGAGCACCTGTACGCCGACGACGGGTCGTCGCTGTACCTGGAGCGCTACCCGCTCAAGGCGGACGACCGGGCGTACTCGTTCGAGTGGCCGTTCTCGCAGGCGCACATCGCGACGCTCGACCTCGCGGGCATCCCCGGGCGCACCGGCCGGGAGTTCGACGACGACCTCGCCGACCGCGGCGTCGGGCAGGAGCGCTACTGGAACGCGGGCGGCGGGACGACGGGCCTGCCCGCGTACGACTCCTACCCGCGGGCGCCCTACGGCGACGGCGGCGACATCTTCTACGACGACAACGAGTGGGTGGCGCTCGCCAAGGTGCAGCAGTACCTCGACACCGGTGACGACGCGGCGCTCGACCGGGCCGAGGAGATCTTCGACCTCGTCGTCTCGGGCTGGGACACCGACCCCACCCACCCCGCGCCGGGCGGCGTCTTCTGGACCCAGGCGGAGTGGAGCACCGACCGCAACACCGTCTCCACGATGCCGGGTGCGCAGCTCGCCACCCGCCTGTACATGATCACGGGGGAGCGCGAGTACCTGCACTGGGCCGAGCGGATGACGTCGTGGACCGACGAGTACCTGCTCGCCCCGGACGGGCTGTACTGGGACAACATCAAGCTGGACGGCTCGATCGACGAGACCCACTGGTCGTACAACCAGGGGGTGCCCGTGGGGACTTACGCCCTGCTGTTCGAGGCCACCGGGAAGAAGGAGTACCTGCGCAAGGCGCAGTCGGTGGCGCGCGCGTCGTACCGGTACTACGTCACCGAGGGTCGGCTCGACGACCAGCCCATGTTCTTCAACTCCATCTGGTTCAAGAACCTCCTGCTGCTGGAGTCGGTGACGGGCGGCAGCCGGTACCGGGACGCGATGGCCGACTACGCGGACTCGCAGTGGCGTGACGTGCGCGACCCCGAGACCGGGCTGTTCCCGGCCGACGGGGAGGCCACGGAGCTGCTCGGCCAGGCCGCGATGGTGCAGATCTACGCGACCCTCGCCTGGCCGCGCGGCAAGGCGGGCATCCTGTACTGACTACGCTCGGGGGGTGGCACATCTCCTCGGTGCGGACGGCATCACCCTGACCTTCGGCACCCGCACCCTCCTGCGTGACGTCTCCCTCGGGCTCGACGACGGCGATCGCACCGGCGTCGTCGGGCCCAACGGGGGCGGCAAGTCCACCCTGCTGCGCCTGCTCGCCGGCACGCAGGCGCCCGACGCCGGCCGCGTCACCCGCGTGGGCGGCTCCCGGATCGGCATGCTCGTCCAGCGTGACGTGGACGACGACGCCGCGACGATCCGCGACCTCGTGCACGGGGACAACGCCACCCACGAGTGGGCATCGGACGCGCGCATCCGCAACGTGCACGCCGGCCTGCTGGCCGACCTCGACCTCGACCAGCCGGCGTCCACCCTCTCCGGCGGGCAGCGCCGCCGCGTCGCGCTCGCGGCGCTGCTCGTCGAGGACCCCGACGTGCTGCTCCTCGACGAGCCCACCAACCACCTCGACGTCGAGGGCGTCGCCTGGCTGGCCGAGCACCTCCAGGCCCGATACGGGCGGCCCGGCGCCACCGGCGCGCTCGTCGTCGTCACGCACGACCGCTGGTTCCTCGACGCCGTGTGCACCCGCACCTGGGAGGTGCGCGGCGACGGGACCGGCGCCGTCGACGGGTACGAGGGCGGGTACGCGGCGTACATCCTGGCGCGCGCCGAACGGTCCCGGCAGGCCTCCACCGCCGCCGAGAAGCGCAACAACCTGCTGCGCAAGGAGCTCGCGTGGCTCAAGCGCGGCGCCCCCGCGCGCACCTCCAAGCCCAAGTTCCGGCTCGACGCCGCGGCCGCGCTCATCGACGACGAGCCGCCGCCGCGCGACAGCCTCGAGCTCACCCAGATGGCCACGCGGCGTCTGGGCAAGGACGTGCTCGACCTCGAGGACGTCACCGTCACCGTGCCTGTCTCCCCGGTTGAGCCCGTCGAAACCACCTCGCTGGTTGAGCCTGTCGAAACCAAGGTCTCGACAAGCTCGACCGGCGAGAGGGGCGAGCGCCGCGTGCTGCTCGACCACGTCACCTGGCGGCTCGGCCCGGGCGACCGGTACGGCGTCGTCGGCGTCAACGGCTCCGGCAAGACCACCCTGCTGGCCCTGCTCGCCGGTCGCCGTGAACCCGACTCCGGGCGCGTGCGGCGCGGCAAGACCGTGCACGTCGCCGAGCTCACGCAGGACGTCAGCGAGCTCGACGACGTCGCGCACCTCACCGCTGTCCAGGTCGTCGACCGCGAGAAGCGCACCGTCGTCGTGGACGGCAAGGAGCTCACCGCCGGGCAGCTCACCGAGCGGCTCGGCTTCACGCGCGAGCGCGCGCACACCCTGGTGCGCGACCTGTCCGGCGGCGAGCGTCGCCGCCTCCAGCTGCTGCGCCTGCTGGTCTCCGAGCCCAACGTGCTGCTGCTCGACGAGCCCACCAACGACCTCGACACCGACACCCTCGCCGCCGTCGAGGACCTGCTCGACGGGTGGCCCGGCACGCTGATCGTCGTCTCGCACGACCGGTACCTGCTGGAGCGGGTGTGCGACCGGCAGTGGGCGTTGCTCGGCGACGGCGCGCTGCGGGACCTGCCGGGGGGAGTCGAGCAGTACCTGGAGCTGCGTCGGCGCCGTCCTGTGCGGGTCGGGTCGGGCGTGTCGAACCCGCCGTCGGTCGTGCCTGTCGAGACCACGGCCGGGTCGGCGTCGGCTGCCGACGTGCGCGCCGCGAAGAAGGAGATCTCCCGGGTCGAGCGGCGGCTGTCGCGGATCTCGGACGAGGAGCGCGCCCTGCACGAGAAGATGGCGGCCGACCCGACGGACTACGAGGGGGTCGCCGCGCTCGACGCCCGGCTGCGGGAGCTGGCGCGCGAGAAGGAGGAGCTCGAGATGGCGTGGCTCGAGGCGGCGGAGGTGGCGGGATGACGGCGGACCGGGTGGTGGACGGCGTGCTGGACGGCGTCGACCGCGTGCTGGTGCAGGCCCTGCGCGAGGACGGGCGGGCCACGCTCGCCGTGCTCGCCGGGATCTCGGGGCTGTCGCAGTCGGCCGTGCAGGCGCGGGTGCGCAAGCTCGAGGCGCGCGGCGTCATCACCGGCTACCGCGCCGTCGTCGACCCCGAGGCCGTGGGGCTGCCCATCGCGGCGTACGTCGAGATCACGCCGCTGGACCAGTCGCAGGCCGACGACGCCCCCGAACGGCTGCGCGACGTGCCCGGCATCGAGGCGTGCTGGTCGGTGGCCGGCAACGCGAACTACCTGCTGCTCGTGCGGGTGCCGTCGCCATCCGCGCTCGAGGACCTGCTCGGCGTGATCCGCCGCGAGGCGAGCGTCTCCACGCGGTCCACCATCGTGCTCCGCACCTACTTCGAGGGGCGTCCGGTCACCGCCTGACGAAGGATCTCCTGCGAACATCTGGTTAGGCCGGAGAATCTCCCCTACGGTCGGAGTATGACCGAGACAATTTCTCAGCGCCCAGCCTCCAGCGTCGGCGGCTCGATCGAGGCCACGGCCGTCCTCGAGTCCCTGCGCGAGCACATGCTCGTCGACGGTTTCGACCTCGTGCTCGACCTCGAGCGCTCGCACGGCTCGACCCTCGTCGACGCCCGCGACGGGCGGGAGTGGACCGACCTGTTCACGTTCTTCGCCTCCAACCCCCTGGGCATGAACCACCCGGCCCTGTTCCGCGACCCGGTGTTCCGCGAGGAGCTGACCCGCGCCGCGATCAACAAGCCGTCCAACTCCGACGTCTACACCGTCGAGCTGGCCAGCTTCGTCGCCACGTTCGCCCACGTGCTCGGCGACCCGGCCCTGCCGCACCTGTTCTTCGTCGACGGCGGCGCGCTCGCCGTCGAGAACGCACTCAAGGTCGCGTTCGACTGGAAGTCGCGGCACAACGAGAGCCACGGTCGCTCGCCCGAGCTCGGGACCCGGGTGCTGCACCTGCAGCACGCGTTCCACGGGCGGTCGGGCTACACGATGTCGCTCACCAACACCGAGCCCGGCAAGGTCGCCCGGTTCCCCAAGTTCGACTGGCCGCGCATCAGCTCGCCCTACCCGGGGCACGACGCCGACGGCACGCCGCGCGACGTCGAGGCGCTCGAGGCGGCAGCGCTCGCCGAGGCCCGGGCGGCGTTCGAGGCGCACCCACACGACATCGCGTGCTTCATCGCCGAGCCGATCCAGGGCGAGGGCGGCGACCACCACCTGCGCCCCGAGTTCCTCCAGGCCATGCAGGCCCTGTGCCACCAGCACGACGCGCTGTTCATCCTCGACGAGGTGCAGACCGGCGTCGGCATGACCGGCACCGCCTGGGCCTACCAGCAGCTCGGCGTGCAGCCCGACGTCGTCGCGTTCGGCAAGAAGGCCCAGGTGTGCGGCGTCATGGCCGGCGGGCGCGTGGACGAGGTCGGCGACAACGTCTTCCACGTGTCCTCGCGCATCAACTCCACCTGGGGCGGCAACCTCGCCGACATGGTGCGCTCGCGCCGCATCCTCGACGTGATCCAGGCCGAGGGCCTGATCGAGCGCGCCGCGAGCGTCGGCGCCGGCCTGCTCGCGCGGCTCGAGGAGCTCGCGGCCGCGCACCCAGGTGTCGTCACCGACCCCCGCGGGCGCGGGCTCATGTGCGCGGTGTCGCTGCCGTCGCGCGCCGTGCGCGACGCCGTCGTCGCCGGCCTGCACGACGAGGGCTTCCTCATCCTCGGGTGCGGGGAGCGGTCCGTGCGGTTCCGACCGGCGCTCACCGTCGAGGAGTCCGTGCTCGACTCTGCTGTCGACGCCCTCGATCGGGTGGTGTCGCGCGTCGCTGGTTGAGCCTGTCGAAACCCGGCGCACCGTTGACGGCAGGTCCGGGGATCGCGCGCACGGTAGCGTTCACGGGCGCCAGGGCGCCCTCCGCTTCGGGACTTCTACTACCGTGCGCGCGATCCCCGGACCTGCCTTCTTTCGTCTTTCGGGTGGTGGCAAAGTGGGGCCGTGACCGACTACCGCATCGAGAACGTCTCTGGTGATCCTGCACGGATCGTGACCGTGCTGCCCGGCAGCGGGTATACCGCGGAGGGGCCGGTGCTGGCGCGGCCGGCTGCTGCGCTGCGCGACGCCGGGTGGTCGGTGCGGACGGTCGTGTGGGACGGCGTCTGCCGGGGCTTCGACGAGGCGCGCGCCGTGTACGGCGCGGTGCTGCGCGAGGGGCTCAACGCCGCGCCCTCGGCGGCGCACCTGGTGCTGGCCAAGTCGCTCGGCACGCTGGCGCTGCCCCTCGCCGTGGAGCTGGGGCTGCCTGGCGCGTGGCTGACGCCGCTGCTGACCTCGGACATGGCTCCGGACGTGCGTGCCGCTGCGGCCGGGCTGGGGGAGTCAGGCGTCCCGGCGCTGCTCGCCGGGGGCACGGCGGACGAGCTGTGGGACCCCGCCCTCGCGGCGGCGTCCGGGGCACGCGTCGTCGAGGTGGTGGGGGCCGACCATGCCCTCGAGGTTGTAGGCGACCCAGCGCGGACCCAGCAGGTGCTCGACGGCGTGACCTCCGCCGCCCTCGGCCTTGCCGAAGAGGTCCTGCGCCGCCGCGACTGAACGGTGCGGCAGTTCCAGGACGGTGCGGCAGTTCGAACTGCCGCACCGTCCCCGAACTGCCGCATCGCTCAGAACCGTCGGCGCGGCGACGGGAGGAGCGGAACGAGCCGCGCCGCGCGCCGCACCTCGGGTGGGAACCGCGCGAGCAGGCGCCGTGTGACGTCGTCGGGATCCTGTGCGTCGCGTGCGACGAACCGCAGCGGCCGGACGCCGAGGCGCTCGGTGATCGCGTCCTCGCGCACCTTCTCCTCGAACAGCGCCTCTTCGGCGTCGTACCTTGGGCCGAACGCGCCGTCGCGGTACTTGACCCGCCCGTCGAACTCCGCGAGCACGCGGTGCTCCGGCCAGGCGAGGTCGACGAAGAATCGCCCGGCGTGTGTGCCGACCTCGAACTGCGTCCGCGGTCGGGGCAGCCCGGCCCGGAGCGCGACGTACCGCAGCCATGACTCCCACGGCGGATCGGCGCCGCCGTCGGCGAGCTCGAGGACGAGACGACCTCGAGCCGAGCCGTTGCACCGACCCCGCTGGCGGAGCGCCGCGACGGCGGCAGCACGGTCGAGACCGTGCTCAAGCGCCCAGTCGGCGACGACGAGACCGTCGAGCGGGTGCAGGGTGGTGATGCAGTCGACCACGGTCCGGGTGAGGTCGGTGACGGGCAGCCCGCCGACCTCGACCCAGCGCTCGGGCAGCCCGCGATGCCTCACGATGTCACGCGCCGACCGCGTGCTGCCGCCGGACCGCTGCAGCACGTGCGTCCTCGTCGGCGGCTCCCAGAGCGGGACGCCGTGCAGCAGCGCCGCGCTCTCGTGGCTGAACACGTGATCCGCCTGCAGCTGGCGGTGTACGGCGCCGACACAGTCCCGGGCGCGGGCGCGAGCACCCCGTGGGCCGCCGTCGCCGCTGCTGCGGTAGGCGCCGCGCCGTAGCCGCTCGATCTCACCGGTGCCGGCCGTGCGTCGGAGCATCACCGGGTCGTGCTCGCGCGCGATAAGGATCTGGCGGTCGTCGGTCATCCAGTCAGAGTGCGAGCCTGCCGTGAGGGCGTGGCGCCGGGGAAGCGGACCTGTGGATGACGGCCGTCCGGGGGCAGGCTCGCCGCGGCAGTTTCGAGACGGTGCGGCAGTTCGAACTGCCGCACCGTCCTGGAACTGCCGAACGCTCGGCGGGCTGCCGACGTGCCGGGGGTGCGACACACGGGGATCGTTACGCATCCTTAACAGTGATTTTCACCACGACAGCTCAAGATGGCGATATGTTCCACGGCAGTGTTGCCGTGGGTTCGCGGGTGCGGACGGCGACGACGTGCACGACGACGTGAACGACAGCATGGCAATGGGGCCTTGAGCGACCACGACGTGGGGAGAAGCCGGTGACGATGGGGCGAAGGGCCGCAATGGCGGCCGCGGCGACAGCGGTGGCGCTGACGCTGGCAAGCTGTTCCGGTGGTGGCGGGAACGACGACGGTGACGGCGGGGACGGCGGCGGTGGCAGCGACTCGGACGCGACGCTGCACCTCGGGCTCGCGCAGGACGTCGAGACGCTGCTGCCGATGGACTCGAACGTCGGGGACAACATCTCCGTGCTCGACGTCGTGTACGACGGCCTGGTCCGGTACGACCCGGGGACCACCGAGCCGTACAACTACGTCGCCGAGAGCGTCGAGAGCGACGACAACACGGTCTGGACCATCAAGATCAAGCCGGACCTGACGTTCCAGAACGGCGAGCCGGTCGACGCCGACGCGTTCGCGCGGGCCTGGAACTACGCCGCGTACGGACCGAACGCGATGGCGAACAACTACTTCTTCGAGCGCATCGCCGGCTACGAGGAGATGCAGGGCGAGACGGACGACGACGGGAACGTCGTCGAGGAGCCCGCCGCGAAAGAGCTCTCGGGCCTGAAGGTCGTGGACCCGCAGACGCTCGAGGTCACTCTCACCGGGCCGTTCGCCGCCTTCTCCACGATGCTCGGCTACACCGGGTTCTTCCCGATCGCGCAGGAGTGCCTCGACGACATCGAGGCGTGCGCGGTGCAGCCCATCGGCAACGGTCCGTTCCAGGTCGAGAAGTGGGACCAGGGCGTGAACCTCACGGCCAAGCGCTGGGAGGACTACACGCTGGAGGAGACGCCGGAGTACGGCGCCATCGAGTGGACCGAGTACACGGGCGAGGACAACTGGCCGGACTTCCAGGCCGGCAACCTCGACTTCGCCGTCCCGCCGCCCGCCGAGCAGGCGGCCGCGGCCAACGACCCCGACCTGCAGGAGCGCTACGTCGAGGGCCCGGGCGCCGCGCTCACGTACCTCGCCTTCCCGCTGTACAAGGACGGTCCGTGGCAGGACGTCGAGTTCCGCAAGGCGGTCTCGATGGCCATCGACCGGCAGGGCATCATCGACGCCCTGCTGCCCGGTCAGCGCGTGCCCGCCGACAGCTGGGTGGTGCCCGACGTCGTGCCGGGCGGCACGGGCGGCACGTGCGAGTTCTGCGAGTTCGACCCGGACGCGGCCAAGGCGGCGCTGGAGCAGGCCGGGGGCTGGCCCGAGGGCGAGACGATGACCATCCACCTCGGCCAGGACGCGACCGAGCAGGAGCTGTTCAAGGCGGTCGGCGACTCCATCCAGGAGACGCTCGGCATCCCGTACGAGCTGGACGCGACGCCGGACTACTTCGCCCGCCGCTCGGCGCGTGACTTCTCCGGCCCGTTCCGCTCCAACTGGTTCCCGGACTACCCGCTGAACGAGAACTACCTGGCCCCGGTGTACGCCAGCGGGGACGCGAAGAACGGCAACACGGAGTTCGGGTATTTCAGCGAGGACTTCGAGGCGGCGATCAAGGCCGGCGACGAAGCCGCGACTCTCGACGAGGCGGTCGCCCAGTACCAGGAGGCCGAGAAGATCCTGGCCGCCGACTTCCCGACGGTGCCCGTGGTGGTGGCGCAGAACACGTACTACTACAGCGAGAACGTCTCGAACGTCGTGCTCGACCCGTTCAGCGGCGAGCCCAAGCTGCGCCTCCTCGAGGTCAGCAGCGGCATGTGACACCGCCGGTTGAGCTTGTCGAAACCACGTCGCATCGGTTTCGACAAGCTCCACCGGCGTTCCCTCCCCGCACCACCAGAAAGACTGTGAATGGCCCGCTACATCTTGCGCCGTGTCTTCCTGGGCGCGGCCACCCTGCTGCTCGTGATGTTCGTGCTGCACCTGCTCACGACGTTCGCGATCCAGCTCAACGGCAACCCCGCCCTCGCGTTCTTCGGCGACCACATCCCGACGAAGTCGCAGCTCGCCGCGGTGGAGGCGCGCTACGGCCTCGACGACCCCTGTTACGACCAGCCGGGCAACCCGTGCCTCGGCCCGTTCGTCGAGCGGTTGGGCCAGTACGCGCAGGGTGACTTCGGCACCAACCTGCGCGGGCGGGAGGTGACGGACATCGTCGCGACGGCGGCGCCGAACACCCTCAAGCTGTTCCTCATCGTGACGATCGTGTGGTTCGTGCTCGGCATGGGCCTGGGCACGATGGCGGCGCGCTGGCGCGGCCGGTCCGGGGACCACGGCATCCGGCTGACGTCGGTGCTGATCGACGCGTTCCCGATCTTCGTGCTCCTGTTGGTGTACCGGTACGTGTTCTCGGTGCCTCTGAACGGCTGGGCCAAGGAGACGTTCGGGGCGAGCAGCCTGCCCGCGCTGTGGTTCCGGCCGTCGTTCGACGACGACCATCCGTGGGCGACGTTGCTGGTGCCCGGGATCCTGCTGGGCCTGGCGGGGTCGGCGGCGTTCATCCGGCTGGTGCGCGCGAGCCAGCTCGAGTCGTACGCGGGCGACCACGTCCGCACGGCACGCTCACGCGGGCTGAACGAGCGGCACGTGGTGCTGCACCACGTGGTGCGCAACTCGGCGGTGCCGGTCGTGACGGCGATCGGACTGACCTTCACCGAGGCGCTCGCGGGCGCCGTCATCACCGAGGGGATGATGAACATCTACGGCATGGGCGGGGTGCTGTGGGAGGCGGTCCGCGCCGCGGACGTGGCGCTCGTCCTCGGCGTGGTCACGATCCTGGCGGCGGTGACGGTGGCCGTGATGCTGGTGGTCGACATCGCCTATGCCGCCCTCGACCCGAGGATCCGATATGCCTGAGCCCTCCGCCGTCATCGCCACCCCGGAGGCGCCGGGCGTGGACGCGTCGGCGTCGCTCGGTGGGGACGCCTGGCGCCAGCTCCGCCGCCGGCCGGACGTGATCGTCTCCGCGATCGTCGTCGTCTTCTTCGCCGTGATGGCGGCGTTCCCGACGCTGTTCACCAGCACGAACCCGCAGCGCTGCGTCATCGGGGACTCGAAGATCCGGCCGCAGGGCGTCGGCGCCACCCACCCGCTCGGCACCGACGTGCACGGGTGCGACCTGCTGGCGCAGCTGGTCCACGGGGCCCGTCCGTCGCTGCTGCTGGCGTTCGTGGTCGTGGGCGTGTCGCTGATCATCGGCGTGGTGCTCGGCCTGCTCGCCGGGTACTACCTGGGCTGGGTGGACACGCTCGTGTCCCGGACGATCGAGGTGTTCCTCGTCATCCCGCTGCTGCTCGCCGCGCTGCTGCTGCTGTCGCTGTTCCGCAACGTGAACGTGGGGGGCGGCACGTTCGACGTCATCCTGCTGCCGGCGGTGGTGCTCACCATGTTCGGCTGGATGGGGTATGCCAGATACGTGCGGGCGAGCGTGCTGGAGGCGAAGAACCTCGACTACGTGACCGCCGCCCGCGCGCTGGGTGCGTCGGACCTGCGGGTGATGGTGCGGCACGTGCTGCCCAACGCGATCGGCCCGGTGACGGCGCTCGTGCCCACGGCGATCGCGGGCGTGATCAGCGCGGAGGCGGTGCTCGCGTTCCTCGGCATCGGGGTCCGCCCGCCCGCGATCAGCTGGGGGATCATGATCACGAACGGTGCGGACTGGGTGACAGGCGGGTACGCGTACCTGCTGCTGTACCCGCTCGGGTGCCTGATCCTCACGGTCCTGGCGCTCGTCGTCCTCGGCGACGCCCTGCGCGACGCCCTCGACCCGAGGCTCCGGTGAGGGGGCAGGTGAACGACATGAAACCCGATCTCGGCGCCACGCTGCTCGAGGTGGAGGACCTGGCCGTCGAGTTCCGGTCCGACGACGGCGCCGTGCGCGCGGTCGACGGGCTCAGCTACCGGGTGGAGGCGGGGCGCACGCTGGCCCTGGTGGGCGAGTCGGGGTGCGGCAAGTCCGTGAGCTCGCTCGCGGTGATGGGCCTGCTGCCGCCGACGGCGCGCGTCGTGCGGGGGGCCGCGCGCTACCGCGGCACGGACCTGCTCGGGCTGTCGCCCACGAAGCACCGCGCGCACTGCGGCACGCACGTCGCGATGGTGTTCCAGGACGCGCTGGCCGCGCTCAACCCGGTGCACACGGTGGGCTACCAGCTCTCCGAGTCGCTGCGGGCGCGCTCCGGGGTGTCCCGACGCGAGGCGCGGAAGCGGGCGGTCGAGCTGCTCGACCTCGTGAAGGTGCCGAATGCCCGTCAGCGGGTCGACGAGTACCCCCACCAGTTCTCCGGCGGCATGCGGCAGCGCGTGATGATCGCGTCCGCGCTCGCCCTCGACCCGGACGTGCTCATCGCGGACGAGCCGACGACGGCGCTGGACGTCACGGTGCAGGCGCAGGTGCTGCGCCTCCTCGCCGAGATCCAGGCGGAGCGGCAGATGGGGCTGGTGCTCATCACGCACGACCTGGGCGTGGTGGCCGGCGTCGCCGATGACGTGACGGTGATGTACGCAGGGCGGGCCGTGGAGCACGCACCCGTGCGCGACCTGTACGCCGCCCCCGCACACCCGTACACCCGGGCGCTGCTGCGCTCGGTGCCGCGGGTCGACGCGCCGGACGACCGCACCGCCGGCGGCCGGCTGCCCGTGGTGCCGGGCCGCCCGCCCGTGCCGGGCCGCGTGCCCTCGGGCTGCCCCTTCCACCCCCGGTGCGACATGGCGCAGGACGTCTGCCGCACCGACGTGCCGCCGCTCGACGACGTCGCCCCCGGGCGGTCGTCGGCCTGTCACTTCGCCGCCGAGCTCCTGGGAGGCGTCCGTGCCTGACCGGCCCGATCGCACGACGGACACCTCGTCCGACGTCCCGCCCGACACCTCCTCCGACGTCGTGCTCGAGGTGCGCGACCTCGCGAAGTCGTACCCGGTGCGCAGCGGCGTCGTGATCAAGCGCACGACGGGCCACGTGCAGGCCGTGGACGGGGTCTCGCTCGCGCTGCGGCGCGGGCGCACGCTGGGCCTGGTGGGGGAGTCCGGGTCCGGCAAGTCCACGCTGGCGCGCGTGCTCGTGGGGATCGAGAAGCCCACCCGCGGCCAGGTGCTGGTGGACGGCGAGGACGTGTCGACGATGTCGCGGGCCGCCCGCCGCGAGCTGCGCCGGTCGGTCCAGATGGTCTTCCAGGACCCGTACACGTCGCTCAACCCGCGGATGTCGGTGGGCGAGATCGTCGCCGAGCCGTTCCGCATCCACCCCGACGCCGTCCCCGCCGGCGGGCGGCGCAAGGCCGTCGCGGACCTCCTCGAGCTGGTGGGCCTCGACCCTGATCACACCCACCGCTACCCGCACCAGTTCTCCGGCGGCCAGCGCCAGCGCATCGGCATCGCCCGGGCGCTCGCGGTCAAGCCGCGCGTGCTGGTGTGCGACGAGCCGGTCTCCGCTCTGGACGTGTCCGTGCAGGGGCAGGTCATCAACCTGCTGGAGGACCTGCAGGACGAGCTCGGCCTGGCGTACCTGTTCATCGCGCACGACCTGGCCGTCGTGCAGCACATCGCCGACGAGGTGGCCGTCATGTACCTCGGCCGCGTCGTCGAGGAGGGCGACGGGCCCGCGGTGTACGACGACGCGCACCACCCGTACACCCGAGCCCTGCTCTCCGCGGTGCCGGTGCCGGATCCGACGGCCCGACCCGCCGAGGGCGCGCTGCTGCTGGAGGGCGACCCGCCGTCGCCCGCCGATCCGCCGTCCGGCTGCCGGTTCCACACGCGCTGCTGGCTCGCCCGGCAGCTCGCCGCGCAGCAGGGCGTGTCCGGCGACGGGCCGGACGCCGTGCCCGAGCGGTGCCGCACCGAGGACCCGGTGCTGGTGCCGCTCGGCCGACGCGACGACGCGTTCGTGCCGCACGCCACCGCCTGCCACTTCGCCCGCGAGGCGGCGGCGCTGGGTGGTGCGCCCGACGTCGACCCCGAGGCGACCCTCGACCCCGACGCCGCCCGCGCCGTCGTCCACCACGCCCAGACCGAACCCGTGCCCGAGACCGTCCCCGACAGCACCGTCCCCGACAGCACCGTCCCCGACAGCACCGTCCCCGACAGCACCGTCCCCGACAGCACCGTCCTCGAGAGCAGGGAGCGCTGACCGTGCCCGACCCCCGACCGACCGTCGTCCTCGTCCAGAACTCCCCCCGCAGCGGGCCGGGGCGCATGCCCGGCTGGCTGGAGGAGGACGGCGCCGCCGCCGTCGTCGTCCAGGGGGCCGACCTCGCCGAGCAGGTCCCCGCGCTCGCCGGTGACGGCGCCTCTGTAGATGGCCTCGTGCTGCTGGGCGGCGGGCTGCTGCCCGACGAGGACGAGCACGCCCCCTGGCTGCCGCACGAGCGTGCGCTCGTGGCCGAGGCGCTGGACGTGGGCGTACCGGTGCTCGGCATCTGCCTCGGCGGCCAGGTGCTGGCGCACGTCACGGGCGGCACGGTCACCGGGCGCTCGGGGGAGACCGAGAAGGGCCTGTGCCCCGTGCGCCTGCTGGACGATGCGGCCGACGACCCGCTGCTCGGTCCCGTCGGACCGCTGGCCGACGACGGGGTGGTGCGCATGGTCGAGAGCCACGTGGACTCGATCACCGGCCTGCCGCCGGCGGCCGTCCACCTCGCCACGAGCGACGCGTGTGGCGTCCAGGCGTTCCGGGTGGGAGACGTCGCCTGGGGGCTGCAGTTCCACCCCGAGGCGGCGCCCGAGCGCATCGGCACCTGGGACGCGCACGAGCTGGCCGGCCTCGGCTTCGACCGCGACGAGCTGCTGGCGGCCGCGCTCGAGGAAGCGCCCGTCAACGAGCGGCAGGCCCGCGCGCTGTCCGCCGCCTTCGCCGCCGTCGTCCATCGCTGTGAGCGCGCAGGTGGCCCCGCCGATCGGCGTGTCGAGGGCCAGTCGCGCGCCCACGGCGTGGGGGGTGGGCGCTGATGCCGGCCACCGGGACGCACTCGGACGGCGTGCCCGTCGTCGCCTACCAGGTGCGGTGGGCGGGCGGGGAGGTGCTCGCGGAGCGGTCCGCGGACGCCTCGTTCTACGCCGCGTCGACGGTCAAGCTCGCGGTGCTGGCGGCGGCGGCCCGGGCGCTGGACTCCGGTGCCCTGACGCTCGAGCAGGAGGTGGCCAGCACCGACACGTTCCGCTCGCAGGTGCCGGGCGCGCCCGACTATCGCATCGAGCCCGACGACCTCGACCCCGGCATGCCCGCCCCCGGCACCTTCATGCCGGTGGGGCTCGTGGTCGAGCGGATGGTGGTCGTCTCCTCCAACGAGGCCACGAACATGGTGATCGACCTGGTGGGTCTGGACGCCTCCAACCGCGTACTGGCCGACGCAGGAGCCACCGGGAGCGTCGTCGGCCGCAAGTACAGCGACCTGGCCGCCGAGGACCGCGGCGACAGCCACCGCGTCACGGCGGCCGACCTCGCCGCGCTGATGTCCGCCGTCGTCACCGGGCGCCTCGCGGGGCCCGAGCGCACCGCCTGGATGCTCGACCTGCTCGCCCGCCAGACCGACCGGCAGCTCACCGCCGCCGCGCCCGAGGGCGCGCCGTACGGGTCCAAGTCGGGCTGGGTGGACGGCATCCGGCACGATGTCGCGTACATCGGCGAACCCGGTCCCGACGCACTGGTCGTCGCGGTCTGCACCCGCGGCTACGACGAGGTGCAGGCGGAGGAGACGCTGAAGGCGCTGGGCGAGCTCGCGCTCACCCTCACGAGCGCGCGCTGAGCGGGTCGGCGGTTCAGCTGCGCTGCCGGGCCGACGCCAGCCACATCGCCGAGGCCATGACGCCGAGGAGCGCGGCGACGACGGCCAGCGGCGCCGTCCAGCCGCCCGTCGCCTCGTGCACCGCGCCCATCGTCGTCGGCGCGAGAGCCGCGCACCCGTAGCCCGCCGTCTGCACGACCGCCGACGCCCGCCGTGCCACCGCGACTCCCGGGCTGCGCTGCGCCACCAGCGTGAAGATCGCGGTGAAGTTGCCGCCCTGCGCGGCCCCGGCGAGGCACACCCAGAGGAGCCACAGGTCGGGCGCGAGGAGCAGCCCCAGCGGCAGGGAGATCCACAGCGCCGACAGCAGCATGGCCACGGTGCGTGCCGACAGTCCCCGGGCGATGCCGGCCGGCACGATGAACGAGCCCAGCACCGCGCAGAGCTGGAACGGCGCCGCCGCGCCGCCGGCGCCGACGGCGGTCATGCCGAGGCGGTCGTGCAGCATCTCCGGCAGCCACGCCGTCACCGCGTAGTAGCCGCTGGCCTGGCCGGCGAACGCGACCGACAGCAGGACGACGAGGCGCCGCACCGCCGCCCGGGCGGCAGGGTCGAGGGCCGCCAGCTCCGCGCGGGCGGACGCAGGGCGCGCCGCCCGCACCCCGTCCCCTGTCGCCGCGCGCCCGCGGGCCGCGAGCCGACGGCCCGCCGGGACCCACGCGACCAGCGCGAACACCGCGAGCACGCCCCACCCGGCCAACGCCCACTGCCAGCCGAACGCCGTCGCGAGCGGCACCGTGAGCATCGTGGTGAACGTGGACCCCAGGTTCATCATCGCGCTGTACGCGCCGGTCACGGCCGCGGCCCGGCGCCGGAAGTCCCGGGTGATGACCACCGGCACCGCCACGTTGCCGATGGTGATGGCGATGCCGACCACGGCGGTGCCGGCCAGGGCCGCCGGCACCGAGCCCGCCGAGCGCAGCACCGTGCCGGCGAGGATGCCGGCCAGCGCGGCGCCCAGCGCGAGCTCCGGGCCCATCCGCGCCACCAGCACCGAGGCCAGCGGCGTGCACAGCGCGAAGCACAGCACCGGTACGGACGTGAGCAGCCCGGCCCCCGTGGGGGTCAGGCCCAGCCCCGCCGCGACCTCGTCCACCACCGGCGGCAGGGACGTGATGGGGGCCCGGAGGTTGAGCGCCACCAGCAGCAGTGCGGCCAGCAGCAGGCCCGTGCGGGCGCCGTCGTCCCGGGCGCCGGACGGGGAGGGGTACTGAGTCACTCGATGATCACTCGATGATCACTCGGTCGTCGATAGGTCGGTCATCCGGTCGTCACTCGTCGAACTGGCCGACCACGGTGCGCAGGAGGTCGGCGAGCTGCGGTCGCACCGCGGCGGGGAGCGCGTCCAGCACGCGCGCCTCGACGTCGAGCAGGTCGCTCATGGCCGCGTCCACCCGCTGGCGGCCCGAGGCCGTCAGCTGTACCAGCACCCCGCGCCGGTCCTCCGGCGCTCGGTGCCGCTCCACCAGGCCGCGCTCCTCGAGCCGGTCGATGCGGTTGGTCATCGTGCCGCTGGTGACGAGCGTCTGGGCGACCAGCACGCCGGGGGACAGGCGGTACGGATCGCCGGCGCGACGCAGCGCGGACAGGACGTCGAACTCCCACGTCTCCAGGTCGTGCCGCGCGAACGCGCCCCGACGTGCCCGGTCCAGGTGGCGCGCCAGCCGGCTCACCCGGGAGAACACCGTCAGGGGTTCGACGTCCAGGTCCGGGCGCTCGCGGTGCCACGCGTCGACGATCCGGTCGACCTCGTCGGAACGCGCCTCGACATCCATGGGGACGAGACTACCGCCGGTCTCTCGACGTCAAGAATCTTGATGCGACACTTGGGTTGCGGCGAGGTGGTACGGAGGTCTCGTCGCGAGGCGCGCCATCCGCCGCTCGTTCCTCGCGGCTCCCGCCAGGCCCGACCAGCCTCGCGACGAGACCTCCCGTACCACCTCGCGCTTTCGTCCTGCGCGCCGCTTCGCTTCCGCTCGAAGAACTACCTCGCCTGAGGTCGGACTATCTGGTCCGAACCCGGACTACCTCGCGGAATCTCGGACTACCTCGCGGAATCTCGGACTACCTCGCGGAATCTCGGACTACCTCGGCGAGACCCGGACTTCCTGGGCTGTCAGGCCTGGGCGGCCTCGCCCTCGGCGGTCTCGGTGACGACCTGCTCGACGGTGACGTGTCGCGCGCCGCGCAGCGTGACGAACGCAACGGCGGCGGCGGCGAGGACGACGACCGCCGCGACGAGGAACGCGGTGTGCATCCCGCTGACGTAGGCGCTCCCGGCGACCTGCGCGGCGGAGGCGTCCAGATGGGCGGGGACCGACCCCTGGGCGAGGCCCTGGAGCCCGGCCTCGTCCAGGCCCAGGGCTGCCGTGCCGGAGTGCACTCGTGCCGCGACGAGCGAGGACATGACGGCGGTGCCGGCTCAGGCGTCGTGGGCTCGCAGGAACTCGTCGACGATCGGCAGCACCTGGTCGGGGAGCTGCCACAGGACGCCATGGCCGCCGCCGGGCACCAGCTCGACCCGCGAGTCCGCCACGTGCGCCGTGACCCGCTGTCCGGCGACGACGGGGTCGCCCAGGCGGGTCTCGGCGCCGAACACGGCGAGCGTGGGCGCGGTGATCGCGCGCAGCTGGTCGTCGGTCAGGGGGGTCGGCCACGGCGTCCGCCGGCGGTAGCGCGTCGCGGCACGCGCGAGGGCGCGGTCCTCGTCGGACGTCGTGACCCCCGGGGTGAGCCACTCGTCGAGCCGCGCGAAGCTCCGCGCGGTGGGCACGGCGGCCGCGCGGACCATCCGGGCGACGACCTTCCGCGACGGCTTGACCAGCGCGGTGATCCCCTCGCCGAGGGTGAGGCTGGCCAGTCGGCGCGGGGCGCGGCTCGCCAGGAGCGCGGCGAACCAGGCGCCCTCGGAGTAGCCGAGGACGTGCGCGCACTCCAGGCCGAGCCCCGCCAGCAGTTCCTCGCCCCACGCGCCGTAGTCGGCCGGCGTCGTCAGCGGCGCGGTCTGCTCGCTCCGGCCGGCCGTGCCGACGACGTCGGGCGCGTACACGACGCGGTCGGCCGCCAGCGCTGGCACGACGCCGTGCCAGCTCAGGCCGGTGCCGTTGAGGCCGTGCAGCAGGACCAGCGGCGTGCGTGGGCCGGTACCGGAGCGGCGCACGTGGGTGGTCCCGAACGAGGTGGCGACCTGCAGGTCGGACGACGGCAGCGGCCAGCGGGACTCCAGCGCGCCGTACGCGGTTTCGTACGCGGTCCGTGCGGCGTCGTTCGTGAATCGGCCGGTGGTGGTCATCGGGAGCACTCCTGGGTCGTTGGTGATATGACCGTACCATCAACTTGGTACGGACGTATCATCAAGGCGACGACCGGCTGTGGTCGCCACCGACGAAGGGGAGAGTGCCTGTGCCACGACGGGTGGACCATGCGGAGCGCCGCCGGCAGATCACCGACGCGAGCCGGCGCGTCGTCGCGCGCGACGGGCTCGAGGCGGCGACGTTCCAGGCCGTCGCCGGCGAGGCGGGGGTCTCGGTGCGGCTGGTGCAGTACTACTTCGGCAACAAGCACGGCCTGCTCGTCGCGACCCACCGCGCCGTGATCGAGGACGCCGCCTCCCGCTTCGGCGGCGGCGCCCCGGACGACGCGCCCGAGCCGCCGCCCCGCGACCTCCTGCGCGCGGTCCTCACGGCGCTGCTCCCGCTCGACGACGCGCGCCGGGCCGACGCCGTCGTCCTCGCCGCGTTCCATGCCGCGGCGCTGACCAGCGCGACCGTCGGCGCGGACGCGCTGCTGGGGGCGCCGCGCGCCCTCGTCGACCTGGTCGCCGCGCAGCTCCTGCGTGATTCCGACGGCGACGGCTCCGAGGACGGCTCCGAGGACGGCTCCGAGGACGGCTCCGACAGCGCGTCCGACGGCGCTTCCGACCGTGACGCCGCGGTGCTGGACGCGGAGCTGGTCCTCGCCGCGGTCGCGGGGCTGACCCAGGGGATGCTGCCCGGCCACTACTCGCCCGAGGCCGCGCTCGCGATCGTCGACCGGCTGCTCGACCGGGTGCTCGGCGCGGTAGGCCGGGCCGTGTAGACAGCCAGGCCGGGCAGGCCGGTCACACGGGCTCGAGCCGCACCACGACGGCCTTGGAGACGGGTGTCCTGCTCGTCTCGGCGATCGCGCCGAGCGGCACGAGGACGTTCGCCTCGGGGAAGTAGGCCGCCGCGCACCCGCGCGCCGTCGGGTAGGCGACGACCTGCTGGCCGCGCAGCACGCGGTCGACGCCGTCGTGGTACTCGCTGTGCACGTCGACCGTCGCGCCGTCGGTGAGGCCGAGCTCCGCGACGTCGTCGGGGTGGACGAGGACGACGGCGCGACCGCCCTTGATGCCGCGGTAGCGGTCGTCGCGGCGGTAGATCGTGGTGTTGAACTGGTCGTGGGAGCGGATGGTCTGCAGCAGCAGCCGGCCCGGCGGGCACTCGACCGGGGCGAGCTCGTTGACCGTCAGGTGCGCCCGGCCGTCGGGCGTGGGGAACGTGCGCGAGTCGCGCGGCCCGTGCGGCAGCAGGAACCCGCTCTCGCGGCGGACCTTCGCGTTGTAGTCCTCGCACCCGGGCACCACGCGCGCGATGTGCTCGCGGATCGCGTCGTAGTCGCGCTCCATGGCCGCCCAGTCGACCGACCCGGACCCGCCGCCCGGCGCGTCGGGCCGCGCGTCGAGGACGGCCCGCGCCATCCGCGTGACGATCGCGACCTCCGAGAGCAGCCCCGGCCCCACGGGCTCGACCTTGCCGCGCGACGCGTGCACCGCGCACACCGTGTCCTCGACGGTGACGAACTGCTCGCCCGACGCCTGCCGGTCGACCTCCGTGCGCCCGAGCGTGGGCAGGATCAGCGCCTCGCGCCCGACGACGGCGTGGGAGCGGTTGAGCTTGGTCGAGATCTGCACCGTGAGGTCGGCGCGGCCCAGGGCCTCCTCCGCGGCGCCCGTGTCGGAGATCGCGGAGACGAGGTTGCCGCCGAGCGCGACGAGCGCCCGGATGCGGCCGGCCGCCATGCCCTCGATCGTGGCGACGGCGTCGACGCCGTGCTCGCGCGGCACCGCGAAGCCGAACTCCGCCTCGAGCGCGTCGAGGAAGTCCGCCGGCATCTGCTCCCAGATGCCCATGGTGCGGTCGCCCTGCACGTTGGAGTGGCCGCGGATCGGCGACGCCCCCGCACCCGGGCGGCCGATGTTCCCGCGCAGGAGCAGCAGGTTGACGATCTCCTTGATCGTGGGTACGGCCTTCGCGTGCTGGGTCAGGCCCATCGCCCACGTGACGATGACGCGCTCGGCGTGGAGGTAGCGGTCCGCGAGCTCGTCGATCTCGGCACTCGTCAGCCCGGTCGCGACGAGCACGGCCTCCTCGTCGAGGTCCGCCAGGTGCGCGGTCAGCTCCTCGAGCCCCGACGCGTGCTCCGCGAGGAACGCGTGGTCCAGCACCGTCCCGGGGGCCGCGAACTCCGCGTCGAGCACCCGCTTCGAGACGGCCTGCAGCAGGGCCATGTCCCCGCCGAGCCGGATCTGCAGGAACTGGTCGGCGAGCTGCGTGCCGCGGCCGGCCAGCCCGCGCACCGTCTGCGGGTTCTTGTAGCGCATGAGCCCGGCCTCGGGCAGCGGGTTCACCGCGACGATGCTCGCCCCGCTCTCCTTGGCCTCCTCGAGCGCGGTCAGCATGCGCGGGTGGTTGGTACCCGGGTTCTGGCCCATGATCACGATGAGGTCGGACTTGCCGAAGTCGTCGTAGGTGATCGTGGCCTTGCCGACGCCGATGGTCTCGCCGAGCGCGGCCCCCGTGGACTCGTGGCACATGTTCGAGCAGTCGGGCAGGTTGTTGGTGCCGAAGGCGCGCACGAACAGCTGGTAGACGAACGCCGCCTCGTTGGACGCGCGCCCGCTCGTGTAGAACGCGGCCTGGTCGGGGTCCTCGAGGCCGCCCAGCCGGTCGGCGAGGAGGGCGAACGCCTCGTTCCAGCCGATCGGCTCGTACCGGTCGGAGTCCGCGGCCTTGTGCACGGGCTCGACGAGCCGGCCCTGCTGCCCCAGCCAGTGCTCGGAGCGGGTGCGCAGGTCGGTGACCGGGTGCTTCGCCCAGAACTCCGCGCCCACGACCAGCGGCGTCGCCTCCCACGTGACGGCCTTCGCGCCGTTCTCGCAGAACTCCGCGGGCTTGCGCCGGTCCGGGTCCGGCCACGCGCAGCTCATGCAGTCGAAGCCGTCCTTGTGGTTCATCGACAGCAGCAGCTTCGCGGTCCTCGCCGGCCCCATCCCGCGCACCGCGGGCAGGAGGGCGTGCATGACGCCGGGCACGCCCGCCGCCCACTCCTTCGGCGGCCTCGTCCGTGCCGGCCGGTCGTCGGGCCGGTCGTTCGTGCGGTCGTTCGTGCGGTCGCTCATGCGGCGTCTCCTCTGCGGTGGTCCCGCGCGTGATCGGTCCCGGCGTCTTGCTCGACGACGCGGTGCCCGCCGGCGTAGACGACCAGCGAGGGGTCGCGGACGAAGCCGACCAGCGTGAGCCCGGCCTCGTCGGCGAGCTCGGCGGCCAGCGACGACGGGGCGGAGACCGCCGCGAGCACCGGCACGCCGGCCATGACCGCCTTCTGGGTGAGCTCGAAGCTCGCCCGCCCGGACACCACGAGCACCGTGCCGCGTAGCGGCAGCATCCCGGCTGCGGCGGCCCAGCCGACCACCTTGTCGACGGCGTTGTGGCGGCCCACGTCCTCGCGGACCACGAGGGGCTCGCCGGTCGCGGCGTCGAACAGCCCCGCGGCGTGCAGCCCGCCGGTGCGGGCGAACAGGTCCTGCGCCGCGCGGAGCCGGTCGGGGAGCGTCGCGAGCAGCCCGGCGTCCACGCGCACCGGGTCGTCCGCTACCTCGAACGCGCTGCGCGTGCGCACCGCGTCGACCGACGCCTTGCCGCACAGCCCGCACGCGCTGGACGTGAAGAACTCCCGCGCGAGGGCCGGGTCCGGCGGCCGCACCCCCGGGGCGAGGCCGACGTCGAGCACGTTGTAGGTGTTCGACCCGCTGCCCGGGGTGCCGGGCGAGCCGGCGCAGTAGCGGGCGCCGGCGACCTGGTCGCCGGCGGTCACGACGCCCTCGGAGACGAGGAACCCGGTGGCGAGCTCGACGTCGTGCCCCGGGGTGCGCATCGTGACGGCGTACGAGCGCCCGCCCACGCGGATCTCCAGCGGCTCCTCACCCGCGAGGAGGTCCTCGCGGCTCGAGGTGCGTTCGCCGATCGTGATGCGCCTGACGCGGCGTCGGACGGTGACCCGAGGCATACGGCAGGCCTAGCAGACCCCCGTGGTGCACACAACGGCAGCCCGGCCTGCCGGTCGGCCACGAGGCGCCTACCGTCGTCGTACCGGCCCGGACCGGTGCCGGTCGTGCAGGGCGTGTTCAAGGAGGAGCACCATGGCAGAGAAGAACCGCGCGGTCGCCTACAAGGGGACCGGCCAGGTCGAGGTCATCGACATCGACTACCCGACGTTCGAGCTCAAGGACGGGCCGGGGGTGAACCCGGCCAACGTGGGCCGGAAGGTGCCGCACGGCGCGATCATCAAGACCGTCGCGACGAACATCTGCGGCTCGGACCAGCACATGGTCCGCGGCCGCACCACCGCCCCGACCGATCTGGTGCTCGGCCACGAGATCACGGGGGAGGTCGTCGAGACGGGCCCCGGCGTCGAGTTCGTCAAGGTCGGCGACCTGGTCTCGGTGCCGTTCAACATCTCGTGCGGGCGGTGCAAGAACTGCAAGGAGCGCAAGACCGGCATCTGCCTGAACGTGAACCCGGACCGCCCGGGCAGCGCCTACGGGTACGTCGACATGGGCGGCTGGGTCGGCGGGCAGGCGAACTACGTGCTGGTGCCGTACGCCGACTGGAACCTGCTGGTCTTCCCGGACCGGGACCAGGCGCTCGAGAAGATGATGGACCTGACGATGTTGTCCGACATCTTCCCGACCGGCTTCCACGGCGCCGTGACGGCCGGGGTCGAGGTCGGGTCCACGGTCTACGTCGCGGGTGCCGGGCCCGTCGGGCTCGCCGCCGCGACGGGGGCGTTGCTGCTGGGGGCGGGGGTCGTGATCGTCGGAGACCTGAACGAGGGCCGGCTCGCCCAGGCCCGGTCGTTCGGCTGCGAGACCGTCGACCTCACGAAGGGCGACCCCGGCGAGCAGATCGAGCAGATCCTGGGCGTCCCCGAGGTCGACTGCGCGGTCGACGCCGTCGGGTTCGAGGCCAAGGGCCACGGCTCGGACTCGGGCCACGAGGCCCCGGCGACCGTCCTCAACTCCCTGATGGACGTCACCGCCGCGGGCGGCGCGATGGGTATCCCGGGGCTGTACGTCACCGGCGACCCGGGCGGCGTCGACGAGGCCGCGAAGAAGGGGGCGCTGTCGCTCAGCCTGGGCACCGGCTGGGCCAAGTCGCTGTCGTTCACCACGGGCCAGTGTCCGGTGATGAAGTATCACCGGGGCCTGATGCAGGCGATCCTGCACGACCGCGTGCAGATCGCGAAGAACGTCAACGCGAAGGCGATCACGCTGGACGAGGCGCCGCAGGGCTACGCCGAGTTCGACGCGGGGTCGGCGACGAAGTACGTGATCAACGCCAACGGCTACCTCGACGGCCGGTGACGGACTCCTGCTCGCCGGGCGCGGGCTCGACCGGCGAGCAGGGGTCGGACGGGTGGGTCAGGAGGACTTGGTCAGCTCGGGCTTCGTGACCATGCCGGAGAGCCCGTTCCAGGCGAGATTTACCAGGTGCGCGGCCACCTCGGTCTTGTCGGGGCTGCGGGCGTCCAGCCAGTACTGCCCGGTCAGGGCGACCATGCCCACGAGCATCTGCGCGTAGAGCGGGGCGGCCTCGGGGTCGAGGCCGTTGGCCTTGAACTGGTCGCCGAGGATGTGCTCCACGAGGGTGGCGACGTCGCCGATGAGGCTGGAGAACGTGCCGGTGGCCTGGGCGACGGGGGAGTCGCGCACCAGGATGCGGAACCCGTCCTCCGACGCCTCGATGTAGCCGAGCAGCGCCAGCGCGGTGCGCTCGACGATGACCTTGGGGTGCCCGCCCTGCTCCAGCGCGCCGATCAGCGCGGCGGCGAGCGCACGGACCTCGCGGTCGACGACGACGGCGTAGACGCCCTCCTTGCCCCCGAAGTGCTCGTAGACGACGGGCTTGGACACCTCGGCGCGAGCCGCGATCTCCTCGACGCTGGTGCCGTCGAAGCCCTTCTCGGCGAAGAGGCCGCGGCTGACGTTTGGGCGCACGCGGGTCGGCAGGCATGCGCCCATTGTGCCCGCTCCCTCTGTGGGGTGGTCCTGCAATGTGGATCGGTCCTGCAGTGTGGATCGGTCCTGCGATGTGGATCGGTCTCGCGATGTGGTGCGCGCCACGGCGCCGGCGCCCGCGAGAGGGTGGACGGCGTGCCGGAGCGCCCCCGCGGACCTGGCAGACTGAGAACGGACGCCCGACGGTGCCGCGCTCCCGGGCGCGAAACCGGCCCGGGGGCCCGATCCGCCTTGGTGTAATCGGCAGCACAGAGGTTTTTGGTGCCTTTGGTCCAGGTTCGAATCCTGGGGGCGGAGCTCGTGCACACCCGACAGAGACGGAGCACTCGTGGTCTCGACCCATCGACAGGCTCAGGACAGCGCAGGCTCGACCGCCGCAGGACCGGCCCCCACAGGGGCCGATGCCGCGCCCCCCACCCCCAGGCCCGCAGCGGTCGTCGTGCTGGCCGCGGGCCAGGGCACGCGCATGAAGTCGTCCGTCCCGAAGGTGCTGCACGCCCTCGGTGGCCGCACGATGCTCGGGCACGCGATGGCGGCCTCCCGCGAGCTCAACCCGCAGCACGTGGCCGTCGTCGTACGGCACGAGCGTGACCAGGTCGCGGCCGCGGTGGCGGAGCTCGACCCCGCCGCGCTCGTCGTCGACCAGGACGAGATCCCCGGCACAGGCCGCGCGGTGCAGTGCGCGCTCGACGCGCTCGACGCGCGGGCCCACGCGGGGCGCGCCACCCAGCTCGTGCACGACGACGCGGTGGACGACGAGCTGCACGCCGACCACGCCAACGGCGGCGACCACCCGCTCGGCGACGGCCTCGACGGCGCGGTGGTCGTGCTCGCGGGGGACATCCCGCTGCTCGACGGCGCGACGCTCGGCGAGCTGCTGGCCGCCCACCACGCGGACGGCAACGCGGTCACGATCCTCACCACCGAGGTGGCCGACGCGAACGGGTACGGGCGCATCGTGCGCGAGGCCGACACCGGCGACGTCCTTTCGATCGTGGAGCACAAGGACGCGACCGCGGACCAGCTCGCGATCCGCGAGATCAACAGCTCCGTCTTCGTCTTCGACGCCGCGGTGCTGCGCCGCGGGCTGGCGGGCCTCGACCGCGACAACGCCCAGGGCGAGGTCTACCTCACTGACGTCGTGGCCCGTGCCCGCGCCGAGGGCGGGGCCGTGCGCGCCCTGCTCAGCGACGACCCGATGCTCGTGGAGGGCGTCAACGACCGTGTCGCGCTCGCGACCCTGGGCGCCGAGCTCAACCGGCGCGTGCTGACCGACTGGATGCGGGCCGGCGTCACGGTCGTCGACCCGGCGTCCACCTGGGTTGACGTCGACGTCGAGCTCGCCGCCGACGTCACGCTGCTGCCCGGCACCCAGCTGCACGGCGCCACGAAGGTGGACTCCGGCGCGACGATCGGCCCGGACACCACGCTCACCGACGTCGAGGTGGGTACCGGCGCGACCGTCGTACGCACGCACGGCTCGCTGTCCGTGATCGGCCCGGACGCGAGCGTCGGCCCGTTCGCCTACCTGCGCCCGGGCACCGAGCTGGGTACCAAGGGCAAGATCGGCACGTTCGTCGAGACGAAGAACGCGCAGATCGGCGAGGGCTCCAAGGTGCCGCACCTGTCGTACGTCGGGGACGCCACGATCGGCGAGCACACCAACATCGGCGCAGCGTCGGTCACGGTCAACTACGACGGCGTGCAGAAGCACCGCACGGTCATCGGCTCGTACGCGAAGACGGGCGCGGACAACATGTTCGTCGCGCCGGTCACCGTGGGCGACGGGGCCTATACCGGTGCGGGATCGATCATCGTCAAGGACGTGCCCGCGGGCGCGCTCGGCGTCGCCCGCGCCCAGCAGCGCAACATCGAGGGCTGGGTGGAGCGCCGTTGGCCCCACACCCCGGCCGCCGAGGCCGCCGCGCGCGCCCGCACCGACGACGACGAGGCGAGCGGGCAGCTCGGTGCGCAGGCGCAGCGCCAGCTCGCCGAGCACAATGCCCTGACCGGCGCGATCCCCGTGGTCCGGCCCGACCCGTCCGACGAACGACCCGCCTCCGACAGTCCCGCCCCCGACAGCCCCGCCTCCGACAGCCCCGCTACCGACAGCGAAGGAAGCACGCAGCGATGAACAACTTCATCCCCGGAACCGGCGAGCGCACCCTGGTCCTCGCCTCGGGACGGGCGCACCCCGAGCTCGCGGAGGCGGTCGCGAAGGAGCTCGGCATCGAGCTGCTGCCCGTCTCGGCGTACGACTTCGCGAACAGCGAGACGTACGTGCGGTTCAGCGAGTCGGTGCGCGGCAGCGACATCTTCCTGCTGCAGAGCCACACCGCGCCGGTGAACCAGTGGCTCATGGAGCAGCTGCTGATGGTGGACGCCGCGAAGCGGGGCTCCGCGCGCTCCGTGACCGCCGTCGCGCCCTTCTACGCCTACGCCCGGCAGGACAAGAAGAGCCGCGGGCGCGAGCCCATCTCCGCACGCCTCGTGGCGGACATGCTCAAGACCGCCGGCGCCGACCGTGTGCTCAGCGTGGACCTGCACACGCCGCAGATCCAGGGCTTCTTCGACGGCCCGGTGGACCACCTGTGGGCGATGCCCGTGCTGGTCGACTACGTGCGCACCCGCGTGGACCTGTCCAACGTCGCCGTGGTCTCTCCCGACGCCGGCCGCATCCGCGTGGCCGAGCAGTGGGCGGCCAAGCTCGGCGGCTGCCCGCTCGCCTTCGTGCACAAGACGCGCGACGTCACGCGCCCCAACTCGGCCGTCGCGAACCGTGTGGTCGGCGAGGTCGAGGGTCGCGACTGCGTGCTCGTCGACGACCTGATCGACACCGGCGGCACCATCGCCGAGGCCGTCAAGGTGGTCATGGACGGCGGCGCCCGGTCCGTCACGGTGGCGGCCACGCACGGCGTGCTCTCCGACCCTGCCGCGCAGCGTCTGCAGGAGTGCCAGGCCACCGAGGTGGTCGTCACCGACACGCTGCCCATCTCGGTCGACAAGCGGTTCGACAAGCTCATCGTGCTGTCCATCGCCCCGCTCGTCGCGCGGGCCATCCGCGAGGTCTTCGACGACGGCTCCGTGACGAGCCTGTTCGACGGCAACGTCTGAGCGACGCACGCGCGGAGGTCGTCCGAGGGGAGGCGCCTGGTGGACGTGACCGTGGTGGTCCCGACCTACAACGAGGGGCCGAACGTCGCGGAGCTGGTGCGTAGGCTCGCCGCGGCGCTCGGTGACGACGTCGCGCCCGGCGGCGCGGAGGTGCTGTTCGTCGACGACTCGACGGACGGCACCCCCGCCGAGATCGCGCGCGTCGCGGCGGCGACGGACCTCCCGGTACGGCTGATCCACCGCGTCGCCCCCGACGGCGGCCTGTCGGGGGCGGTCGCGGCCGGCCTGCAGGAGGCCGCCGGGGAGCTGACGGTCGTGATGGACGGCGACCTGCAGCACCCGCCCGAGATGGTGCCCGTGCTGCTGGCCACGGCCCGCGAGACCGGGGCCGACGTCGTCGTCGCGTCGCGCTATACCGGCCGCGGCGACGCCGGAGGCCTCGACGGGGGTTACCGGCGGTGGGTCTCCAAGGCGTCCGGGCTGCTCGCCCGGTCGATGTTCCCCGTCAAGCTGCGCGACGTCTCCGACCCGATGACCGGGTTCTTCGTCGTGCGCCGCGGCGCCGTCGACCTGGCGGCGCTGCGGCCCCGGGGGTTCAAGATCCTGCTGGAGATCCTCGCGCGCCAGCGCCTCGCGGTGGTCGAGGAACCGTTCGTCTTCGGCGAGCGGTACGCGGGCCGGTCCAAGGCGACCGTGGCCAACGGCCTGCGCTACGTGCACCAGCTGACCCTGCTGCGGTTCGGCCGCCTCTCCCCGTTCGCGCTGATCGGCGCGATCGGGGCCGTGCTCAACCTCGCGATCCTCGCGGTGCTGCAGGTCACAGGGGTGCACTACCTGCCGGCCGTGATCGCGGCCAACGGCGTGACGATCGTCATCAACTTCATCCTGCAGGAGCGGTTCGTCTTCGCCGACCTGCGCGCCGGCGCCCACGGTTTCTGGGGCCGGTTCGTGCGGTCGTTCGCGTTCAACGGCACCGAGGCCGCGATCCGCACGCTGCTGCTGTGGTGGATCGTCGAGCGCGCGGTGCCGCACCCCGAGCTGGTGCAGGCGGTGCTGATCCTCGTGGCGTTCGTCATCCGGTTCGTCTTCCAGGCGCAGGTGGTGTACCGCCCGAGCGGCCCCGGCGGCACCCGTGACGCCGTCGAGGAGCCCGGCCGCAGCCCGGACGAGCACGCGCAGCCCTGAGCCGGGCTATACTCGTCCGGTTGCCTCGGCGAGGGACGTCTGACGGGCGCCGGTCCATGCGGGTTTGAAGCTGCGACCAGGCCGCGCACCCGCAGAACAGGATCCGTCGGATTTCCGTGATCGACTGGGCGGCTGTCGGTGCACCGTGCGCTCGCGCGGGTGCCCCACGGCGCGCTCCCGATCGCGTCCGTCATGTGTCCCACGCCGACGCAGCCGCAGTTCCGCGGGGACCACCACCTCGTGGACAGCCGATGGCTCCCTCTGGTCGTCGGCACGCACAGACATCCCAGGAGTGATCCACGTGTCCGACATCAAGCTCGCAGCCGAGGCCCGCACCGAGTTCGGCAAGGGCGCCGCCCGCCGCATCCGCCGCGAGAACAAGATCCCCGCCGTCCTGTACGGGCACGGCGCCGACCCGGTCCACATCACCCTGCAGGGCCACGCGACCATGCTTGCGATGCGCCACTCGAACGCCCTGTTCGCCATCGAGCTGGACGGCAAGAGCGAGCTCGCCGTCGCCAAGGACGTGCAGCGCACGCCGGTGAACAGCACCATCGAGCACATCGACTTCCTGATCGTGCGCCGCGGCGAGAAGATCGCCGTCGACGTGACGGTGAACGTCGTGGGCGAGTCGGCCCCGGGCACCATCCACTACGTCGAGACGCAGACCCTGTCGATCGAGGCCGTGGCCACCAACCTGCCCGAGTCGATCGAGGTGTCGATCGAGGGCCTCGAGGCCGGCACGCACGTCACCGCCGGCGAGGTCGCCCTGCCGGAGGGCGCCACGCTGCTCACCGACCCCGAGGCCGCCGTCGTCATGGTCGCCGAGCCGCGTTCCGAGGTCGCCGCCGACGAGGAGGCCGCCGAGGCCGAGGCCGCCGCCGCGGAGTCCGCCGCGGCCGCCGAGTCCACCGAGGGCTGAGCAACCCCCTCGCTGTGAGCATGATTCTGGCCCGCTTCCGGCCTCGGAGGTGGGCCAGAATCATGCTCACAACAGTTCGGTGCCGGCGCAGGAGAGGAAGCGAGACCCCATGACCGACAGCCCCTGGCTCGTCGTCGGGCTGGGCAACCCCGGCCCGAAGTACGCGGGCAACCGGCACAACGTCGGGCAGATGGTGCTCGACCTGCTGGCCGGGCGCACCGGCGCCCGGTTCGCCCGGCACGCCCGCGCGCAGGCGGTCGTCGCCGAGACGCGGCTCGGCGTGCTGCCCGGCGGGCGTCCCGGGCCGCGCGTCGTGCTCGCCAAGCCCACCACGTACATGAACACCTCCGGTGGGCCCGTCTCCGGGCTGGTCAAGTACTACGGCATCGACCCCGCGCACCTCGTCGTGGTGCACGACGAGGTCGACATCCCGTTCGACACCATAAAGCTCAAGGTGGGCGGCGGCGAGGGCGGCCACAACGGCCTGCGCGACATCACCAAGGCCCTCGGCACCAAGGACTTCGTGCGCGTGCGTGTGGGCGTGGGCCGCCCGCCCGGCCGGATGGACACCGCCGACCATGTGCTCAAGGACTTCTCCGCCACCGAGCGCAAGGACCTGCCTATCCTCGTCGACGACGCCGCCGACGCCGTCGAGCTGGTGCTCGTCGAGGGCCTCCTCGCGGCGCAGGGGAAGTACCACACGAAGGTCTGACGCCGGGGGTTTCACCCGGGTGGAAAGGCCTGGAACGGCCCCATTTCGTGCCCCGGTCTCCTTACGCTCGTCGGGCGGTCCAGACCGTCCGCACGAGGAGGAACCATGGGCTCCACGGTGGCGCTCGCGCACGACTACCTGACCCAGCGTGGAGGCGCCGAGCGGGTGGCGCTGACGATGGCGCAGGCCTTCCCGTCGGCACCTCTCTACACGACGCTGTACCACCCGGACGGCACGTTCCCCGAGTTCTCCGACGTGGACGTGCGCACGTCGCGGCTCGACCGGGTGGCGCTGCTGAGGCGCAACCACCGGCTGGCCCTCCCGCTGCTCAAGGGCGCGGTCGAGGAGCAGGCAATCGACGCCGAGGTGCTCCTCGCGAGCTCGAGCGGCTGGGCGCACCGCTACCGGGGTGCACGGCGGACGGTCGTGTACTGCTACACGCCGGCCCGCTGGCTGTACCAACGCGAGCGCTACCTCTCCGGGGCGTCCGGTCGGGCGTGGAAGGACCGCTGGCGCACCGGTCTCGCCGGTGCGGCCCTCGGGCTGCTCGGCCCGGGTCTACGTGGCTCGGACTCGGCGGCGGCCGCGCGTGCGGACGTCTACCTCGCCGTCTCCACCGTGGCGCAACGCGCCGTCGCCGAGGCGTACGGCATCGATGCCGAGGTGGTGCCGCCGCCGCCGGCGATGGAGCCGGACGGGCCGGTGATCCCGGTCCCCGGCCTGGCGCCGGGCTACCTGCTCTGCGTAGCCCGACTCCTGCCGTACAAGAACGTCGACGTCGTCGTCGCGGCGGCGAGGCGCCTGCGGCTGCCGCTCGTCGTCGTCGGCGTCGGCCCGGACCGGGAACGGCTCGAGCGGCTGGCGGGGGATGCGCTGGTCGACGCGCCGCCCGGAGCGGCCGACGCCTCGCGGCCGGACGGCGTGCGGTTCGTCGGCAAGGTCGACGACGACCGGCTGCGCTGGCTGTACGCCCACGCGTCAGTTCTCGTCGCCACGTCATTCGAGGACTACGGGCTCACGCCGCTGGAGGCCGCGGCGTTCGGGGTGCCGTCGGTCACCCTCTGCACGGGCGGCTACCTCGACACGGTGATCGACGGCGTGACGGGTCTGTACGTGGACCGTCCCGACGGCGCTCTCGTCGCCGAGGGGATCGAGGCCGCTCTCGGCCGCACCTGGGACCTGGAGGCGATCGCGATGCACGTGAAGGGATTCTCGCGCGAGGCGTTCGTCGCCCGGCTGCAAGCGGTCGTGGCCCAGGAGGTCGATGCCGTCCGGCGGTCCGGCGCGCACGGGACGGTCGCGGTCCGATGACGGTCCGGGAGTTCCTGCGGGTGCTGTGGGAGGGCAAGTACTTCCTCGTCGCGTCGGTCGTCCTCGCGCTCGCGGCGGCCGTGGTGTACGCCGACCGGAAGCCCGACGTGTTCGAGGCGACCGCAACCGTCCAGATCAACGCCGTCGACCTGGGGGACGGCGAGACCCCCGCGACCACGACGACCGTGGACACGGATCCGCGGCTCGTCGAGGCGCCGGGCGTCCTCGACATGGTGGGTGCAGCCGTCGCCGCAGGCGCGAGCCGGCAGAGTCTTGCGGCCCAGATCTCTGGCCAGTACGACGCGGACTCCCAGATCATGACCATCACCACCAGCGCGAGCACTCCCCAGAGCGCGGTCGAGCTGGCGAACGCCACCGCGTCGGCGTACGTCGAGAGCCTCCCGGGTGTGGTCGACGACCAGATCGCCGAGGTCGACGCGAGGCGCGACGCGCTGCGGGCCCAGCTCGACGCCGTGGACCGGCAGGTGAAGAAGTCCCCGAAGGACCCGCTGGCCGGCGCGGAGCGGGACACGATCATCGAGCAGTACCAGACGCTCTCCGCGAGCAGGAGCACACTCGAGTCGATCGTGACGCCGGCGCAGGTCCTCACACCGGCGACAGGGTCGTCCGCGGTGGTCGTCGGCCTGCCCGGGTACAGCATCGTTCTCCTGGGTGCGCTCGCGGGCCTCGCGGTCGGCGTCGGGATCACGCTGGCGCGGCGAGCCCTCGACTCCCGCCTCCGGGCCCGTGCCGATGCCGCCGTTGCTGCGGGGGTCCCCGTCCTCGCGGAGCTGTACGGGGTGTCCAGGGCCGTCAAGGCCTACCGCCGGACGCAGGTGCTGCCGATCTCGAGCAGGGTGGCCTCCCCGTTCACGGAGTCGATCCGGGAGCTGCGCACGGCGCTCCACGTGGCGATGCACGACCGGGAGCACGCCGTGGTGGTGGTGACCGCGACCGACCCGCACGCGCCACGGTCGTTCATCGCCGCGAACCTTGCCGCGTCGTGGGCCATGAGCGGACGGACGACGGTCGCGGTGTCGGGCGACCTGCGTCGACCCGACCTGGAGGCGCTGCTGCCGAGCGCGGCCGGACCAGAGACCGACCCCGACGGCCTGCGCGGCACCCAGGTCCCCAACCTCCGCTTCCTGGCGCTCCACGACCCGACGATGGACCCGGCGGACTTCCTGGCGACGGCCCGGGTCCGCGAGACGATCGACTCGGCCCGGGAAGCCGGGGAGGTGCTCGTGATCGACGCCCCGCCCGTCCTGGCGGCAGCCGACGCCACGATCCTCGGCGCCTTTGCCGACTGCGTCGTGCTCGTCGCGACCGCGGGCCGGACCGCCCGGAGCGTCCTGACCGAGGCCGCGGAGCGGCTCCGGATCAACGGTGTGCCGCTCACCGGCGTCGCGCTCGCCGGGGTGAAGGGTGACAGCCGGATGGTCTACGCCTCGACCTACGGCGAGATCGTCGAGACCGAGCATGCTGTCGACGAGCCGACGCCGACGCCGACGCCGACGCCGACGCCGACGCCGATGCCGACGCCGGAGGCCGCCGCCGAGCCCGCGGCCACGGCTTCGGGCCCGCCCCCGGCCGTCCCGCCCGCCGGGGCTGACCAGTCCCCGTCCCCGTCGGCGGGCGCGGGCGAGGGTCCCGACGCGAGCCCTGACGAGGCGGCGCCCGCGATCGGCAAGCTCCTGCGGACCGCGCGCCGGCCGTGAGCGGCCGCCGCCGGGCTGCCGGGCAGGGTCCGCTGCGGGTCGTCGTGATCGACCACACGGCGTCGCTGGGCGGCGGGGAGCTGGCGCTGCTCCGGCTCGCCGCGGAGCTCGACCCCCGCCGCGTTGAGCTCCGCGCCATCGTCCTGGACGACGGGCCGCTCGTGCCCAGGCTCCGCGCCGCGGGGGTGCGCACGGCGGTCGTGACGACCGGGTCGAGGATGCGGGCCATGGACCGTCATGCGCTCGGCGGTTCCTGGCGGTCGGTCCTGGCGGTCGGCGAGACCACCCGGCTCCTGGTCCGGGTCGCGAGCTTGCTCTGGTGGGCGGACGCCGACGTCGTGCACACCAACTCGTTGCGGGCGGACGTCATCGGGCTCCTCGCGGCGGCGTGCCGCCGGGTGCCGGTGGTGTGGCACGTCCACGACCGGATCGCCGACGACTACCTCCCCGCGACGGCGGTCAGGATGCTCCGGGCGCTGGCGCGTCGCGGCCCGCGCGCGGTCGTCGCGAACTCGGCGGCGACGGCGCGGACACTGCCGGGAGTGCGCGACCTCACCGTCGTCCACCCCGGGTACGCGGCGGACCAGGCGGTGCCGACCTTCGACGCGCGGGTGGCTCCAGGTCTCCCGGTGATCGGACTCGTCGGACGGCTCAGCCCGACCAAGGGGCAGCTGGAGCTGGTGCGTGCGGCGCGCACGGTGCTGGACCGTCGTCCCGACGCGCGGTTCCGCCTGGTCGGGGGGGCTCTGTTCGGAGCCGAGGGCTACGCGGACGCCGTCGACGAGGAGATCGACAGGTTGGGCCTGCGCGACGCCGTGGACGTCGTCGGGTTCAGCGACTCCCCGGAGCAGGAGCTCGACCGGCTGTCGGTCTGCGTCCATGCCTCGCCCGTCCCGGAGCCGTTCGGTCAGGTGGTCGTGGAGGCGATGGTGCGCGGGGTGCCCGTGGTCGCGACGGACGCCGGCGGGGTACCGGAGATCGTCCGGCCGGACGGGCAGGACCTCGGCGTGCTCGTGCCACCGGGAGACGCGCCGGCGCTCGCCGCGGGAATCCTGGCCGTGCTCGACGACCCGGACGGTGCGGAGCGGCGGGCACGCGCGGCGTACGACGACGCGGCACGACGGTTCCCCGCGCGCGGGACGGCGCGCGCCGTCACCGAGGTGTGGGAGCGGGCCGCCGGACGGCGTCGACGACGTCCGACATGAGGGCCACCTGACGCTCCCAGGTGGGGATCGGCTCGAGATCCCGGGTCGGCCGGGGCCGCCGAGGAACCGTGTCGGACAGCAGCGCGCCTCGCACGTCGGCGGCGAAGGTCTCCGGTGCGGTCACCATGACGCGTGGGTCAGCCGAGTCGCGGAAGCCCGCCACGGGCGTCGAGACGACGTTGTGGCCCACCGCGCGGTACTCGTACAGCTTGAGCGGGTCGAGGCTGTCGGTGAAGTCGTCGACGACGTGCGGCACGACGAGCACCTCGGCGTGCTGGAGATAGGCGGGCACCTCGTCGAACGGTCGGGCACCGAGAAGCACGACGCCCGCGCGCCGGAGGCGGTCGACGGCCGGGCGTTCCAGCGCGACCGGGCCGACGAGCACCAGCGTGCCGACGCCGTCGAGCGCGCGGGCGGTGGCCTCGCACAGCCCGACGTCCAGCCGGTCGGGGTGGAGCGTGCCGACGTAGACCGCGGTCCGCCCGGGCGGCAGGCCGGCCGGGCGGGGCGCCGGGCGCCGGTAGCGCTCGAGATCGACGCCGTTGGTCACCAGAACGACCGACCGGGCGTCGGCCTTGCGGGCCGCGAGAGCGGGGGAGCACACGCTCACGGTCGCGGCATGGTCCACGAGGTAGCGGTCGCTCTCGATCACGCGTCGCGACTCGGCCGCACCGCGCGAGGCGACGGTCCAGTCGTCGGTCACGTCGTAGAGCGTCGGCCACCCGCTCTCGCGGGCCAGCGTGGCGCCGTACGGGTCGTTGACCCACAGCACAGGCCTCGACAGGCCGAGCCCCCGCGCCGCTCGCTGAACGGCGGCGGCCCGGCGCGCGTCGCCGTCCGGGGCGACGCGCCGCGGGAGCAGCTTGGTCAGCTCGAGGAGCCAGAGCCGGCGCGGGCCCACCCCCTCGACCGCGGGAGCCGGCCGCAGCCCGCGTCCGCGCCGGGGCCGCGCCGATCGGGTGATCGCGTGCACGGGATCGCTGACGGGCTCGACGAAAAGGACACGCATCGCCGGCCGCGCCCGCAGGAGCCCGGCGACGAGATGCTGGTTGCGCCGCCAGACCTCGTCCCAGGGCTCGAGGGACACGACGACGAGGTCGGGTCCGCCGTCGGGCTCCGAGGTCGGCGGCGGGGCCGGCAGCGGGGTCATCGCAGCACGCTCCGGTACACCTGCTCGGTCGCTGCGACCTGGTGGGCGAGCGAGAACTCGCTCTGCTGCCTGGCCTGCAGGGCGGCCCCGTAGCGGTCGCGCAGCCCCGGGTCTCCGGCGAGATCGCGGAGCCGCCGCGCCGCGTCGGCGACGTCGCCGGTGGCGTAGAGCCCGGGCGCGCCGTCGGGGCCCAGCGACTCGACGTGGCCGCCGGATCCGTCGGCCACCACCGGGATGCCGCTCGCCATCGCCTCGAGCACGCTGAGCCCGAAGTGCTCGCCGGGCGTCGGCGCCAGGAAGATCGAGGCGTCGGCCATGAGGGCGGCGACGTCGTCGCGGTATCCGAGGAGGTCGACGACATCATCGAGCCCGAGCTCCGCCACCAGCGCCTTCGTCGTGACCTCGAGGGATCCAGTCCCGGCGACCTGCAGGCGCCACCCCACATCCGCGAGGCCGGACGCGGCGAAGGCGCGGACGCCGGCGTCCACCCGCTTCTCCGGCTCAAGGCGGGACGCGACGAGCACCGTGGGCGAACGCAGCGCGCCCCCGCGAGGATGCGGCCGCTGCTCCACACCGGCGACGATCACCTGGCTCGGCCCGTCGATCCGCTCCTGCACGAACCTGCTGATCGCGATCTGGGCGGCCACCGTCCGGCGGATCACGTGGGCGGCGACGCGGCCGCGGGGGCTCCGGCCGCGGATGAGGGCGAAGTGCCGGGTCACGACCAGCGGGACCCGCCGCGTGAGCACCCGGGCGTCGAGGCACACCGCGGTCTCGGCCGCCGTCATGTGCGCGTGGACCACGTCCGGCCGGGGCCCCGCGGCGAGCGACCGACGCGCCTGGGCCACCGACGTCCCCGGCCGGAGCTCGACCGCGCCGCCGACCACGCCCCGGATCGGGGCCGCGGCCCCGCCGATCAGGGTGACGTCGTGCCCGGCCTCGACCTGTGCCAGCGCGAGGCGGGCGACGTGCGCCTCGACCCCGGCGAACGCGTCGGTCACGACGACGTGCGTGATCCTCATGATGCCTCCGTCTGCAGGGCCGGTAGCGGCCGGAGCGCTTCCGGGGTCGAGCGTCGCGCGGCGACCAGCCGGTCGCCGAGCCGGTGGTCGACGCCCGGCGGGCCCGGCGCCTTCTCGTACCCCTCGGCACCCAGGCAGACGCCCACGAGCAGGAAGGGCAGGGACACGATGATCGAGACCCAGAACTGGTCGAACTGGCTGGAGACGAGGCGCGACGCGAGCAGGGCGACCGCGAGGGTCCCGTACCGCGGGTCCATCCGCCACGCGACCACCACAGTCCCGAGCATCAGGATGGAGAAGCCCGCGAGGCCCACGACCCCGACGGACGAGAGCACCTCCGCGACGGCGTTCGGCGGTTGGAACCCCGGCTCGGGCCCCGTGGTCCACCAGCGCAGGCCGGCGCCGAACCACGGGTTCTCCCGCCAGACGTCGAAGCCCCCCTCGATACCGGCCGCGCGGAACGCCGTGGAGTTGAACGGATCGTCCCCCGTGAGGTCCTCCTGGACGCGGCTCGCGACGAAGGCTGCCGCCGGGATCATGGTGAGCAGGATGAGCCGCGGCCCGATTCGCGGCCCGTGCCCTGGGCGAAGGGCGAGGACGAGGAGGCCGACCCCGAGGCCGACGATCGCCTGGCGGGACTGCACGGCCAGCATGCCGAGGACCAGCACGTAGAACGTGGGGACGCGGAACCACGCGGGCCAGTGCAGCCAGGGCTGCCGGACGAACGCGACGAGCGCGAACGACATGAAGATCGGCCCCGCGAGGTTCTTGTGCATGGCGAACGGCCAGCTCGGATAGGCCGCGGTGGTGATGCCCTGCGCGAGCTGTGCCGCGGCCACTGCGCAGGCGTTGAGCGCGATGACCAGGACGAGGGCGGTGACCAGCGTCAGCCCGAGCGTCGCGCGCCCGGCCCGGCCCACCGCCCAGCCCACGACGAGCGCCCCGCCCACCAGGAGCCACGCATGGAACCACTCGACCGTGTTCTGCCGGAAGGGGGTGGCGACGACGGCGAACAGGGTCGCGAGCTGGTAGATCGCCGAGAGCCACAGCATCGACCGCAGCGCCGGCGTGAAGGGTCGCGTGGAGAAGAGGAGGGCGACCCAGAACACCGCGAACATCGTCACGTCGCTGAGCGTCATGTTCAGGGTGTCGCCGCCGACGCGTTCGGCGACGACGAACGTGGGCATGGCGACGACCGCCACCATCGACGGGTCGTAGACGGTGACCCCGACGAGGACGACGACGGCTGCGGCGGCCACCCCGAGGCTGAGGTCGTGGGCGAGCGTGTACGTGACGCCGATGACGGCGACCGCGAGGACAGCCGCCCACGTGGCGGCGGTCGTCGTCGCCCGGAGGTCCACGCGACGGCCGACGGCGGTCACGGGGCCGCCACCTCGCGGTCCTCCAGGAGGGCGGGCCCGGCGAGGTAGGTGCGCAGCCGGCGCACCGCGGACTCCCGCCGCGGGCCGTGGAGCGCGGCGGAGCGCACCATCGCGCCGGCGACGAGCCCGGCCCGTGCGGCGGCCCATCCGGCCGTGCCGAAGTGCTTGCGGAGGTAGCGCTCCTGCGAGGCGTGGAAGTGCAGCTCGCGCACGCGGGCGTCCGTGCTGGTGCCGGCGCCCTGGTGCGTGACCTCGGTGGTCGCCACGACGGCGTGGCGCCAGCCGCGCCGGTCGGCCCGGTAGGCCCAGTCCGTCTCCTCGGCGTAGAGGAAGAACCGCTCGTCGAGGGCGCCCACGCTCCGCAGAGCCTCGGCGCGGATCAGCAGCGCCGAGCCGATGACGAAGGAGCGTTCCCCCGGGATCCGGAGCCGGCCCAGCCCGGCGGCCTCGAGCCAGGACCGGGCGGGCGAGGGGAACGGCCAGGCGACGCGGCCGGGCCGCCCGTCGCCGTCGACCTGGGTGGGGCCGACGCTCGCGAGGCCGGGGTCCGCGTGCAGGGCGGTGTGGAGCGTCGCGACGGCCTCAGGGCCGACGACGGCGTCGGGGTTGAGCAGCAGCACGTCGGCGCCGGGGTCCTGGCGGTGCGCCAGGGCCAGGTTGACCGCGGCCGCGAACCCCAGGTTCCGACCGGGGTCGTGGTAGGCGCCGCCGTAGGCCTCCGTGATCGCGCGGTGCCGCGGGTCGGACGAGTTGTCCACCACCGTCAGGGGGTGGGCGCCGGCGAGCGGTGCGAGCGCGTCGCGCAGCAGCTCCGGCGCGCCGTAGGCCACCACGACCACCTCGGCGCGGGGCGGTGCCGTGGTGCCGCGGCCGTCGTGCGCCGACGGCCACGGAGCCGGCACCGGGTGGTCCACGACCGCGGCGTAGACCGCGCGATACCCCCCGGCGACAGCAGACCAGGAGCATTCCATCGCGCGGGCGAGCCCCGCCTCGCGCAGCACGGCGGCCCGCTCCGGTCGCGTCGCCTCGCGGATGCCGTCCAGGAGGGCACGCGGGTCGCCGGGCGGCACGAGGACGCCCGCCCCCTCCACCACGTCGGGGACGGAGCCGACCCGGGTCGCGACCACCGGCGTCCCGCACGCCATCGCCTCGACGGCGACTCGGCCGAACTGCTCGGCGAGCCCCGACGCGAGCACGGACGGGACGACGAGCACGTCCAGGTCGCGGTAGAAACCCGGCAGGTCCTCGGTCTCAAGCGGGCCGAGGAAGCTCACGCGGTCCGCGAACGGTCGAGCGCGCCTGCGAAGCCGCGACTCCTCGGGCCCGGCTCCGGCGACGACGAGCTCGAGCCCGTCGTCCCGGCCGACGGCGTCCAGGAGGACGTCGACGCCCTTCTGCGTCGTCAGGCGCCCCGCATACCCCACCCGGACGCGGGTGCCTGGCTGCCGGGGCGCGCCGGACGGGGAGAAGAGCGCGGTGTCGAGCCCCAGGGGGATCCGCTCGACCAGGCCGCGCGCCCCCTTGTAGCGCACGATGCGGGCGGCGTCGTGGTTGCACGTGACCACGGCGCCGGCGTGGCGCAGCGCGACCCACTCCAGCGCGCGGAACGGCCACGGGTACCGCTTGAGGAGGTTCTGCGCCGAGTAGAGCAGGTACGGGGCCGGCGGGGCGGGGCGGTGACCGCGCAGCGCGTCGGCGAACCGCCGTGCGGCGCGGACCGCCAGGATCTCCGCGGTCGCGAGCGCCACCGGCTCCTCGTGGATGTCGAGCACGTCCCACCGTTCGCCGAGCACCCGCCAGAGCGCCCGCGGGTCGAAGAGGAAGAGGGCGGGATGGCGGCCGAGGGTGCGCGCCGGCTCGAGCTCCTCGTCCGGCGTCGGCGTGGGGCGGACGTCGCGGCCGCCCTCGTCCCACACGGCGGCCGTCAGGACACGGACGTGGTCGCCGTGCCGCCGCAGCTCGGCCTCGCGACCGCGCCAGGCGTCGACGACCGCGCTGTGGGAGATTCGCAGGACCCTCATGCCACCCGATCCTCGCCGCCGCTGCCCGGGCGGGGAACGCCGTGGCGCCGGAATCACCCGGGCGACGAGGGTTTTCACCCCGGGCAACTCTCACGGTGGGTGCCGGCCGCTGGTTAGCGTCGAACCGGCTGCGAAGCCACCGGACCACGGGCCTGCACCACGCTCCCGAGGGCCGGCCGGAACAACGACGACGGGGGACGGACGATGCGAGTGCTCGTCGATGGTGACCGCGGATATGTCGGGGCGGTGCTCGTGCCGTTCTTGCAGGCGGCGGGGCACGAGGTGGTAGGGCTCGATGCCGGCTGGTACGACGGCTGCGACTTCGGGCCGCCCGTGACCGGCTACGAGCAGCGCACCGGGGACGTCCGGGACGCGCGGCCCGAGGACCTCGTCGGCTTCGACGCGGTGATCCACCTGGCCGCGATCTCGAACGACCCGCTGGGCCACCTGAACCCGCAGGCCACGTTCTCCGTGAACACGGACGGCGCGGTGCGCATGGCGCGCGCGGCCCGATCGGCCGGGGTGCCGCGGTTCCTGTTCTCGTCGTCGTGCTCGCTGTACGGCGCGGCGGGCGACGCACCCGTCCACGAGGGCTCGGGGTTCAACCCCGTCACCCCGTACGGGGAGTCGAAGGTCCAGGCGGAACGGGGGATCTCGGCGCTGGCCGGCGACGACTTCTCGCCCACGTTCCTGCGCAACGCCACGGCGTACGGCTCGTCGCCGCGCCTCCGGGCCGACATCGTCGTCAACAACCTCACCGGGACCGCCTATACGCGCGGGCAGGTGCGGCTGCAGTCCGACGGCAGCCCCTGGCGGCCGCTCGTGCACGTCGAGGACATCTCACGCGCGTTCCTCGCGGCGCTCGAGGCGCCGCGGGAGGTCGTGCACGACCGGGCGTTCAACGTGGGGCGTGACGAGGACGTCGTGCAGATCCGCACCGTCGCCGAGCAGGTCAGCGAGATCACCGGGGCGCCGGTGACGTTCGCCGCCGGCGCCGGTGCCGACGCCCGCAACTACCGCGTCGACTTCACGCGGATCCGCGCCGAGCTGCCCGAGGCCGCACCGCGCTGGACCGTGCCCGACGGCATCCGCCAGATCTGGCGGGCCGCCCAGCGGTACGGGCTGCAGGCCGACGACTTCGAGGGGGCACGCTTCGTGCGGCTGCACCGGGTGCGTGAGCTCGCCGACTCCGGCGCCCTCGATCTCGAGACGCTGCGGACGGCGGTGGCGGCGTGACCGCGCAGCCGCAGGCCCGGCATGCGGAGCTCGCCGTGGCGGAGACGGAGGGCAGCGTGCCCGCCGCAGCGCCCGCTCCGGCATGCCGCCTGTGCGGCGCCGCGCTCACCACCACGTTCGTCGACCTCGGCATGTCCCCGCCGTGCGAGACCTACCCGACGGCGGCGCAGGTGGACGGCCCGGAGACCTTCTACCCGCTGCACGTGCGAATCTGCGACCGGTGCCTGCTGGTTCAGTTGCCCGCCTACGTGGCCGCGGAGGAGATCTTCGACGACTACGCCTACTTCTCCTCGTACTCCGCCTCCTGGGTGGAGCATGCGCGGCGCTACGTGGACGGCGCGGTGGAGCGGCTCGGGCTCACCCCCGCGCGGTCGTTCGTCGTGGAGGTCGCGAGCAACGACGGCTACCTGCTGCAGCACGTCGCGGACCGGGGGATCCGCTGCCTCGGCATCGAGCCGTCCGGGAACGTGGCCGCCGCCGCCGCCGAGCGAGGCATCCCCACCGTGGTGGAGTTCCTGGGCGCCGAGACCGGACGACGCGTGCGGGCCGAGCACGGCCCGGCCGACCTCGTCGTCGCCAACAACGTGTTCGCGCACGTGCCGGACATCCTCGACTTCGCGCGCGGGCTGCGGCAGCTCGTCGCGGACGACGGCCGGGTCACGATCGAGATCCCGCACCTGCTGCGGCTCGTCGAGGGCAACGAGTACGACACGATCTATCACGAGCACTACAGCTACCTGTCGCTGCTGACCACGCAGCGCGTGCTCGCCGCCGCCGGGCTCACCGTGGTGGACGTCGACGAGCTGCCCAGCCACGGCGGGTCCCTGCGCACCTGGTCGGCGCCCACGCCCGACGGCCCGCAGCCCGAGCCCTCGGACGCCGTCGCGCGAGTGCTCGCCGCCGAGGCCGCGGCCGGGCTGCACAGCGTCGAGGGGCACGCCGGTTTCGCGGAGCAGGTCGCCGCCGTGCGCGACGACGTGCTGCGCTTCCTGCTGACCGCTCGCCGCGAGGGCAAGCGCGTGGTCGCCTACGGGGCGCCGGGCAAGGGGAACACCCTGCTCAACCACTGCGGCGTGCGGCCCGACCTCATCGAGTTCGCCGTCGACCGCAACCCGTACAAGCACGGCCGGTACACGCCTGGCATGCACATCCCCATCCACGCGCCCGAGGCGCTCGACGCGGCGCGACCGGACTACGTCGTCGTGATGCCGTGGAACCTGCGGCGGGAGATCTCCGCCCAGCTGGCGCACGTCGCGGACTGGGGCGGCCGGCTGGTGACCTTCCTGCCGCGGCTCGAGGTCTTCGAGCCCGGCACATGAACGCACCCGTGCCTGGGTGGCGCTGCCGGTGGTGCCGGTCGGACCGTGCCACGGTCGTGCTCGACCTGGGTGACCAGCCGGCGGCCGACCGGTTCCCTACGCCGGACGAGCCTGGGCCGGACCCCGCGTACCCCTTGCGGATGGTGCTGTGCGAAGCGTGCGGGCTCGCCCAGCTCGAGGACGACCCGACCGGTGCCGAGGAGCCGCGCGGCGTCGAGCCCGCCGCGCTCGTGGCTCAGGCCCACGACGCCGTGCGGGACCTCGTCGGGGCCGGGCTTGTGCCGGCGCGGGCGCGCGTGATGGAGATCGCCAGCCCGCACGGCGGGTCGTGGCTCGGCCCGCTGCGTGAGGTGGCGCCCGACACGGTGCTCCTGGGCGAGGCCGGCCCGCGGCACGCCGGCGCTCCAGCCGGTGTTCGCGCCGACCTGGTCGTCGACTCGCTCGGGCTCATGCACGAGCCCGACCAGCGCACGGCATGGCAGGGGCGGGCCGACCTGCTGACGTCCGAGGGCGTGCTGGCGGTGCACGTGCACCCGCTGACGACCATCCTGCGCGACGGCACCTGGAACGCCCTGCGGCACGGGCACTTCGCCTACTACTCGCTCACCGTGCTCGTCGCGGCGGCGCGCGCCGTCGGGCTGGTGCCGGTCGGGCTGTGGCGCTACCCGCTGTACGGCGGCACGTGCGTGGTCGCGTTCGCCCGGGTGGGTTCGGCCCGCGCAGGTTACGCCGCCCGCGACGACCGGTTGGGCGGCGCCCTCTCCGAGGCGCTGCGTGCGGAAACCGCTGCGGGGGCGACTCGGGTGGACGGGGTCGGCACGCTGCAGCAGCACGTCGCGCGGACGTCCACCGCGCTGCGTGCGTGGTTCGACGCCCGTGCTGGCGACGTCGTCGTCGGGTACGGCGCGGCCTCGCGAGCCGTCGCGCTGCTCGCGGCCGCCGGTGTGACGGCGGAGAACCTGACGGCGGTGGTCGACGGGTCGACGGCCAAGCACGGGCGTGCCATGCCGACCGCGGCCGGTGCCGGCGCACGGGTGCCGATCGTGGCGCCCTCCGCGCTCGCGGAGCTGCGCCCGGCCTGGGTGCTGGTGCTCGTGCCGGACCTCCTGTCCGAGGTACGCGCCGCGCACCCTGAGGTGGAGTCGGCCGGCGGCACATGGGTCGTCGCGGAGCCGGAGCCCGTTGCCTTCCGGGTCGTCACGGGTGCCACCGGCGCGCTCGGTCGATAGCCGGGCGCGCACCGGCGGCTCACGGTGGCTCCTCGGAGGACCCGGACCAGGCGTCGGGAACCGGCCGCCCGTGGCGGTCGGTGAAGCGCCACATGCCACCGTCGTGGCGCATCGTGATGCCGTGCGCGTCGACGTGGTCGTGGTGGTGCCAGCAGAGCAGGGCCGAGTTCTCGGCCGAGGTGCCGCCCCCGTCCGCCCAGTGGGTGACGGCGTGGTGCACCTCGCACCGTGGCGGGGGTTCGTCGCAGCCCGGCCAGGTGCACCGCCGGTCGCGGGCGATCACGGCGCGCCGGAGCGGGCCGGTCACGGTGCGTCGCGACCGACCGACGTCGAGCACCTGGGACCGCGGTCCGAGCACGATGCGGGTCACCTCGCTGTCGCAGGCGATCCGCCTCAGCAGTGACTCCGGGAGGGGGCCGCGCCCGTCCAGGAACTCGGCGGGGTCGTCGGCCAGCGCCGCCCCCCCAGTCAGGTCCAGGGGTGCGGGCGCCGACGGGCACACCGGGCGAGGCCGTGGCACCGGTGAGCACCCGCTGCAGCTCAGTGAACGAGACGGTGACGTTCAGGTGCGGCCGCACCGCAGCTCCGGTTCCCACGGTGCCGGCGTCGAGCGCTGTCCGCGCGAGGTCGGCGAGGCCTTGGGCTCGGCGCTGGGCGGGCGTACGCCGGTCACCCGCGGCGGGCCGGCCGGTGACGGCCTCCAGAGCGGCGCGTAGCACCTGGCCGTGCTCCTCGGTGAGGAAGCCTGCCAGGTGGTAGCCGTCCCAGGTGGGGGAGAGGTCGACGAACTCCTTCTCGCGGGCCGTGGCGTAGCCCCGCTCGTCGGACTCCGGGTCCGCCACGTGCGCGAAACGCCTGACGAGGCGCCGGAATTGTCCCGGGGTGGACAGCCCACCCAGGGAGAGCAGGTGCTCTTCGCCCGTGACGGGAGAGCCGGCCGGAACGTCCGGCGCACCCTCGTCGGCCGCGTGCCTGTCCGGGTCGTCGTCGCCGTCGACGGGGTCGGCTCCGCCGACCGGCGCCGTCAGTGCGTCGCGCCGAGCGTCGGAGGTGGGCGCGACGTCGACCATGGCGCGCAGGTGGTCGGCGCCGAGCCGCCCGGCGAGGGCGGCGGCGCCGGTCGCGGGCAGGACGTCGCGCAGGGCACGCGCCGTCCGGACATCGCGACGCGCGGTACCCAGGGCCACGTTCTCGGCGCGGGCCAGCCAATGCGCGAAGCTGCGCGACCCGTCGAGCGACCACCGCCCGTCGGCCTCGAGCGGGGGCAGCACCTGCCACCGGGCGGCGTCCACGCGCTCGCCGATGCGCCGGAGCCGGGCGGAGACCTGGACGAGCCCGATCGCCTCGAGGGCGTCGAGGGCACCGCGGTCGAGCGCGTCGACCAGCGCCGCGACACACGACTCCACGGCGTCGACGGCGCCGGTCACGTCGAGAGGAGCGATGGCGAACGCCGCCTCGGCGTCGAGCGCCGGCAGGTGCGGGACCGGCGCGGCGAGCGCGACATCGTCGGTCAACGTCATCCGGGGCCCTCCTGAGTCTCGCTGGCCGCTCGCGGCCCGCTGCCGCGCTCTCGAGCACCTGGACGCTATCGAACAGGAGTTCGAAAGGGCCAGGGGTGGCGATGAATCTGTGGACGACCTCGCCGTCCACAGGCGGACCCGCAGCCTCGGCGCGACGTACCCCCTGGCGACGACCTCGGGGGCGCTCGCGGTGGGTCGCCGCTCGCCTGGGCCCGTTCGAACATGCGACGGGGGGATGGACACGGTGAGTTCGCCGGCGCGATCGCTCACTCGTTGACGCACACGATCATCGCCAACGTCGGCTGGCACCTCGGCTGCCCTGGTGACGAGGTGGCCATGGAGGAGTTCTCGGCGCAGTGCCCCGAATGTGAAGCTCGGTGCGCCTCGGCGCGACACACCGTGGCGCTATCGGGGCCTTTGTGGCGTTCCGGACGAGCCCGCGAGCAGCTGCTCGGACAGCACGGCCCACGACCCGGCGGCGGCGTCGCGGTCGCTGACGAGCGAGACGGGCAGGGGCCAGTCGACGGCGAGGTCGGGGTCGAGATGGTGCACGGCGACATCCTCGGCGGGGTCGTGCTCGGCGTCGATGCGGTAGCAGACGTCGGCCGTGTCGGTCAGGGTCTGGTGCCCGTGCAGGCAGCCGCGCGGCACGTACAGCACGTGGAAGCCGACGTCGTCGAGCCGGAACGCCTCCCAACGGCCGAACGTGGGCGATCCCGGCCGGGCGTCGACGACGACGTCGTGCACGGCGCCGTGCGCCACGCGCACCAGCTTGGCCTCGCCGCCGCCCACGCGGCCGTGCAGCCCCCGCACCACGCCCAGGCGGGAGCGGGACTGGCTGTCCTGCACGAACGCCGCGGGAACCAGGCCGGCGCGTGCCGCGGTGGCGGTGTCGAACGTGCGCGTGAACAGCCCGCGCTCGTCCCGGTGCGGGGTGGGGGCGAGAAGCAGAACTCCGTCGAGGGTGGTGGGCAGCACCTGCATGGTCACACCGTACGGAGCGGGCAGCGGTCGGGACGGGTGAAGTCCTCCGGCCCACTGGATGAAAAGGCCTGCGGCCCCTTCAACCGGCAGGAACCGCATCGCAGACTGGCGGCGGGGACGGCCCCTGCCGCCCCCACCACGCTTCACGACCCACCTCCTGACCCACTCCGCTGGGGGACACGATGACGCAGCTGGCGCAGCACCTGTCGCAGCCCGCCGGGCAGGGCCCGTCGTTCGAGCGCTCGGCGGCGGCCCAGGACCGGCTGCACCGGCTGGTGCCCGGGGGTGCGCACACGTACGCCCGCGGCGCGGACCAGTACCCCGAGCGCATGGCGCCGGTGCTCGCGCGCGGGGCGGGCGCGCACGTGTGGGACGTCGACGGCAACGAGTACGTCGAGTACGGCATGGGGCTGCGCAGCGTCACGCTCGGGCACGGGTTCCGACCCGTCGTCGACGCCGTGGCGGCGGCGATCGCCGACGGCGTGAGCTTCTCGCGGCCCAGCACGTGGGAGCTCGACGCCGCGGAGGCGTTCTGCGACCAGGTGCCGGGCGCGGACATGGTGAAGTTCGCCAAGAACGGCTCGGACGTCACGACGGCCGCGGTGCGCCTGGCCCGCGCCGCCACGGGCCGCGACCTCGTCGCCGTGTGCGCCGACCACCCGTTCTTCTCCACGGACGACTGGTTCATCGGCACGACGGCGATGGACGCGGGCATCCCCCGCGCGATCGCCGACCTCACCCTCCGCTTCCCGTACGGGGACCTACCCGCGGTGGAGGCCCTGCTCGCCGAGCACGACGGCCGCGTCGCCGCCCTCGTGCTCGAGGCCGCGACGGCCCACGCGAGCCCGCCGCCCGGGTACCTCGAGGGCCTGCGCGACCTGTGCGACCGCCAGGGCGTCGTGCTCGTCTTCGACGAGATCATCACAGGGATGCGCTGGGCCGCCGGGGGCGCGCAGTCGGTCTTCGGCGTGACGCCGGACCTGTCGACGTGGGGCAAGGCGCTCGGCAACGGGTTCGCCGTGTCGGCGCTCGCGGGGCGTCGCGAGCTCATGGAGCTCGGCGGGCTGGCGACGGACGCACGCCGCGTCTTCCTGCTGTCGACGACGCACGGCGCCGAGACGGCGGGCCTGGCGGCGTGGCTGGCCGTGCACCGGGAGTACGCGGCGGCGGATGTGCCCGGCATCATGGCCGCCCAGGGGGAGCGGCTGCGCGCGGGCGTGCAGCAGGTCGTCGACGCGGCAGGGCTCGGTAGCCACGTGACCGTCTCCGGGCACCCGGCGTGCCTGGTCTTCGGCACCCGCGACCCCGCCGGCGCGCGCTCGCAGGCGTACCGCACGCTCTTCCTCGCCGAGCTGCTGCGCCGCGGCGTGCTGGCCCAGTCGTTCGTGGTCTCCGCTGCGCACACCGACGTCGACGTGGACCGGACCGTGGACGCCGTCGCGGGGGCGCTGCCCGTGTACGCCGCAGCGCTCGACGCCGGCACCACGGACGGGTTCATCGACGGCAGGCCGGTCGCCCCGGCCTTGCGACCCCGCGCCGCCCCGCGCCGCGTCCATCACGTGCCCGGTACCGCCGAAGGGAGTTCGTCATGAAGGTCGTGCTGTTCTGCGGCGGGCTGGGGATGCGGATGCGCTCCGGCCCGGACTCGCTGCCCAAGCCGATGATGCCGATCGGGTCGCGGCCCGTCCTGTGGCACATCATGAAGTACTACGCGCACTTCGGGCACACCGAGTTCGTCCTGGCCCTCGGCTACGGGGCGAACGCCGTCAAGGATTACTTCCTGAGCTACCAGGAGACGCACTCCAACGACTTCGTCCTCACCAAGGGGGGCGAGCAGGTCGAGCTGCTGAGCAGCGACATCAGCGAGTGGCGCATCACGTTCGTCGACACCGGCATCGACACCGCCATCGGCGAGCGCCTCCGCCGCGTGCGTCGGTTCCTGGACGACGACGAGGTGTTCCTCGCCAACTACGGGGACGTGCTCACGGACGCGCCGATGGACCGCATCGTCGACGATTTCATGGCCACGGACGCCGTGGGCTCGCTCATGGCCGTCTCCCCGCAGGACTCGTTCCACGTGGTGCGGTTCGACCCCGACGGGACGATGCGCGACCTCGAACCGGTGGCCGACATGACCATGTGCATCAACGGCGGCTACTTCGTGCTGCGCCAGGGCATCTTCGACTACCTCGCCGAGGGGGAGGACCTGGTCATGGACGCCTGCGTCCGTGCCGCCCGGGACGGACGCTTCCGGGTGCACCCGCACCGAGGGTTCTGGGCGCCGATGGACACGCTCAAGGAGCGGTCCGCGTTGGAGGAGATGAACCGGATCGGCGACCGGCCGTGGGCCGTGTGGGACGCCCGCCGCCAGCTCTCCGTGCGCCGCGCACCGGAGGTCGACGTGGGCGACGTCGCCCCGCTCCCACGGGCCGTCTAGTGGGTCGTCGATCGGGGCGCAGCGTCCGCGTGGGGCTGGTCGGCGAGTTCGGCGTCCACAACTTCGGGAACGAGGCGTCGCTCGCGGCCATGCTCGACATCCTCCGGGCGGACCGCAGGATCACCCCTGTGGTCGTCGCCGACAAGCATGACGTGGTGGCGGCCGAGCATCGTGTCGCGGCGGTTCCGCTGCACCACCCGACGGCTCCCCGGGGCGGCGCCCGGGGCCTCGTGGGCAAGGTGGCCGACGCGTGGTCGGCCGTGCGGACGGTGCGTGGACTCGACGTGGTGCTCGTTCCGGGGACCGGGATCTTCGAAGGGCTGGCGATCGCCCCGGGAGGTATTCCGCTAACCCTGTTCTGGTACGCGCTCGCGGCCCGTCTCCTGCGGCGTCCCTTCGTCGTGCTGTCGGTGGGGGTCGACGAGGCCTTCCACCCAGTGACAGCGCGCCTCTTTCGATGGACGCTGAGCTTGGCGACCTACCTGTCGGTGCGGGACGAGGGGTCGGCGCGAGCGGCACACCGGCTCGGGGTACGGAGAAGGCCGGCCCTGGTTCCTGACCTGGTGCTGGGCATCCCGGGTGACCGCCGGGACGTCGGCACGAGACAGGTCGCGGTCGCAGTCGGGGTGATCGAGTATCGCGGGATCGGGACGGCCGAGACCGGCGCCGACCGACGTGCGTATGTCGACCGGGTGCTCCGGGTGGTGCGGCCCCTCGCCGAGGCCGGGGTCGACGTCGTCCTCGTCGGCGGGGCGCTCCCCGACACGCCGACGGTCGAGGAGGTCGCCGCCCGCTCCGCGTCGTTCGGCCCCGGCTGTGTCGCTGCCGCCGAGACGCACTCCCTCGAGGACGTCTCGCGAGCGATCGCCGGATGTCGTGTCGTCGTCGCGTCCCGCTACCACCACCTGGTCGCCGCGCTGCGGCTGCGGCTGCGGGTCGTGTCACTGGGCTACGGCAAGAAGCAGACCTGGTTGCTCGGACAGTTCGGCCAGGGGAGGCATGCGCACGCGATCGACGCGTTCGACCCCGACTCGGTCGCGGCCCAGGCGCTCGAGCTGCTGGGGTCCGACGCGGACGACGACCCGGACCCGCTGGACCAGGCCAGGCTGCGGCTGTCCGAGCAGTCCTCGCGGCTCATGACGTTCCTCGGTGCGATCGCCGACGACGACCCCTCGGCCGGGCGCGCGCTCCACGAGCGAGCGGGGGCCGTCTCGTGATCGGGCTCTCGCTCCCGGCGGGGCCGCTGCGGGTCGTATGCCTCGCCGCCCATCCCGACGACGTCGAGATCGCCTGCGGCGGCACGCTGCTTACCCTGGCCGCCCGCGGCGGGACGGAGGTGGCGTTCCTCACGCTCACGGGAGACCCGGACAGAGAGTCCGAGGCGCGCGCGGCCGCCGAGGCGTACCTGCCCGGGGCCACGTCCCGCTTCGCCGGACTGCCCGACGGGCGCCTCCCGGAGCACTGGGGCGGCGCCAAGGCAGCCCTGCACGAGCACGCCGAGCGGAACCCGGCGCCGCACCTGGTGCTCGCGCCCCGAGCCGACGACGCGCACCAGGACCATCGGCTGGTCGGGCGGCTGGCGCCCACCGTGTGGCGCGACGCGGTGGTGCTGCACTACGAGATCCCGAAGTGGGACGGCGACATGGGCCGCCCGACCACTTACGTGCGCGTCGACGACGACCTGGCACGGCGCAAGGTCGAGCTGCTCGACGCGTGCTACCCGTCCCAGAAGGCCCACGACTGGTGGGACCACGAGGTCTTCCTCGGGCTGATGCGACTGCGCGGAATGGAGTGCCGGAGTCGCTTCGCCGAGGCATTCGTGGTCGCGAAGAGCATCCTCGAGCTCGGAAGGGCGGCAGACCGGTGACCGCTTCGCTGGCGTTCGGGCTCCCCGTCTACAACGGCGAGCGATACCTCAAGGACGCCCTGGGATCGCTGCTGACCCAGGACTACGAGGACATCGAGGTCGTCGTCTCCGACAACGGCTCGACCGACGCCACCCAGGAGATCTGCCGCGCGGCGGCGGCTGCCGATCCGCGGGTGCGGTACCTCCGCTCGGAGACGAACCGCGGGGGCACCTGGAACTACCGGAGGGTGGTCGAGGTGACGTCGTCCCCGCTGTTCAGCTGGATGGCCGTCGACGACATCAAGCTCCCGACATTCGCCTCGTCGTGCGTCGAGGCCCTGGCGGCGCGCCCCGACGCGGCCTTCGCGATGACACGGACACGCCTCGTCGACGGTGAGGGCCACCTCTTCGAGGATCTGAACGACACGCAGCTGGGCCTGGACGACAGCTCGGCGCACCTGCGCATCCGGAACCTCTACCGGTCTCTCGCCGCACACGTCATGTATGGCGTCATCAGGAGGAGCGCGCTCGAGAGGGTGCGTCCTCTCCTGGCGATGGTGGGCGACGACGTCGTCCTGCTCACCGAGCTGCTGTGCCAGGGGAGGGCGGTCGTCGTGGACGACCAGTCGTTCCTCCAACGGCGGATGCCCGAGCAGCTTTCCTTGCAGGGGCACGAGCAGGTCAAGTGGCATGCGCCCTCGGCAGGGGTGCGCTTCGCGTTCCCGCAGTCGAGGCTCAACCTCGAGCTCTACCGGGCGGTCGGCACGTCCGATCTCCCCATCGCGGAGAAGGTCCGGTGCTGGACGCAGATCGGGCCGGGCTGGGTGCTCCCGCGATGGCGCGGGATGGCCCGCGATGTCGCGACGGCTGCCGGGCTCACCGGCTGAGGAGGGCCTCGCACCGTGGCGCGCGCGAGGTCGTCCCCGTGGGTCCGCCGTGCCGTCGCCGTCGTCGCCGCGGTGGCGTTCCTCCTGGCGGTGGGGGCAGGCGCGCTGTGGTGGGACCGGGTGCACGAGGGCCGGGTGAGCTCGATCACGGGCTCGGCGGAGCCCGTCACTCCAGAGCTTCCTGCCACGCCCGCGCCGATGGTCGACGTCCCCGCCGGTACGCGGTTCGTCACCGGCGTCGAGCCGGGCGGGCGGTACTTCCTCGACCAGGACGGCGCGCCGATCCTGGTCCGAGGCGACTCGCCCTGGTCGCTCCTCGTCGACCTGACACCCGAGGATGCCGTCAAGTACCTGGACGACCGCCAAGAACGCGGTATCAACGCCATGATCGTCTCGTTGCTGGGCGCGTCGGCCAACGGTGGGCCCGGCGACGACGGGACGACGAACGACGGGATCCGTCCCTTCGTCGACGGAGACGTCCTGTCCTGGGACCCGGCGTACTGGGAGCGCGCGCACGCGACCCTCGCGGCGGCCGCCGCGCGGGGCATCTCGGTGTTCCTGTACCCCGTCGACGGCTGGACCGTGGGGCGTGCGTTCGCCACGTCGTCCCTCCAGGACTGCCGGACGTACGGCGGCCGGGTCGGCACGTGGGCCGCGGACCTCCCGGGCCTCGTCTGGATGACGGGCGGGGACTACTTCCCGCAGACGGACGACCTGGCCGCCGGCAGCGACGTCGACCGGTGCTTCGACGAGGTCCTCGAGGGCATCCGCGACACCGGTGACGACCGACCGTTCTCGATCCAGCTGGGCTACCCGAGCTCGATCTCGACCGACAATCCGTACTGGGCCCCGCGGGTGGACTTCAGTTTCGTGTACTCCTACCTGCCCACCGACACCGCCGTCCGGGAGGCCTACGACCGCCGGCCCGCGATGCCGGCGCTCTTCGGCGAGGGGAACTACGAGGGCGAGAACAACGACCCGTCCGGGCCGGGGACGACGAACGAGACGTTGCGGCGGCAGGCCGCGTGGGCGCTGACCTCGGGCTCGCCGGGGGACTTCTACGGGAGCGACGACTGGGAGTTCCACGACGGCTGGGAAACTCGTCTCGACAGCCCCGGCCTGCGCCAGGTCGGCGTGGTGCGCGACGCCCTCGAGTCGCTGCCGTGGTGGGAGCTGAGCCCGACGGACGCCCTGGTCGTCTCGGGCCAGGGCGCGTCGTCGGGCGACGGCGAGGGCATCGACGTCCTCGAGAGCGAACGGGTGACGGCGGCGGCCACGGCCGACGGGCGGTACGCGGTCGTCTACGTCCCCACCGAGCGCGAGATCGGCCTCGACCTGGCTGCGCTCGCCCCCGAGGCATCGGCCCGATGGGTGGATCCGTCGTCCGGCGCCCAGGTCGCGGCCGAGCTGCGCGGGCGCGTGCGGACCCCCGGGCGGAATGCGGACGACGGCGGCGACTGGCTCCTGGTCGTCGGGCCGGCCTAGCCGCTCAGCCGGCCGGTGTCGTCGTGGTGGAGCTCGTCGACGTCAGTCCCAGGCCCGCCAGCACGTCGTCGAGCCGCCGCCGGGCCGTGCGCCAGTCGTTGGCCCGGGCGTGCCGCCGGCAGCGTTCGCGGCTCTCGGCGAGGAGCGCCCGGTCGTCCGCGAGGCTCTTCAGCGCCTGCGCCAGGGCGTCCGGTGAGTCAGGCGGTACGAGCAGGCCCGCGCTGCCGGCCGCCTCGGGGATGCCGCCGGCCCGCGACGCGACGACCGCGGCGCCGGACGCCATGCCCTCGAGGACGGTGAGCGCGAACGGCTCGTCCCAGCGGGAGGGGACCACCACCACGTCGGCCGCGCGCATGAGTTGGGCCACCTCCGCCCGGGGCCGGAACGGGAGCCAGCGGACCGAGTCGCCCAGGGGTCGCGCGCTGACGCGTAGCTGCCGTTCGTAGCGGGTCAGCGGCGCTCCCGGCGCGAAGTGCGGCGTGCCGACGAACGTGGCGACCACGTCCGGCCGGCGAAGGGCCTTCAGGGCGTCGATCAGGACGTCGGGGCCCTTGTCCCGCACCATGCGCCCGACGAACAGGACACGCAGCGGGCCGCCGGCCTCCCGGCCGTCGTCGGGCCGGAAGAGCGCGGTGTCGACCGCGTTGTGCACCACCCGCACCCGCCCGCGGAGCCGCGGCGGGAGGCGGTCCGAGGTCCGGTCGGCGACGAAGCCGCTGACGCACACGATCGCGCCCGCGCCGTCGAGCACCCGGCCCGCCTCCCGGGGCGAGTACGTCCGCAGGAGCTCGTTGTGCGCGTACAGCACCGCCGCGTGCCGGTCGACGTCGACCAGCGGGACCAGCTGCGGCATGTTGTGCCCGAGGACGACGGACGCCGGCCAGCGCGCCTGGCCGGTCAACGCGGCGGCGAGGCCCCGGCGAGCCCCGGCTCGGGACAGGCCCAGGTGGGAGGCGGCCACGTCGCGGTAGCGGTCGGTGCGTCGCGGCAGGACCTGCTCGTACTGGACGACGTCGGCGGTGGGGTAGTGGTCGGGATACGTCCCCCGTGCCACGACGACCTTGGACCGTGGGGAACCCTGCGGGGTCGCGCCCGCGAGGCCGTGGACGACCGAGGGGAGCGCGCTCCCGGTCGAGGGGGAGAAGTGGTCGCCGGGGGTGATCACGTGCACGTGGTTCCCGGCCTGGGCACCAACGGCCATGACGTCGAGCCTAGGCGTGCGGGTGCAAAAGCCCGAGGGTGAAAGGTGGCGAAGCGCGGCTGAAAAACCGCTCTGGCTCTCGGAAAGCGCGCAGACCTCATAAACGATGTCCCCTGTGACCGATAGCGCAGACCTCTGCCCCGACCACGGCGTGGTCGCCACGAGCGCGCGATGAGCACCGAGGAGAAGTCCGTCGTGCCGCCGGAGGACGAGGCAACCCCGGTCATGACGCGTGGCGAGCTGCAGGACAGGGCGATCCGGGGGGCGCTCTGGACCCTGGTCCACGTCGCGGTGATGCTGCCGCTGGCTTTCGTCGTCAACATCGTCATCGCCCGGGTGCTCGGCGTCGTGGATTATGGCCGGCTCGCGTATCTCTCGACGGTCCTTGCCCTCGTCCTCACGACGATCGACCTGGGCGTCGGGACCGGGCTGGTCCAGTTCGGGTCGAAGGCGCACGCCGCCGGGCGGTTCGCCGAGGTCAAGCACATGCTCTCGGCGGCGCAGGCCTACAAGATGCTCGTCGGTGTGCCGGTGGTCGGTGCCGCGGTCCTGCTGCTGATCGACGCGGACCCGATGCTCACGGCGGTCGCTCTGGTCTTCGGCGTGCTGGTGCCGCTCACCTTCTCCGGGGCGGGCGACGCGCTCGCCATCGAGAACAAGACGGCGCAGAACGCGCAGTCGGCCATGATTGTCAACCTCGTCGCGCAGATCCTGGTGGTGGTCGCGGCCACCACAGTTGGCACCGCCGACTCGATCTGGGCGGTGCGGCTGGTTGCCGTCGGTGTGGGAGCCGTGGCCTACCTGTACTTCGTCGCACCGATGTACCGGCGTGTGCTGTTGTGGCCGCGCTTCCGGCGCTTCCCTCCCGGGTTCTGGGCGTTCGCGGTCCCGGCCGGCGCCGCGGGCCTGGTCGAGGCATTTGTCTCCTCGCGCAGCGAGGTCATGGTACTGACCTGGCTGTCCGAGCCGGAGGCGGCCGGTGTGTTCGCACTGGCGATCGGTCTCGGGGTCCACCTCTTCGCCCCGGCGCAGGCGCTGCTCGGTCCGCTGGTCCCGGCGATCTCGGGCCTGCGCGAGGTGGACCTCGATTCGGTGGGCCGGGCGCTCGGCCGGACGCTGCGCGCGTCGTCGACGGCCACCGCAGCCGTCGTCGCCGCCGCGACGCCCGCGTTCGCACTGCTGGTCCCCACCATCTACGGCACGGAGTTCGCCGCCGTCCCCCCGGTCCTCGTGGTCCTCAGCGTGGCCGGCGGTCTCCTGGTGGTGGCCGGCCCGCTCAAGGCGTTCATCATGGCGCGGCTCAAGGGCACCTGGCTGCTATGGACCAACCTCTCGTGCCTTGTGGTCGATGTCGTGCTCACCCTCGCGCTGGTGCGCCCCCTCGGCGTCTGGGGCGCGGTCCTCGGGAACGCGGCAGCAGCCGTGTTGCTCTTCGTCTCCCTACTCGTCATCGAGTCGCGGTCCTTGAAGCTCCCCGCCCGGCGAGTGCTCGGCATGATCCTGCCCTTCGTCCTCGGTGCCGCCGTGTCCGTGACGACCTGGTGGGGGGTCGACGGCATCGGGGCGCCACCGGTGCCGTCGGCGGCCCTGGCGGGCGTCGTCGGTCTCGGGCTGTTCGTCGGCCTGGTGCGGCTGACCCGCTCGGGTATCACTCCCGCGGACGCGGACGCCGTCGCCCGGTCGGTGCCGGCGAGGCTGCGCCGGGTCGCGCTGCCCCTGCTCCGGGTCGTCGCGGCGAGCCGGGCATGACGTCGAACGAGAGGGACGAGACCTTGGAAGCCAGAGCAGTCGCCTTCTACCTGCCGCAGTTCCACCCCATCCCGGAGAACGACCAGTGGTGGGGCCCCGGGTTCACCGAGTGGACCAACGTGGCGCGGGCTCGGCGCCTGTACCCGGGGCACCGTCAGCCTCTGGTGCCGGCGGACCTCGGCTTCTACGACCTCCGGCTGCCCGAGGCGCGGGCCGCTCAGTCCGAGCTCGCCCAGCAGTACGGCGTCGAGGCGTTCGCGTATTGGCACTACTGGTTCGGTAACGGTCGGCGGATCCTCGAGCGCCCGTTCGCGGAGGTGCTCGCCGCCAGGGCGCCGGAAGTCTCGTTCTGCCTCGCGTGGGCCAACCAGACGTGGAGCGGCATCTGGCACGGTGAGGCCGACCGCGTCCTCGTCCAGCAGCACTACCCGGGTGTGGACGACTACACCGCCCACTTCGAGGCGGTCCTGCCCGCGTTCCGCGACCCCCGCTACCTGCGTGTCGGTGGGCGGCCCGTCTTCTACGTCTTCAGGCCCGAGGAGCTGCCGGACGCCGCGGTCTTCGTCGACCTCTGGCAGTCGCTGGCGCGCAAGGCCGGCCTCGAGGGCCTGTACCTCGTCGCGGAGATGAGTGACCTGCTCGGGGGCGGGCCACGGTACGACCGGGTGAAGGAGGACGGGTTCGACGCGGGGGTGTACATGCGGATGCCGGCGGGGACGTCCCGGGCGGAGCTGCTGCGGATGCGGGCCTTGCGCAAGCTTGCCGGTGGGCCCGAGGTCTTCCCGTACTCGACGGACTGGGCGGGGCAGAACCGCACCGGCGACCTGATCCAGCCGTGCGTCTACCCCAACTGGGACAACTCTCCGCGCTCCGGCCGCGGGGGCGTGGTGCTGCACGGTGCGGAGCCCGAGAAGTTCCGCGCGAACGTGCAGCAGGCCGTGAGTTCGATCGCACACCGCCCGTCCGACGAGCGCCTGCTCTGGGTCAAGTCGTGGAACGAGTGGGCGGAGGGGAACCACCTCGAGCCCGACCTTCGGCATGGTCGCGGGTGGCTCGAGGCGCTCCGGGATGGCCTGCGATGAGCGGCGACTTCACCGCGGACGTCACCGTCGACGCGCGGCCCCTGCGGATCGCGATCATCTCCTACTACCTGCCGAGCACCAGCAAGCAGGGGATCGGCTACCAGGTGCATGAGCTCGCGACCGAGCTCGCACGCCGCGGGCACGACGTCACCGTGCTGAGCGACTGCCCCCCGGTCGACGGCGCCGTGTACGGGCACCAGCACGTGCGGATGGCGGGCTCGCTGCGGACCTTCCGGTTCGCCCTGGCGCTGCGGCGCGTCGACCTGTCCTCCTACGACGTGCTGCACGCCTGGGGCGACGACTACTGGCTGTGGCGCCGCCGCGTGCCCCGGCACGTGCGGACGCTCGCCGGGTCATGCTTCGAGGAGGCCCGCACCATCAAGGGCGTCAAGGAGAGGGCGCGCATGGTGCTCCTCGGGCTGTCGGAGGTGCTCGCGTCGCTCGTCGCCGACCACACGGTGGTGATCTCGCCGGAGACGCGGCGCTGGTATCCGTGGGTGCAGGACGTCGTCCCGTGCGGAACGGACGTGCGCCGGTTCCGCCCCGGCGCGTCGCACCGGTCGGACCACCCGGTCGTCCTGTTCGTCGGCTACTGGCACGGGCGCAAGCGTGGCGCGGACCTGGCGCGCCAGTTCCAGGAGACCGTGCTGCCGAAGCATCCCGACGCCGAGCTCTGGATGGTCAGCAGGGACGTCCCCGACGACGTGGGACCCGGGGTCCGGGCGCTCGGGCGGCTGTCCGACGAGGAGATGGTGCGCGCCTTCCAGCAGGCATGGGCGTTCTGCCTGCCGAGCGACTACGAGGGGTTCGGCATCCCGTACGTCGAGGCGATGGCGTCCGGGCTCCCGGTGGTGACCACGCCCAACCCCGGCGCGATGTACGTGACGGACGGCGGCCGCACCGCGGAGGTGGCCCCCCTCGAGGAGATCGGGGCGGCGCTCGCGGAGCTCCTCGCCGACGACGCCCGGCGGGACGTCCTCGCGCGTTCGGCCCTCGAACGGGTCCAGGAGTTCACGCTGGACGCCGTGGTCGACCGGTACGAGGCGCTGTACCGCGGACGGGCCTGACCGGAACGCCGGTCATCGACCGTGCGTCACTGCAGCGGCGCCGGCGTGCACTCGGCCAGGGCGACGCGGAACGTGGTGGGCGTGTCCGGGGTCTCGATCATCGCGCCGTCTTCCGCGCCCTCCAGCTCGATCGTGTGGACGTCGCCGGGGGAGAGCCGGGTAGGACGCCAGGTGTCGGTCCCGCGCTCCCACTCGATCACCAGGACCTCGCCCTCGAGCACGTAGATCTGGCAGCCGTCCGCCCACGCCCCCATGTACGGGTAGATCGTCTCGCCGTCGAGGTCCTTCACGGTGCGCGAGTTGGAGCCCTCGCGGGCGTTGTCGGGGTAGGCGGACCACTCAGGCCAGGCGACGGCCCCGCCGACCCACGGGGCCCAGCCGTCGTCGGCGCACGTCGCGTACGCGTCGCAGTGCCAGAGCGCGAGGGTCGACTCCATGACGACGGCGTCGTCGGGCACCTCGGGCGTCGGGGTGGGTGTCGGCGTGGGCTCGGGGTCCGGGGTGGTTGCGTCGCCGGGGGTGTGCCCGTAGGTGAAGGCGGAGCCGTCGTTCTGGACCGACAGGTACTGGTCGGAGGTCAGGCCTGTGACGGTGTGCTCCTGGCCGGCGGTGAGACGCGCGATGCTGCCGTGCGCCCCGTCGGGCGTGCCGGCGTACAGGGTGGCGGAGCCGGTGAGGAGAGTGATGGTGTCGCCGTTGGCCACGTCGGCGGGCAGGTAGACGGCTTCGGAGGTCGTGTAACCGTGTCGCTCCGTGATGGCACCGGAGGCCTCGGGCCACGCGACGGCGTTCCCGGAGGTCGACTCGCCCCAGGGGCATGGTTCGCCGATGCAGCTCCAGGTGACCGGTCGTGACGTGGTGCCTGGGCCGTCGGGCGGCTCGGGGCTGGGGTCTGGCGTCGGGGTGGGCTCCGGCGTCGGCTCAGTCGCCGAGCCGGGGGAGAACGTATAGGCGAACTGCCCGCCGTCGTTCTGCAGTGAGAGCACGTCGCCGGCTGTGAGGTCTTCGACCGTGAACGAGTCGCCGGGAGACAGCGACGCGAGGGCCCGGTGCGGGCTGTCGAGCGGGCCGGCGTATACGCCCGCCGACCCGGTGAGCACGGTGATCGTCGCACCGTCCGCTGTGGCTCGGGGAAGGTAGATCGGGGCGGACGTCGTGTAGCCGTACCGCGACGAGACCGCGCCCGAACCGTCGGGCCACACGGCGGCGTTTCCTGCCGTCGACTCGCCCCAGGGGCACGGCTCCCCGGTGCAGGTCCACGTGACCGCCTGCGACGCCGCGCCAGAGACGCCGCCGTCGTCGGCCACCGCGGGCGCGAGCGGGCCCGCCGTCAGCGCGAGGGCGAGGACGGAGAGTCGCGTAATGTGCCGGCGTCGCGTGGCCATTTACCGACGCTACGACGGGCGTCGCGCGCGGGGGGCTGTGACCTGGGTGAACTGTCGTCGGTGACGGGTGAAACGAGCGCTGGGTCGATGACACCGACCACCGACGTCACGACGGCGACAAGGAGCAACGACCCGAGCACGTCGGCCGGGCGGTGAGCGAACGTGACGACGTTGACCAGGCAGGCAAGGACGATGGCCACCCGGACCGCCTCGCGCACCACGACGCGTTCGTACCCGCCGCGATACGGCCACAGCACGACGATCGCGATTCCCAGAGTTGCCGTCACCGTGACGTGGGTGCTCGGGAACGTGTTGTGCGCGTAGGCGAACACCTCGCCGTAGACGGGGCGCGGCAGCACGACGTCCCGGAGCACGACGCTCAGCATCGCGCAGAGGACGGTGGTCGCGGCGAACGTGACCGTCGGCAGCCACCGGTGCCGGACGATCGCGAGGACGCCGAGCATGAGTGCGACCCCGATGGCGGCGACCACGAGCCCACCGCGCAGCACGTCGGCAACCGGGCGCACGGCGACGGCGGCACCTCCCAGCATGCCCAGGAGCCGCGCGTCGGCCTGTTGACCCCACGGCGCGACGATCGCCACCACGTACAGGACGCCAAAGCACGCGGCCAGCACGAAGGCCCGCGTTGCGTGGCCACGACGTCCTCGGGGCTGGTTCGGCATGTCTTCGATCGTTCTCGCTCCTACCCGATCTGGTCGAGGTCCCGGAGGGATGAACTCCTGCCGACGATCCCACGGTGAGCGGTCCGGCGCTTGTAGATTCACCCCGGTGCAGCACCTGTTCACCCCATGAGACCGGCCGAAAGTCGCGGTTTCGTGGCTAGCGTGGTGGCGTCTCAGGGCAGTGCCGGGCAGGCCGAGCGGCGCTGTCACGGCGCGCACACAGAACGGGTTCCGACATGCCTCGAGCGCTGATCACCGGAATTACTGGGCAGGACGGGCTGTACCTGTCCGAGCTGCTGCTGTCGAAGGGCTACGAGGTCTGGGGACTCATCCGCGGGCAGAACAACCCGAAGCTCGACCTCGTGCGCCGGACCGTCCCGGACGTGCAACTCGTCGCGGGCGACCTGACCGACCTCTCGTCCCTGCTGCGGGCGCTCGACGCGTCGCGCCCAGACGAGGTCTACAACCTCGGCGCCATCTCCTACGTGGCGTACTCGTGGGAGAACGCGACCCTCACCAGCGAGGTGACGGGCAAGGGCGTCCTCAACATGCTCGAGGCCGTACGCCTGCACGCGGGCGACGACCCGGGCAGCGTGCGGTTCTACCAGGCGTCGAGCTCGGAGATGTTCGGCAAGGTGCAGGCGGTGCCGCAGCGCGAGTCGACGCTGCTGTGGCCGCGGTCGCCGTACGGCGTCGCGAAGGTGTTCGGGCACTACATGACGATCAACTACCGGGAGTCCTACGGGATGCACGCGTCGAGCGGCATCCTGTTCAACCACGAGTCGCCGCGGCGCGGGCCGGAGTTCGTGACGCGCAAGGTCTCGCAGGCCGTCGCGCGGATCAAGCTCGGCCTGCAGGACTCGTTGACGCTCGGCAACCTCGACGCCCGCCGCGACTGGGGCTTCGCCGGCGACTACGTTGAGGCGATGTGGCGGATGCTCCAGCAGCCGGAGGCCGGCGACTACGTGGTCGCGACCGGCGAGACGCACTCCATCCGGGAACTGCTCGACGTCGCGTTCGGGTGCGTGGGCGTCGAGGACTGGTCCGGCTATGTCGAGCAGGACCCGCGCTTCATGCGGCCGGCCGAGGTCGACCTCCTCATCGGGGACCCGTCGAAGGCGCGTGACGTGCTGGGCTGGGAGCGCCGGGTCGACTTCGAGCGCCTCGTGGCGATGATGGTCGAGAACGACCTCGAGGAGCAGGCGGAGCTGGTGGGGATGCGCCGGTGACGGTTGCCCTCGTCACGGGTATCGCGGGTCAGGACGGCTCGTACCTCGCCGAGCGTCTGATCGGCGAGGGTGTGCAGGTGTACGGCCTGGTCCGCTCCACCGATCGCCTGGACGGGCTTCCTGCCGAGGCCCGCCTCCACGTCGGGGACCTGGCTGACGCCGAGGGGATGGCGGGCCTCGTGCACAGCACGAGGCCGGACGAGATATACAACCTCGGCGGAATCAGCTCGGTCGCGTACTCCTGGCAGCATCCTGTCGAGACGGGCGCAGCGTCCGGCCTCGGGGCCGTGGCCCTCTACGAGGCCGCGTGGCGCCTCCAGGAGGACGCCGGAAGGCCCGTCCGGGTGCTGCAGGCCTCCAGCGCGGAGATCTTCGGCACCCCGGACCGGACGCCGCAGGACGAGGGCACGGCGTTCCGGCCGTCATCGCCCTACGGCGCCGCGAAGGCCTACGCCCACCAGATGGCCGCGGTGTACCGGGCGCGTGGGCTCGGCGTGTCCGCGTGCGTCCTCTACAACCACGAGTCGCCCCGGCGCCCCGAGACCTTCGTGACCCGCAAGATCACGGCGGCCGCTGCACGGATCGCGATCGATGGGGCCGGCACGCTCTCGCTCGGCAACCTCGACGTCCGTCGTGACTGGGGCTGGGCCCCGGACTACGTCGACGCCATGGTGCGGGCCGTGCGCCACCCGGCGGCGGATGACTTCGTCGTGGCCTCCGGACGGACCCGATCGGTCGCCGAGTTCGTCGCCGCGGCGTTCGCCGCTGCCGGCATCGACGACTGGGCGGAGCACGTGGAGGTCGACCAGCGGTTCGTGCGCCCGGTCGACCCCGCCGAGCAGGTCGGGGACCCCCGTAGGGCGCACGAGGTGCTGGGGTGGGGCGGCACGATCCCGTTCGACGAGATCGTAGGCCGCATGGTGCGGCACGACCTGGCACTGCTCACCGTCTGAGAGCGTCGTCAGCCCTCGACGAGCAGACCGCGGTCCCGGAGCGCGCCGACGAAGCCTTCGGCACGCAACTGGCCGCTGATGCTGGCCGAGATGCGCGCGGAGTACGCCATCCGTGCACCGCAGGGCTCGCACGTGGACCTGCACCGGGACTACGCGGTGCAGCCTGGCCTGCGGGAGCGGTTCCGCACCGACATGGAGGGCATGCTCGAGCGCCGGAGGCGTGTGGACGTCGGCGGAGGGCGCGCGTTGTGGACCACGGACCCCGTCGACACCGTGATCCTGCTCGCCTTCCACGCGGCGCAGGCCGGGGCGAACTGGCTCGTCTGGCTCGCGGACGTCCGGTTCGGGCTCCTCGCTCTGGGCGGCCTGCCCGGCGCCCTGCAGGACTCCCGGGTCCAGTTCCCGGCACTACCGGGTGACGCGCACCAGGGGGGAGCGCTGTACGCGGCGGCGCGCCCGCGCCTCACGACCACTGCGGGAGCCTTGGTCACGAATGCCGTGCGCACGAGGTCGGTCGAGCGGCAGGTGCGCCGAACGCCGGAGGCGGCGCAGAAGGAACTTCGTCGCGACGTCCCGGACGCCGTTGCGAAGAGCGAGTACCTGCGGCGCAGCGTCAGCGTCTGACGACACCCGCGGACGCGGGCCTCACAGCACGGACGCCAGCGTCCGGTCCAGCTCGGCCTCGATGTGCCGGGCGATCTCCAGCGACGCGGTGGCGGCGGGCGACGGCGCGTTGATCACGTGCACCTGGCGCGGCGCGGTGCGGACGAGGAAGTCGTCCACCAGCGAGCCGTCGCGGGCCACGGCCTGGGCCCGCACGCCGGCGGGCGCGGGGTGCAGGTCGTCCGCCGTCGTGCCGGGCAGCAGGCGCGCGACCGACGCGGCGAACAGCGTGCGCGACATCGACCGGGCCACCTCCCCGGCGGCGGGCGCGAGGTGGCGCCCCGCCAGGCGCCACAGGCCGGGCCAGGACACGGCGTCCCGCACGTCGCGCCACGCGAGGTCGCCGCGCCGGTAGCCCTCGCGGGCGAGCGCGAGCACCGCGTTGGGGCCGGCGTGCACGTCGCCGTGCACGCCCCGGGTGAGGTGCACGCCGAGGAACGGAAACCGCGGGTCGGGCACGGGGTACACGAGGCCGTGCACCCGGTCCGCGGCGGTGGGTGCCAGGTCGAAGTACTCGCCGCGGAACGGCACGATGCGGGCGCCGGGGTCGACGCCGCACGCGAGTGCGAGGCGGTCGGCGTGCAGGCCGCCGCAGACGACGAGCGCGTCGGCGACCAGCTCGTGACGCTCGCCGGTCGCGACGTCCGCGACGTCGGCCAGCACCTGCGCGCCGACGACGCGGGCGCCGTGCAGCGCGCGGCGGAGCAGCACGGCGCCGCCGGCGTCGCGCACCTGCCGGGCGAGGACGGCGCACACGCCCTGGTAGTCGACGACGCCCGTGGTCTCGACACGCAGCGCCCCGACGCACGCCACGTCGGGCTCGTGCTCGCGGGCCTCGACGGGGCTCAGCTCGCGCACGGGCACGCCGTTCGCGGCGCCCCGCTCTGCCAGCACGTGCAGGCGGTCGAGCTCGTCGGCCCCGGTCGCGACCACGAGCTTGCCGGTGGTGGCGACGGGCACGCCGTGCTCGGCGGCGAACCGTGTCATGGACGCCGCGCCCGCCGTGCCGAGCCGGGCCTTGAGGCTGCCCGGCGCGTAGTAGAGGCCGGAGTGGATGACGCCCGAGTTGCGGCCGGTCTGGTGGCTGGCGAGGTCGCGCTCCTTCTCCAGCACGGTCACGTCGTCGCCGCGGCGCGCGAGGCGTGCGGCGGTCGCGAGCCCGATGATCCCTCCACCGACGACGAGTACCCGCACGATCCCTCCTCGGTCCGGCACCCCGGTCTGGCCTCCAGCACCCCGGTCTGGCCTCCAGTCTGACCCTCGGTCGGGCCCGAGGTCGGGGCGCGATCCGGCCTCTGCCGGCCCGGTGGTGGCGGGCCGGGTCCCAGGCCCGGCCCGCCGGTTCTCAGGATGCCAGCCGCGGGCCTGGTCAGGGGCGTCGCCGGGGGGTGAACGGCCGGGTGAACAGGCATAGTGGGAGGGCAGGGTCCCCACCAGGAGGTACGGCCATGAGCCAGGACGACGGCAACCAGCCGAACCCGTACGAGCCTCGGCCCGGCGACCCGACCGGCCCGCCGGAACCGCACCCGCAGCCGGGAGGGCCGCCGGGCACACCGCAGGGCCCGCAAGGCCCGAAGGGGCGACCGAGCCCGCCGCCGCACCCACCGCCGCACCCGCAGCAGCCCCCGCAGCAGCCCCCGCAGCCGTCTGCGCAGCAGCCCGGCGGGCCGCCGCAGCCGCAACCCCAGCAGTACGCCCAGCCGTACCCGCAGCAGTACGCCCAGCCGTACCCGCAGCAGTACCAGCCGTCGGCGGGCACGGACGGGTGGTCGATCGCGGCCCTCGTCACGGGCATCCTCGGGCTGGCGATCATCCCGATCGTGCTGGGCATCATCGGGCTGTCGCGGATCAACCGCACGGGCCAGCAGGGCAAGGGGATGGCGATCGCCGGCATCGTGCTGGGGGCGGTGTGGATCGTCGTCTGGCTCGTCCTCGTCGTGCTGGGGATCGCGTTCTTCTCGGAGATGGACTGGCAGAACTACGACGGACCCCGGGAGTACGACTGATCCGCGCTGGGGTGAGCGACCGGGCCCTTTGGTTCAACCATTGCCCGTAATGCGGTCGGCCCCTTACGGTGCCGTCGACGGCACACTGACGTGCCGTCGGACCCGGGCGAACCACCTGTCGGAGCCGGGGCCACACCGATCGCGTGGGAGCGCCGATGCGGCAGCGGGTGAGGCGGGCGGTCGAGGGTGCAGCGGCCGCCGCGCTGATGGGGAGCGGCGCGGTGTGACCGGCATCATGGGCGCGAACATGGCAGGCGGCGGCGGGTACGTCGTCGAGGCCGCGGTCGACCTGCTCGGCGCGGGCGGACCCGACGGGCGCCGGCTACCAGTCCACGGCCCGGTGGGGCGTGGGGCGGCTCGTGACCGCCGACGTGCCGGAGCCCGACGGGCTGGTCAACGCCCGGCCGCCCGTCGACGTCCCCGACACCCGGCACGGCACCGCGCGCGGCGCCGTCACCGACCTGGCCCGGCTGCTCGCGCTGACGGGACAGGTGCTCCGCGGGGACGCCGACCCGTGGGTGCTCACCTCCGTCCCGGGTCCACGTACCTGGTCGGGAGTGCCGACGTCGGGCGCGACCTGAGCCTCGAGGTGACGGCGCAGCGCGCGGGCTCGAGGACGTGACCGTCGGGTCGGACGCCGTGCCCGCCGGTCGCGGGTAGCCGCCCCGGGTAGTGGTCGCCTGTCACGGCCGTCTCCCGTGGGTCCTGTGCTGTTCCGGCGAAGACGACCGGGGGCCTGTCGCCGCCCCCCGGCGGGTCGATAGCATCGCGGCTCGGGCGGCGCCGGCCGTGCAAGGACCGTCAGTGACCAGGAGGAACATGAGCCAGCAGTACGGGGACGCCCCTCGCGCCGTCCCGCCCACCCAGGTGCTCCCTCCGCAGCGGCACGCGGCACCGCCCGCGCACGCCCGCCCACCGGCCGGGCAGCAGGGCGGTCAGCAGGGCGGTCGGCAAGGCGGTCGGCAGGGCGGTCAGTCGAACGGCGGTTCCGCCGTGCGGCGCGGCACGGAGCCGACGGCGGTCGCATCTCTCGTCACGGGCCTCTTCGGCTTCGTGGTGCCGCTGCTGGGGATCCTCGCGATCATCCTGGGCAGCATCGGCCTGGACCGCACGCGGCGCCGCGGCAGCGGCGGCCGGGGGATGGCCGCCACGGGGGTCACGCTCGGGACGATCCAGGTGGTCTTCACCGCGCTCGTCGTGGTCGCGGGCGTGCTGTTCTGGAACGCGTACGGCGAGGACATCGAGAACGGGCTCGAGCAGGCTGAACAGCTCACCCAGGCCGATCTGTCCCTGCCCGACCTCCTGCTCGGCGGCCTCACCGGCGACGTCTCCCTGGGCGACCTGCGGGAGCTCGTGGGCACCGTTGGCCAGGCGGACGAGCTGCGCGACCTCGCCGACCAGTGCCAGGGCGGCGACGGCGCCTCGTGCGACGACCTCCTCTCGAGCGTCCCCGAGGACCTCCTGCCCGACGACGTCCGCGACCGCCTCCCCTCGGGCAACTGACCCCGCGAGGGAGCTCCGTTCGGGCTCCACGGGGGCGTCGGAGGGTCGGCGTAGTCTGGTGCGGCACGCCCGGCACCCCCGCCGGCCTCGTTGTGCCCCTCTGGTAACAACCGCGGAGCACCACGTGCGTCCCGGGGAGAGCTGGGCCTGTTGTCGTGCCTGCACAGTCGAGCTGCGCCCGAAAGCCTCGCCCCGAAGGACCTGCATGAACCTCACCGGCATCGTCCCTGCTCTCCTCGCCGACCCCGGCGCCTCGGCCGCGCTCGAGCACGTCGCCCTGCGCGGGTTCGCCGACGTCGTCGGCCCGCCCGGCGTGCGTGCGCCCCTGCTGGCCGCGGCGGCCGAGCGGCGCCCGCTCGTCGTCGTCACCGCCACCGGCCGGGAGGCCGACGAGCTCGCCGCGTCGGTGCGCGCATACCTGCCCGACGAGCGCGCGGACGACGTCGCGGTGCTGCCGGCGTGGGAGACGCTGCCGCACGAGCGCCTGTCGCCGCGCGCGGACACGGTGGCCAAGCGGCTCGCCGTGTTCCGACGGCTCGCGCACCCGGCGCCCGCGACGGGCCAGACCGGGCCGATCCGGCTGCTGATCATGCCGACGCGGGCCCTGCTGCAGCCGGTGGTCGACGGGCTCGGGGAGCTGGAGCCGGTCGAGCTGCACGCCGGCACCACGGCCGACCTCACCGACGTGGGCGACCGGCTCGTCGCGGCCGCCTACACGCGCGTCGACATGGTCGAGCGGCGCGGGGAGTTCGCGGTGCGCGGCGGCATCCTCGACGTCTTCCCGCCCACCGAGGACCACCCGCTGCGCATCGAGTTCTGGGGCGACGAGGTCACCGAGATCCGGTGGTTCGCCGTCGCCGACCAGCGCTCCCTCGAGACCGCCGAGCGGGGCCTGTGGGCCCCACCGTGCCGCGAGATCCTGCTCACCGACGCCGTGCGCGAGCGCGCGGCCGGGCTCGTGGAGCGGCTGCCCGGCGCGATCGAGATGCTCGACCGGCTCGCCGCGGGCGTCGCCGTCGAGGGCATGGAGTCGCTCGCGCCCGTGCTCGTGGACCGCATGGTGCCGGTGCTCGACCTCGTGCCCGACGACGCGCTGCTCGTCATCGACGAGCCCGAGCGCGTCCGCCGCCGCGCGCACGACCTCGTCGCCACCACCGAGGAGTTCCTCGCCGCCGCCTGGACCGGGGCCGTCGCCGGGGGAGCGGCGCCGATCGACCTGTCGGCCGCGTCCTTCGAGACGTTCGCCGAGGTGCGCGACGTCGCTGCCCGCCGCGGCCTGGGCTGGTGGACGCTGTCCTCCTTCGGCCTCGACGTGCCCGACGACGCCGACGCGGACGAGGTGATCGCGCCCGTCCGGGAGCCCGACGCCGACGGAGTCACGACGTTCACCGTCGGCGCCCGCGACGTCGAGTCGTACCGCGGCGACGTGCAGCGCGCGCTCGACGACGTCCAGACGCTGCAGCGTGCGGGCTGGCGGCTGGTGCTCACCACCGAGGGGCACGGCCCGGCCAAGCGCATGGTGGAGCAGCTCTCGGCCGTCGACACCGCGGCCCGGCTCGTGGCCGAGCTGGGGGAGGAGCCCGAGGGCGGGGTCGTGCTGGTCGCTCCGGCGCTGGTGGGCAAGGGGTTCGTCGCCCCCGACCTGCAGCTCGCCGTCTTCAGCGAGGCCGACCTCACGGGCCGGCAGGGCTCCACGACCCGCGACATGCGCAAGATGCCGAGCCGGCGCCGCAACGTCGTCGACCCGCTGCAGCTGCGCGCGGGAGACTTCGTGGTGCACGAGCAGCACGGCGTGGGCCGGTTCGTCGAGATGGTGCAGCGCACGCTCGGCGCGGGGGCGAACGCCGCGACGCGCGAGTACCTCGTCATCGAGTACGCCCCGTCCAAGCGCGGCCAGCCGGGCGACCGGCTGTTCGTGCCCACGGACCAGCTCGACCAGGTCACCAAGTACACGGGCGGGGAGTCGCCGTCGCTGTCCAAGTTGGGCGGCGCGGACTGGAAGAACACCAAGGCGCGCGCCCGCAAGCACGTCAAGGAGATCGCGGGCGAGCTCATCCGCCTCTACTCGGCGCGCATGGCCACGCAGGGGTACGCCTTCGGCCCGGACACCCCGTGGCAGCGCGAGCTCGAGGACGCGTTCGCGTACGTCGAGACGCCCGACCAGCTCGTGACGATCGACGAGGTCAAGGCCGACATGGAGAAGGCGGTGCCGATGGACCGCCTCGTGTGCGGCGACGTCGGCTACGGCAAGACGGAGATCGCCATCCGGGCGGCGTTCAAGGCTGTGCAGGACGGCAAGCAGGTCGCCATCCTCGTGCCGACGACGCTGCTGGTGCAGCAGCACTTCGACACGTTTTCCGAGCGGTACGCCGGGTTCCCGGTGACCGTGCGCGCGCTGTCGCGGTTCCAGTCGGACAAGGAGTCCGCCGACACGGTGGAGGGCCTGGCGAACGGCACGGTCGACGTCGTCATCGGCACCCACCGCCTGCTCACCGGGTCGGTGAAGTTCAAGGACCTGGGCCTGGTGATCGTGGACGAGGAGCAGCGCTTCGGCGTCGAGCACAAGGAGACGCTCAAGCAGCTGCGCACCAACGTCGACGTCCTCGCGATGTCCGCGACGCCGATCCCGCGCACGCTGGAGATGGCGGTCACCGGCATCCGCGAGATGTCGACGCTGGCCACGCCGCCGGAGGAGCGGCACCCGGTGCTCACGTACGTGGGCGCCTACGAGGAGCGGCAGATCACCGCCGCGCTCCGCCGCGAGCTGCTGCGCGAGGGCCAGGTCTTCTACGTGCACAACAAGGTGGAGACGATCCAGAAGACGGCGTCCCGCCTGGCGGAGCTCGTGCCGGAGGCCCGCATCGGTGTGGCGCACGGCAAGATGAGCGAGCGCCAGCTCGACCAGGTGATCCGCGGCTTCTGGGAGAAGGAGCTGGACGTGCTGGTCTGCACCACGATCATCGAGACCGGCCTGGACATCTCCAACGCCAACACGCTCGTCCTCGAGCGGGCCGACGTGCTCGGCCTGTCCCAGCTGCACCAGCTGCGGGGCCGCGTGGGCCGTGGCCGCGAGCGCGCGTACGCGTACTTCCTGTACCCGCCGGAGCGGCCGCTCACCGACACGGCCCACGACCGCCTCGCGACGATGGCGGCCCACACCGACCTCGGCGCGGGCATGCAGATCGCGATGAAGGACCTCGAGATCCGCGGCGCGGGCAACCTGCTCGGTGGCGAGCAGTCGGGGCACATCGCGGGCGTCGGCTTCGACCTGTACGTGCGCATGGTGGGCGAGGCCGTGGCCGCGTTCCGCGGCGAGCGCGAGGAGGAGCAGCCGGAGGTCACCATCGAGCTGCCGGTGGACGCGCACCTGCCCGAGTCGTACATCGCCACCGAGCGGCTGCGCCTCGAGGCGTACAAGAAGATCGCGTCCGCGCAGGACGCACCCGAGCTGGCCGAGGTGCGCGCCGAGCTGGTGGACCGCTACGGCACGCTGCCCGAGGTCGCCTCCGCCCTGTTCGAGGTGGCGGGCTTCCGCAACCACGCCCGCCGGGCCGGCCTCACCGACGTCACCGCCCAGGGTAAGTTCGTGCGCTTCGCTCCCGTGGACCTGCCCGAGTCGGCCGAGCTGCGGCTCAAGCGCCTGTATCCGGGCACCATCCTCAAGCCCGCCATCCGGGCGTTCCTCGTGCCGTTCCCGACGACGGCGCGCATCGGGGGCCGCCCGCTGCGCGGCGCGGAGGTGCTCACGTGGGCGCGGCAGCTCATCGACGGAGTCATCCTGGGCGACGTGGCCGCCGCCGCGGGCGTAGGCACGCGCACCGCTGGTTGAGCCTGTCGAAACCCGCTGGTCGAGCCGCTGGTTGAGCTTGTCGAAACCCGGTTTCGACAAGCTCTACCAGCGGGTTTCGACAAGCTCTACCAGCGGGTTTCGACAAGCTCAACCAGCGGGTTCGGCAAGCTCAACCAGCGGGAGGTCAGACGCCGGGACGGTTGACGTCGGGGATGGTGATGGGGGTCGTCTTGCCGGACTGCCCCTTGTTCAGGAACGCCATGCCGAGGGCCTTGACGAACTTGTCGAACAGGCGGAACGAGTACGGCGCGACCGGCAGCAGGCCCTCGCGGAACGCGATGTAGGTGGGCCAGACGGTGCGGATGAGCACCCTCGACGCGGGGTCGCGCCTCAGGTCGAGCCAGTCGGCGACGTCGGGGCCCAGCTGGTAGATCACGAACTCGTTGAGGAACCCGCGCGTGACGCCGAGGTCGACCTGCGCCGTGAGGCCGAGCAGCACCTCGGCGAGGTCCCGCCCCTCCGGCGTGGGGGCGAGCAGCGGCGTGAGCACCTGCTCGGACTGCGCGTGGGCGTCCGCCCACGATGCGGGGATGTACTCGTCGTGCACGCCCAGCAGGTGCAGTGCCACCTGCCAGTGGTGCAGGAACGCCTCCTCGTCGGCGGCCGACATCTTGACGCCCCAGTCCTTCATCGTCTTGTGGGCGAAGGTGCCGGTGCTGTGGAACGTGACGAGGATGTCCATGTTGCTGATCGGGATCGTCTCGTCCGCGACCGCCTTCCAGTACGGCGACTGGGGCAGCAGATGGCGGACCGCCGCGTGGACCAGGCGGGTCTTGTTCGCCGTGACGATCATCTGGCCGTCCGGCTCGTAGGCGTTGACGTCGGTCAGGTCGTAGCCGAACGTGAACGTCTTCGCCGCGCGGTCCTGCATGTCGGCGCCGCCCTTGGACCAGTACACCGACTTCGCCTCGCGGGGGATGACGGTGCTCATGATGCCGCCGCCGAGCCCGTAGATGAGGAACAGGTACAGGTCCTTGCGGCGGTTGAAGTCGGCGGCGCGGCGCAGCTTGGACATGTCGGCCCACTCGGGCAGCTGCGCCTCCCGCTGCAGGAAGCCGGACAGCTCCGTCGGCAGGCCACCGGGGATCGGGTGGTTGTTGTCCACCCACGGGGTGATGGCGTCGTTGACCGCGGGCACCTGCCCGTCGGTGATCACCGAGGCCATGATCTGGTCGATCTCGTCGTCCCAGACCCACAGCGGGTCGACGCCGGTGCCGCTGCCGCGCACCGACCTCGTGGGCGACCAGGACCAGGCCGCCTCCGCACCGACCGCACCCGTGAGGCCGAGCGCCGCTCCGAGGGTCAAGAGGGTGCGCCGTTTCATCTCGCTCATGTGACCACCTGTTTCCGACGGGGACGGGCGTCGCCGGGGCATCATCGTCGACGCCGCCCAGGCGCTCGCTACCCGTCCGGTACCAATGTGACTGGCCGTTAACTTGTGATTCGCCATTAACATATGACCGTCGGCGGTGCGGCACAACCCCTCGCTCCTCGACGGGCTGATCCTCGAAGGGGATGTCGCCGGCTCGGCACCGGCTCGACGCGAAGCCGACACCAGGTCATCGCCAGGTCATCGCCAGGTCATCGCCAGGTCATCGCCAGGTCATCGCCAGGCCGTCGCCAGGTGGCCGTGTCGCGACCGCTACGTTGCTCCGCATGACTGATGTCGACGTCGAGATCACCGCCGATCTGATCCGCGACCTGCTGCGCGACCAGCACCCCGACCTGGCCGACCGTCCGCTGGAGCTCGGCGCCCGCGGCTGGGACAACCAGCTGTGGCGCCTGGGCGACGACCTCGCCGTCCGGCTGCCGTGGGCGACGGCGTCGGCCGACGAGCTGCTGCGCAAGGAGCATGCGTGGCTGCCCGGGCTGGCGCCGGGGCTCCCGCTGCCGGTGCCCGTGCCGCAGCGCCTCGGCAAACCCACGGAGCGGTTCCCGCGCACCTGGATCGTCACCACGTGGGTGCCGGGCGAGCCCGCCGACCGCGCCCCGATCACGCGGGGCGAGGAGGGGGCCGAGGCGCTGGCCGGCTTCCTGTCGGCGCTGCACCGCCCGGCCCCGGACGACGGGCCCGCCGGCCGTGGGCGGGGCGGCCCGCTGGCGGACCACGGCGAGGGCTTCGAGCGGGGCCTCGCCGAGGCGTTCGAGCGGGGCCTGGTCCCGGACCCGGACGCCGTCCGTGCCGTCTGGGCGGACGCCGTCGCCGCGCCCGGCCGGGCGGGCCAACCGGTGTGGCTGCACGGTGACCTGCACCCGGCCAACGTCCTCACCGCCGACGGGGCCCTCTGCGGCGTCATCGACTTCGGCGACCTCTTCACGGGCGACCCGGCCTACGACCTCGCCGGCGCGTGGCGACTGCTGCCCGACGGCGCCGTCGACGGCTTCTACGCGGCCTACCGGCCGGGCGCGGACGACGCCGCCCGCCGCCGCGCCCGCGGGTGGGCCGCGGCCACCGCGCTGGGCGGGCTCCTCGTCGGCGAAGCCGGCGACCACGGGCGCCCGGGCGGGAAGTCCTCGTGGGGGCCGCCGGCCCGCGCCACGCTGGAGCGGCTGGTCGCGACGGCGTCCTGACCTAGCCTGAGGCCATGGTCGCAGCGGTGCGGGTCGTCATCCACGTGGTCGCGGACTCGACGGGGGACACGGGCGCCCGGGTGGCGCGCGCCGTGCAGCCGCAGTACCCGGCGCTCGACGTGGTCGTCGTGCGGCACCCCCGGCTGCACAGCCAGGAGGGCCTGGACGACGTCCTGGAGCGGCTGCGCGCCGAGCCCTCGGAGGCCGTCGTGTTCTGCACCGTGGTCGACGAGACGCTGCACGCCCAGGTGCTCGACCGGTGCGCCGAGCTCGGGATCCCGTGCGCCGACCTGCTCACCCCGGCGCTCGATGCCGTCACGGCGCGCACCGGGGCCGCGCCGGCGCGGATCGTCCATCCGGTGGGGCTCGCGGCCGACTACTTCGAGCGCATCCACGCCATGGAGTTCGCCGTCGCCCACGACGACGGCCACGTCACCGACGCGAGCCTCGACGAGGCGCAGATCGTGCTGGTCGGCGCCTCCCGGACCGGCAAGACGCCGCTGTCGATGTATCTCGGGTACCTCGGCTACCGCACCGCGAACATCCCGTTGGTCGCGGGGCTCGCCCCGCCGGCCGCGCTGTCCCGGGTCGCGCCGTGGAAGATCGTCGGCCTGACGATCGACCCGGAGCGCCTCGTGGCGATCCGCCGCCGGCGGGTCGACCTCATGGGCGCGGGCACCCAGGACGCGGGGCGCCTGGGCGGATACGCCGATCTCGCGCGCATCTTCGACGAGCTCGACGAGATCACGCACGTCCAGCGCCGGCTCGGCTGCCCCGTCCTCGACACGACCTCGCTTGCGCTGGAGGAGGCCGCGGGGCGGATCATCGAGCTGGTGACAGCGCGGCGTCGTGCCCGTACAGTCCCCGACGACGGTCCAAGGACGGGCCACGGGAACGACCCGGACGGGCGGCCTGCGCCGCCCGGCACCGAGACGGAGGCGACCGAACGATGACGAGCCAGGCCCCCACCCCCCAGTCCACCTCCGGCGGCGACCCGGCCGCCGGGGGCGACCGCCGGCTCGTCTACGACCTCGCCGAGGGCAGCGCTCAGATGAAGCCGCTGCTCGGCGGCAAGGGTGCCGGGGTCGCGGAGATGATCCGCATCGGCGTGCCGGTCCCCGACGGGTTCACCGTCACGACCCAGGCCTGCGTGGCAGCCATGGAGGCGGGCGGCACCTGGCCGGAAGGGCTGTGGGAGGAGATCCTCGACCACCTCGACGCCCTCGAGCGGCGGACCGGCCGGCGCCTGGGCGCGGCCGAGCGACCGCTGCTGGTCGCCGTCCGCTCCGGGGCGGTCGTCTCGATGCCCGGGATGATGGACACGATCCTCAACCTGGGGATCTCCGACGAGTCCGTGGTCGGGCTCGCGGCGGAGTCCGGCAACCCCCGCTTCGCCTGGGACTGCTACCGCCGGTTCCTGCAGATGTACGGCGAGGTGGTCGAGGGCGTGCCGGGGCACGTGTTCGAGGACGAGATCGCCGCGCTCAAGGGTCGCCGCGGCGTCGCGGAGGACACCGGGCTGACCGCGGACGACCTGCAGGAGCTGGTCGCCACCTTCCGCGCCGTCGCGCGGCACCACACGGGCGAGGACCTGCCGACCGACCCGCGCGAGCAGCTGCGCCGCGCCGTGGGAGGCGTCTTCGCGTCCTGGGACACCCCGCGCGCCGGCGTGTACCGCAGGGCGAACGGCATCCCCGACGACCTCGGTACGGCCGTCAACGTCATGCAGATGGTGTTCGGCAACCGCGGCGACACCTCCGCCACCGGCGTGTGCTTCACGCGCGACCCGTCGACCGGGGCGAAGGAGCTCTACGGCGAGTTCCTCCTGAACGCGCAGGGCGAGGACGTCGTCGCAGGGATCCGCACCCCGCGCGCGCTCGCCGAGATGGAGCAGGTGCTGCCGGGTGCCTACCGCGAGCTCCTCGACACCATGCAGCGGCTCGAGCAGCACTACGGCGACATGCAGGACATCGAGTTCACCGTCGACGACGGGACGCTGTACCTCCTGCAGACCCGCACCGGCAAGCGCACCGCCGCGGCGGCGCTCAAGATCGCGCGGGACCTGGTGGCCGAGGGCGTCATCGACCGGGAGGCCGCGCTGCGCCGCATCGAACCGGCCCAGCTCGACCAGATGCTGCACCCGGGCCTGGACCCCGAGCACGGGCAGACGCCGCTCGCCCGCGGGCTCAACGCCTCGCCCGGCGCGGGGGTCGGGGCGCTCGTCTTCGACGCCGACACGGCGGCGGCCCGCGGCGACGCGGGCGAGGCGGTGGTGCTCGTGCGCTGGGAGACCACGCCGGACGACATCCACGGCGTCATCGCCGCCCGCGGCGTGCTGACCGTGCACGGCGGGATGACGTCGCACGCGGCCGTCGTCGCCCGGGGCATGGGGAAGCCGTGCGTCGCGGGCGCCGGGCAGCTGCGCATCGACGCCGAGGCCCGCACCGTCTCCGTCGGGGACACGGTGCTCACCGAGGACGACACGGTCACGATCGACGGGTCGACGGGCGAGGTGTACGCGGGGGCGCTCCGGCTGATCCCGCCGCGGATCACCGACGACTTCCGCGCGGTGCTGTCGTGGGCCGACGACGTGCGCCGCCTGGGCGTGCGCGCCAATGCCGACTCGGGCGCCGACGCCGCGAAGGCGCGCGAGCTCGGGGCCGAGGGCATCGGGCTGTGCCGCACGGAGCACATGTTCATGGCCCCCGACCGGCTGCCGGTCGTGCAGGCGATGATCCTCGCCGAGGGGCCCGGCGAGCGGGCGGCGGCTCTCGACCGGCTGCTCCCGATGCAGCAGGCCGACTTCGAGGAGATCTTCACCGCGATGGACGGGCTGCCGGTGACGATCCGGCTCATCGACCCGCCCCTGCACGAGTTCCTGCCGGACCTCGTGGAGCAGTCGTTGCTGGTGCAGCGCCTGGAGGACGCGAGGTCCTCGGGTGCATCCGCCGGCCGAGAGCTCGGCGACGCCCGGGCGCTGCTCGCGCACGTCCGGCGGCTCAGCGAGACGAACCCGATGCTCGGCACCCGCGGGGTGCGCCTCGCGCTGCTGTTCCCGGAGATCGCGCAGATGCAGGTGCGAGCCATCGCCCGCGCCGCCTACGCCGTCCGGGCGCGTGGGCTGGACCCCCGGGTGGAGATCATGGTGCCGCTCGTCGGGTTCGCCGAGGAGCTGCGGCGGATGCGCGAGGTCGTCGAGACGACGTGGTCCGACGAGATGGCGGAGGCCGGACCGGACGGTGCGGGCCTGCCGTACTCCGTCGGCACGATGATCGAGCTGCCCCGCGCCGCGCTCGTCGCGGACGCCGTCGCCCGGCATGCCGACTTCTTCTCCTTCGGCACCAACGACCTCACGCAGACGACGGTCGGCATCTCCCGTGACGACGCCGAGAGCTCGTTCCTGCAGGCCTACCTCGACAGCGGGGTCGTGCCGGCCAACCCGTTCGCGAGCATCGACCGCGACGGCGTGGGGGAGCTCGTGCGGATCGGCGTCCGCAAGGGGCGGGACACCACGCCCGGGCTGAAGACGGGCGTGTGCGGCGAGCACGGCGGCGACCCGGCGTCCATCGCCCTCTTCCACGAGATCGGGCTGGACTACGTCTCCTGCTCCCCGTACCGGGTGCCGATCGCCCGGCTCGCGGCCGCGCGTGCCGCGCTCGGCGACCTCACCTTGTCTGGGTGATGTGGCGGCGCTGCCCGCTTCCTAGCGTGGTGGCGTCCCCATCTTCGCCCCGACCGGGGAGGCCGCCATGCGACCCGACGCGCACGCACGCACGATGCTGCCCATCCCGGACCGGCCGGCGCCGGGCCTCACGACCTACGACGCCAAGGACCCGGACACCTCCTACCCGCCGATCGAGCCGCTGTTGCCGCCCGAGGGCGCGCCGAACGTGCTCGTCGTCCTGCTGGACGACGTCGGGTTCGGGGCGTCGAGCGCGTTCGGGGGGCCGTGCAACACGCCGACGGCGGAGCGCCTGGCCGGGGGCGGGCTGCGGTTCAACCGGTTCCACACCACCGCGCTGTGCGCCCCGACGCGGCAGGCGCTGCTCACCGGCCGCAACCACCACTCGGTGGGCATGGGCAGCATCACCGAGACGGCGACGTCGGCGCCCGGCAACAGCTCCCTGCGCCCCAACACGAAGGCCCCGCTGCCGCTGACGCTGCGGCTCAACGGCTACTCGACGGCGCAGTTCGGCAAGTGTCACGAGGTGCCGGTGTGGCAGACGTCGCCGATGGGCCCGTTCGACGCGTGGCCGACGGGCGGCGGCGGGTTCGAGACCTTCTACGGGTTCATCGGGGGCGAGAACAACCAGTGGGACCCGGCGCTGTACGACGGCACCACGCCCGTCGACCCGCCCGCCACGCCGGAGGAGGGCTACCACCTCACCGAGGACCTCGTCGACCACGCGTGCTCCTGGGTGCGCCAGCAGAAGGCGCTCATGCCGGACCGGCCGTTCTTCGTCTACCTCGCGCCCGGCGCCACGCACGCGCCGCACCACGTGGCGCCGGAGTGGATCGAGAAGTACCGGGGCGCGTTCGACGACGGCTGGGACGCGCAGCGGGAGCGGACGTTCGCTCGGCAGCAGGAGCTCGGCGTGGTCCCGGCGGACGCGGAGCTCACGCGCCGGCACGACGAGATCCCGTCGTGGGACGAGATGCCGGACGACCTCAAGCCCGTGCTGGCCCGCGAGATGGAGACGTACGCGGGGTTCCTCGAGCACGTCGACGTACAGGTGGGCCGGGTGATCGACACCCTCGTGGACCTCGAGATCCTCGACGACACGCTCGTCCTGTACATCATCGGCGACAACGGCGCGTCGGCCGAGGGCACCGTCAACGGCGCGTTCAACGAGATGGCGAACTTCAACGGCATGGCCGCCCTCGAGACGCCCGAGTTCATGCGCAGCAAGATGGACGAGTTCGGCTCGCCGACGTCGTACAACCACTACGCCGTGGGCTGGGCCTGGGCCATGGACACCCCGTACCAGTGGACCAAGCAGGTCGCCTCGCACTGGGGTGGCACCCGCAACGGGACGATCGTGCACTGGCCCCGCGGCATCTCCGAGCGCGACGGGCTGCGGTCGCAGTTCACCCACGTCATCGACGTCGCGCCCACCGTGCTGGAGGCCGCGGGACTGCCGGAGCCGGCCACGGTCAACGGCGTGCTGCAGTCGCCCATGGAGGGGACGTCGATGCTGTACGCGTTCGGCGACGCCGACGCCGACGAGCGCCACGACCTGCAGTACTTCGAGATGTTCGGCAACCGCGGCCTCTACCACCGCGGGTGGAGCGCCGTCACCAAGCACCGCACGCCGTGGGAGCTGGCCGGCGGCGCCGTGCCCGCCTTCGACGACGACGTGTGGGAGCTGTACGACGGGTCCGCCGACTTCAGCCAGGCCCGCGACCTGGCGGCGCAGCATCCCGACGTCCTCGCGCGGCTGCAGCGGCTGTGGCTCATTGAGGCGACCAAGTACCAGGTGCTGCCCATGGACGACCGCACCGGCGAGCGCTTCGAGCCCACCCTGGCGGGTCGCCCCACGCTCGTGCGGGGCACGTCCCAGCTATTTTTCCCGGGCATGGGCCGGCTCTCGGAGAACAGCGTGGTGAGCGTGAAGAACCGGTCGTTCGCCGTCACCGCGGAGGTGGACGTCGCCGACCCCGGTGTCCACGGCGTGATCATCGCCCAGGGCGGGCGGTTCGGCGGGTGGAGCGTGTACGCCCGCGACGGGCGGCTCGTGTTCGCCTACAACGTGCTGGGCATCCACCTCTACCGTGTGGTGGCCGACGAGCCCGTGCCGACCGGCACCCACCAGCTGCGCGTCGAGCTCGCCTACGACGGCGGCGGGCTGGGCAAGGGCGGCGACGTCTCGCTGTACCACGACGGCGTCGTCGCGGGGACCGGCCGGGTCGAGGCCACGCAGCCGCTGGTCTTCTCCGCCGACGAGACGACGGACGTCGGGTACGAGTCCGGCACCACCGTCTCGCCCGACTACACCGCCCGCGACAGCCGGTTCACCGGCCGGCTCCGCTGGGTCCAGCTCGACGTCGACAAGGAGGACTCCGACCACTTCGTCAGCCCCGAGGAGCGTCTCCGGGTCGCGATGGCGCGGCAGTGAGGGGACTCGTGCGCGACGACGGTGCACGGGCTCGCCCGGAGGTGGTGCCGTACGAGCAGCGCTCCGCCTACCTCTACGGCCTGATCGTCACGGGCTCGGTGCTCGCGACGGCGCCGGAGGACCTCAGGCTCGTGCGGATCGCCGCGCTGCTCGGCGGCACGCTGGCCGTCTACTGGTGCGCGGAGTCGTACGCCCACATGATCGCCGCACGCACCGCGCTGCGCCGCTCCCTGCACTCCCGCGAGCGGCGTGAGATCTTCGCGGCCGGGCTGCCGATGCTGGCCGCGTGCGCGATACCGGCGGTGGTGCTGCTGGCCGAGGCCGTGCTCCGGGTGGAGCCGGCGCTCGCCGCCGACATCGCCCTCGTCGTCAACATCGCGCTGCTCCTGCTCGTCGGCTGGCGCATGAGCACCGCCGGCGGGATGACCGGCGGCCGACGCCTCGCCGCGACCGCGTTGGCGGGAATGCTGGGTGTCGCGATGATCATTCTCAAGCTGCTCCTGCACCATTGAGTCTCCTGCACCATTGAGCCGTCTGAGTCGTCTGAGTCGTCTGAGTCGTCTGAGTCGTCTGAGTCGTCTGAGTCGTCTGAGTCGTCTGAGTCGTCGCGTCTGAGCTACCGCAGAGAGGCGGGGTCGGCATGAGCACTCCGATCGGGGCACCGGGGGACGACGTCGCGTCGTCCCGGCTGACGACGCGCCTCGGCGAGCTCGAGCGGGAGAACGCGGAGCTGCGCCGCCGCCTGGCGGCCGGCGCCACCGACCAGGGTCACGCGCCGGACGGCGGGTCCCCGGCCGGGCACCGGTCCCGGCGGCACCGGGGCCGCGCGGCGGCGGCCGTGGTGCTCATCGCGCTCGGGGCCGTCCTGGCCCCGGTGGGCGCGGTCGCCGCGTGGGCCGAGCGCACGCTGACGGACACGGACCGGTACGTCGCCACGGTCGGCCCCCTGGCCGAGGACCCGGTGGTGAAGTCGGCGGTGGCCGGCCGCCTCACCCAGGCCGTGATGTCGCGGATCGACGTGGCGGCGATCCTCGGGACGGTCGTGTCCGGGCTGGAGGAGCAGGGCGTGCCGCCGCGCGCGGCCACGGCGCTGGGCGCGCTCGAGGCGCCGCTGACCAGCGGCGTCGGGTCCTTCGTGCGCCGCGCGGCCGACGGCGTGGTCGAGAGCGACGCGTTCGAGGACGCGTGGGGGCAGGCCAACCGGACGGCGCACCGGCAGCTCGTCGCCACCATGGAGGGTCAGGGCGGCGAGCTCCTGCAGATCGGGCAGGACGGCCAGCTCACCATCCAGCTCGCCGGGATGATCGACCTCCTCAAGGAGCGCCTCGTCGACCGCGGGCTCGGCATCGCCGCGAACATCCCCCGGGTCGACGCCACGTTCACCGTCATGGAGACCTCCCAGCTGGTGCAGGTCCAGAACCGGTACGCGCAGGTCGTCGCGCTGGGCACGTGGCTGCCGTGGGTCGCGCTGGGCCTGCTCGCGGCCGGCGTGCTCGTCGCGTCGCACCGGCTCCGCGCGCTCGTCGTCGCGGGCCTCGCCCTCGCCGCCGGGATGGTCGTGCTCGGCATCGGGCTCGCGATCGCGCGGGGCCTGTACCTCGACGCGCTCGACGACGTCGTCCTGCGGCTCGACGCCGCCGAGGTGCTCTACGACCAGCTGGTGTCGTTCCTGCGCGTCACGCTGCGCACCGTCGGCGTGCTCGGCCTCGTCGTCGCGCTGGCCGCCTACCTGGGCGGCGGGAGCGCGTCCGCGCGCAGCCTGCGGGCCGGCATCGGCCGGGGATTCGCCCGGGCGCGGACGTACGGCGAGCGGCGGGGCGTGTCGTCCGGGCCGGTCGGCGACTGGCTCGGGCAGCACCGCGGCTTCGTCCGCGTGGTCGTCGTGGCGCTCGCGGCGCTGGTGCTGTTGCTCGCCGACTCTCCGACGCCGGGCCTCGTGGTCGGGACCGCGATCGTCGCCGGCGTGGTCGTCGCCGTCCTGGAGCTGCTGGCCCGCTCGCCCGTGCCCGAGGAGTCGGGAGCGGCGGCGACGGCAGAGCCGGCGTCGTGAGAGTCAGCCCAGCGCCTTCTCCTTGAGGGCGGTGAACTCCTCGTCGTTGATGACCCCGGCGTCGTCGAGGCGATCGGCCCGCCGCTGGTTGAGCTTGTCGAAACCCTGGTCTCGGCGGCACGGGGTCGGAGGGCACGGGGTCGGAGGCAACGGGGTCCGGCGCCGGGATCACCTGATCGGGGTGATGCGCGGGCCCGCCGCCGCGCGTCGAATGGACGGGTCGACCCGACGCCGGAGGGGGACCCGTGGACTACGTCGACCGACTGCGTCGCTTCGCGGTGAACGACCCGCGGCTCGACGTCGACCTGGAGCTCCCGACGGAGCTCGACCCGAGGGACGTGGCCCTGGCGCGCCTCGCCGCGCTGGTCGCGGTCGGCGGCGCCGAGCCCACGTACGGGAGCCTCGTGGACGAGGCCGTCACCGCGGGGGCGACAACGGCCGAGATCGTCGACGTGCTGGTCGCCGTCGTCCCGATCGTCGGGCTGCCAGGCGCGGTCGCGGCGGCGCCCAAGCTCGCGCTGGCGCTGGGTCACGACCCGTTCGGCTCGGACCCGACAGGCTGATCGGACAGCCTGACCGGGCGGGCAGTGCTCAGGAGCCGAGCAGCCCCATCCCGGTGGCCCGGGCGACGGCGCCGCCGCGGGAGGTGACGCCGAGCTTGCGGTAGATCGACCCCACCTGTGAGCTGGCGGTGTTGCGGGTCACGAAGAGCCGCTCCCCGATCTCCCGGATCGTCAGGTGGGTCTGCAGGTACGGCAGGAGCCGGAGCTCGGCGGGCGTGAGCGGAGCCCCCACGCTGCCGGGGACCACGCTGTCGGGGGACCGGGGTTGCCCCGCGCCGAACGTCTTGCGCAGGTCGGCGGCCTCGTCGACCAGCATCCCCAGGGCGGGGCGGTGCAGCAGGACGTCGTCGACCTCGCGGAGCAGGTGCCGGACGGTGGCGACGTCGCCCGTCGACCAGCTCACGCGCGCGAGGTGGAGGCGCACCCGCACGGCGAGCGTCGGGAAGGCGAAGGTGCAGAACGCCCGCGCCCGCATCCCCTGGGTGAGCCGCCGGCGGGCGGCGGGCACGTCCCCGCGGTGCAGCGCGAGGCGCGCCGCGGCGGCGTAGCCGAGCGCGCTGGTCGCGTGGTCGCCCATCCGGTGCTGCCCGACGGCGTCCAGGGCGAGACGGGCCCGCTTCGCGGCGTCGTCCCAGCGGTCGTGGTCCATGTCGAGCTGGGCCAGCAGCGCCGCGCTGAACACGAGGGTGTCCGCGTTACCGAGGGCGACGGCCGTGGCGAGGGCGTCCTCCAGGTGCCGCACGGCGCCCGCGACGTCCCCCGCGAGCAGGAGCGCGTCGCCGGCCAGCGTGAGCGCGGTGTCCCGCCACACGCTCCACCCGGGCTCCTCGGCGAGGGCGACGCGGGCGTCGTCGATCATCCGCTGCGGCCCGTCGGGACAGCGCAGCGCCCGGTACATGGCGCGCGCCGAGGTGAAGGAGGCGGTCCCGTCCACGGGGTCCTCCGCGGACGACGCGGCGTCGGCCACGGCGCCCCAGCGTTCCGCCTCGAGGGCGTGCCCCTCGTACACCGCCACGTACCCGGCCAGCACCGCGAGGTGCGGGTAGCCCGCGACGGCGTCGTCGCCCAGGGTGCGCAGCCACCGCTCGACGGTCGCGACGCGCCCGGCCTGGAAGTTCGACATGACGATCCGCGTGACCAGCCGGACGCACCGGTCGCGCTCGGGCGTGGCGAGCAGGTGCTCGACGGCCCGTTCCGGGGACCCGTGCGCCTCGAACCAGTCGGCCGCGCGGATCCGCACGGTGTCGGCCGTCGTGGGCTCGACGTTCCGGAGCTCGGCGAGCAGAAACTCCCGGAAGAGGGGGTGGTAGCGGAACCACTCGCGCTGCCGGTCGAGCGGGACGAGGAACGCGCCCGACGCCTCGAGGAGCCGCAGCAGGCGGTGCGACGAGCGCTCGCCCAGGACGGCGTCGCACAGCGGCGCCGACATGACCTCCAGCACGGCGGTGCGGCGCAGGAACCGCCGCGTCGTCGCGGACAGCCGCCGGAACGTCTCGCGCTGCAGGTAGTCGGCGATGTACGGGTCGGCCCCGGTGATCGTCACGGCGCGCGGGTCGCCGTGCCGCGCGACGAGCGACGCGAGGTAGACGCCCGCCGGCCAGCCCTCCGTGCGGTCGGTGACGGTCGCGGCGACCTCCCGCGAGACCGGGACGTGGGAGGCCTCGAACACCCGCTCAGTGCCTGCGACGTCGAGCGCCAGGTCGTCCGCGACGATCTCCACCACGTCGCCCGTCGCGCGCAGCCGCGGGAGGTGCGGCTGCTCGGACCTGCTCGCGGCGACGAGCTGTGACCCAGCGGGGATCCCGGCGAGGACGACGCCGAGCACGTCGTGGCAGGCGGGGGAGCGCAGCTCGTGCAGGTCGTCGAGGGCGATCAGGAAGGGCGCGGGGGCCTCGCGCAGGGCAGCAGCCAGCCGGGGCGCGGCCCTTCCGAGCACCGCGACATCCCGCCCGGCCAGGTCCGCCGCCAGGTGCGGGTGCCCCGGGTGGATCCGCGCGAACGCGGAGGCGAGGACGGCGAGCAGGGACAGCGGGTCGTCGTCCAGCCGATCGAGCGACACCCAGGTGACGGCGCGGTCGTCGCGCGACGCCCACTCGGCGAGCAGCGTCGTCTTGCCGTACCCGGCCGGCGCCGTCACGCCGACCACCCGGGTCCCGCTCGACCGGGCCGCGTCGACGAGGCAGGCCCGGCTCACCGTCCCCGCGCGGGGGCGGGGCACGGTGAACTTGGCCTCGAGGAGCTGTCGGTCCAGCCCCGCGGGCGCCCGTGCCGTGCCCGGCTCGCGGCTCACCTCTCGACTGTAGAACGGTCGGGGGGCCGGACAACCGTGCCGGTCGTCATTCACCCGCAGGGGGGCCCGAGGTCCCCATACTTCGAACGTGGATTCGAACTGCATCGCCGACTCGTCGGCAGAGATCGGTGCGACCTTCGCGAATTCCCCCGCCGCTGAAGGGCGCAGAGGAGTCGTCCGACCACGTGGCATCCATGGCCCCCGCCACGGTGCCGCGCCGTTCTGACCTGCCCTGTCGGGTCCGTCGTCGGGATGAACCCGCGCCGAGGACTACCTCGACTACACCACCTCCTCGAAGTCCGGGCTCATCAAGCAGTTGGAGTTCGAGGGCTACTCGAAGAAGGACGCCAAGTACGCCGTGAACAATGTCGAGGTGGACTGGATGGAACAGGCTGCGAGGAGTGCCGAGAACTACATGGGGTACTCGAGCTTCTCGCGCTCCGGTCTCATCGATCAGCTGGAGTTCGAGGGCTTCTCGAACGAGCAGGCCGAGCATGGCGCCGACTCCGTAGGCCTCCGAGCGACGCCACGTTCGGGCACCCGCCTCGCACTCCGGCCCGCCGAGCGGCACAGTGTGGGCATACAAGTTACCAACTTGTATGATCGGTTTGGCCCGCGCGTCGTCGCGCGGAGCCGCGGTCGCGGACGGCGACCGCGACCCCACGCGAAGGAGCGTCATGCACTACCAGCCCGATGCCATCCGGACGGTGCACCTCTCGACCCTCGCCCTGCCGCTGGCCACCGCTGTCTCGGACGCCAAGGTCTTCACCGGCCGTCAGGAGCCGATGACGGAGGTCGTGTTCCTCGTCGCCGAGATCAGCACGGAGCAGGGGTTCGAGGGCCTCGGGTTCTCCTACTCCAAGCGGGCCGGCGGCCCCGCGCAGTACGCGCACGCCCAGGAGGTCGCGGGCTCCGCGATCGGCGAGGACCCCAACGACATCGCCAAGCTGTACACGAAGCTCCTGTGGGCGGGCGCGTCGGTCGGGCGCTCGGGCGTGGCCACGCAGGCGCTGGCCGCGATCGACATCGCCCTCTACGACCTCAAGGCCAAGCGCGCCGGCCTGCCGCTGGCCAAGCTGCTCGGCGCCCACCGCGACTCGGTCCGCACCTACAACACCTCGGGCGGCTTCCTCAACGCGAGCATCGACGAGGTCAAGGACCGCGCCAGCCGGTCGATCGACGACGGAATCGGCGGCATCAAGATCAAGGTGGGCCTGCCGGACTCCCGGACGGACCTGGCCCGCGTCGAGGCCGTGCGCGAGCACATCGGCCCCGACGTGCCGCTCATGGTCGACGCGAACCAGCAGTGGGACCGCACCACCGCGCTGCGCATGGGGCGCCGCCTCGAGCCGTACGACCTGGCGTGGATCGAGGAGCCGCTGGACGCCGACGACGTCGAGGGCCACGCCGCGCTCGCCGCCACGCTCGACACGCCGATCGCCACGGGGGAGATGCTCGCGTCGGTGGCCGAGCACGAGCGGCTCATCGCCACGCGCGCGTGCGACGTCATCCAGCCCGACGCGCCCCGCGTCGGCGGGATCACGCAGTTCCTGCGCCTGCTGACCCTCGCCGACCAGGCCGGTCTGGACCTCGCACCGCACTTCGCGATGGAGATCCACCTGCACCTGGCCGCCACCTACCCGCGCGAGCCGTGGGTGGAGCACTTCGACTGGCTCGACCCGCTGTTCGAGGAGCGGCTGGAGACGCGGGACGGCCGGATGCTCGTGCCCGACCGGCCCGGCCTCGGCGCCACTCTCACCGAGCAGGCGCGGGCCTGGACCACCGACAGCGTGGTGGTCGGCGCGCGATGAGGCGCCGGCGGAAGCGGCGGGATGGAAGCATGAGGCCATGTCCCAGACCCTGAGCGGCGCTCTCGTCGCGGCGCTGCGGGCGCGGATCGTCGACGGTGACATCGCCCCGGGGGAGCGGCTGCCGAGCGAGACGCGCCTCGCCGCCGAGCACGAGGTCAGCCGCACCGTCGTGCGCGAGGCGATCACGCGCCTCAACCTCGAGGGGCTCGTCCATACCCGGCGCGGCAGCGGCACCTACGCCCTGGCCCCGCCCACCGGCGACGCCGACGGCGAGCCCGTCGCCCGCTCGTTCGAGGACCGGCTCGCCCTCGTCGACTACCGCCTGGGTGTCGAGACGCAGGCCGCCGCGCTCGCGGCCGACCACCGCACCTCGGCCCAGCTCGCCGCGCTCGCGCAGCGGCTACGCGACCTGGACGCCGCGCACGGGCACCCCGCGACGGCGATGCAGCACGACTTCGCGTTCCACCGGCTCGTCGCCGAGGCCGCGCACAACCGCTACCTGCTCGAGGCGCTCGACCGGCTCGGCCCGCAGATGATCGCGATGCCGCGCGGGCGGCTCGGCGCCTCCGCCGAGGACGCCGGGGTGGACGGGGCCGCCGGCGCGGGCCGCTTCGTCACCGTCGTGCACGAGCACGAGGCGATCCTCGACGCGCTGACGGCGCAGGACCCGCTCGCCGCCGCCGCGGCGATGCGGGTGCACCTGGCGGGCTCGCGCCGCCGCCTGCTCGCCGAGGCCGGGCGGGGCTGACCCCGCCGGGGCTCACGACGCCGGCTTGACCGCGAGGACGGGGTGCTCGGCCTGCAGCAGGATGCGCTGCGCGACGGAGCCCATGATGAACTTCCCGACCGGGCTCCGGCGGCGCAACCCGATGACGATGAGGGTCGCGTCGTGCCGCTCGGCGAGCTCGAGGATCTCGTCGCTGAAGTCGTCGCGGTGCGTGCCGCGCACCACCTGTGCAGGGACGCCGGCGTCGGCGGCCAGTGCGAGCAGGGCGTCCAGGTCCTCGTCCGTCGCGACACTGCTCGCCACGAGCGAGCCCTCCCGTGCCGAGTTCACGACGAGCAGGTCCTCCCCGCGCAGCCTCGCCTCGCGGACGGCGGCCTGGGCCGCGGCCTCGCCCGCGGGCGTCGGGACGTATCCCACGACGACGGTCATACCGATTCCTTCTTCCTGTCGTTCGAGCGCCCGTCGGACGACGTCTCGTCGCCCGACGACAACATCGCCTGCACTCGCGTGCGTGCCACCTTCACCAGGGGCCACACCGCGACCAGCACGAACGCCGCGAGCAGCACGGCGGAGATCGGCCGGCCGAGGAACCCGCCGGGGTCGCCGTCGAACAGCAGCAGCGAACGGCGCAGGCTCTCCTCCAGCAACCCGCCGAGGACGAACGCCAGCACCAGCGGTCCCGCCTCGTACCCGAACTTCTTCATGAGGTAGCCCAGCGCGCCGAACACGACCACCAGCAGCACGTCGAACACCGAGTTGTTGAGCGTGAACGCCCCGATCACCGTGATGAGCGCCGTCACGGGCGCCAGGATCGCGGGCCGGACCTTCAGCACGCGGACGAAGAGCCCGACGAGCGGGATCGACAGGATGAGCAGCAGCACGTTCCCGATGTACATCGAGTTCACGACGCCCCAGAACAGCTCGGGCTCCTGGTCGACGAGCTGCGGCCCGGGCGTGATGCCCTGGATCAGCAGCGCGCCGAACATCATCGCCATCGTGGCGTTGGCCGGGATGCCGAGCGTGAGCAGGGGGATGAACGAGCTGGTCGCGGCGGCGTTGTTCGCCGTCTCCGGCCCCGCCACCCCCTCGACAGCGCCCTTGCCGAACCGGCTCGGGTCCTTGGCGCGCTTCTTCTCCACGGCGTACGCCGCCATGGAGGAGATCGTGGCGCCGCCGCCGGGCAGCACACCGAGGAGGAAGCCGAGGACGGAGCCGCGACCCATCGCGCCGGACGACTCCCGCAGGTCGCGGCGCGACGGCCACACGTTGGCGACCTTGCCCGGCGCGGCGACGGCACGGTGCCGGTCCTCGAGGTTGTACAGGATCTCACCGAGGCCGAAGACGCCCATCGCGACGACGACGAAGTCGATCCCGTCCGCGAGGTCGAGGCTGCCGAACGTGAGCCGCCCGACACCCGTGAACGAGTCCCGGCCCACCGTGGCCAGCAGCAGCCCGAACGTCGCCGCGACGAGCGCACGCAGAGCGCTCCCCGACGCGATCGTCGCGACGAGGAGGATGCCCAGCAGCGCGAGGGCCGCGTACTCCGGCGGCCCGAAGTCGAGCGCGAACCCCGCGACGACCGGAGCGAGGAACGTCAGCCCGACGATCGCGATCGTGCCGCCGACGAACGAGCCGACCGCGGCGATCCCCAGCGCCGTACCGGCTCTTCCCTTGCGCGCCAGCGCGTAGCCGTCGAGCACCGTCACCACCGAGCTCGCCTCGCCTGGGAGGCGGAGCAGCACCGCGGTGATCGTGCCGCCGTACTGGGCGCCGTAGAAGATCCCCGCGAGCATGATGATGGCGGTGACCGGCTCGAGCCCGTACGAGATGGGCAGCAGGATCGCGATCGTCGCGGCCGGGCCGAGGCCTGGCAGCACGCCGACGAGCATGCCGACGACGACGCCGATCAGGCAGTAGAGCAGGTTGGTCGGTTCGAGCACGACACCGAATCCGGCGATCACGTTGTCCAGGGATTCCACCTGACGTCTCCTTCGCGGGGTGCGTTCGGGCGGTCAGAACAGGTGCGGGACGGCGGTGCCGAGCGCGCCGACGAAGATCGCGTACAGCGCGGCGACGAGGCCGACGGAGCACACGATCGTGGAGCGCCACGTCTCTCCGCCGAGGAACCGCATCCACACGATGCTGAGCACGAGCGCGGGGATCTCGAAGCCGATCACCGGCAGCAGCACGACCAGGACGACCAGGGTGACCAGCCCGACCAGGGCCAGCCACGAGTGGCGGGAGAACCGCTCTCCCTCGCCCCCGTGGCGACCCAGCAGCAGCTGCGCGAGCGCCAGCGCCGCCATCGCGACGCAGATCGCGAACGGCCACAGGCCGGTGCCCGGCTGCTCCAGCGTGCCCAGGCCCAACGACACCGAGAGCACGGCGCCCGAGACCCCGACGGCGAGGGCGACCAGGCCAGAGGCCAGGTTCGCCACGCGGCCGGCGGGCTCGGGTCCGTCCGGGCTGTCGTCGACCGAGTCGACCGAGTCGACCGAGTCGACCGAGTCGACCGGGGGCCCGGCGTCGGCCGCGGGCTGCGTGCCCGCCGGCGAAGGCTCGGGCGCGTCGGCCGTCGGGTGCGTGCCGGGTGTCGTCATCGTCGTGCTCCTCACGGCGTGCTCAGTTCTCCGAGAGCGCGATGTCGTACGTCTCCGTGAGCTCCGCGTACTTGTCGGCGAGACCGTTCCACTCCTCGACGACCTCCTCGCCCGAGATCTCGTGCGGGGTCAGGAGCTGGGAGCTGTTGAACTCCTGGTAGGCGTCGGTCGCGAGGGCCGCGTCGATGGACTCGACGAGCCGCGCCTTGACGTCCTCCGGGAGCCCCTTCGGGGCGGCGACGGCGCGGTACTGCGCGACGGGGGCGTCGTAGCCCTCCTCGGCCGCGGTGGGCACGTCGGGCAGGTTCTCGTTGCGCTCGGTCGAGAACACCACGAGCGGGACGGCCTTGCCGGCGTCGATCTGCGGCTTCGCCTCGCCGAGCTGGACGGTGGAGACGTCGACCTGGTTGCCGACGACGGCGGTCAGGGCCGGCGAGCCGCCGTCGAACGGCACAGGGGTGCCCTCGATCTCGGCCTGCGCGAAGAGCAGCTCCTGCGCGAGCTGTGATCCGGTACCGACGCCGGTGGTGCCGAACTTGATGCCGCCCGAGGCGGCCTTCAGGTCGTCGACGGAGGTAAAGCCGGACTCCGTGCTGGCGACGAGGACGTAGTCGTCCTGCGACAGCCCCTTGAGGACGTCGAGGTCGTCGAGCGAGACGGCCTCGTCCTCCGGGAGCGCCAGGTTCGTGATGGTGATGAGGGAGGCGTTGAGCAGGACGAGGTTCTGGCCGTCGGCGGGCATGGCGGCCACCTCCTTGGTGGCGAGCGCCCCGTTTGCGCCCGGCTTGTTCACCACGGGGACGGCGACGCCCAGGTCGTCCGACATACCGTCGGCGACGGACCGCGCGATGAGGTCGGTGGAGCCGCCCGCGTCCTGGCCCACGGTGAAGGTGATGTCCTCGGTCGGGAAGTCGGACGACGACTCGTCGGTGGAGCCGCCGTTCACGTTCCCGCCGCAGGCGGCGAGGGCGATCACGCTGACGGCTGCGGTGGCGCCGAGGAGAGCCCGGCGCAGGGGGATGGTCATCAATGTCTCCTCATCGAGAACGGTCGGTGCGGCTTCGGGCGGTCCGGGGTCGTGAACCTCGGTCTGGCGGCGAGCCTAGGGAGCCGTACGATGCCTGTCTAAGCCACTTACAGCATTGCGTGAGTCCCGGAGGGCATCGTGTTCACCCTCGACCAGATCCGCTGCTTCGTCGCCGTCGCGCAGGAGCTGCACTTCGGCCGCGCCGCGGAGGCGCTGAACATGACCCAGCCGCCGCTCAGCCGGCAGATCCAGAAGCTCGAGCGGGTCGTCGGGGTCCTCCTGCTGGAGCGCGACAACCGACACGTCCGACTCACCACGGCGGGTGAGGTCTTCCTGACCGAGGCACGCCGCCTGCTCACCGCGGCGGACGACGCTCCGGCGCTCGCCCGCCGCATCGCGGCCGGCAGGGCGGGGGTGCTCCGTCTCGGCTTCACGGCAGCCACCGGGTTCAGCCTGCTGGGCACGCTGGTCCGGGCGATCGGCGAGCACATGCCGGGCGTCGACCTGGACCTGCAGGAGCTCGTCACGATCGAGCAGATCGAGGCGATCCGCCGCGGCGAGCTCGACCTGGCGCTGGGTCGCCCGCCGTTCGACGACAGCACCTTCGACTCCCAGCTCCTGCTGTCGGAGGACCTCGTGCTGGTGGTTCCCCACGGCCACCCGTTCGCCACACTGCGTCGCGCGGTCCGCGCCGGCGACCTGCGGGACGTCCCGTTGATCGGCCACCATTCCACCAAGGCCCGCTACTTCTACGACATGGTGGTGCGCTACGTCGACGTCGAGCACGTGAACGTGGTGCACGTCGTGAGCCAGATCCTCACGATGTGCTCGCTGGTGGCGGCCGGTCGGGGGGTCGCGTTCGTCCCGGAGTCCGCCCGCCTGCTCGGCCTGCCGGGGGTGGAGTTCGTCGACCTCGCCGACGTCCCCCACGCCGTCGTCGAGCTGCACGCGATCTGGGACCGGGACTCCCGGAACCCGGCGCTGCACGAGTTCCTCCGGATCCTGCAGCAGGTGCACGACTGAGGCGGACGCCCGGCAGGAGCTCCGACAGCGATGCAGGACGTGCATGATTCGATGCCATTCGGGGCTTGGACAGGCATCGTGAACGCTCCTTAGGTTGTCGGACGAACTGTCACCGCCGACGTCTGTCACCAGGAGGGGCCATCGTGGCCACGTACTCACCCTCGGAGCTCGCCGCCACCCTCAAGGAGGGCCTGCTCTCGTTCCCCGTCACCCCGTTCACCGCGGACGGCGAGGTCGACGGCGCCCGGTACGCCGAGCACATCGCGTGGCAGACGAGCTTCGGGATCGGCGGCCTGTTCGCCGCCGGCGGTACGGGCGAGGGGTTCAGCCTGACGCCGGGCGAGGCCGCGCGCGTGATGGCGCTCGCCGTCGAGGCGGCGGAAGGGGCCACCCCCGTGCTGGGCAGCGCCGGCGGCAACACCGCGCAGGCAGTCGAGAACGCGCGGGCCGCCGAGGCCGCGGGTGCCGAGGGCGTCCTCCTGCTGCCGCCGTACCTCACCGACTGCGACCAGGACGGCCTGCTCGAGCACGCCTCCGCGGTGTGCGCCGCGACCGACGTCGGCGTCATCGTCTACAACCGCGCCAACGCCGTCTACTCCGCGCAGACCGTGGCCCGGCTGGCCGACCGGCACCCGAACTTCGTCGGCTTCAAGGACGCGCTCGGCGACATCGAGCAGCTCACGCGCGTGGTCGCGACCAACGGCGACCGCCTGTTCTACCTCGGCGGGCTGCCCACCGCGGAGACCTTCGCGCTGCCGCTGCTGCAGCTCGGCATGAGCACCTACTCCTCCGCGATGTACAACTTCGTGCCCGAGTTCGCGCTCGACTTCTACCGCGACGTGCGCCGTCTCGACCGCGACGCCGTCACCGAGAAGCTGACCCGCTTCGTGCTGCCGTACCTCGACATCCGCGACCGGGCCAAGGGCTACGGCGTCTCGATCGTCAAGGGCGGCCTCAAGGCCGTCGGCCGCGACCTGGGCGGCGTGCGGCCCCCGCTGCAGGACCTCACCGACCGGGACGTCGACGACCTGCGCGCCCTCGTCGACGCGGCGGGCATCCGGCCGGCCGACGTCGCGCTGGCACGCTGACCGACGACGCCCACACAGCCACGCGCATCCGCGCGCACCCTTGGAGGGACCATGACCGCCACCGCCGTCCTCACCGGGCACTCGATCGTCGCCGGCGCCCCGCTGGTGGGCGCCGCCGGCTCCGCGAGCAGCCACGACCCCGCCACCGACGAGGCCCTCGAGCCCGCCTACTCGCTGCTGTCCACCGATCAGCTCCCGCTCGCCACGGCCGCGGCCGAGGAGGCCTTCGCCTCGTTCTCCGCGCTGGCCCCGGAGCCGCACGCCCGGTTCCTGGAGCGCGTCGCGGAGAACATCGAGGCCGCGGGCTCCGCGATCGTCGGGCGCGCGCTGCGCGAGACCGGGCTGCCCGAGGCCCGGCTCACCGGGGAGCTCGCCCGCACCACCGGCCAGCTGCGCCTCTTCGCCGGCGTCGTGCGCCGGGGCGACCACCGCGGGGTGCGGGTCGACCCGGCCCTGCCGGACCGCACGCCCGCGCCGCGCGCCGACATCCGCCAGCGGCAGGTGCCCGTCGGCCCCGTCGCCGTCTTCGGCGCGAGCAACTTCCCCCTCGCGTTCTCCACCGCGGGCGGCGACACCGCGTCGGCGCTGGCCGCCGGCTGCCCCGTGATCGTCAAGGCGCACCGCGCCCACCAGGGCACCAGCGAGCTCGTCGGCCGCGCGGTCGCCGAGGCCGTCGCGGAGGCCGGCCTGCACCCGGGCGTCTTCTCGCTCGTCTACGGCCCCGGGGCGGAGGTCGGCCAGGCGCTCGTGCGCGACCCCGCCGTCCGGGCCGTCGGCTTCACCGGCTCCCGGTCCGGCGGGCTGGCCCTCGTGGCCGCGGCCGCCGCGCGCCCCGTGCCGATCCCCGTGTACGCGGAGATGAGCTCGATCAACCCGGTGGTCGTACTCCCGGGCGCGCTGGAGGGCGACGTCGATGCCCTCGCGAACGCCTACCTCACCTCGGTGACGGGGTCCTCGGGCCAGCTCTGCACCGCCCCCGGCCTGCTGTTCGCGCCGCGGTCGGAGCGCGGCGACGCCTTCGTCGACGCCGTGCGCCACGCCGTCGAGGCCGCCACCGGGCAGACCATGCTCACCGCCGGCATTGCCCGGGCCTGGCACGACGGCGTGGAGAGGCTCGCCGCGCAGGACGGTGTCACGACTACCGGTTCCGGGACCGCCGGGGCGACGAGCAACGCGCCCGCCCCGGCCGTCTTCACGGCCGACGTCGCGACCTTCCTCGCCAACCCCGTCCTCGAGGCCGAGATCTTCGGCGCCGCGTCCCTCGTGGTGCGGTACGCGGACGACGACGAGCTGCTCGCGGCCCTCGGGCGGCTGGAGGGCCAGCTCACCGCGACGCTGCACCTCACCGAGGCGGACCGTGACACCGCCGTGCGGCTCCTGCCCGTGCTGGAGCGCAAGGCCGGGCGCATCCTCGCGAACGGCTGGCCCACGGGGGTCGAGGTGGGGCACGCGATGGTGCACGGCGGCCCGTTCCCCGCGACGTCGGACGGTCGCTCGACGTCGGTCGGCACGCTCGCGGTCGAACGGTTCCTGCGGCCGGTCGCCTACCAGAACCTGCCGGAGTTCCTGCTCCCCGCGCCGGTGCGTCCGGACAATCCGTGGCGGCTGAACCGGCGCGTCGACGGCGCGCTCGAGCTCGCGCCCGAGGCCGCGCGGTGAGCACCCCGACGATCGACCGGGTCGAGGTCGTGCCGGTCGCCGGGCACGACTCGATGCTGCTCAACCTGTCCGGCGCCCACGGGCCGTTCTTCACGCGCAACGTCGTGATCGTCCACGACTCCGACGGTCGCGAGGGGCTGGGCGAGGTGCCGGGCGGCGAGAAGATCCGCGCGACGGTCGAGGACGCCGGGCGGCTCGTCGTCGGGCAGCCGGTGGCGCGGTTCCGGTCGCTGCTGCGGCAGGTCTCCGCGGCGTTCTCCGGCCGCGACGCCGGCGGGCGCGGCAACCAGACCTTCGACCTGCGCACCACCGTGCACGCCGTCACCGGCCTGGAGTCCGCGCTGCTGGACCTGCACGGCCAGGCGCTCGGCGTGCCCGTGGCCGAGCTGCTCGGCGAGGGGCAGCAGCGCGACGCCGTACCGATGCTCGGCTACCTGTTCTACGTCGGCGACCCGGACGCCACCGACCTGCCGTACCTTCGCGAGCCCGACGGCCCGGACGCCTGGTCGCGCCTGCGCCGCGAGGCCGCGATGACGCCCGAGGCCGTCGTCCGGCTCGCCGAGGCCGCCCGCGAGCGCTACGGCTTCGCCGACTTCAAGCTCAAGGGCGGCGTGCAGGCCGGCGACCTCGAGGTGGACGCGGTCGTCGCGCTCAAGGAGCGGTTCGGCGACGCCCGCATCACGCTCGACCCGAACGGCGGCTGGCTGCTCGACGAGGCGGTCCGCCTCGGGCGGCGCATGCGGGGTGTCGTGGCCTACGCGGAGGACCCGTGCGGCGCCGAGGGCCGGTTCTCCGGGCGCGAGGTCATGGCCGAGTTCCGCCGCGCGACCGGGCTGCCCACCGCGACCAACATGATCGCCACCGACTGGCGGGAGCTGGGGCACGCCCTCCGCGCCGACGCCGTGGACATCCCGCTGGCCGACCCGCACTTCTGGACGATGGCCGGGTCCGTGCGCGTGGCCCAGCTCTGCCACGAGCTCGGGCTTACCTGGGGCTCGCACTCCAACAACCACCTCGACATCTCGCTGGCGATGTTCACGCACGTGGGCGCGGCGGCGCCCGGCGAGATCACCGCGCTCGACACGCACTGGATCTGGCAGGACGGGCAGGGCGTCACCACCGAGCCGCTGCGGATCACCGGCGGCGAGATCCGCGTCCCGACCGCCCCCGGCCTCGGCGTCGAGCTGGACCGTGACCGCCTCGCCACAGCGCACGAGCTGTACCGGGAGCGTGGGCTCGGCTCGCGCGACGACGCCGTCGCGATGCAGTATCTGGTGCCGGGGTGGGAGTTCGACCCGAAGCGCCCGTGCCTCGTTCGTTGAGGGGTCGCTGACGCGTGGGGGGCGTGCTCACCGGCTTCGCCGTCGTTCTGGTGCTGGTGGCGGTGGGCCTGGCGGTCACGTTGCTTCTGCCGGCCCGCGCGCCGGACATGCAGCGCGGCATCGCGCCGCTGGTCTACTACGTGACCAACCCGGCGCTGATGTTCGTGCTGGTCTCGGGTGCCGACGTCGACGCGGTGCTCGGCACGTACGCGCCGCTCGCGCTGATCACGGCGGCGGCCACGGGGCTGCTCTACGCGGCCCTCGCCGGCGGGATGCTGCGCCGGCCCGCGGGGCGCGTAGCGACCGGGGCGATGGCGGCCTCGTACGTCAACGCCGGCAACATCGGCGTCCCCATCGCGCTGTACGCGGTCGGCACCACGGCGCCGGTCGTCTCCGTCCTGCTCGCGCAGCTGCTCGTCGTCGCGCCGTTCTATCTGGCGGTCTTCGCGTGGTGCCGGCACAGGGCGGACGGCGGGTCCGGCGGCCTGGGGCGGACGCTCGCGCGCTCGCTCGCCAACCCCGTGAGCGTCGCCACGGCCCTCGGCCTGGCCGCCGCGCTGCTGTCGGTCGAGCTGCCGGAGGTGCTGGGCGCGCCGCTCGAGATGCTCGCCGACGCGTCCGTCCCCCTCCTGCTCCTCCTCTTCGGGATGGCGTTGCGCGGGCAGAAGCCGCTGGGCGACGAAGCCCGCGCGGAGGTCGTGGCCGGCGCGGTGCTCAAGGCCGCGGTGATGCCCGTGCTGGCGTGGGTCGTGGGCCGGTTCGCCTTCCACCTCGACGGCGTCGACCTGCTCGGCGTCGTCATCATGGCCGCGCTGCCCACCGCGCAGAACGTCTTCCTCTTCGCCGGCCACTTCCGCCTGCCGACGACGGCCGTGCGCGACGTCACGCTGCTGAGCATGCTGCTCGCCCTGCCCGTGTCGCTGGGCATCGCAGTCCTCCTGGGCTGACCATGCTGCTGACCATGCTGCTGACCAGGCCGGATAGTTGTCCACACCCCCTGTCGGACCGGACTGACGAGCGCTAGACTCGAACGCATGTTCGAAGCCGTGGATGTCGAGGCCGTCGATGTCGCAACCCAGGTTGATCCTGGGCCGCACCCGTCAGTGGGTGACGTGTCGACGGCGATCGACGAGGCGGTCCTGCTCCAGGCGTGGATCGACGCACTGGAGGGGCGCAGGCTGCTCGTGGTGGAGCGGGCACGGCGGGCGGCGGCCGGGTGCGAGCGGACGTTGCTGGACGAGACCGATCTCGAGGTGTGTCGCGCGTCGACGCTGCGGCGGCGGGAGCTGGCGCAGCGGGCGTTCATCGCCGATCTGGCGACGGCGCTGCGGTTGTCCGAGCAGCAGGCGACGCACCTGGTGGACACCGCGAAGACGTTGGCGGACGTCGCGCTGGGTGTCCGGGAGGCGGGCGCGCCCGCCACGTCGACGCTGATCGAGCTGTGCCAGGGGCGGTTCTCCTTCGCGCACGCCCGCGCGATCGCGGACGCTCTGGCGGACCTGCCTCATGCCCCTCCCGACACCGACGCTGCGCGGGTGCGCGCACAGGCGCAGGTGGCGATCGAGGCGGCGGTGCTGCCCGCAGCGGCGTGCGTGACGTTGCCGCAACTGCGCCGCCGGTTGCGGCGAGCTCGTGACCTGGCTCACCCGGAACCTCTCACAGCACGCCATGAGAGCGCCGCGACCAGGCGCGCCGTGCACCTCGACCCCGCCGCTGACGGCATGGCCTGGCTCACGGCCTACCTGCCCGCAACCAGCGCGCACGCCATCCACGACCGCCTCACCGGCACGGGCCGACGGGCCAAGGACGCCGGCGACTGCCGCACGCTGGACCAGCTGCGCGCCGACGCGCTTGCCGGCCTCCTGCTCGCGACCACCAGGTCGACCGGCACCGCGACGCCCGGCACCGCTGCCCCGGCCCGGCGCGACGCAGATGATGCCCGAACCCATGTCGATGACGAGCCCGCCGTACCCGACCTGGCCGACCTCGCGCTCCACATCACCCCGAGCGTGCGGGTCACGGTCCCCGTCACGGCGCTGCTCGGTGGCGGCGCCCCAGCCGAGCTTGACGGGCACGGGCCCGTCGACGCGGACACTGCCGCCCGTCTGACCGCGCACGCGCCGTCCCTGCGGCGCCTGCTGGTCGACCCGGCCGACGGGCGCGTGCTGACCACCGATCCCGGCACCTACACGATCCCGGCCGCGCTGCGCGCGCTGCTACAGGCCCGCGACACCACCTGCCGGTTCCCTGGCTGCACCCGCACCGCCGCCCGCTGCGACATCGACCACGTCGTCGCTTGGGCTGACGGCGGCCGCACGACCGCGGACAATCTCGCGCATCTTTGCAGGCGGCACCACGTGTTGAAGCACCAGTCCCGATGGCGCAGCGAGGCCGGAGGCGACGGCGCCCTGATGTGGACCTCACCCACAGGACGCACCCACCAGGACCGGAACAGCTCGACGCTCGAACCCCCGCCACTCGAATCACCGTCCCACGACGCACCCCGCGCCTCCCCGCTCGATCCCGGACCGCCACCGTTCTGACGCGCCGGTAGAAGTTGGCCGCACACGCCGGGTCGGCGGTCCTGGGGTAGTCGAGCAACGGGGGTGGCTTCACGTTCGGCGGCCGGTCGGCGGCTCCTGCGCGTCGTCGGAGCCGCCCGTCGACCCGCTCGGCCCACCCTGCCCGCCGCCGTCGCCCTGCTGCTCGCGCATCGCGTCGAGGTCCGGCACCTCGCCGGAGAACGACATGTTCTCGAGCGTGAGCGTCGCGGCCGCGCCGGTCACGTGGTCGACGCCGGTCACGGTGGCGAGGGCGGTGGCGTCGAAGGAGGCGGACCCGCGCACCACGCTCAGCCGGTCCTGATCGAGCGAGCGCGTGCCCTCGCCGTCCGTCTCGCCGTCCGGCTCGCCGTCCGTCTCGCCGTCCGTCTCGCCGTCGGTCTCGCCGTCGTCCGCGTCGAACTCGAACCGGCCGGGCCCGCCGCCCTCGCCGGGCTCGCCCGTCTGGGTCACGGTGACGTCGGTGCCGACGCCGTAGACGGACTCCAGCACGGACGCCTGGGCGTCGCGGACCCCGGCGGAGACGGACTACACGACCATGACCAGCGCGATCGCGACGGCCAGGCCGATCGCGACCACCACGGTCTGCTTGCGCCGGTGCCGCAGCTCGCGGCGCAGGTAGGTGATGAACATGGGACTCCTCGGGAGGAAGCACGAACGGCGGGGGTGGCTGCACTGCCACCGGACGCCCGGAACGTAGGCCCGGTGCCTGGGGCGGTCCTGCCGTGCGCCTGTGACCATCCTGTGAACCCGAAGATCAAGGCGGCCGGTGCCGCCCCGAACGAGGTGCCCCCGAGCGAGGGCGCCCGGCGTCAGTGCCGGTGCGGCTCGCTCCCGGGCTCGTCGGCCTCGTGCTCGGGGGCCCGCTCCAGCAGGCCCGCGATGCGCTGCTCGATCGCGTCGGTGGCGGCGTCGGGCAGCACAAGAATGCCCTCGAGCTCCTTGGTGGCCCGCCGGTAGGCCGACTGCCGCTCGGCCTGGGTGGAGCCCTCGTCGTCGGCCAGCGCGAGCAGCTTCTTCGCCCGGTCCAGCGACTGGCGCTCTGCGGGGGAGAAGTCGGACGCGCGCCGTCGCCGCGCCTCGGCCTCGGCGATGTCGAAGCGCACCTGGTACTCGCGGACGGCCTCGCGGTACCGGTCGAGGCGACGGCGGTCGCGGAGCTCCTCCGGGTCCTGCGGCCGCAGGCTCTCGGCGTCGCGCCGGGCCCGGTGGAAGTCGACGGTCACCTGCTCGCGCATGTCCGTCATGACGGGGTACTCGAGCACCTTGACGGCGTCGAGCTCGTAGTCGAGCCAGCGGCGCTCGGTCTCGTCGTGCGCCGCGATCGTCCGCTCGATCTCGCCGGTGAGCGCCTCGTCCGCCTCCAGGGTGGCGCGGTCCTGGGCGTGTTTGATCCGGTACATCTCGATCTTGTCCCGGCGCCGGCGCTCGTCCCACACCTGGGCGCCGCGGACCCAGCCGCCGATGATGCCGCTCAGCGGGAAGACGAGCCACCAGTAGGAACCGACGAAGTCCCAGAAACCGTTCACGTGTCCACGCTAGCGGGCGCGGTGCCCGCTCCGTGGTCGCGGGCGCCGGCGACCCGGTGCCGGTCTACGCTGGGGCACGTCAACCCAGCACCGTCGCGGGCGTCAGCGGCCCCGGGCACACTCGCTCGGGCGATGCCGCAGGGTCGCCCGCGGTCCCCGTCTGAAGGAGCACCCGTGGCAAGCATCGAAGCCGTTGGAGCACGCGAGATCCTCGACTCGCGCGGCAACCCCACCGTCGAGGTGGAGATCGCGCTGGACGACGGCACGTTCGCGCGTGCGGCCGTCCCGTCGGGCGCCTCGACGGGCGCCTTCGAGGCGGTCGAGCGTCGCGACGGCGACAAGGCCCGCTACCTGGGCAAGGGCGTCGAGGGCGCGGTCAACGCCGTCATCGACGACATCGCCCCCGAGCTCATCGGCTACGACGCCGAGGAGCAGCGCATCATCGACCAGACCCTGATCGAGCTGGACGGCACCCCGAACAAGGGCAAGCTCGGCGCCAACGCGATCCTCGGCGTCTCGCTCGCCGTCGCGAAGGCCGCCGCGAAGTCGTCCGGCCTCGACCTGTTCCGCTACATCGGCGGCCCCAACGCGCACGTCCTGCCCGTGCCGATGATGAACATCCTCAACGGCGGGTCCCACGCGGACTCGAACGTGGACGTCCAGGAGTTCATGGTCGCGCCGATCGGCGCCTCCTCCTTCAAGGAGGCCCTGCGCACCGGCACCGAGGTCTACCACTCCCTCAAGTCCGTCCTGAAGTCCGAGGGCCTGTCCACCGGCCTGGGCGACGAGGGCGGCTTCGCGCCGAACCTGTCGAGCAACCGCGCCGCGCTCGACCTCATCATCACCGCCATCGAGAAGGCCGGCTTCACGCCCGGCACGGACGTCGCGCTCGCGCTCGATGTCGCCTCCTCCGAGTTCTTCTCCGACGACAAGTACGCGTTCGAGGGCAAGAGCCTGCAGGCCGCCGAGATGATCGAGTACTACGAGCAGCTCGTGGAGGACTACCCGCTGGTCTCCATCGAGGACCCGCTGGACGAGGACGACTGGGAGGGCTGGAGCGCCCTCATGCAGCGCATCGGCGACAAGGTGCAGATCGTGGGCGACGACCTGTTCGTCACCAACCCGGAGCGCCTGGCCAAGGGCATCGAGCTCAAGGCCGCCAACTCGCTGCTGGTCAAGCTCAACCAGATCGGCACGCTCACCGAGACGCTCGACGCCGTCACGCTCGCGCAGCGCAACGGCTTCACCACGATGACCTCGCACCGCTCCGGCGAGACCGAGGACACCACCATCGCGGACCTGTCCGTGGCCACCAACGCCGGCCAGATCAAGACCGGCGCCACCGCCCGTGGCGAGCGCATCAACAAGTACAACCAGCTCCTGCGCATCGAGGAGGCGCTGGACGACGCCGGTCGTTACGCCGGCCGTTCGGCCTTCCCGCGCTTCCAGGTCTGACACCCCGGAGCCTCGACGACGGCCGGTCGCCCCGCGAGGGCGGCCGGCCGTCGTCGTCCCGCGAGGTCGTGTCGAAACTCGGCGAGGTAGTTCGAAACTCGGCGAGGTAGTTCGAAACTTGGCGAGGTAGTCCTGATCTGCGCGAGGTAGTTCGGGTTGCGGGCTCGGTGGTGCGGGAGGTCTCGTCGCTGCGTTCGTCTTGCGCAGACCACGCCTCGTACTACCTCGCGGAGTTTCGGACTACCTCGCAGGCGCGCCGACGACGGTCCCCGGCCGGGGCGTCGCGGATCGGCAGAATCGGGGCGTGCCTGCCCGCCGACCGTCCTCGCCCGCCGCGCGTCGTCCCGCGTCGCGGCCCTCGGGCGCGCGCGGCGGCTCGGCACGGCCCACGACGACGGCGAACAGGTCGGTCGGCGCGTCGTCGTCGCCCCGCCCGAAGGCGTCCGGCACGAAGTCGGCTGGAGCAAAGTCCGGCACGAAGGCGGCCGGCGCGGCGGGCAAAGCCAAGGGGGCGGGCAAGGGCGGTTCGGGCCGGATGGCGTCGAGCGGTCGGCGCGGGACGCGCCGCCCGGTCGGACCGGCCCGCGAGGACCGCCGGCGCAGCCGCTACGGACTGGTGCTGCCGGAGGTGCTCACCGTCCGCCTCATCGTGCTGTCGGTGGTGGTGCTGCTGGCCGTGGTGCTGCTGCTGCCCACGGTGCGCGGCGCGGTGCAGCAGGCGGGCGAGCTCGACCGGCTGCGCGCGGAGCTGGCGCAGCACGAGTCGGAGCGGGACCGCCTGGACGTGGAGCTCGGGCGCTGGGAGGACCGGTCGTACGTCGAGGAGCAGGCGCGCTCGCGCCTCAGCTTCGTCATGCCGTCCGACAAGGTGTGGCGTGTCGTCGACCCCGACGCGGCCGGCCCGGACGACGTCGACCCCGTGACGGGCGAGGCCGTCGACGACGGCCCGGTGGGAACGGCGACAGGTCCCGGCGTGCCCTGGTATCAGTCCGTGTGGGAGTCGGTGCAGGTCGCGGACGGCGCCTCAGACTGACAGCGACGGTCCGTCCCCCTGCGGTTCGGGGTGCGCGACCCTACGATCCGAGCATGACGACTGCTGGTCCCAGGGTGCGGACGCTCCTCGTGACGGGCGCGGCCGGACCGGCGGGCCGCACGTTGGGAGCGCAGCTCGCGCGCCGCGCGGACGCCGCCGGACGGCGCGTCGTCGGGGTCGACCTGGACCCGGTCGCCGTCGCGGGGTTCGACGTCGTCGAACCGGTCCCCGGGGCACTCGATCCCGCGTACGACCGGGCGACCCTCGAGCTGCTCGAGCGCCATCGCCCCGACGTCGTGGTGCCGACCGTCTCCGAGGAGCTGCCCCGGCTCGCCGTGCTCGCCGAGGCTGCGGGCTTGGGGGACGGTGTGGTGTTGTCGGCCCCCGGCCCCACGGCCGTGGCGGCGGACAAGCTCCTGACCATGTGGGCGCTGGCCCGCGAGGACGTCGCCGTGCCGTGGTTCGTGGCCGCCGACGAGCCGACGTCGGCCGCGGACGCGCTGGCGAGGGCCGGCGGCCCCGTCGTGGTCAAGCCGCGCGTCGCTCGCGGCGGTCGGGGCGTCCACGTCGTCGAGTCGCCGGACGATCCCGTCTGGGCCGCCGTCGACGGGTCGTGGATCGTGCAGGCCTTCGCGCCGGGCGACGAGTACAGCCCGCAGGTGTACCGGTCGCCGGCCACGGGCCGGTGCACGGTCGTGGTCCTGGCGAAGACCGCGCTCAAGGAGGGACGCGTCGGGAACGCCGCCTCCGTCGAGCGGTTGCCCGACGGTGCGGCGGCCGACGTTGCCGAGCTGGCAGCGCGCACCGCGCAGAAGCTGGACCTGGTCGGCCCGCTGGACATGGACGTGCGCCGGCTCGACGACGGCACCCCGGTGATCCTCGAGGTGAACTCCCGCTTCGGCGCGGTGTCGGCCGACGCGCCCGAGCTGATCGACGCGGTCCTCACCGACTGGCCGGGGTGAGGGCATGGTCACGGTGCTGACGGCGCTCGTGCTGGTGCTCGGCCTGTCGTTGCTGGTCGTGGGCGTGGGGCGGCTCGTGCTGGTGCCGTGGGCGCTCGTCTTCGAGGTGCGGCAACGGCGCGTGGGCACCGGACCGGCCGGGTACGGGCCGCTCTTCCTCGAGCCGCCGCAGGTGAGCGTGATCGTCCCCGCCTACGACGAGTCGGTGGTGATCGAGAACTGCGTGCGGTCGATCCTGCGCAGCGACTACCCGCGGTACGAAGTCGTGTGCGTCGACGACGGGTCGTCGGACGACACGTACGCACGCATGCAGGCACTGGCCGCCGCGCACCCGGCGGTCACCGCGATCCGCCAGGAGAACGCCGGCAAGGGCGCCGCCCTCAACACGGGGATCGCGGCGACCACCGGAGAGGTGCTCCTGCTGGTCGACGCGGATGGGCTCTTCCGACCCGACACGATCACGCGGATGCTGCGCGGGTTCCGGGAGCCCCAGGTGGGCGCGGTGTGCGGCAGCGACCGGCCGGTGAACCTGGACCGCGTGCAGACGCGGCTGCTGGCGCTCATCAGCCATGTGGGCACCGGGCTGATGCGCCGCGCCCTGGACGTGCTGGGCTGCCTTCCCGTCGTGTCCGGCAACATCGGCGCGTTCCGGCGCGACGTCCTGGAGAAGACCGGGCCGCTGCGCACCGACACCCTCGGCGAGGACCTTGAGCTCACGTGGCGGGTGCACCGCGAGGGGTACCACGTCACGTTCGCGCCGGACGCCCTCGTGTACGCGGAGTCGCCGTCCACCCTCCGGGGGCTGTGGCGGCAGCGGGTGCGGTGGGCGCGCGGGCTGCTGCAGGCGACCGAGCTGCACCGTTCGATGATCGGCCGTCCGCGGTACGGGGCGTTCGGGATCTACCTCGCGTACAACTCGTTCGCGCAGATCGTCGCCCCGTTCCTCCAGGTGCTCGGCATGGCGGCCCTCGCGGTGCTCGTCGCCGTCGACGGGCCCGGGTGGCTGCCGACGTCGTGGTGGGCGTGGATCCTCCTGGTGGGCCTGCCGCTGTCGCTGGGCCTGCTGCTGCTCGCGCTGCTCCTGGACCGCTCCCCGGGCGACCTGCGGCAGCTGTGGACTGTCGTCCTGTGGCCCCTCTACTCCCTGATGATGACGTTCGTCGTGCTCGAGGCCGTTCGGCGCGAGCTCGGGAACGCGGAGAACCGATGGGACAAGCTGGACCGGAGCGGGACGGTGTCTGTGCACGGGCTCGTCGACCAGGGCGAGCCTGGGGACTGAGGATCGCCCCCCGCCTCGCGCGGTGGAGGCCGCCGAGACGAAGGAGCGTCCGAGACCTCGACGTCACCCCGTTGTTCCATCTGACCGGCGCACACTGGGCGGCGCTGGCGGAGGGCTGGCTGCCGTGAGGTCTGGGAGGGCGACCTCGACCTGGGTGCCCTCGCCGGGCGTGCTGCGGATCGCCATCTCCCCGCCGTGGTCGTGCACGATCTGGTCCACCAGTGCGAGTCCCAGGCCGACGCCGCGGACCTGGCGGCGCCGCGTGTCGCGCGTGCGGTAGAAGCGTTCCGTCACGTGGTCGAGCTCGTCGGGTGGGATGCCGATGCCGTCGTCGGTGACCTGCAGCCGGGCCAGGCGGGTCCCGTCGGGCGTCGTCCCCGACGTGACCGCGACCCGGACGTGGCCGCCGTGCTCGCTGCGGGTGTACTTCGCCGCGTTGGAGAGCAGGTTGTGGACTATCTGCGCCAATCGCGCGGCGTCGGAGACGAGTGGCACCGACGGATCCCCGTCGACCGTGACACGCACCCCGGCAGACCGGGTGGTGGGCAGCTCGCTCTCGACCGTCTGCCGGACCACCTGGACCACGTCGACCTCCGCGGCCGTCAGCATGAACGTGCCGGAGACGATCTGCGCGCTCGTCAGGAGGTCGTCCACGAGGCCCAGCAGGCGGTGGGCGTTGCGCTCCACGACGTCCACGTACTCGCGCGCCTCGGCGTCGAGGCGGTCCCCGCCGAGCCGTAGCAGATCGACGTACCCGAGGATCGCGGACAGAGGCGTGCGCAGCTCGTGGCTCACCAGTCCGATGAACGCGTCCTGGTTGCGCTGCTCCTCGCGGCGCGCCGTGATGTCGGTCGCGACCGCCAGGTAACCCGTGGGCAGCTCGGGTTCGGGGCCGGCGAGGGCCGGGCGGGGGGTCACGACCAGCTCGAGTACGCGGCGCGACCCGTCGGGGAGCTGGTAGTCCCACTCGTCGACCTGCGTGCCCCCGGCAGCGGCGGCGCCCAGGATCTCGGCCAAGGGCGGCCGACCGACCAGGAGATCCGTCACGACGAGACCGACCAGATCCTGCGCCGGCCGACCGAAGAGCCGGACGGCTCCCGTGTTGACGGAGGCGATCGTGCCCTCGGAGTCGGTCGCGAGGAAGGCCTGCGCGGTGGCAGCCTCGAGGATGCTGCGCACGGTGTCGCGGGAGTCTCGCAGCTGGTGCGCGCTCGCGGCGAGCTCGTCCCGGGCACGTTCGAGCTGGCGGGCCTGCCGCCGGGACAGGTCGACGATGCCGTGCGCCCCCACCGCCACGAAACCCATGATGATCAGGTCTACGAGCGCGTGGGTCGGTGAGGGGACCCATCGGGGGAGGACGTCCTGCCAGATCGTCGGCGCGAGGAGCACCGTGGCGGAGCCGAGGATCGCCAGCACCAGGCCGGCTCGACCAGGCTGCAGCGCGAGGCTGACCACCGGGAGGAACAACAGCGTGTCGAGCGCGGTGACGGCGTGACCGAACCCGTCCCCCATCAGCCCGATGGCGACCATCTGGGCCAGGGGGAGCACGAGCTGCCAGGCGTGCGGCCACCTGTCCCAGCGGCCCGCAAACCCCACGACCTGGACGAGGGCGATCGTCAGGGCCCCCGTCGTGACCTGCGCAGGGCTGCTGATCTCGATGCCGGGGGCCAGGAAGAGGAGGACGGCGAGGACGACGCCGACGGAGATCGTGCCGGGGAGCTGTCGAAGGCCCACCGCGTCGTCGGCGAACCATGCGTCGAGGGGGTGGGCCGAGCCGTCGCGCCCCGCCGACCGGCGCGTCATCGTCCCTCCGCACTGTGGAGGAGCTCGGAACCCTGGCCGTCGACGGCCAGGTCGGCGCGCACCGCGGACGCGGCCGCGACCGTCTCGCTCGCGCGGAGCGTCTCGAGCGGCTCCACCTCCCGCGCGCGGCTGTACCGGGACCAGTAGCGGGCCGTCGCACGCACCACGTCCGGCTGCATGTACTCCCGGTGCGCCTGCGAGGCGTAGGCGGCGAGCATCCGCAGCTTGGTCTCCACGAACCCCTCGATGTCCACGAACTGGTTCGGCGCGAATGCCACCGTGGACGACGGGCTCTGGAAACACCAGACGCTCGGCACGGTGCGGGCCGCGATCTCCACCGCCCGGTGGGCTGCCCGGTGGTCCTGGTGCCGGTCGTGCACGTCGTGCGTGTAGATGCGCTGGGGGTCCAGGTCGCGCACCACCTCCTCGACGGCGGCGATCAACCCGTCGGCGGGGTCGAGGCGGGTGTCGGGGAAGTCCAGGTGCACGAGCCGCGCGCCGACGACGTCGGCGGCCGCGCGTGCCTCCGCGCGGCGTGCGGCGGACTCGCCGCCGACCGCGCCGCCGGACAGGGTGAGGATCACGAGCTCGTCGCCGGCGGCGGCGTGGGCGGCGAGGGTCGCACCCACGCCGATCTCGACGTCGTCGGGATGCGCGCCGACGGCGAGCACCCGCTGCCGGGAGGACCTGCGCCGCTCCCGCGCCTGCCGCGCGAGCTCGGTGGCGCGCTCGACCACCTGCGACGCGGTGACGGGCTTGACCAGGAAATCGTCGACCTGCCCACGGATCGCCTCCACCGCACGGCTGACCGTCGGGTACGCCGTCACGATCATCACGGGCAACGTGGGGTCGAGCTGCTTCACCTCGGGCAGGATCTCCAGACCGGACCGCCCGGGGAGCTGGATGTCGCTCACGAGGACGTCGTAGGAGTGCTGCCGCAGGGCGGCCAGGAGCCCCTCTGCGGTGCCGGCCGTGTCGACGTGCATCCCGCCGTACCGTTCGAGGGCGATGCGTAGGAAGGCCGCGGTGTCGGCATCGTCCTCGAGGACGATGGCCCGGAGCTGGTCGTCGGCCACGGTGGACCTCTCGGGACGGGGCGGGGGACGGCACGCCTAAGCGGTACCGTACGCGACCGTACGCGCGGCCCGTGCGCGCCGCGCGGCGCAGCCGGGGGAGAATGGGCGCCGTCCCGCCCGCCGACCGCCCTCCGAGGTACCCGTGACCGACCAGCAGCCCCCCACCGACTCGTCGGTCGTCACCGACCGCGACCTCGAGGTGCTCGCCGAGCAGCTGGGGCGCGAGCCGCGCGGCGTCGTCGGCATCGCCGCACGCTGCGTGTGCGGCCGCCCGCTGGTGGTGCGCACCGCGCCGCGTCTGCCCGACGGCACGCCGTTCCCGACCACGTACTACCTGACGCACCCGGGCGCGGTCGCCGCGGCCTCGCGGCTCGAGGCGCGGGGCGTGATGAAGGAGCTGACGGAGCGGCTCGGGCAGGACGAGGAGCTCGCGTCCGCGTACCGGCGGGCGCACGAGCACTACCTGGCGCGGCGCGAGGAGCTGGGTCATGTCGACGAGATCGACGGGATCTCCGCGGGCGGCATGCCCACGCGGGTCAAGTGCATCCACGTGCTCATGGGGCACGCGCTGGCGACTGGGCCGGGCGTGAACCCGCTCGGCGACGAGGCCCTCGCCATGGTCCGCGACCAGTGGCGGCCCGACCGCTGCACCTGCTGACGGCGTCGGCCGGCATCGCCTCTCGACCAGCGAGAGGTCGGTGGCGGGTGAGAAGGTTTCCGCGTGACTGAACGCCCCACCTTCTCCTCCGCCGGTGCGCGGGTCGCGGCGATCGACTGCGGCACCAACTCCATCCGCCTCCTGGTGGCCGACATCGGCCCCGACGGCACGCTGACGGAGGTGGACCGGCAGCTGCGCATCGTCCGCCTCGGGCAGGGCGTGGACCGCACCGGCGAGCTCGCCCCGGAGGCGCTCGCGCGCACGTTCGCGGCGTCGCGCGACTACGCGCGGGTGATCGAGGAGGCCGGCGCCACGCGCGTTCGCTTCGTCGCGACGTCGGCCACGCGCGACGCGCGCAACCGGCAGGCCTTCGCGGACGGCGTCCGGGCGGCCGTCGGCGTCGACCCGGAGGTCGTCTCCGGGCGCGAGGAGGCCGAGCTGTCGTTCCGCGGCGCGACCGTCGGAGTGGCCGCGCAGCACGCGGGGCCGTACCTGGTGGTCGACCTGGGCGGTGGCTCCACGGAGCTGGTGCTCGGCACGACGACGCCGGAGGCGGCGCTCTCGCTCGACATCGGGTCCGTGCGCATGACGGAGCGCCACCTGCACTCCGACCCGCCCACCGCCGCCGAGGAGCAGGCCGCGCGCGCCGACGTGCGCGCCGCCCTGGACAAGGCAGCGCTGGAGGTGCCGTTCTGCCGGACCGCGACGCTCGTCGGGCTCGCCGGTTCCGTGACGTCGGTGACGGCGCACGCGCTGGCGCTGCCGGAGTACCGGCGCGACCGGGTGCACGGCGCGGTCCTCGCCACCGACGACGTGCTCGCCGCGTGCGACGACCTGCTGCACCGCACCCGGGAGCAGCGCGTCGCGCTCGGCTTCATGCACCCCGGCCGCGCGGACGTCATCGGCGCGGGGGCCCTGGTCTGGTCGGAGGTCGTGACGCGGGTGCGCGACGATGTCGCGGCCGCGGGCGGCGCGCTGACGCACGTCGTCACCAGTGAGAGCGACATCCTCGACGGCATCGCGCTCTCGCTCGCCTGAGCGACGCAAGCCCGACCGGCATCGTTCCGGCGCGTCCTTCCACTATTCCGCATCGCGCACTACTGTCTGTGGCGAAGCACTCAGGAGGAGAGCCGGATGGATACGACGCAGTTGCTCAAGGGGGTCCTCGACGCGGCGGTGCTCGCCGTCGTCGAGGAAGACGACGGGTATGGGTACGACGTGGTGCGCCGCCTGCGCTCCCGGGGCCTCGACGACGTGGGCGACGCCTCCGTCTACGGCACGCTCCGCCGGCTGTATGCGGCGGGGGCGCTGACCAGCTACGTCGTGCCGTCGGAGACCGGCCCGCACCGCAAGTACTACGGCATCACCGCGCACGGGCGCGAGATGCTCGCGATCCAGCGCAAGGAGTGGCAGGAGTTCGCCGGAACCGTCGGCGGCCTCCTCGGAAGCAGGAACGAGGTCGCATGATGATCACCGACGACAGCGCCGGGACCCCCGGCGGCGCCCACCCCACCCTCGGCACCGTCCTCGAGGCGCACGCCCGCGGGTACGCCCAGGCGGTCCGGCTGCAGCTCGAGGACCTCGGCCCGGAGGTCGTCGACGAGCTGACCGACGGGCTCGAGGCCGATCTCGCCGAGGCGCTCACCGACGCCGTGGCGCCACTCTCCGCGGCGACCGCCGGGACGGCGCGCGCGGCCGGGACCTGGGGGGCCGGGTACGGCCCGGCCGACGACGTCGCGCTCGACCTCGTCGCGCACTTCGGGCCCGCCGAGTCGTACGCGGCGGAGCTGCGCGCCGCGGCGGGGCTGCCCGCGGCGGTGCCGGGCAGCGGGCGGCGCCGCCGCGGCCGCCGCACGTTTGCCGCCCGGCGGGCGCTCCTCGTCGAGCGCTGGCGCCGCGCCTGGAGCCCGGTCACGAGCACGCCCCAGTGGGCGCGGCTGCGCCGCCTCGGGGCCGACGTCCGCCCGGTCTGGTGGGTGGCGCGCGGCTGGATCGGGGGCGCCCTGCTCGTGGCGTGGTTCGTGCGCGACCGCCCCTCGCTGGTGCCTGCCGGAGTGGGGGAGCTGCTGGTCATGGCCTTCGGCGCACTCGTGAGCGTGCAGTGGGCTCGGGGGCGGTGGCTGCCGCAGCTGTGGCAGGCGCGCGCCACGGTCGCGGCGTCGGTCGCGGCGGTGCTGCTGGTGCCCGCGGTGGCGAGCGCGACCTACGACGAGTCGGTGCACGGCTCGACGAGTGGCGGCGGCTCGTACGGCGCCGGGTACTCGGCGGGGCAGGACGACGCCCTCAACGTCGGGTACGGCGAGGCCTCCGACGGCGACGGCGTGTGGGTGGACGGCATGCAGGTGTCGAACCTCTTCGCCTACGACGCGAATGGCGACCCGATCAAGGACGTGCAGCTCTTCGACGACCGTGGCCGCCCCGTGCGGACGGTGACGACCGTCGGCGACGAGCAGGCGTGGACCGTGCCCGACGTCGAGGGCGCGTGGTACTTCAGCCCGAGGACGGCGGACGACGGGCGCGAGCGGTGGAACGTCTACCCGATGCGCGCGGTGCCGGAGGACGGGATGGAGTGGTCCGACGACGGCGGCAGCTTCCAGCCCCAGGTCGGCGTGCAGCCCGAGGAGATGCCATGGCCGTTCCTCAAGGCGCCGACGTCGGTCGGCGGCGCGGGGTCGGGCGCGTCGAGTGACCCGTCGGACGGGTCGTCGCCTGAGCCCTCGAGCACGCCCGAGCCCGAGAAGTCCCCGTCGTCGCGGAGCACCACGCCACCGCCCGGAAAGGGCGGCTCGGCAGCGCAGACGACGGCGGCGACGGAGGGTGCGGCCGGCTGATCCGGGGCGATCGGGGGCCCCGGGGGGTCGCACCGTGGACGCCCGACTGCGGGCCGCCGGAGCGGTCGTAGAATGGTGTCCATGCCTCAGAACGTTCTGTCGTCGGACACCCATGCCCAGGCCGCGCCCGCAGCGGCCCCGCGGCCCCGCAAGGTGCCTCGAATCATCGTCCTCGGCGGTGGGTCCGTCGGCCTCTACGTGGCGCGCCGGCTGCGCCGCAAGCTCGGCAAGCGTGAGGCGGCGATCGTCGTCGTCGACCCGCGGCCGTACATGACGTACGCACCGTTCCTGCCGGAGGCGGGCGCGGGCTCCATCGACGCCCGCGACGTCGTCGCCCCGCACCGCAAGGCGCTCAAGGGCGTGGACGTGCTGCAGGGCAAGGCCGTGCACATCGCCCACGGTGACAAGCGGGTGACGATCCGTCCCGAGGAGGGGCCGGACTACGAGGTCTCCTACGACCAGCTCGTCGTCGGCCTCGGCTCCGTGTCGCGCACGCTGCCGATCCCGGGCCTCGCGGAGAACGCGATCGGCTTCAAGAACGTGGAGGAGGCCATCGCCGTCCGCAACCACGTGCTCAACCGCATGGACGTGGCGTCCTCCACCTGGGACGCCGACCTGCGCAAGCGCATGCTCACGTTCACGTTCGTCGGGGGCGGCTTCGCCGGCGTCGAGGCGCTGGCCGAGATCGAGGACATGGCGCGGTACGCCACGCGCAACTACCCGACGATCGACGCGGACGACCTGCGCTTCGTGATGATCGAGGGCTCCGGCCGCATCCTCCCGGAGGTGTCCGAGCCCATGGGGCTGTGGGCGCTGGAGGAGATGAAGAAGCGCGGCATCGAGTTCCACCTCAACACGTTCCTCAGCTCCTGCGTGGACGGGCACGTCGTGACCTCCACGGGCGTGGAGTTCGACACGGAGACCATCGTGTGGACCGCGGGCGTCAAGGCGAACCCGGTCATCAAGGAGGACTCGGACCTGCCGGTCGACAAGCTCGGCCGCGTCATCGTGAAGCCGACCCTCCAGGTCGCGACCGACGACGGCGAGATCGTCCCCGACGCCTGGGCCGCCGGCGACTGCGCCGCGGTGCCCGACGTGCTCAACCCGGGCAGCTTCTGCCCCCCGAACGCGCAGCATGCGATCCGCGAGGCGACCAAGCTCGCGGACAACATCATCGCGATCAGCCGCGGGCAGCAGCCCGAGGAGTACTCCCACAAGAGCGTGGGCGTCGTCGCCTCGCTCGGCATGTACAAGGGCGTCGCGGAGCTGTTCGGCTTCCTCAAGCTGCGCGGCCCGCTCGCCTGGCTCGCGCACCGCGGCTACCACGTGATGGCGATGCCGACCGGCAACCGCAAGGTCCGGATCCTCATCGGCTGGATCGGCCAGGCCATCATGGGCCGCGAGATCGTCTCGCTCGGCTCGCTGCACGACCCGCGCGACGAGTTCCGCAAGGCGTCCGTGCCGCCGAAGAAGCCGGGCGAGAAGGTGGAGCAGAAGGCCGAGTCGTCGGCCGAGCGCGCCGAGAAGGGCTGACACCGCACCGGTACCGTGAGCGGGCGCCGGGTCGACCTCCTGCGAGGTCGGCCGGGCGCCCGCTCTCGGCGTATTCGCCCCCGTAGCCCAACTGGCAGAGGCAGCCGGCTTAAACCCGGCCCAGTCCCGGTTCGATCCCGGGCGGGGGCACCTCAGGAGGCGGCGTCCGCCTTCTTCCTGGCCCGGTAGGCCGCGGCCTTCATGCGGCTCCCGCAGGTCGCCATCGAGCACCACTCGCGACGGTGCCCGCGGGAGTGGTCGAGGTAGACCTGCGTGCACTCGGGCCGCCCGCACTCCCGGAGCGTCCGTGCCTGCCCGCCCCCGACGATCTCGACGGCCTCGCGCGCCACCTGCGAGAGCGCCTGCGCGGGACCGCCGTCCCGCGACCAGCCCTGCGCGCCCAGCACGGGAGTCAGCGGCGCGGTCGCCGCGACCCGGTTGACGACGCCGACCGCGTCCGCCGGGAGCGGCAGGTCGTGCAGGCGGGCCCAGGCCAGCGCGTAGATCGCCTCCCGCAGCTCGAGCGCGGCCTCGAGGTCGTCCTCGTCGCAGGTGGTTCCGGAGGGCAGGAGCCCGGACTCGACGAACCAGGCGTCGAGGTCCGGCGGCGAGGCGAGCATCTCCGTCGGCTCCTCGTTGCGCCGTGCGCGCAGCGTGCCGACGAAGTCGAGGGCGAGGGTCCCGCAGGGGAAGGCATGCATCACGTCACCATCCTGACAGGTAACCGAGGGCGCGACAAGGCTCTGTGACGTATAAGTCACCTGCTTGACGGGTGACGCGAGCGGTGGCATGGTCGTCACCAGTTGAACCGGTGACGTACCGGTCGCTGAGATCATCGGAGGAACACCATGGAGCTCAAGCTCGAGATCGTCGTCGTCCCCGTCGCGGACGTCGACCGCTCGAAGGCCTTCTACGAGGGGCTCGGCTTCCGGCTCGACGCCGACTTCCGCACCGACAAGGGGCTGCGGGTGGTGCAGCTGACACCGCCCGGGTCCGAGGCATCCATCATCGTGGGCGAGAAGCTCACCGCCTCCGAGCCGGGCTCCCTCCAGGGGCTCCATCTCGTCACCGCCGACATCGCCGCGGCGCGTGCGGAGCTGCTCGAGCGCGGCGCCGACGTCAGCGAGCTCTGGCACGACGCCGAGGGCGTCTTCCACTGGGCGGGCGAGGCCAACCGGGTCGCCGGGCCGCACCCCGACGAGGACAGCTACGGCACGTTCGCCTCGTTCGCCGACCCCGACGGGAACGGCTGGGTCCTCCAGCAGGTGGTCCGCCGTGCGCCGGGGCGTTGACATGGGCGGGCGCCTCGGTCGTGGCGACCGGGATGCGATCGAGCGCTACCTCACGACGGTCCGCAGGGCCGGGCCGCGGCTGGACACCGGGCTCGCGGAGGCGTTCGAAGGACTCACCCCGGCCCAGCTCGACGTGCTCGTCGCCGGGCTCGTCGACGCCGAGCCGGCGCCGGCCGGCCCGGCACCCGCCCGCACGGAGCCTGCCCGCATCGCGCCTGCCCGCACGAAGCGCCGGCTGGGCGACCTCGCGCGCGCGCTCCTCACCGTCGGCGTCGCGACGGTCGTGAGCGTCGGCCTCGCCGCCGCCGGCATCCTCCTGGGCAGCCCGACGGGTGACGACGCGCCGATGGCGACGTCGACCCAGACCGTGGATCCGGACGCGCTCGACCAGAGCCAGCTCCTGTACTGGGACCTGTACGGCGACTTCTGATCGTCGCCGTCCGTCCCGAGTCAGACCGCCGGGCCGCCGGCCATCACGGCGGTGACGTCGGCGCCGGCGCGTTGGAAGGCGTCGACGACGCGCCGCACGGCCAGCCGCTCCGCGCGGTCGGGCCGCAGCACGGCGGAGATATGCCGGGCGGACGCGACGTCGGCCAGCTCGCGCAGCTCCAGGTCGGTGCCGGTGGAGGTGCCGGTGGGCGTGGTGAACCGGGGGAGCACGGCGATCCGGTCGCTGGTGGCGACAAGGGCCTCGATGAGGCGGTTGTCCCGCAGCCGTTGCGCCACCCGCAGCTCGGCGCCGGTGGCGCGCGCGATCGTCTGGAGCACGGTGTCGAACGGGTAGCCGACGGGCACACCGATCCAGTCGTACTCGACGAGGTCGCGCGGGCGGACCACCGGTAGCCGCGTGAGCGGATGGCCGGCGGCCATCGCGATGTCGAGGGGCTCGCGGGCCAGCGGCGCGACGGTGAGCCCGTCGGCCCCGTCGGGCCGCACGCTGGTGAGGCTGTGCGCGACCACCACGTCGTGGTCCGCCGTGAGCGCGCCGTACTCGGCCTCCGCGATGTCGACGTCGACCACGTGCAGAGAGATCGCCGTGCCGGCGAGGTCGCGCATGACGCCGGGCAGCAGGAAGGTGGCCGCGCTGGCCAGCGCGGCCACGGTGACCGTGCCCGAGGGCTCGCCCTGGAACGCGTCCCAGCGTGCCTGCACCTGTGCGAGGGCGGCCGCGACGTCCGCGCCGCCCTCGGCAAGGAGCCGGCCCGCCTCGGTGAGCCGGAGCCCGCGCCCGGCCGGCTCCACCAGCGGGACGCGCAGCTCGCGCTGCGCCGTCCTGAGCTGCTGGGAGACGGCCGACGGCGTCCGGTGGGTGGCACGGGCCACCGCCGTGATGCTGCCGCGGTCGGCGAGCTCGCGGAGCAGCTCCAGGTGTCGCGCGTCCATGAAGGCAGGCTACAGACAGAGTGAAGGAAGTTTCGCTTGTCCTTCACCGTGTGTGCCGCGACGCTGGACGCATGCCCGCTCGCCACCGCCTGCTCGCCGCCCTTGTCGCCCTCCTGTGGGGGCTGAACTTCATCGCCATCGACGCGTCGCTCGCCCACTTCCCGCCGATGTTCCTCGTGGCGCTCCGCTTCGCGCTCATCGCGATCCCCACCGTCTTCCTCGTGCCATGGCCGCAGGTGCCCGTGCGGTGGGTGGTCGGGTACGGGATGGGGTTCGGCGCCCTGCAGTTCCTGTTCCTCTACTGGGGCATGGCCGCCGGGATGCCCGCCGGCCTTGCGTCGCTGGTGCTGCAGATGTCCGGGCCGTTCACGGTGCTGCTCGGTGCGACGTTCCTGCGCGAGCGGGTGAGCGGGCGCCAGATGCTGGGCATCCTCGTGGCGGTCGGCGGCCTGACCCTGGTGGCGTGGCAGCAGGCCGCGAGCGCGAGCGTCGTCCCGTTCCTTCTGACCCTGGCCGGCGCCTTCGGCTGGGCGATCGGTAACGTCTGCAACCGGCAGGCGCGGCCCGAGAGCCCGCTGCGCCTCACGCTGTGGATGTCCGTGGTGCCACCGCTGCCGATGCTCGCCCTGTCCCTGCTGGTCGAGGGGCCGGGCGAGATCACCCGCTCCCTCACGGTGTGGGACGAGCCCGGAGCGGTCGGAGCCCTCGTCGGCCTGGCCTACACGGTGGTCGTGGCCACGGTGCTGGGCTCCGGGATCTGGACGTGGCTCATGGCCCGGCACCCGGCCGGCGTCGTCGCACCGTTCTCCATGCTGGTGCCGGTGGTCGGGATGACGGCGGCGTGGCTGATGCTCGGCGAGCGCGTCACCGTGCCCGAGGGCGTCGGCGCCGTGCTCGTCGTCGGCGGCGTGCTGTTCGGCAGCAGCCGCGCGGGACGCTCCCGGCTTCTGCCCGTAGCAGAACGACAGCAGAGCCCGCCCGCCACCCCGCCGCCGGGCGCGGAGCGCGGGGTAGCGTCGTCGGCATGACGGTGGGCACAGGAGCGGGCACGCGGACGAGGACCGAGCACGTGCGCGAGCCGCTCCTGCGGCACCTGGTGGGCGCCATCCTGCGCCGTGCCCGGCTGCGGCAGGGCCGTACGCTGCAGGAGGTCGCGTCGACGGCCCGGATGTCGACGGCCTACCTCTCGGAGGTCGAGCGGGGGCGCAAGGAGGCGTCGTCGGAGGTGCTGGCCGCGGTATGCGCGGCGCTCGGCATCCGCCTCGTCGACCTCGTCGCCCAGGCCCACGACGCTCTCGCCGCCCGCCTCGACCAGCAGCACGCCGAGGGCCGGCCCGTGCGCGTGCTCACCGCCGTCGGCGACGGGCCGGCGGCGCACCACGTCCGGGCCCCGGCGACCGCCGACACGGTCACCCTTGCCGCCTGAACCGTTGTGGGCGCGATTTCGGGGACTATCCGGCCGCGGATAGTCCCCGAAATCGCGCCCACAACGGTTCAGGCATCGCGGCGGCGCAGGCTGACCGCAGCAGCCGAGAGGACGAGCGCCGCGTACGCCACCAGCACGGCGTAGCCGACCCCGGGCGTCAGCAGCTCGTCCGGGGTGGCGCCGGTGGCGATCACACGCTCGCCGGCCACGGTGGGCAGGAGCCGGTAGACGTCCGCCGCCCAGTCGGCGCCGGGCGAGCCGGTGACGACCTGGAACACGATCGGCAGCACGAGCAGCACTGCGGCGGCCGTGGCGATCGCCCCGGCGGTGCTGCGCAGCACGGCGCCGAGGCCGAGGGCGAACGCCGCGACCGCGACGAGGTACAGCACCGTGCCCGCGAGAGCGCGCAGCTGCTCACCGTCCGAGAAGTCCACCGCGAGGCCGTCGGCCGCCAGCGTCGGCGCGGTCACGAGCCAGGCCAGGCCCAGCCCGATCACCGTGAGCGCCGCCGTCGTGAGCGTCAGCACCACGAGCTTGGCCGCCAGCACGGCCAGGCGCCGGGGCGCGGCGGCGAAGGTCGAGCGGATCATGCCCGAGGAGTACTCGTTCGTGAAGCACAGCACCCCGAGCACGGCCACGGTGAGCTGCGCGAACCCGTAGCCGAAGGTGACGGCGACGGCACCGTTCGGGTCGGCCAGGCGGGGGTCGGTGCCCATGGTCTGTTGCATCTCCGGGGACTCGGTCGACGCCCCGAGCGTGGTGGCCATGAGCAGCGCGAAGCCCGCCATGAGCAGCACCGTCAGCCCGACGGTCCACCACGTGGAGCGCAGGCTCCAGAGCTTGAGCCACTCCGCACGCAGGATCCGGCCGAAGGTCACGTACGTCCCGGCCAGGGGCGTGGCGATCGCGCTGCGCCGGTCGGCGTCGGGCGTGCCGGGCGTGGTCCGGGAACTGGTCACGGAGCTCATCGCGGGTCTCCTGTGCTCGTCGTGCCGGTGCTCGTGGTGCTCGTGGTGCCGGTGGTCGCCAGGTCGGCGGTGCGGTGCTCGGCGCTGTGGTGCTCGGCCGCCGTGCGGTACTCGACCGCGTCGGCGGTCAGCTCGAGATAGGCGTCCTCGAGGGTCGAGGCCACGGGGGTGAGCTCGTGCAGCGCGACGCCGGCGGTGAGGGCGATCTCCCCGATCGCGCCGGCGTCCAGGCCGGTGACCTCCAGGAGCCCGGCCGGTGCGCCGTCGCCGAGCTGGTCGTCGGTCGCGCCGTCGGGCGGGTTGCCGGGCATGTTCTCGGGCACGGTGACGTCGGCGCCGGCGCGCTCCAGCGCGCCGCGCAGCTCGGCCGCGCCCGGATCCCCGGGTGCACGCACCCGCACCACGCGCCGGGAGGCGCCGTCGACGATCTCCCGGACCGGGGCGTCGGCGAGGATGCGGCCCCGGCCGATGACGATCACGTGGTCGGCGGTGAGCGCGACCTCGCTCATGAGGTGGCTGGACAGGAACACGGTGCGGCCCTCGCCCGCGAGCCGGCGGGCGAGGTTGCGCACCCACAGCACGCCCTCGGGGTCGAGGCCGTTGACGGGCTCGTCGAGGATGAGCGTGCGCGGGTCGCCGACGAGGGCGGCGGCGATCCCCAGGCGCTGGCCCATCCCGAGCGAGAACCCGCCCACGCGCTTGCGGGCGACGGCGGTGAGCCCGGTGAGCTCGACGACCTCCGCGACCCGCCGGTCCGGGATGCCGTGCGTGGCGGCGAGCACCCGCAGGTGCTGCTCGGCCGTGCGCCCGGGGTGCACGGCCTTCGCCTCGAGCAGGGCGCCCACCTGGGTGAGCGGTGAGCGGTGCTCCGCGTACGGCCGGCCGTTGACGACGACCGAGCCGGCGGAGGGCCGGTCCAGACCCATGATCATGCGCATGGTGGTGGATTTCCCGGCGCCGTTGGGCCCCAGGAATCCGGTGACGACGCCGGGGCGCACCGTGAAGGTGACGCCGTCGACGGCCGTCTTGTCGCGGTAGATCTTGGACAGTCCGTGTGCCTCGATCATGGTGTCGAACGTAGGCGCCGACCGGGGTCCGGCAGAACGGGGATGCCCCTGAACCTCACCCTGGTCGCGCGGGGCAAGGTTCAGGGGGGTGAATATCAGGCCGCCTGGGCGGACAGCTTGCGCGAGCTGACGACGGCGTCCGCGACGCCGTACTCGACGGCGTCGTGCGCGGACAGGATGAGGTCGCGGTCCGTGTCGGTGCGCAGGCGGTCGACCGTCTGGCCGGTGTGCCGGGCCAGCAGCTGCTCGGTCTCCGCGCGCAGCCGCAGCACCTCGCGGGCCTGGATGGCCAGGTCGGACACCGTGCCCTGGCCCTGGCCGGACGGCTGGTGCAGCAGCACCCGGGAGTGCTCCAGCACGGTCCGCTTGCCGGGCGTGCCCGCGGCGAGCAGCACGGCGGCCGCGGACGCGGCCTGGCCCATGCAGGTGGTCGCGACGTCGGCGCGCACGTACTGCATCGTGTCGTAGATCGCGGTCATGGCCGTCGCGGAGCCGCCGGGGGAGTTGATGTACAGGCCGATCTCCTGCTCGGGGGCCTCCGACTCCAGGTGCAGCAGCTGGGCCATCACCACGTTCGCCACGCCGTCGTCGATCTCGGTGCCGAGAAAGATGATGCGGTCGCGGAGCAGCCGGCTGAAGACGTCGGAGTAGCGCTCGCCCATGGGGGTGCGCTCGACGACGTTCGGGATCGTGTAGCTGCTCATGATCTTGTTCATCACAGCCCCGCCTTCCGGCCGGTGGCCGAGGGCCGCACGTCCTCGACGGACTCCACGATGCGGTCGACCAGCCCGTACTCCAGCGCCTCGGGGGCGGTGAACCAGCGGTCGCGGTCGGCGTCGGCGGTGATCTGCTCCACCGTGCGGCCGGTGTGCTGGGCGGTGAGCTCGTGCATCACGCGCTTGGTGTGCTCCAGGTTCTCGGCCTGGATCGCGATGTCGACGGCGTTGCCGCCGATGCCGGCGGAGGGCTGGTGCATCATCACGCGGGTGTGGGGCAGCACGTACCGCTTACCCTTGGTGCCCGCGGTCAGCAGGAACTGGCCCATGCTCGCGGCGAAGCCGAAGCCCACCGTGACGACGTCGTTCGGCAGCAGGCGCATCGTGTCGTAGACGGCGAGGCCCGCCGTGACGGAGCCGCCGGGGGAGTTCACGTACAGGGCGACGTCGGAGCCGGTGTCCTCGGCGGACAGCAGCAGGAGCTGGGCGCTGACGCGGTTCGCGACGGCGTCGTCGATCTCGCTGCCCACCACCACGATGCGCTGGTGCAGCAGCCGGGCGGAGAGCTGGTCGTCGAAGGTGGACGGGATGGTCGGTGCTGGTGTGCTCATGCCTCCACGGTCCGCCGCGCGGCCCCGCCGCGGGAGGGTTCTCTGCCCCCAGCGCATCTGCTCATGGCAGACGCGCCCGGGCCGCAACCCTCCCGCGGCAGGTCAGGGCCGGTGGAAGCGCCGGCGCAGCAGCACCAGGGCGAGGCCCGCGAGGACCAGCGCGATCGCCGTCACCGGCCAGAGGGCGTCGAAGCCCGTGGCCGCGAGCTCGCCGGGCAGGAGAGCGGTCTGGTGCGGCGGGTCGGCGCGCGGGGGCTGCGGCTGGTGGTCGCCGCGCCCGGCGTCGTCGTCGCGGCCGTCGCCCGGGGCGGCCCCACCGTCGTCACCGCCACCGCCATCGTCCACCGGGGGGTCGGACGGCTCCGGCTCGTCGGGCGGGTCGGGCACGGCCGCCTCCTCGAACGTGCCGCCGCCGAGCCACGCCGTGCCCGTCGCCGGGTCGTCGAGCGTGGCGACGTCGTCCTCGGCGGCGATCGCGGGCGGCTCGCTCACGGTGTCGAAGCGGGCGTCCTGGACGCTGCGCGACAGCGTCGGATGGTCGCGCTCGAACTCCTCCTTCGGCGTCTGGTCGCGCGGTGCGTCGGGGAGCTCGATGCCGCCCATCACCTCGATGTATAGCTCCTGCTCGCCGTACTCGTACTCGTAGGTGTACTGGACGGTCTGCAGCAGCTTCATGAACTCGTCGAAGGTCTCGTCGAAGTCCCAGTCGGTGCGGGCGGGCCATGCCGAGACGTCGCCCGAGCCGATGATGTCGTGGAAGGCGCCGGGCCGCCTCGCGTCGCGGTCCTTGATCCACTCCGCAGCGACCCGCGCGGTGTACACGCGTCGCATGTCCGCGTACTCCGGGTCGGCGTTGACGTGCTCCTCGAGCAGAGGGGCGAAGGTGTCGATGTAGAGCTTCGTGTTCGCCTCCTCGATCTCCTCCGGGACGCCATCGCACGAGTCGCCGCCCGGCGGGTCCCAGTCGAACTCCATCGGCTCGATCTGCACCCGTAGTGGGGCGTCGAGGATGTACAGCTGATCGCCGTCCGCTCTGACCTTGGCGGGCTGTGGTTCGATCCAGGCACGCATCCCGCCGTAGCAGAGGACGCCGTCCTCTGACCGCTCCATCGAGTCCCAGAACGTCTTGCCTGTCTCGGTCGCCGGGTCCATGAGGTCGGACAGCGTCTTCTTCATCGAGAGGTCGGCCTCAAGCAGGACACGGCCGGCGTCGGTGGTGCCGAACTGCTCGTCGACGACGGTGTCGGGGGTGTCGGGGTTGAGGTTGACCCAGAACTGGCTGGGGTCCAGTGCGAGCCAGGTGAACAGCGCGTCGGAGGACAGGTTCAGCGACACCTCGCCGCCGTAGCCCGGCTCCTCGGCGTCGTCGGGCAGCTCGTCCGCCGAGAAGGCGTACCCGTAGTCGTCGTTCTTCGGGTCGTCGGTGACGTACTTGAGCTCGAGCGACGTCCAGTCGATCCCGCCGGGCGAGCGCGGCACCACGCCTCGCGCCGAGTTCTGCGCGAGCCGGTTGGTGATGCTGCGGTTCATCGCGGCCTGGGCGGGGTTCTTGCCGGACCGGCCGGCCATGTCGCCCACCACGCTGGTCGTCTTCGTGCCCCCGGGCTTCATCGCCGAGCCGGACGAGGGCTTGGGGTTGGTCGGGACAGCCCGCGCCTGGTGCGTGGAGTGGCTGGCGCCGAGCGAGCGGAACCGCTGTGCGGCGGCGGGGCTCGGCGTCTTGCGCGCCACGACGTGCGTCTTGTATCCGGCGCGCCGGTCCTGCTGGATCCGCCGCTCCAGCTCCTTGTCGATCGGGCAGCCGGCCCGGAGCGTCGCCGGGCAGGGCCCGCCGGATTCCGCGGCGCGGATGGTCTGCTTCAGCGACTTGCTGGACGCCGTCGGCCGGTTGGGGTTGTTCCGGCTCTGCTCGAGGGACGGGCAGGCCCAGTCGCCGGCGTCGGTGCTGACGGGGAGGCTGCGTAGCGCCGACTTCTCGAACGCGACCTGTTCCTGCACCCCGGTCGACCAGGCCTGGTACGCCGGCTTGTAGGTCTTCCAGTCCGGGGGGTCCGCCGGGCGGGGGCCGACCTGGCCGCCCTGCTCCCAGTCCGCGATCTCGCCCTCGCGCTGCTGGACGAAGTCCTTGAAGCTCCACTTCGCGTGCTCGTCGCTGCCGGGCGACTCCTCGAGCCAGGCGTCCTTGTAGCTCGCGAACTGGTCCTTGTGGACGCCCGAGAGCTGGGCGAGGGACTCGGCGTACGCGTCGTCCCAGGTGTAGTCCTCGCCCTCGGTCTCTACGCCCTCCTCGCCCGCCTCCGGCAGCTCGTCGAGGTAGCTGTTGGCCTGGTTGATGAGCTCCTTGCAGAGGTCGGAGACGGGGTCGGCGGACGCCGTGGGCGCCGCGGCGAGCGGGATGACGGCGGCGGTGAGCACCGTGGCGAGGGCCGTGGCGGCGCCGAGCGTGCGTCGACGCGCCGGGGTTCGTGATCCGAGCGGCTGCACGAGATTCCTCCAGGAGGTCGTCATTCGGGCTCAGCGGGTCCAGCGTCGGCGCAGCAGCACCAGGGCCAGCCCGGCCAGGAGCAGCGCGGCCGCGGCCGGGGCCAGCCAGGCCTGGTTGAACCCCGTGGCGGGCAGGCTCCCCGGCAGGGGAGCCGCCGCGAGCTGCGGCGCGTCGGCCTGCGGCGGCGGGGGTTGCCGGTCGACGCGTCCGGCCGCGTCGCCGCGGTCGTTGCCGGCGCCACCCTGCTCGGTGGTGCCGTCGTCGTTCCCGCCGCCGTTGCCGTCGTCCGGCGGGTTGGTCGGGTCGGGGTCGGTCGGGTCGGGCTCGTCCGGGGGGTCCGTCGGGTCGGGTTCCTGCGCCTGCAGGGCGGGACCGCCGCCGAGCCAGACCACACTCTCGGCGTCGGCGGCGAGAGTGCTGACCGCCTGGCCCGACTCGGGGGCCGCCGCGGCGTTCGGCACGCTCACGGCCTCGTAGGTGGAGCTGCGCACCGTCCTCGGGAGGGTGGGGTGCTCCTGCTCGAACTGCTCGGCGGAGACCGGGTCGCGGGGCGACTCGGCGAAGTCGACGCCGCCGCCCACCTCGATCCAGAACTCGCCCTCCTTGTTCTCCCACGTGTACCGGAACTGCACGGTCTGGAAGTCCTCGACGTACTCTTCGAAGACCGCCTGCGGGTCCCACTCGGTGCGGGCCGGCCAGTCGGAGACGTCGCCCCCCTGGATGACGTCGTGGAACACGCCCGGGTGCTCGGCGTCCCGCTCCCGGAGCCACTGCGCGGCCACGCGCGCGGTGTACACGCGGCGCAGGTCGGCGAAATCCGGGGCCGTGTTGACCTCCTCCTCGAGCTTCGGCCCGACCACGTCCTCCATGACCTCGAAGTTGTGCTGCAGCACCTCCTCGGGTGCGGTGCAGGCGGGCCCGCCGGGGCCCGGCGTCGAGATGTCCATCCGCTCGTGCTGCACCTTGAGCGGGGCGTCGAGGATGTACAGCTGGTCGCCGTCGACGCGGACCGTCGCGGGGTGTGGCTCGATCCAGATCCGGTACGAGTCGAAGCACGGCACCCCGTCCTCGGTGCGCTCCAGCGCCTCCCAGAACTCCGTGCCCGTCTCGCTCTCCGGCCGCATGAGGTCGGTGTGCGACCGCTTGAGCTCCAGGTCGGCCTCCAGGAGCACGCGGCCGGCGTCGGTGCTTGCGAGCTCGTCGTCGATGACGGTGTCGGGGGTGTCCGGGTTGAGGTTGACCCAGAACTTGCCGGGGTCCAGCGACAGCCAGGTGAAGAGGGCGTCGGAGGACAGGCCGACGGCGGCCTCGCCGCCGGACGACGGCTCCGCCTCGCCGTCGTCCGGGAGCTCCCCGGCGGAGAACGCGTACTGGAAGTCCTTGTCTTTCGGATTCTCCGAGACGTAATGCAGCTCGAGCGACGTCCAGTCGATGCCGCCCGGCCTACGGGTCCCGAACCCCTGACGCCGGTTGTCCTGCTCGATGTCGTTGCGGATCTGCTGCCCCTGCCGGGCGTCGGCCGCGTTGCGGCCGGACTGCCGCGCGAGGTCCTTCGCCGGGCCGCCAGTCGGGTTCTTGGGGCTGGGGGACATCTCGTTGCCCACAGGCTTGGCCGGGTTCGTCGGCACCGCCGTCGACCGGAGCTTGGTGTGCTCGATGCCGTACTGCTGCAGCAGCCGCACGCGCCCGGGCGGCGGGTCCTGGCTGAAGATGTACACGACCCGCCAGCCCTTGGCCCGCAGAGCCTGGTCGGCGCGGAGCTGTTCCAGCTTCAGGGGTGAGTTCCCGGACTTCAGCTCGTACGCGATCTTGAGCTTGCGGTTCACCGAGTCGTAGCGGCGTTCCGAGCCCAGCTTCTCCTCCGACCAGAGCTTGTTGTCCTCGCACATCCAGTCGGCGCCGCCGAGCTTGAGGCGCTTGGCGACGTTCCGGTGGAAGCCGTCGCCCCGGTAGTCGTTCGACACGGCCGGGATGTACACGTTCCGCCAGCGACCCCAGTCCCAGTCGCCCTCGTAGGCCTTCCAGCGGCGCAGCAGGTGGTCCTCGGTGCCCGGCGTGTAGTCCTTGTAGCTGCCGGTCAGCTTGTCGAGCTCCGCCTGGGTGGGTTCCGCGCGGCCATTGAGCTTCTCGGCGGGGTTGTCGTACTCGTAGTCGTCGATCGTCTCGTCGTAGGCGTCGGGGAGCCCGCCTCCCGGCAGGTCGGCAGCATCGGCGATGCCCTCGATGCCCTCGATGAGCTCGTCGCACTGCACGTTGAACTTCGGTGCGCCCTCGCTGTCGGCGCCGGGCACCAGCACGAGCGAGACGGCGAGCGCCAACGCGGTGGCGATACAGGCCGCGACTGCGCGTCGCAGGCGGCTGCGCCTCGCGGCGTCTCGTGCGCTTTCGTCGACCTCATTGGCGTTGACGCTCACGACGCTCTCCTTCGAAGCGGGGGCTCAGCATGCGGGTCGGTGAGTTCCCGGGCGGCCGCGCCGCGGGCAACGTTCTCGACGGTAGCCAGGAGCGGCGAGTCCCGCGACCGGGACAATTGTTGCTGAGAGCAAACGAAAGCGGGCGAAGGTGCGGGCGCGAATCAGCCGGCGGAGGCGCCGCGCTTGTAGGCGTCGAGATCGGCGTTGAGGCGCTCGACGAGCTCGGCGAGCAGGGCGCGGTCGTCGGCGGTCCAGCCGTCCAGCACCGCCGCGTAGGTGGCGCTGCGCTGCCGGCGCTGGGCGGCGAGCGCGCGCCGGCCGCTGTCGGTCGCCGCGACGACGACGGCCCGGCCGTCCTGCGGGTCACGGGAGCGCTGCGCGTGGCCGGCGCGTTCGAGGGCCACCACCTGGCGGGTCACGGTGGAGGCGTCGATGCCGAGCCGGTCGGCGAGCGCGCGCACGTGCTGCGGCCCGCCGTCGCGCAGGGCGTGCAGCAGCAGGTACCCGGAGCGGTCGAGGTCGTCACGCCCCCCGCGGACGGTCGTGGCGGCGCTGGTGCGCTCCGCCCGGCGCAGCAGCTGGGCGAGGCCGAGCTCGACGCGCGCGAGGGTGTCGGTCGCAGAACGGTTGCTCGGGGAAGCGGTCATAGGTGTATTCTACAGGTATGTACCTGCATCATGCAGGTAAATGAGCGCCTCCGAGGGTTGCAGCCGTGGGGCAGGAGTGAGGAGTCCGTGGCAGGCAGACGCAACGAACCGAACAAGACGGCCATCTACGCCACGGCGCTGACCGCTTTCTTCGCGATCGCCGGCATCGCCGTCGTCGATCCGATCCTGCCGATCATCGGCGCAGAGATCGGCGCCAGCACGTGGGAGATCGAGCTGCTCTTCACCGCCTACATCGCGGTGATGGCGGTCGGCATGATCCCGGCCGTACTCGCCACCGGGAAGTTCGGGTTCAAGAAGATCCTCGGCGCGGGCGTCACGCTCGTCGCGATAGCGGCCATCCTCGCGGCGCTGAGCACCTCCATCGGCCAGCTCGCCGCGCTACGCGGCCTGTGGGGCCTGGGCAACGCGATGTTCTTCGCCACCGCGATGGTGCTGCTCGTCTCGCTGGCCGACGACCGCGAGTGGGTGGTCGGCATCTTCGAGACCTGCGTGGGTCTCGGGTTCGCCGTCGGCCCCCTCATCGGCGGCCTGCTCGGCAGCATCAGCTGGCGCGTGCCGTTCCTCGCGTGCGGCCTGTTCATGATCGTCGCGCTGGCGATGTCGATCACGAAGCTCAAGGACCCGGCCGAGAAGCCGACCCAGCTGCACGTCGGCCAGGTCTTCTCCCTCTTCCGCAGGCCCGCGTTCCTCGCGCTCGCCGTCGTGACCGCCGCCTACAACTTCGTGTTCTTCGTGATCCTCGGCTACACGCCGATCTTCCTCGGGCTCGACGTCGTGCCGCTCGGCCTGGTCTTCACCGCATGGGGCCTGGGCCTCGCCTTCGGCATCCTCGTCGTGGGCCACAAGCTCGCGCACACCATCGGTTCGGTGCAGACGCTGGGCGTCGCCGTCGGCGGCGTCCTCCTCATGACGGTGCTGCTCGCCCTCGGCCTCCCGACGGCGGCCTCGATCGTCGTGCTCGTCGTCGCGGGGGTGTTCATGGGCATCGCCAACGCGATCCTCACCGACCTGTCGCTGGCGCTGGGCGACCCCGACCGCCGCGTCACCACCGGCGCCTTCAACCTCGTGCGCTGGGGCTTCGCCGCCCCGGCCCCGGTCATCGCCGGCCTGCTCGCCCCCGCCGGCCTCGCGCTGCCCTACTGGGTCGGCGCCGCCGTGCTGCTCGTCGGCGCCGTGGTCTTCGTCGTGACGGCGCACCGCATGGCCGGCCCGCTCGGCGAGCGCGTGCTGTGGTCGCGGTGGAACCGCGCCGCGCGCGCCGTCGAGGGCACGCCCGAGGAGGCCGTCGCGGAGCTCTGACCCCGCAAGGACGAAGGCGGGCGCCGGGCGGGAAGCCGCCCGGCGCCCGTCCGTCCTTCCGAGGATGTCGCGGGAACTCCGGGCGCGTATCGTCCGTTCAGCCCCTGCGTCACGACAGCGGAGTCGTGCCCCACCTGCCGACCGCCCCGACTGGAGTGAGTGTGTTCCGACTTGCCCGCATTTCCCTGGCGAACCGTGCCGTCGTCGCCCTCGCGACGATTGCGATCTTCGTCTTCGGGGTGCTGAGCCTGGGTTCCCTCAAGCAGGAGCTCATCCCGTCGCTGGAGCTCCCGGCCGGCGCCGTCGTCGCGGTGTACCCCGGTGCCTCGCCGGAGGTGGTGGAGCAGCGCGTCACCGAGCCGCTCGAGGCCGCCGCCGAGTCCGTCGAGGGCATCGAGTCCGTCGGCTCCACCGCGTCCACGGGCAGCTCGGTCACCACCGTGCAGTTCGTGTACGGCACCGACATGGACGCCGCCGCGCAGCGGCTCCAGACGGCCGTCACCCGTGCCCAGTCGCAGCTACCCCAGGACGTGGAGCCGCAGGTGATCACGGGCTCGCTGGACGACCTGCCCGTCATCCAGCTCGCCGCCGCCGGAGCCGACGACTCCCTGGACGCCGCGGCGCTCGCGGACACCGTGGAGAACGTCGTCGTGCCGGCCCTCGAGGACGTCGACGACGTGCGCTCGGTGGCCGTGACGGGCGGCGAGACGGACCAGGTGCTGGTCGACGTCGACACGAAGAAGCTCGCGGCGGCAGGCCTGACCACCGACGACGTCACGTCCGTGCTGAAGGACAACGGCGTCGTGCTGCCTGCGGGGACCATCACCGACGACGACGTCACGTACTCCGTGCAGGCCGGGTCCAGCATCGACAGCGTCAAGGAGCTCGAGCAGCTCCCGCTGGTCGCCGACCCCGCTGCGGGCGCGACGACGGGCGGTGGCGACGCCACCGGCGGCACCACCGGCGAGATCGGGGACGGCACGGCCGCCCCGCCCGAGCCCGCAGAGCCCACAGAGCTCGCCGACGTCGCCAGCGTCGAGGTGGCCCCGGTCGAGGCAACCTCGCACTCCAGGCTCGACGGCGAGCCGTCGCTCGGCGTCGCCATCACCAAGACCCCGGACGGCAACACGGTCGACGTCTCCCACGCGGTCCAGGACGTGCTGGACGAACTGAAGCCGGAGCTCGACGCCGCCGGCGTCACCACCGCCGTCGTCTTCGACCAGGCGCCGTTCATCGAGGAGTCGGTCGAGGGCCTCGCCACCGAGGGTGGTCTCGGCCTGCTCTTCGCCGTGATCGTCATCCTCGTGTTCCTGGTCTCCCTGCGCTCCACGTTGGTGTCGGCCGTGTCGATCCCGCTGTCGCTGGCCGTGACCTTCGTGGTCATGAACGCCACCGGGTACACGCTGAACATCCTCACGCTGGGCGCGCTCACCATCTCGATCGGCCGCGTCGTCGACGACGCCATCGTCGTCATCGAGAACATCAAGAGGCACCTGTCCTACGGCGAGGACAAGAAGGAGGCGATCCTCACCGCCGTGCGCGAGGTGGGCGGCGCGATCACCGCGTCGACCGTGAGCACGGTCGCGGTCTTCCTCCCGATCGCGCTGGTCGGCGGCATGGTGGGCGAGCTGTTCCGGCCGTTCGCGGTGACCGTGGCGATCGCGATGCTCGCGTCGCTGGTCGTGGCACTGACGATCGTGCCCGTGCTCGCGTACTGGTTCGTCAAGGCGCCCGCCGTGGCCACCGACCCGGCCGAGGCCGAGCGCGTCCGCGAGGCCGCCGAGGCCAAGGAGCGCCGCGGTCTGTGGCAGCGGGCGTACGTGCCCACCCTCGCGGCGTCGCTACGCCACCGGTGGGTGACGCTCGTCGTGGCGGTCGTCGTCCTGGGTGGCACGCTCGCGCTGGTGCCGCGCCTGGAGACCAACTTCATCGGGGACTCCGGCCAGGACACCGTCACCGTGACGCAGACCTTCGAGTCCGGCGCTGCGCTCGAGGCCCAGGACGCCGCCGCGACCGACGTCGAGGACGCCCTGGCCGAGGTGGACGCCGTCGAGAGCATCCAGACCACCGTCGGCACGGGCGACGCCGCGCAGGCGGCGTTCATGGGCGGCGGCTCCGCGCCGCAGGCGACGTTCGCGATCACCCTCGACCCGGACGCCGACGGCGCGGCCGCGCAGGAGGAGATCCGCGACGCGGTCGAGCCGCTGACCGGCGGCGTCACGACCGACGTCAGCGTCTCCGGAGGCGACTCCGGCTTCGGCTCCAGCACCGTGGACCTGGTGGTGCAGTCGCAGGACGGCGACGACCTCGAGGCCGCGGCCCAGCAGGTCACCGACGCGGTGTCCGACCTGGACGGCGTGGCCGAGGTGTCCAACGACCTCTCCGCCGCGCAGCAGGTGGTGCAGGTGGACGTGGACCGCGAGAAGGCGGCCGCGGCCGGGCTCACCGAGACCCAGGTCTCCGGCATCGTCGCGGGGGCCATGGGCCCCGAGCAGACCGCCGGCGAGGTGGACCTCGGTGACGGCCCGATCGACGTCGTCGTGAAGACCGGCGACGCCCCGGCCACGCTGGGCGAGATCGAGGACCTCGAGCTCCCCACGGCGGCCGGCACGGTGCCGCTCACGGACGTCGCGACGGTCGAGAAGGTGGATGTGCCCACGTCGATCTCCCGCACCGACGGCGAGCGCTCGGCGACCGTCTCCGTGACCCCGGAGACGCAGGACGTCGGCACGCTCAGCGCCGACATCACCGCCGCGACCGACGACCTGGACCTGCCCGCGGGCGCCACGGTCGAGATCGGCGGTGTCGCCGCGGACCAGGCGGACGCCTTCGCCGACCTCGGCCTGGCGCTGGTGGCCGCGATCGCCATCGTCTTCCTGGTGATGGTCGCGACGTTCGGGTCGCTGGTGCAGCCGCTGATCCTGCTGGTGTCGGTGCCGTTCTCGGCCACGGGCGCGCTGCTGGCCCTGCTCGCCACGAACACCCCGCTGGGCGTCCCGGCGCTCATCGGCGTGCTGATGCTGGTCGGCATCGTCGTGTCGAACGCCATCGTGCTCATCGACCTCATCAACCAGTACCGGGACCCGTCGAGGGAGCACCCCCGGTCGCTCGAGGAGGCCGTGCGCGAGGGCGCCCGCAAGCGCCTGCGCCCCATCGTCATGACGGCGCTGGCGACGATCTTCGCGCTGACGCCGATGGCGATCGGCCTGACGGGCGGCGGGTCGTTCATCAGCCAGCCGCTGGCGCTCGTGGTCATCGGCGGGCTCATCTCCTCGACGCTGCTCACGCTGTTCGTGGTGCCCGTCCTGTACTCGCTCATCGAGGGGCGCAAGGAGCGCCGCTCGGGCAAGCGCGCGATCCGTGCCGAGCGCCGGGCGCAGAAGGCGGCCCATCGGGCCGCGGCCAAGGCCGAGCGTGCTGCGATCCAGGCGAAGCTCGCCGAGGAGAAGGCGGCGGGCACGGCTGTTTGAGCCTGTCGAAACCCGCTGGTCGAGCCTGTCGAAACCCGCTGGTTGAGCCTGTCGAAACCCGGTCGACAGGCTCAACCAGCGGGTCCGAACCGCTTCAGGCGTCCCGGCGCTTCAGCGTGATCGCCGCCGCCACGAGCAGCACGACCGTGTAGCCGGCGAGGACGGCGTAGCCGACCCAGGGGTCGAGCAGGGTGTCGGACGATGGGCCCGTCGAGATGATCCGCTCGCCGGCGACGCTGGGCAGCAGCTTGTTGACCCAGTCCGTCCAGGCGGCATCCGAGGCGGCGACGACGATGTTGAAGATGATCGGGAGCACGAAGAAGATCGCGACCAGGGTGAAGATCGCCCCGGCGGAGTGCCGCAGCAGGGTGCCGACCGCCAGCGAGAACGCCGCGACGGTCGCGAGGTAGAGCACGCACCCGAGAAGCGCGCGCAGCTGCTCGCTGTCGGACAGGTCCACCGACAGGTTCGCGGCGTCGAGGATCGGCAGCGTCACGAGGTAGGCGGCCGCCAGGGCCACCGCCACGACCACGACGGTGGCCAGCACGACGACGACGAGCTTGGCCCACAGCGCGGGCAGCCGCTTCGGGACGGCGGCGAAGGTGGACCGGATCATCCCGGTCGAGTACTCGTTCGTCACGACGAGCGCCGCGAGCACGGCGACGGCGAGCTGCCCGAACGAGTAGCCCAGCGTGATCACCGTCGTGCCGGTCATCCCCAGGGACTGGAACCCGGGGTCGCTGTTCATCCCTTCGGACATCTCGGCGTTGTCGGCCGACACCCGCATGATCGCGGCCATCATCAGAGCGAACCCGACCATCACCACCACGGTGATGATCACCGTCCACACCGTGGAGCGCAGGGTGCGGAACTTGATCCACTCGGACCGCAGCACGCGAGCGAAGGTCACACGGTGCACGGTGACCGTCGGCGGCCTGGTGTCGGGCGCGGAGGTCGTGCGGGTCGCGGCGGTCATCGGGCCTCTCCCTGGCTCGCCCCGGCGTCCGGCGCCGGCGGGGCCTCCGGCGGGGCGCTCGGCGGCGGCCCCGACGCGGCCGCGACGTCCTCCGCGTGGTACTCGACGGAGTCGGCGGTCAGCTCCATGTAGGCCTCCTCCAGCGTGGACGCCTGCGGCGTGAGCTCGTGCAGGACGATGCCGGCCGCGGCCGCTGCCTCGCCGACGCGCGCCGCCTCCAGGCCGGCGACCTCGAGCACGCCGTCGTCGCCCGGTGTCACCTCGACCGTCCCGTCGCGCCGCAGCGCCTCGGCGAGGTCGGCCGCCTGCGGCGAGCGCACGCGCACCGTGCGTCGCGACGCGCCGTCGAGCAGCTCCTGCACCGAGGTGTCGGCGAGGATGCGACCCCGGCCGATGACGATCACGTGGTCGGCGGTGAGCGCGACCTCGCTCATGAGGTGGCTGGACAGGAACACGGTGCGCCCCTGGCCGGCGAGGTACCGGGCGAGGTTGCGCACCCACAGCACGCCCTCGGGGTCGAGGCCGTTGACGGGCTCGTCGAGGATGAGCGTGCGCGGGTCGCCGAGCAGCGCGACCGCGACGCCGAGGCGCTGCCCCATGCCGAGGGAGAAGCCCCCCACCCGCTTGCGGGCGACAGGGGCGAGCCCGGTCAGCTCGATGACCTCGTCCACGCGCGAGGTCGTGATGCCGTGGGTGGCCGCCAGCGCCTGCAGGTGCTGGCGTGCGGTGCGGCCGGGGTGCGCCGCCTTCGCCTCGAGCAGGGCGCCCACCTCGGCCAGCGGCTCCGCGTGCCGGGCGTACGGGCGCCCGTTGACGGTGACGCTGCCCGCCGTCGGGCGGTCGAGGCCCACGATCATCCGCATGGTGGTGGACTTGCCTGCCCCGTTGGGGCCGAGGAAGCCCGTGACCACGCCCGGTTGCACGGTGAACGTCACGTCGTCCACCGCGAGCTTGGATCCGTATCGCTTGGTCAGGCCGTGTGCTTCGATCATGTCGCCCCTCGGGGTGCCGTCGTCGCGGGAGCACGGGTCGTTCCCGAGCCTACGTGCCGGTCACGGCTACGTCACGAGCAGCGGGCGGGTGATCTGGGCGGGTGATCCGTGCGGAAGGACGATCATGCGGTCATGCGATCCGACGACCTCGACCTGGCGCTGCGGGCGGCGCTCTCCGCGGGAACGTATCGCGGGGGCCGTGCGTTGCCTACGATGGATCGCACGCACGGCCAGCGACCCGGCCCTGTCCGCCGACGCCCTGTCGGCGGGGACCCGGCAGCCGCGACCAGGAGGAGTTCATGAGCAACCCCGTCTTCTCGAACAGCGCCGTCTTCGGCGAGCCGCGCCGCAACGGCGCGCGCCGCGGAAGCGCGGCCACCGCGCCGCCGCAGCCGCAGTACGGGCAGGTCGCTTACGGTGCCGGCACCGCGGCGCCGGCCGCCGACGCCACGTCGCTCGAGTCCATGTACGGCGCACCGTCGGCCACGACGGCCGACACCAAGCGCCTCACCTACGACGACGTGATCATCAAGACCGGCGGGCTGCTCGCGCTGCTCGTCGTCGTCGCGGTGGCCACGTGGAACTTCGCGCCGACCCTGTGGCCGATCGGCATGATCGCCGGCCTCGTGCTCGGCCTGGTCAACGCGTTCAAGAAGAGCCCGAGCCCGGCGCTCATCGTCGCGTACACCGTCGCCGAGGGCGTATTCCTCGGCGGGATCAGCATCGTGTTCGCGCAGGCCGCCGTCGGCAGCTCGGGTGAGCCGCTGGCGCCGATCGTGCTGCAGGCCGTCGTCGCGACGATGGCGACCTTCGCCGCCGCGCTGTTCCTGTTCAAGTCCGGCAAGGTGCGTGTCACGCCGAAGTTCACGCGCTGGCTGCTCGTCGCGATGGTCGGCTACCTGGCGTTCTCGCTCATCAACGTGGTCCTCACGTGGACCGGTGTGCTGGATGGCTGGGGGCTGCGCTCCGGCCCGATCGGCATCGTCGTCGGCCTGGTCGCGGTCGGTCTCGCCGCGATGTCGCTGATCATGGACTTCGACTCCATCAAGCGCGGCGTCGAGCAGGGCGTCCCGGCCAAGTTCGCCTGGTCGGCCGCCTTCGGCCTGATCGTCACGCTCGTCTGGCTGTACCTGGAGATCCTGCGCCTGCTGGCGATCCTCCGGGGCGGCGAGTAACGCCCAGGGCGATCCAGGAGCGCACGGCCGGTCATCCTGCGGGGTGGCCGGCCGTCGTCGTCCTCCCGGGCGCGGCGACGACCCGCGCGACCGTCCACGCCACGAGGAGCAGGCCGGCCGCGACCAGCACGCCGTGCGCGACGCGGACGGCCGGGGAGCCGAAGAACTGCGGCAGGTACAGCACGAGGCCGGCGGCCAGCACGACGCCCGCCCACCGGCCGAGCGGGCCGGCCCGCCACAGGGCGACCGCCATCAGCACGCCCGATGCGGCGACGAGGGCCAGCCCGACGCCGAACAGCGCCATGGCCGCGGGCTGCTCGCGCAGCACGTCGACGTCGGCGAGCAGGGCGGCGTCGCCCGTGCGCAGCGCGGCCTGTGCGATCGTGCGGATGCCGAAGATCTCCGCGCCGTAGTAGAGGGCGCACAGGCCCGCGCCCGCCCAGGCGGTCACGACGGCCGCCGTCGCGGCCCGGCCACGGGTCGTCGGGCGGCCGCGCAGCACCGCGCGCAGACCGAGGAAGGTGGGTGCGAGCAGCCCGAGCCCGGCGATGCCGCACAGGTGCGCGAGGACCCAGCGGTCGGACGCGAACCCTTCGGCGAGCGCGAGGCTCGCGACGGACTCGTCGGGCCAGGGGCGTAGCACCGGGAACAGCAGGAGCAGGACGCCTGCGGCGGCGGCGCCGACGGCGGTCCAGCGGGCGGTGCGGCGAAGGTCGGCCGGTCCGGGGGGAGTGGACGGGCCGGCCGTGGTGACGGCCGGCGTGATGGGGACGGTCATGGTCGCTCCTTGGGGAGAGTGGGCGAGGCGTTGCCCAGGGCGGTGACACCGGCGACGAGCATGTCGACCAGCACGTCGAAGCTGCGGTCGAGGTCCTCGGGCAGGCGGAACCCGTCGGCGAGCTCGAGCGTGACGAAGCCGTGGATGCCGGCGCGGACGGTCCGCACCGCGTCGATCGTGCGCTCCTGCGGCAGCCCGAAACCCCGCAGCGTCGCCGCGACGAGCGTGACCACGCCGACTCCGGCAGCGCGGTGCTCGGCCTCGTCGGGGGCGTCCGGGTCGGGGGCCATCTGCGTGGCGGCGTACCGCCCGGGGTGCTCGAGGGCGTAGGCGCGCCAGGCCCGGCTGAGGCCGCGCAGGGCGTCAGGGCCGGCGCGGCCGATCGTCGCGGCGGCGGTCGCGGTCGCCATCTCCTCGAGGGCGACCACCGCGATGTGCCGGCGCAGGGCCGCCAGCGAGCCCACGTGCTTGTAGAGGCTCGGGGTGGCGACGCCGGCCGTGGCGGCGACCTTCGCGAGCGTGAGGTCGGTGAGCCCGGTCGGCCCGCCGTCGTCCACCAGGCCCAGCGCGATGCGGACCACGGCATCGCGGGAAAGGCCGACCCTAGGCACGGGTTTCCTCCTCGCCGGTGCCGTTCTCGTGCGCGCGCCGCCCTGAGTCTGTCGAAGGGTCGAGACCCGTGAGGAAGTCGAGCAGCGCCGGCGCGACGACGTCCGGCGCCTGGTGCTGCGTGTAGTGCCCGACGCCGGGCACGAAGAGGGAGCGTGCGTCGAGCGCGGCGCGCATGCGTTCGAGCTCGGCGCCCGCGTCCTTGTAGTCCGGGTCGAGCTCGCCGACGACGACGAGCGCGGGAGCCTGGACGCGGGGCACCTGCGGTTCGACGACGGAATGGTCGAGGGAGACGGCGAGGTGGCGGAACGAGCGCAGGTGCGCCGGGTCGGCCATGCTGCGGCGGATCTCCGCGACGTGTTGCGCGTGGCGCGGCGAGCGACGGCCCTTGGAGAACATCGACGTGTAGAGCCAGGCCCAGACGGCGCCGCCCCAGGGCCGGGCGAACGCCGCCCGGTACAGCAGGCGGTAGACCTGCAGCAGGGCGGGGGAGTTGGGCTCGCGCAGGTGCGGGGCGAGCAGCGCCAGTCCGCGCACCAGGTCGGGCCGCTCGGCGGCGGCCCACACGGCGGCGGAACCGCCCACGGAGCTACCCATCAGCACGGCGGGGCCGGAGTCCAGGTGCTCGACGAGCGCGACGAGGTCGGTGCCCGTGACGTCGTCGCCGTGAGTGGAGAACGTGGTGTCGGAGTCACCGTGGCCGCGCAGGTCGGTGACGACCACGCGGTAGCCGGCGCCGGTGAGCTCCGGGACGAGGTCGTCGAAGGTGGCGCGGAGATCCCCCATCCCGGGCACGGCGACGATGAGTGGGCCGGCGCCCGAGTCGGTGTAGGCGATGCGCCCCTCGGGTAGGCGGAGGTACTGGACCGAGGTTCTCTGCTGAGTAGCCATAGCCGCAAAGCTAAGCCCATTAGCTAGATGCGTCAAGGGGTGGCGCAAACAAAGTTCGGGACGGGTGTCGATCCTGCGGTTCCCCGTTCGACCTGGGGATGAGAAAGTCACCACGAGGGTGACCGCGATCACGACAGGAGCAGGACCATGGCCAAGTACATGCTGATCATGCGAGGCACCGACGAGGGTCAGGCTGCCTACGAGCAGATCGACTTCACCAAGGTCATCGAGGACATGGGCAAGTACAACGAGTCGATGATGAACGCCGGCGTGCTGGCGGCGGGCGAGGGTCTGTCGGACGCCTCCGAGGGGTCGGTGGTCGACTTCTCCTCCGAAAACCCGGTCGTCACGGACGGCCCCTACGGCGAGACGAAGGAGCTGTTCAACGGCTTCTGGATCCTCGACGTCGCGTCCAAGGAGGAGGCCATCGAGTGGGCCAAGCGGGCGCCGCTCAGCGGCCCGGGCACCAAGCTCGAGGTGCGCCGCGTGCACGGGGCCGAGGACTTCCCGCAGGACAACGAGTGGATCCAGAAGGAAGAGGGATGGCGCGAGCAGCAGGCGCAGCGCGCCGAGTGACCGGGTCCACCCCCGACGACGGAGGCCGCGCCGACGGCGCGGCCTCGCGTCGTGCCGTCGAGGCCGTGTGGCGCATCGAGTCCAGCCGGATCGTCGGCGCGCTCGCCCGCTACACGAACGACTTCGCCCTCGCCGAGGACGTCGCGTCCGAGGCGCTCGCGGAGGCCCTGGTCGCGTGGCCGCGCGACGGCATCCCGCGCGACCCCACCGCGTGGCTGCTCGCGACCGGCCGCCGCCGGGCGATCGACGCGTTCCGGCGCCGGGCCGGGCGCGACGAGCGGTACGCCGCCCTCGCCCGGGACCTGGACGAGGGCGGCGTGGTCACCGGCGGGCCGGGAGTCTCGGGCGCGGCGGCCGAGGAGCGCCCCGACCTGCTGTGGGACCCGGACCGCATCCCCGACGACCGGCTCGCGCTGCTGTTCGTCGCCTGCCACCCCGTCCTGGCGAAGGAGGCGCGCGTCGCGCTGACCCTGCGGGTCGTGGGCGGCCTGACGAGCGAGGAGGTCGCGCAGGCGTTCCTGATCCCGGTGCCGACCGTGCAGGCGCGCATCACGCGGGCCAAGAAGACGCTCGCCGCCGCGCGCGTCCCGTTCGAGGTGCCGGCCGCGGAGGACCGGGCCGAGCGGCTCGGCTCCGTGCTCAACGTCCTCTACGTGATCTTCTCCGAGGGGTCGTCGGCGTCGGGCGGCGACGACTGGATGCGCACCGACCTCGCGGCCGAGGCCGTGCGGCTGGCGCGCGTGCTGAGCCGGCTGATGCCCGACGAGCCTGAGGCGCAGGGGCTGTTGGCCCTGCTCGAGCTCACGGCGGCCCGCTTCCCGGCCCGCACCGGGCCGGACGGTGAGCCGGTGCTCCTCGAGGACCAGGACCGCCGGCGCTGGGACCGGTCGGCCATCACGCGAGGGCGGGCCGCCCTGGCGCGGGCGGTCGCCGTCGGGCGCGGCCTCGGGCCGTACGGGCTGCAGGCCGCGATCGCCGAGCAGCACGACATGGCGTCGTCCGTCCCCGCGACCGACTGGGACCGGATCGTGCTGCTCTACGAGGCGCTCGGCCGGGTCGCGCCGTCGCCTGTCGTCGAGCTCAACCGCGCCGTCGCGGTCTCGATGGCGCACGGCCCGGCCGCCGCCCTGCCGCTCGTCGACGAGCTGGTCGCCACCGACGCGCTGCGCGGCTCCTACCTGCTGCCGTCCGTGCGGGGGGAGCTGCTGGCGCGGCTCGGGCGGGCTTCGGAGGCGAGGGCCGAGCTGGAGCTGGCCGCCCGCCTGTGCGGGAACGCCCGCGAGCGCGGGGTGCTGGAGCGCAAGGCCGCCGCCCTCTGACCCGCGAACTGTCAGGACCAGGACCATGGATTCATGCTCTAGAACCTGACAACTCGCGGGCGGTGAGAGTTGTCAGGACCACGTTCACGGGATCGTGGTCCTGGTCCTGACAAGTCGGGGGAGGGTCGCGACCGCGACCCCTGCGAGCGCGAGCGCGCCGCCCAGGAGCACGATCGCGGTCGGGACCTCGTCGAGCAGCAACCAGGACATGAGGACCACGAGCGGCGGGGCGGCGTACGTCGCGGACGCCGTGCGGCCGGCGCTCGTGCGGCTCAGGGCGTAGCCCCAGGTGCAGAAGGCGATCGCCGTCGGGAAGATCCCGAGGTAGACGATGCCCAGGATCGACGACGTCGGCGCGACGGCGACCTGCGTCACCAGCGCGGGGAGGAAGGGCAGCGCCGCCACGGTGCCGGCGAGGCAGCCGATCCAGGTCATGGTGAGGGCGTCGAGGTGCGGCAGCAGGCGCTTCTGCAGGGTGGCGGCGCCCGCGTACAGGACCGCCGAGGCCAGGGCGAGCACCACGCCGACGGCGTCGAAGCGGCCGGTCGACGTCGCGATCGCGATGACGAGGACGCCGGTGAACGCCACACCGATCCCCACGAGCAGCCGGCGCGGGAAGCCCTCGCCGAGCAGGATCCCCGCGAGGACCGCGACCAGCATGGGCGAGATGTTGACGATCAGGGCGGTGGTGCCGGCGTCGAGGTGCTGCTCGGCGGCGTTCAGCGTGAGGTTGTAGCCGCCGAACCACGCGACGCCCCAGACGAGCACGAGCACCAGGACCCGGCCCCGCGGCAGCCGCACCGGCGTGCGGCGGTAGGCCCGCGCCGTCAGGACCATGAGGGTGAGCGCCACGGTGCCGACCGCGACGCGGCCGAGGGTGAGCGCGCCGGCGTCGAAGTCGTGCCCGACGGCGCGCACGCCGACGAAGGCCGAGGCCCAGAGCACCACGGTGACGGCCATCGCGGCCACGGTCAGGGCCCCGCCGGTGCTGCGGGGCCGGCCGGGCGCAAGGGGGGTGGTCGTCGTCATGACGACGATCGTCTCCCGAGAGGTATCGTCAGCACCAGTTCACATACCTACCGAACCATTCAGTCCCACTGTAGTGTCGTGTCCATGCTCGACGTCCACCGCCTCCGCATCTTCCGTTCGGTCGTGGCCAGCGGCTCCGTCGCCGCCGCGGCCGCCAACCTCGGCTACACACCCTCCGCCGTGAGCCAGCACGTCTCGGCGCTGCAGCGCGAGACGGGCCTGCAGCTGCTCGCCCGGCACGGCCGGGGCGTGCGGCCCACCGCCGCCGGCCAGGCGCTCGCCGCGCAGGCCGACGGGCTGCTCGCGCGGCTGGGGGAGGTGGAGACGTTCGTCGCCGATCTGCGTTCCGGGCGCTCGGGCAGCCTTTCCATCGCCTACTTCGCGTCCGTCGGTGCGGCCTGGCTGCCGTCGGTGGTCAGCACGTTCACGACCCTCTATCCCGGGGTGCGTCTCGACCTCGTGCTGACCGAGGAGATCCCGACGGACCCGTCCCGTCGCGCCGACCTGCAGCTGGCGGTCGCGCAACCGAACTTCACGCCGGGCGCGGGGACCACCGCCCACCACCTGCTGGAGGACCCGTACGTCGCCGTGATCCCCGAGTCGCACCCGCTGGCAGGCCGGGAGGAGATCGAGCTCGTCGAGCTGGTGGGCGAGCGGTGGATCGACAACGACTTCGCCCGCGGCTGGTGCCGCCGCAACCTCCTCGAGGCATGCCGTGCAGCGGGCTTCGCGCCGACGTTCGCCGTCGAAGCCCACGACTACCGGACCGCGGTGGCCTTCGTCGCGGCCGGCATCGGGATCACGGTGCTGCCGGCCCTCGGTTCGGCGCACCCGGCGCCCGGCACGGTCGCGGTGCCGGTGGTGCGCCCCGTTCCCGTGCGGTCGATCTACGCGCTGGTGCAGGACGCCGTCGCCGACGCGCCGCCGGTCGTCTCGGTGCTCGAGGCGCTGCGGGCCGTGGCAGCGGCGTCGGTGCGGCAGTCGGTGTGGGAGACCGTTCGGCAGCCCGCGTAGGCTTGTCGCGCACTCCGCCGGGAGCTCCGGCGGCCCCCGACGAATTCGAGGTACCCCTGTGAGCACGCTCCCCACCGCCACCGGCAGCTTCGGCGACAAGCCCGAGATCACGTTCCCGGAGGGCGACGCGCCCGCCGGCCTGCAGGTGCAGGTGCTCGAGGAGGGCACCGGCCCGGTGGTCGACTCCGGCCGCACCATCGTCGTCAACTACCTCGGCCAGACCTGGGCCGGCGGCGTCTTCGACAACTCCTACGACCGTGGCGAGACGATCGACTTCCCGATCGGCGTGGGCGCCGTCATCGGCGGCTGGGACAAGGGCCTCGTGGGTCGCAACGTGGGCGACCGCGTGCTGCTGTCCATCCCGTCCGAGCACGGCTACGGCCAGCGCGGCGTGCCGCAGGCCGGCATCCCCGGCGGCGCCACGCTCGTCTTCGTCGTGGACGTCGTCGACGTGCGCTGATTCCCGCTTGTTGAGCCTGTCGAACCCGCCGCTGGTTGAGCCTGTCGAGACCCGGCCCGTGGTTTCGACAGGCTCAACCAGCGTTCAGCGCCGGCGGGACCGGGTCACCGTGAACTTCGGGTTCTGGGCGATCTGCACGGTGGGCCCGACGGAGCGGGCGAGCGCGGGCCGGTACTGCCGGGCCGTGTTGAAGACGCACCACAGCTCCCCGCCCGGGCGCAGGGCGCGGCCCGCCGCGCGGAACATCCGGTGCGCGGCGTCGGAGCGCACGGCGGCCCGGTCGTGGAACGGCGGGTTGAGCAGGATCAGGTCGGCGCTGGTCTCCGGGAGGGAGGCGCCGGCGTCGTCGCGCAGCGCGACCACCCGGTCGCCGACACGGTTCGCTGCCGCCGTCGCGAGCGTCGAGGCGACGGCCGCGGCCGAGCTGTCGACGGCGACCACCCGGGCGGCCGGGTAGCGGTGGGCGAGCACCACGGCGAGCAGGCCGGAGCCGGAGCCCAGGTCGACGGCGTCGCGGACCCGGTCCGTGGCGGGCCACTTGTCCGCCGTCGTGAGCAGGAAGCGGGTGCCCAGGTCGAGCGCCGTGCCGGCGAAGACCCCGCCGTGGGCGACGACGTCCAGGTGCGGCACGCCCGCCGCGGCGGCGAGCTCGGGGTCGGCGAGCCGGGCGGTGGCGGGGTAGGTGAGCGGGGCGTCGCGTCGCCCGGGCCGCACGCCCGTCGCCACCAGCGCCCGGGACTTCTGCCGGGCCAGCGTGGCGCGCACGTCGGTGAACGACGCGGCGAGCACGTCGTTCATCCCGCGCGTCATGTGCTTCACGCGTCCGCCCGCGAGGACGACGACGTCGTCGGCTGCGTACCGCGCGACGAGCTCCGCGATCTCCGTGAGCTCCGCCAGGGACTTCGGGAGCTGAAGCAGGACGAGCCGGGCGCCGGAGAGCAGCTGCTCGCCCAGGGCGTCGCTGACGGTGACGCCGGCTCGCCGGGCGTCGACGACGTCCGGCAGTTCGGCGTCCGCCAGCTGGTGCTCGATCGCGGCCTGCGTGGTCGCCAGGTCCGCGTGCGTGCGCACGTCCGGCGCGCCCAGCGCGAGGGCACCGAGGGTGAGGGCGCCGAACCGGTCGCCGAGCACGACGACGTCGCCGGGCCCGGCTGCGGCGAGCAGGGGGCCGGCCTCGTCGAGGAGCAGCCGGTCCGTGGCGTCGACGGCGACGGGCCCGTCGGCGCGGTGTCCGTCGTCCGGCCACGGGATCAGTGCGTCGAGGACGACGTCGAGGTCGCCGGACGGCGTGGCGGGGTCCGGGGTGAGGCCAGGGTCGGGGGTGTGCACCCGACCAGTCTCCCTGACGACCGCCGGCGTCGCGATCACCTGCTGCGCGCAGTGCCCGTGGCTGACGCGGGCCGCGTGGGTGGCGCAGGAGTTGCTGCAGGCCTTCCGCACCCGGCTCGGGGAGGTCGCGCTGGTGCCCGCCACCGGCGGGGTGTTCCGGGTAGAGCTCCGCCCGGGCGACGGTCGGGACGCCGTGCCGCGCTGTGGGATCGGGCCGCCCAGGGCGGGGTCCCCGAGATCCCGCCGCTCAAGAAGGCGATCCGCGACGCCGTCGCGCCCGACCTCGCCCTCGGGCACACGGACCGGGTGGCTGCGCGAGACTGACGTGCGAGTTCGATCACTCGGTTCCAGTTCGGCCGGCGTACGGACCGAACTCGCACCATCTGACCGAACTCGCGTCTTGTCGGCGGATCAGTGCTTGGTGCGCCGCCGCGCCTCGCGCTCGGCCTGCTCCGCAGCGTGGGCCTTGACGCGGTCCTCTTCCTCGCGCACCTTCGCCGCCGTCGCGCGCTCGTCGAGGAGCCACTGCGGCGGGTCGTCGCGCAGCTCGTTGATCTGCTCGGTGGTCAGCGCCTCGCTGACGCCGCCGCGCGCAAGCCCGGCGATAGAGACGCCCAGGCGCCCCGCGACCACGGGCCTCGGGTGGGGGCCGTTGCGGCGCAGCTCGGCGAGCCACTCCGGCGGGTTGGTCTCGAGCTCCTCGAGCTCGGCTCGCGTGACGCCGTGCTCCTGGAACTCGGGCGGCGTGGCGGGCAGGTACACCCCGAGCTTCTTCGCCGCGTTCGTCGGCTTGAGGACCTGCTGAGAGAAGGGGGTTCCGGCCATGGGTACCAGGGTAGTCGCGGCAGGCCGCCCGCGACGCCCACGTAGCCTGGTCCTGTGAGCGAGCAGCCGGCCGATGGCCCCGACGACGCCCCCGAGGCGACCCCCGACGACGCGGGCGACGCGGGTGACCTGGGTGACGTTGGCGACGTGGGTGACGTTGGCGCCGCCGCGACCTTCCGCCTCGCGTACGTCACCGGCGTGACCCCCGGCCGGTGGGCGCGCACGTGGCGCGACCGCCTGCCGGACGTCCGGCTGGAGCTGGTGCAGGTCGAGGCCGGCGACGCGGTCCCCGCGCTCACCGACGGGCGGGCCGACGCGGCGATCCTGCGCCTGCCGGTCGACAAGGACGTGCTGCACGCGATCCCGCTCTACGCCGAGCTGCCCGTGGTGGTGGTCTCGCGTGACCACCTGCTCGCGGCGGCCACCGAGGAGGAGGTCGTGCCGGCCGCCGACCTGGAGGACGACGTGGTCTGGCTGCCCGCAGACGACGTCCTCTACCAGGGTGGCGCCGAGGTACCGGGGCGGGCGCCCGAGGCGTACGACGACGGCGCGGGCGGGCTCGTGGAGACCGAGCGGCCGGCCACGGCCGCGGACGCGATCGCGCTCGCCGCCTCAGGTGTCGGTGTGACGATCGTGCCGATGTCGCTGGCGCGGCTGCACCACCGCAAGGACGTCACCTATCGCGTGCTCGACGGCGGTCCGGAGGCACCCGTCGGGCTCGCCTGGCCCGTCGACGGGGGCTCCGACCTGGTCGAGGAGATTGTGGGCATCGTCCGCGGGCGGACGGCGAACAGCTCGCGGGGGCGCGGCGCCCCGGACGAGGGCGGCGGCAGCCGCGAGGACCGCCGGGCCCGGCGGCGCGAGGCGCAGCGGGAGGCCAAGGCGTCCGAGGGCGGGGGTCGCGGCACGGATGGCGCCGGCCGCGGTCGCGCCGCCGGCCGCCCCGGGGGACGGCCGGCGGGTCGTCCTGGTCGCCCGGGCCGGCCGGGCAGCAGCGGGAGGCCCGGGCGCCGCGGCGGCCGCTAGAACGGGCAGCTAGTACAGACGGCTAGGTGCCGAGGGTGCGCACCGTCTCGACGGTGTCGGCCTCCGCGGCCGTCTTGTCGTCGCGATAGCGCACCACGCGGGCGAAGCGCAGCGCCATCCCGCCGGGGTAGCGCGTGGAGCGCTGCACGCCGTCGAAGGCGATCTCCACCACCTGCTCGGGCCGCACCGTGACGACGTACGACGTCCCGTCCGCGGGGGACGTCGCGAGCTCGGTGAACCGCTGCGTCTGCCAGGCGAGCATCGCGTCGGTCATGCCCTTGAACGTCTTGCCGAGCATGACGAACCCGCCGGTGGCGGGGTCGCGGGCGCCCAGGTGGATGTTGGAGAGCAGGCCCTCGCGGCGCCCGGAGCCCCACTCGACGGCCAGCACCACGAGGTCGAGCGTGTGCCGCGGCTTGACCTTCACCCAGCCGGCGCCGCGGCGCCCGGCGGCGTACGGCGCGTCGAGCGCCTTGAGCACCAGACCCTCCTGGCCCGCGGCGACGGTGTCGGCGAAGAACCGCTCGACCTCGCCGACGTCGGCCGACACCAGCCGCGGCACCACGACCTCGGGCGGGAGCACCCGGTCCAGCACCGCGAGGCGCTCGGCCGCGGGCGCGTCGATGAGGTCGGTGCCGTCGTGGTGCAGCACGTCGAAGAAGCGCACGCTCAGCGGCACGGCGGCGCTGCCCGCCTCGGCGTCGTGGCTGCCCGTGCGTGCCGCGGTCTCCTGGAACGGGCGGGCGCGGCCGGCGGCGTCGAGCGCGATCGCCTCGCCGTCGAGTACCACGGTCCGCACGTCGAGGGAGCGGGCGACGGCGACGACCTCCGGCAGCCGCTCCGTGACGTCGTCGAGGGAGCGCGTGAACACGACGACCTCGTCACCGGTGCGGTGCACCTGCACGCGGATCCCGTCGAGCTTGGTGTCGGCCGCGACCTCGGCGCCCCCGAAGCGCTCGAGGGCCGTGGCGACGTCGGGCGCCGACGACGCGAGCATCGGGCGCACGGGCCGCCCGGGCTCGAGCCGGAACGCCTCCAGGGCGGGCGCGCCCCCGGAGAGCGCGGCGCGCGCGATCGGGCCGGTGAGCGCGCTGAACATGGCGGCGCGGCGTACGACCGGTAGCGGTACGTCCGCCGCGGAGGCGATCGCGTCGAGCAGCAGCGAGTCGAGCGCCCCCTGGCGCAGCTCGCCCAGCACCAGGCGGCGGACGAAGTCCTGCTCGTCGGCCGTGGCGCGCGCGAACAGTTCGTCGACGGCGGCCCGGCGTGCGGCCTGGGAGCCCGCCCCCGCCAGCCGCTCCAGGTGCGCGAGGGCGGCGTCGACGTCCTGGGGGCTCAGCGACGGCTCGTCGGCCGGCGACGGCAACGACCCGAGCGTGCGCCAGCCGAGGCCGGTGCGGCGCTGGCGCGGACGCCCCGACAGGAACGCAGCGACGATCTCGACCTCGTCGCCCGGGTCCGCGGCGCGCAGGGCGCCCGCGAGCAGCTCGCGCTTGCGCAGCCGCGAGCGCGTCGCGGCGACGGCGGCGTGCGTGGTGACCAGCTCGGCGAGCAGCACGCGTCGATCGTCCCACCCGACCCCGACGCTGTCGCGGTGCCGTCGTGCTGCGGTCGTGCTGCGGTCGTGCTGCGGTCGTGCTGCGGTCGTGCTGCGGTCGTGCTGCGGTCGTGCTGCGGTCGTGCTGCCAGGAGCAGAAGGCCGTGCGGCCCGGCCTCGCGCCTGCGACCGTGGGGCCATGCGCGAGGACATTCGTCAGGACATTCGTCAGGACATTCGTCAGGACATGCGTCAGGACTCGGACGAGATCGGCACCGTCGCGGTGCTCTCCGACGTGCACGGGGTGCTGCCGGTGCTGGACGCGGTTTTGGCGGAGCCGGACGTGCGCGCGGCGGACGTCGTCGTCGTGACCGGCGACCACGCCGCGGGCCCGCAGCCGGTGGAGGTGCTCGACCGGCTGCGTGGGCTCGGCGACCGAGCCGTGCTGGTGCGGGGCAACGCCGACCGCGAGCTCGTCGCGCACGCCCGCGACGGTTCCGGCGTCGTGCCCGACCCGATCACCCCGTGGGCGGCGGCCCAGCTCCGGCCCGCGGACGTGGAGCTCCTGGCCGGGCTGCCGCACCCCGTCGAGCTGCGGGTGCGGGGGTTCGGGCGCGTGGTGGCGTGCCACGGGACCCCGCGCGACGACGAGGAGGTGGTGCTCGTCGACTCCTCGCTCGAGCGGTGGGCCGACGTGCTGGGCAACCTCGACGACGACGTGACCACCGTGCTGTGCGGGCACACGCACATGCCGTTCGTGCGCCTCGTGGACCGGCGGCTCGTCGTCAACCCGGGCAGCGTCGGGATGCCCTACGGCCGCCCGGGCGGATCGTGGGCGCTGCTGCGCGACGGGCAGGTCGCCCTGCGGCACACGCCGGTCGATGTCGACGCCGCGGTGGCGGCGGTGGTCGCCGGGTCGGCGTACCCCGACGCGGCGGAGTGGGCGGAGTACTTCCTGCGGTCGGCGGCGAGCGACGCGGAGGCGCTGCGCACCTTCGGGCCGCGGGACGGGCGCGCCACCCGTCCCGCGGGCGGGGCTCAGAGCTCCTCGTAGACCGCCGGGTCCTGGTCGGCGGTGCGCCCGTCGGGGCGCCCCAGGCCGGTGAGGCGCGCCATCTCGTCGTCGGTGAGCTCGAACGAGAACAGTTCGAGGTTCTCCGCCTGCCGCTGGGGGCTGGACGCCTTGGGCAGGGGCACGACGCCGAGCTGCACGTGCCAGCGCAGGATCGCCTGGACGGGGGAGACCCCGTGGGCGGCGGCCACCTCCGCGATCACCGGGTCGCCCAGCATCGCGCTGGCGCGGCCGATCGGGCTCCACGCCTCGGTGACGATGCCGCGCTCGGCGTCGGCGGCGCGCTGCTCGGCCTGCGGGAAGTACGGGTGCAGCTCGATCTGGTTGACGACGGGCGTCACGCCGGTGGCCTCGGTGACGGCGTCCAGGTGCTCGGGCAGGAAGTTCGACACCCCGACGTGGCGGATCAGCCCCCGTTCGCGGCAGTCGACGAGCGCCTGGAACGCCTCGACGTACGTGCCGATCCGCGGGTTGGGCCAGTGGATGAGGTACAGGTCGAGGTAGTCGAGCCCGGTGCGGTACACCGACTCCTCGACGGCGGCCACGGCGTCGTCGTAGGCCTGGCGGCGGCCGGGCAGCTTGGACGTCACCAGGAGCTGCTCGCGCGGTACGGACGAGGCCCGGACCGCGCGGCCCACGGTGCCCTCGTTCTCGTAGCTGAACGCGGAGTCGATCAGACGGTAGCCGGTGTCGATCGCTCGTGAGATCGCGTCGGCGCCGGCAGCTCCCTTCAGCTGGTAGGTGCCGAAGCCGACGGCGGGGATCGCGGTGCCGTCCGCGGCGGCGAGGGTCGGGACGTCGGGGGCGGTGCTCTGCTCGCTCATGCTCCTATTCCACACCCGGTCGGCGCACCGGGCCTCGGGTCCTGCATCGCGGCGGGCGGCTACCGTGGCGCACGTGATCACCGTGCCGCCCCCGTTCCGCGCGATGCCGCGATGGTGGCACGACGACGCCGGGCGGGGCTGGCTGGATGCCCTGCCCGCCCGCGCGGCCGCGCGGTGCGCGTCTTGGGGGCTCGCCGTCGACGGGGAGCCCGCGCACGGGTCCAACGCCCTGGTCGTCCCGGTGCGGAGGGGGAACGAGCGCCTCGCGCTGCGCCTCGCCCCGCCCGGCGACGACGTGGCCGAGGAGGCCCGCGCCCTGCGCGTGTGGGCGGGGCGCGGCACCGTGCTGCTGGTCGACGCCGACGAGGCGGACCGCGCGATGCTGCTGGAGCGCCTCGACGCCGGGCGGTCGCTCGCGGACGAGCCGCTCGCTGACGCGATCGACGTGCTCGCCGAGCTCACGCGCACGCTCGCCGTCCCCGCGCCCGACGACGTGCCGTCCACCGCCGGGATCGCGGCGGGCATGGCGGGATCGTTCGCCGCCGACTGGGCACGGCTCGCGGAGCCGGTGCCGTCGGATCAGCTCGACGTGGCGCTCGCCCTGGCCGCCGAGCGCGCCGCGGCGCCGACGTCGGGCCGGGCCGTCGACGGCGACCTGCACCACGACCAGGTGTTGGCCGGCACGCGCGCGCCCTGGCTCGTCGTCGACCCGGTGTTGTGGCGCGGCGACCCGGAGGCCGACCTCGCGCGCGTGCTGTGGACCCGGCTCGACGAGCTGCCCACCGAGGCCGACGTGCTCGCGGCCTTCGACGCCTTCGTCCGCACGGCCGGGGTGCCCCGCGACCGGGCGCGCGCCTGGGTGGTGCTGCGCGCGACGTCGTACCTGCTGTGGGGGCTCGAGCACGGGCTCACCGAGGACCCGGTGCGCTGCCGTCGCCTGCTCGACACGTTCTGCTGAGGCCAGGACGGCCGGCAGGTCAGCGCGAGCGGGCGTGCCGGCGACCGGCCACCGCGCGTCGGGTGATGACGGCGTGCACCACGTACCACCCGAGTGCCACGACGGCCAGGACGATGACGACGGACTGGTACCGGCCCATGAGGGCCTCGACGGCGTGCCACTGCTCGCCCAGCACGTACCCGACCAGCACGAGGGCGGTGTTCCAGATGCCGCTGCCGATGGCCGTCAGCGCCAGGAACCGGCCGAGCCGCATCCGTTCCAGGCCGGCGGGGACGGAGATCAGGCTCCGGACGATCGGGATCAAGCGGCCGAGCAGCACGGCGCGCTCGCCGTGCCGCGCGAACCAGGCCTCCGCCGTGTCGAGGTCTTCGACGCGGACGAGGGGCATGCGTTCGACGAGGCGGCGGAGTCGTTGCCGTCCGATCGCCCCGCCGACGAGGTAGAGGGCGAGCGCACCGATGACGGAGCCGGCGGTGGTCCACAGGATCACGGGCAGCAGACCGAGGGTGCCCTGGCTGGCCGTGAACCCGGCGAGCGGCAGGATCACCTCGCTCGGGATGGGCGGGATGAGGTTCTCGAGGGCGACGGCGAGACCGGCACCCGGTGCGCCGAGCGTCTCCATGAGGCTCACGGCCCAGTCGGTGAGGCGGGTGAGGATCCCGGGGTCGTCTGCGGCGGCGCTCGCCGCCGTCGTGAGGAGTGGTGTGCTCATGCCGTCGACACTAGGAACCGTGGGGTCGGCGCCGCATCGGGGCTTCGCGCATGGAACTCGCGGGACAACCGCAGGTCAGGGGTGCGGTTCACCGCAGTACGGTGCGCGCGCCGCGTGGCTAGGGTCGGCGGGTGGCCATTCCTAGTTCCGCCGCCCGGGCGACGTACGGGGTCGTGCTGGGGGCATGTCTCGCACCTCTCGACGGGGCCGCGCTCGTCGTGGCAGCCGGCGCGTCGGCCGTCGGCGGTGTCCTGCCGAGTGCATGTGCCTGGCGCGACCGGGTGCTCTCATCCGTGGTGCAGGTCCACGTGCGGCGTCTCGAACGATGGCTCGGGCGGCCGGTGGACGTCGCCGTCGCGCCGGACCGTCACGCGCGCTACCTCGCCGTGCGCCTCGTGGTCGGGCTCACAGGCCTCGGCGTCGTGGCGTTGCTCGCCTACGGCGTGCTCGCCGCGGCCCTGATGCTCGCGTCCTGGGGATTCGACGTGCGGGTCCCGGCGCTCTCGAACGACGAGGGCGAGCCCACGACCGGACTCACGATCCTCTCCGCGGCGGTCCCGGGCGTGCTGCTGCTCTACCTGGCCGTGATGGGGCTGATCGGGGCGGCAGCGCTCGAGCGGGCAACCGCCGGCCGGTACCTCGGCTCCGACGACCGTGCTGAGCTGGTCTCCCGCATCGAGTCGCTCGTCGCGTCGCGCGCAGACATCGTCGCGGCGGTCGAGGCGGAGCGCCGCCGGATCGAGCGGGACCTGCACGACGGCGCCCAGCAGCACGTCGTCGCGCTGGGGATGCTCGTCGACCGGAGCCGCCGCGCCGCCGACGACGGGACGCGCGACGCCCTGCTCGCCCAGGCGGCGGACGAGACCGGTCGCCTGCTCACCGCTGTGCGCGACGTCGCGTGGAGTGTGCACCCGGCGGCCCTGGACACCCAGGGCCTGCGCCCGGTCATCGGTCGGCTGGCGGCGCGTGCCACCCCGTCGGCCGGGCTCGACTTCCGGCTCGCGGGCCGGGTGCCGCCCGAGGTCGAGGCCTGCGTGTACTACGTGGTCGCCGAGGCCCTGACGAACGTCTCGAAGCACGCCCGGGCGACGCGCGTCGACGTGGTCGTCGCGCCGGCCGACGGCGCGGTGTCCGTGACGGTCGAGGACGACGGTGTCGGCGGCGCGGGCGTGCACCCCGGCCGTGGCCTCGCCGGGCTCACCGCCCGTGCCGCCGCCCTCGGGGGGTCGCTCGGCGTGCACAGCCCGGCCGGCGGGCCGACGGCCGTGCGAGCGGTGCTGCCGTGCGCGTGATGATCGCCGAGGACTCCGCGCTGCTGCGCGAAGGGCTGCGCGCCCTCCTCGAGGACGAGGGCATCGCGGTGGACGCCGCCGTCGGCGACGCCGACGAGCTGCTCGCGCTGCTGGCGCGCCGGACGCCGCCGGACGTCGTGCTCGTGGACGTGCGCATGCCGCCCACGCACACGGACGAGGGCATCCGGGCGGCCGTCGAGATCCGGCGCCGGTGGCCGTCGGTCGCGGTGCTCGTGCTCTCCCAGTACGTGGAGACCGGGCCGACACGCGAGCTCGTCACGGGGGCCGGGTCCGGCGTCGGCTACCTGCTGAAGGACCGCGTCATGCGGGTCTCCGAGCTGCTCGACGCGCTGCACCGGGTCGCGCGCGGCGACTTCGTCGTCGATCCCGAGGTGGTGCGCCAGCTCTTCGCCGGCACCGGGCGGGCCGACCCCCTTGCTCGCCTCACCGCGCGCGAGCGGGACGTCCTCGGCCTCATGGCGGAGGGCAGGACGAACGCCGGGATCGCGTCCGCCCTGCACCTGTCGCTGTCCGCCGTCGAGAAGCACGGCAACGCCATCTTCACCAAGCTCGGCCTCGACGCCACCGGGGGGTACAGCCGCCGCGTCCTCGCGGTGCTGCACCTCCTGCAGGGCTGAGAGCGGACGGTCCGCACGGGGCGGGGCACCGGCCTCGACCGGAGGCGCCCCGGGTGCGACGATCGGGGAGTGCGGCCCCCGCACGGTGCGGTGCCCGGCGACGCCGTCGCCGTCGTGTGGGCGATGCCGGCGCTGTTCGCCGTCTCGGGCTGGGCGTCGCGGCGCTCGCTGACGCGGCGCACCCCCGCCCGCTACGCCGGCGAGCGGCTGCTGCGGCTCGGCGTGCCGCTGGTCGTGGCCACCGTGCTGTTGCTCCCGTTCCCGGTGTGGGTGCGCGAGCGCACCCGCGAGGCTCCGACCTTTCTTACGCGGAGCTCTACCCGCGGTTCTTCGACGCGCGGCTCGAGCCGGCCGAGGCGCCGTTCGTCGTGCAGGGCGAGCACTTCGAGTCGGGGCACCTGTGGTTCGTGGTGCTGCTGCTCGGGTAGTCGCGGCTCCTGGCGCTGGTCGTCGCGGTGCTGCCGAGGGTGCTGCGCTGGAGTGTCACGCGGTGGGCGTTCGGCAGGCGCCACAAGAATCGTTGATATTCACAACGAAAAATCGTTGAAGATATCAACGATTCCCCCTATCGTATGGCCAATGGGGCGCGACGACGCACCCCGTCCCGCACTCGTTCGGCGAGGTGGACTCTCCGGACGGCGCACGGAGGGGATCGACATGCACACGACGACGTGTCCGTTCGGGCCGAGAGGCACCTCGACGGGAGCTGACCGATGAGGTCGGCAGCGCGACGGCTCACGGCCGTGCTGTCCACCGCCGCGACCGCCGCCCTCCTCGTCGGCGCGGCGATCTCGCCGGCCGCGGCGGGGCAGCACGGCGACCGGCACAGGCCCCCGCACCTGAGCGCCGCAACCCCCGGCACCCTCCTCGAGTGCGAGTCGCTCGAGGGCTTCCGGTACGGGGACACCGTCGTCACCGGGGCCTCGCTGGTGGCGGCAGGCACCCTGAGCAACGGCGGCGAGTCGATCGGCGAGCACTGCCTCGTGACCGGCCGCATGAACGAGCGGGTGAGCGAGGTCGACGGGCAGACGTACGCGATCGGCTTCGAGATGCGCCTGCCGACCGACTGGAGCGGGCGGTACCTCTACCAGGCCAACGGCGGCATCGACGGCAACGTGGCGACGGCGATCGGTGGCGTCGGCGGCGGGGAGAGCGGCCTGCAGCAGGGGATGGCGGTGATCAGCTCGGACGCCGGGCACGGCCCGGGCCAGAATCCGACGTTCGGCCTCGACCCGCAGGCCCGGCTCGACTACGGCTACCAGGCCGTCGGCACCCTGACGCCGATGGCGAAGGCGCTCGTCACCGCCGCCTACGGCCGCGGCCCCGACCGCTCCTACATGACCGGAGGCTCGAACGGCGGCCGGCACACCATGGTCGGCGCGGCGCGCTACGCCGAGGACTACGACGGCTTCCTTGCCGTCGCGCCGGGCTTCAACCTGCCGCAGGCCGCGGTCGCCCAGCTATGGGGCGCCCAGCAGTACGCGACGCTCGCCACCACGACCACCGACCTGTCGACCGCGTTCACGGCCGCCGAGCGCGCCGTCGTCGCCGAGGCGATCCTCGATCGCTGTGACCGTCTCGATGGCCTCGAGGACGGCATGGTGCAGGCGAGCGCGCGGTGCCAGCAGAAGTTCTCGATCGACCGACACGTGCCCACGTGCGCGGAGAGTCGTGACGGCACCTGCCTCACGACCGAGCAGAAGGCCGTGGTGGGCGGCGTCTTCGCGGGTGCGACCACGAGCGACGGGGAGGAGGTCTACAGCTCCTTCCCGTACGACCCGGGGCTCACCCAGCCCGGCTGGGCCGGATGGGAGTTCGATGCGTCGGTGACGCTCGACCCGGGCGCGTTCGGGTTCGTGTTCTCGACGCCGCCGTCCGACCCGAGCATCCTGGCCGACCTGCGGGGGTACGCGCTCGGGCTCGACATCGACGCGGCGGCCGCATCGATCGACGCCACGAGCGGGGCCTACGCCGAGAGCGCGATGTCGTTCATGACGCCGCCGGACCCGGCCGAGCTCGACACCCTGCGCGACCGGGGCGGCAAGCTCATGGTGATCCACGGCGCGGCCGACGCTGTCTTCTCGCCCGACGACACCGCCGACTGGTACCGGGCCCTCGACGCCGGGAACCGCGGACACGCCGAGAGGTTCGCCCGCTACTTCGAGGTGCCCGGCATGGGCCACGTGAGCGGGGGACCGGCGACCGACCGATATGCCGCCTTGGCCGCCCTGGTCGACTGGGTCGAGCGTGGCGACGCCCCCGACTCCCTGGTCGCGACGGTGAACCCGTCGAACCCGGCCCTTCCGGCCGGCTGGTCCGCGGACCGCAGCCGCCCGCTCTGCGTCTACCCGGCCGTCGCGCGCTACCGGTCGGGCGCACCCGAGAGTGCCTCGAGCTTCGTCTGCTCGGACGGGGACGGCAGGGACAGGCGACACCACAAGCACACGTGACGATCGCCCGGGCCGGCTTCGGGCCGGCCCGGGCGGGGATCAGGCGGCGTCGGGGTAGGGGACGCCCGTCGTCGCGTGGCAGCGGTAGCCGTGCGGGTTCTTCGCGTCGGACAGGTACTCCTGGTGGTAGTCCTCCGCGTAGTAGAACGGGCCCGCCTCGGCGGCCGGGCGCAGGTCGGTGGTGATGGGGTCGTAGCCCTTGGCGGCCAGGACCTCGCCGTACCGTTCGGCGGTCTCGCGGATCGCCTGCTCCTGCTCCGGCGTGGTCCAGTAGACGGCGGACCGGTACTGCGTGCCCACGTCGTTGCCCTGGCGGAAGCCCTGCGTCGGGTCGTGCCGCTCCCAGAAGATCTTGAGTAGCTCGGCCTCGGAGACCTTGGTCGGGTCGTACGCCACGAGCGCCGTCTCGGCGTGCCCGGTGCGTGCCGAGCACACCTCCTCGTACGTGGGGTTCGGCGTGGTGCCGCCCATGTAGCCGACGGCGGTGCTCACGACGCCGGGCACCTGCCAGTAGATCTCCTCGGCGCCCCAGAAGCAGCCCATCGCCAGGTAGAGCACTCGCGTGCCCTCCGGCCACGGGCCCGTGATCGACGTGCCGAGCACCGTATGCGGCCGCGGCGCCGGGAGCACCGGCGACTCGCGCCCGGGCAGCGCCTCCTCCGGCGCCACCATCGTGGTCTTGCCGGAGCGGCCGAGCAGCTGGTCGAAGATCGAGTTCATCGTGTTACCTCCTTGACGGGTCCATGGAGCGGCCCCGACAGTCGCAACCGCCCGGCGGCGCGGGATGTTCCGTCGTCGTCGTTGCGCGGGCCCGGGATGGTGACGGCAGGATGGTCGTCGCCGCACGGTGCGGTGACGACCGAGGTCAGGACGGTGGAGTGACGGTCTCGCGTTCCTCGACGCCCGAACAGGAGACGACATTGACGAGTGACAGCGCCGGCACCGGCCTGCCCGAGCAGCTCGTGCTCCCCGACCCGGCGGCGTGGCGGGCGTGGCTCGACGAGCACGAGGACTCGCGCCCGGACGGTGCGTGGCTGGTGCTCGCCAAGAAGGGGCGCCCCGCCCCGACGACGCTCACCTATGCGACGGCGCTCGAGGAGGCGCTGTGCAGCGGCTGGATCGACGCCCAGATGCGCAGCCTGGGCGCAGACTCGACGCTGCAGCGCTTCTGCCCGCGCCGGCCGCGCAGCCGCTGGTCCGTGCGCAACCAGGAGATCGTGGCGCGGCTGACCGGCGAGGGGCGGATGCGCCCCCGCGGACAGGCGGAGATCGACGCCGCCAAGGCGGACGGGCGCTGGGAGGCCGCGTACCACGGGCCCGCGCGGGCCGAGGTGCCGCCCGACTTGGCCGCGGCGCTCGCCGCCAGCCCGCGTGCGGCCGCCACGTTCGACGTCCTCACGTCGCAGAACCGGTACGCCATCCTGCACCGGCTGGGCGCTCTCAAGACCGCCGAGGCGCGCGAGCGCAACGTCGCGAAGTACGCGGCAATGCTGGAGCGCGGGGAGACCCCGTACCCGCAGAAGCGGCGCCCGGACGCTGGTTGAGCCTGTCGAAACCGGGTTTCGACAGGCTCAACCAGCGGCGCCGACAGGCTCAACCGGCGGGTTTCGACAGGCTCAACCGGCGTTGTCAGCGCCGCAGGTCCTGCGCCACCGACACGAGCGCCGCGCTCGCGAGGTTGCGCCGACCCTCCGACGCGACGTCCTCGGCCACCCGCTCGAAGCGGTCGAGCGCCCGGTCCGCCGCCTTCGGCGGGAGCACCGCGGCCAGGGCGAGGTCGGCGAGCAGCCGCGTGCGCTGGCTCCGGGTGAGCAGGTCCTGGTCGGCGTAGTCGCGCACCAGCCGCGCGGCGCTCGCGTGCGTGACCCTCAGGTCGCGCTTCTCGAGCGTCACGGTGGTGGTGGTGACGACGTCGGGGTCGGACTCGCTGGTGGCCGTGAGGGTCACGGTCGCCCGCCGGGACGCGCCGTCGCCCGCCGTCGCGTACGCGCCGACCATCGCCGCGTCGTCGGCCTCGACAGCCGCCACCTCGTAGGGCAGCGCGACGTCCCAGCCCTTGCCGTCCACGGTGGCCGACAGGCGGTACACGTCGGAGCCGTGCAGGCCCGACCCCGCCTCGCCGGTGTTCGACAGGCGCGACGTCAGCAGCGCGGCGTCGCCGCCCACCGGCGCGGTCCGGGCCTTGCCGAGCCGCCCGTCACGCTCCTGGTCGCCGGCGCCCTCGAGGGACCGGGCGGCGACGTCGTACGACAGGACGCCGCCAGCGTCGCGGTGGGTGTCCAGCACGTACAGGTGCAGGCCGTTGGGCTCGTCCACCCACTCCGACGCGCTGCCGGAGCCGGTGCCGGCCTGGAACGTCGCGTCGTCGAGCTGGCGCGGGTCGCCCCGCACCACCGGGGCGGGCTCGCCGTCCGGACCCTCGTAGTCGACCCGCTCGATGTCCTGCGGGTTGGGGTCGACCAGCCACTCGCGCGGGCTTCCCTGGTCGCGGTTCTGCGCCAGGAGCACGCCGTGGCCGGGGACGAAGGAGTCGTTGCCGACCCGGTCCACGACCTCCATCGTGTAGTCCTGCCAGTTGTCGCCGGCCGGGCACCAGAAGTCCGGGTCCTCGGGGACCTGGGCCGTGCACGCCCCGGCGGTCCACCCGCCGTCGACGTCGAGGTCGAGCGCGACCTTGTCGCCCTCGCCCGGCACGTGCTCGCGGGCGCGCAGCGTGGTCACGGCCACGCCGTCCTGCGCGAGCCCGCTGCGCGTGAGCTGCACCGTCTCGTCGTCCGTGAGCACACCGAGGTCCTGCTTGAAGTGCACCATGTGGTGCGGACCGAGGCCCGATCCGCCCGCGTTCGGCACCTGCCAGCGGTTGTGGGTGCCGCCGGGGCCGTTGAACGTGCCGCGGCTCATCATCTCCCAGTACCCGGTGTAGTTGCGGGTGTCGTCGGCGAACGGGTTGTTGTAGTTGTCGGGCAGCCCGCGCAGGTGGCTGAACTCGTGCGCGAACACGCTCAGCCCCGAGCTCTCCGCCTGGGTCGAGATGCCGCCGCCCGCGTTCGGCCAGTGGTTCGCCGCGGCCCGCCACGACGTCCAGTCCACGTACCGGGTGCTGGCCCAGTTCGTCATCGGCTCGCCGAGCTGGTTGAGCACGGGGGTACCGTCCGCGTTCCGCGGCGGCCCGAGCTCGTCGGGCACGTCCTCGGGGCTCGCGTACCGCTGCTGGCCGAACTCCTCCCACGTGGCGGACTCGTCGTGACCGGCCGTGACGAGGAAGGCGTTGTCGAAGTCGCACAGCCCCTCGGCGCAGCCCGTGTCCTCGCGCCACAGCTTCGTGGCGTCCGCGCGCAGGTCCTTGCCGCACTCGTCGCCCATCGGGCAGTACTTCTCGATCGGCCCGTTCATGCGGTCGTCGATGCCGTACTCGTGCAGCTTGCCGGGCAGCTCGTAGGGGCCGAACACCTCGACGTCGACGCCGATCTTCCCGTGGCTGGTCTCCATCCAGTACGAGTGCAGCGTCTGCCCGCCGTTGTACTCGTTCGGCGTCGCGTAGTACGCCTCGTACCAGTCGGCGACCTCGTCCTGCGGGACGGGCGTCCAGTCGGCCTGCGGATTGTCGAACGGGTGCGTGCCGGGCTCCTGGGTGATGAGGAACGGCTGGTCGGAGAACTCGACCAGGATCACCGCCGTGCGGTATTGCGATTCCGAGCCGGTGCTGGTCTCGGCGGACGCCCACTCGTCGGGGCGCACCGGCACGTAGTCGTCCCACGTCATCTCGGCCTGGTCGTTCCACGCCTGCGGGTCCGCCGGGACGACCGGGCCCGCGCCGGGTGGCGCGCCGGTGTCGTCGCCGGTCGCCGCGGCGCCGGGGACGCTCGCGAGCGGCACCACGACCAACGCGGACGCCGCCGCGGCGACGAGCCGCCAGGCGCGGCGTCGGCCGGCGGGTTGGGTGGGACGGGTGGTGCGACGGGTGTTGCAGACGTCTTGCGCTGGGTTCGCTGTCACGTCCGTGCTACCTCCTCGTAGCGACGGGCCCGGCCCGGGCGACCTTGCCCGCCGCGAACCTATCGGTGCGTCGGGGCGACCAACCTGTGGACGCGCCGTGAAGATCCAGGTCGGCGGCTGAGCGCCGCGACCGGCGCGGGCGTGGCTCTCGCGCGGGGGAGCGGCGCGCCGCCTAGGGTTTGCGGGTGAGCTCGGAACGAACTTCCCCCTCCGGCGCGGACGCCGTCCCGCTGAGCATCCGTGTGGCGGCCGCCTGGTCGTGGCGCGTCCTGCTGATCGCCGCCGCCGTGGCCGGCTTCCTGTGGCTGCTCGCGGCCCTGAAGACGATCGTCGTGCCCGTCGCGATCGCGCTGCTGGTCACGATCCTGCTCGCCCCCGTGCGTCGGACGCTCCAGCGCTGGCACCTGGGCCGGGGGCTCGCCACCGCGATCTCGGTGGTGGGCCTGATCGTCGTCATCGGCGCCCTGATCACGCTGGCCGGCAGGTCCATCGTCGCCGGCTTCCAGGACCTCGCCGACCAGGCGGTCGCCGGCTTCAAGCAGTTCACGACCTGGCTCGCCGAGGGTCCGCTGAGCCTCGACTCCGAACAGCTCTCGGGGTACGGGCAGCAGCTGCAGGACTCGATGGTGGACAACTCGGGCCTGGTCTCCGGGGCGCTGGGCGCGGCGACCACGGTGGGGCACGTGCTCGTCGGCGCGCTCATCGCGCTGTTCTGCACGATCTTCTTCCTGCTCGACGGCCGCACCATCTGGACCTGGCTCGTGAACCTGCTGCCCGTCCGGGCGCGCGAATCCGTGCACCAGGCGGGCCGCCGCGGCCTGGTCACCCTGTCGGCGTACGTGCGCACGCAGATTCTCGTGGCGTTCGTCGACGCCGTCGGCATCGGAGTCGGGTCCGCGTTCTTCGTCCCGGCCCTCGCGCTCCCGATCGGCATCCTCGTCTTCATCGGGTCGTTCGTGCCGATCATCGGCGCGATCGTCACCGGCGCGATCGCCACCGCCGTCGTACTGGTGGCGAACGGCTGGTTCGCCGCCCTCATCATGCTTGGCATCGTGCTGCTGGTGCAGCAGGCCGAGAGCCACATCCTGCAGCCGTTTCTCATGGGCCACGCCGTGTCCCTGCACCCGGTGGCCGTGGTGCTCGTGGTGGCGGCCGGCAGCATGGCGGCGGGCATCATCGGTGCCCTGTTCGCGGTGCCGCTCGCGGCGGTGCTCAACACCGTGCTGCTCTACTTCCACGGGCACGACAAGTTCCCCGAGCTCGGCACCGAGGACCACGTGCCGCTGCTGCGCCGCCGGTCCCAGCTCCCCGGTACTCTCCTCTGGTCGGGACGGGGGGCGTCGCAGGTCGCCCCCGACTCCACCGACGAGGGCCCGGCAGGAGAGAACAGGTAAGTGGCAGCACACCCCCCGATCGACCGCGTCACTCTCGACGACGTCCGCGCCGCGGCGCAGGAGCTCGACGGCGTCGTCATCCGCACCCCGGTGCAGGCGTTCCGCGCGATGTCCGAGCTCGCGGGCACTCCCGTCGTGCTCAAGTGCGAGAACCTGCAGCGCGCCGGCTCGTTCAAGATCCGCGGCGCGTACACGCGCCTGAGCCGGATGCCCGATGAGGAAAAGGCCCGCGGCGTGGTCGCGGCCAGCGCCGGCAACCATGCCCAGGGCGTGGCCCTCGCGGCACAGATGCTCGGCATCCACGCCATCGTCTACATGCCGGTCGACGCCTCGGTGCCCAAGCTCGCGGCCACCCGCGGCTACGGCGCCGAGGTACGGCAGGTGGGCGACAGCGTGGACGAGGCGCTCCTCGCCGCGCGCGCCGAGGCCGCGCGGTCCGGCCGCACGCTCATCCACCCGTTCGACCACCTGGACGTCGTGACCGGGCAGGGCACCGTCGCCCTCGAGATCCTCGAGCAGGTGCCCGACGTCGGGACGGTCGTGGTCCCCCTGGGCGGCGGCGGCCTCATCGCGGGCATCGCGACGGTGCTCGCGGAGGCGGCCCCGCACGTGCGCGTCGTCGGCGTTCAGGCCGAGACCGCCGCGGCGTATCCCGCCTCGCTCGCCGCGGGGCAGCCGACGGCGGGCACCCTCGGGCCGACGATGGCGGACGGCATCGCGATCGGCACCCCGGGCGACGTGCCGTTCGAGGTGTTGCAGCGCCTCGGGGTCGAGGTACGCACCGTGTCCGAGGAGGAGATGTCGCGCGCCCTGCTGCTCGTCGCCGAGCGTGGCAAGCAGATCGTGGAGCCGTCCGGCGCCGCCGGGGTCGCGGCCGTGCTGGCGGCCGAGCCCGGCTCGCTGCCCGGCACTATCGTGCCGGTGCTCACCGGCGGCAACGTCGACCCGCTGCTGCTGCTGCGCGTGGTGCAGCACGGCCTCGTGGCCGCCGGCCGCTACCTGCAGCTGCGCCTGTGCATCGACGACAAGCCCGGCTCGCTCGCCGCCCTGCTCGACACCATCGCCGCCGCCGGCGCCAACATCGTGCAGGTGGAGCACACGCGGACCGACACCACGCTGACGGTGTCGCAGGTGCTGGTCAACGTGCAGCTCGAGACCAAGGGGCACGAGCACTGCACCGCGGTGGTGGAGAAGCTGCGGTCCGCGGGCTACGCCGTCGCCGGTTGAGCCTGTCGAAACCCGGTTTCGTCAGGCTCGACCAGCTCAGCCGAGCGAGCGGCGGTAGTCGCCGGGCGCCGTGCCGCAGATCTGCCGGAACGTGTCGCAGAAGCTGCTCTGCGACGTGATGAGCTGGCCGCCCCCACCGACGGTTCCCGGAGACCGGGGCGAGCCAGCCGGAGGATTCACCACCATCCTCGGGTCTAGCGTCCCTGCATGGCTCATTCCCCGAAGATCACCATCATCGGTGCTGGCGGCTACGTCTTCCCGCTCCGCCTCATCGGTGACCTGCTCAGCTTCCCTGCCCTGTGCGACGCCACCTTGTGCCTCATGGACCTCGACGCCGGCCGGCTCGACCGGGTGGCGGGCGCCGCACGCGAGCTCGTGGACCACCACGGGCTGCCCACCGACGTCCAGCAGACCACCGACCGCCGCGAGGCCCTGCGCGACGCCGACTTCGTCATCATCACCTTCCAGGTGGGTGGCCTGGACTCCTACCGGCACGACGTCGAGATCCCGCGCCGCCACGGCGTGGACCAGACCGTGGGCGACACCGTCGGCCCCGGCGGCGTGTTCCGCTTCCTGCGCTCCGTGCGGGCCTACCAGGACATCGCGACCGTCGCCCTCGAGGTCTGCCCGGGCGCCCAGTTCATCAACTACGCCAACCCGATGGCCATGGCCACCGCCTACCTCAACGCGCTCGGCCTGCGTACCGTCGGGCTGTGCCACAGCGTGCAGGGCACCACGCGCATGCTCGCCCGCACCCTCGGCGTCCCGTACGACGAGGTCTCCTACCGGTGCGCGGGCATCAACCACCAGGCGTGGGTGCTCGACTTCCACCGTGGCGCCGAGGACCTCTACCCCCGCCTGCGCGAGGTGATGAAGGAGCGGCACCGGCGCGGCCGCGCGGCGGCCGACCTGCTCACCGACGACGGCGACCATTCCGACGAGGCGCTCGCCGCGAGCACCTACGAGGGGGGCAACGAGCAGGTCCGCACCACGCTGATGAACCACTTCGGGTACTTCGAGACCGAGTCGAGCCACCACGCGTCGGAGTACGTGCCGTACTTCCGCAAGGACGCGGCCACCACGCTGGAGTACCTCCCGGAGCGCTGGGACTATTACGAGATCTGCTCGGCGCACGACGAGCAGGGCGACGTGGACGAGCAGCTCGAGCGCCTCAAGGCCGACCTCAGCCCGTCCGTCGAGTACGGGGCGTCGATCGTCAACGCCGTGGTGACGGGCGTGCCCGCCGTGGTCTACGGCAACGTCCCCAACGCGGGCCGGGTCATCACGAACCTGCCGGACGACGCATGCGTCGAGGTGGCGTGCCTGGTCGACGCGAACGGCGTGCAGCCGACCTCGTTCGGCGACCTCCCGCCCCAGCTCGCGGCGATCAACCGCACCAACATCAACGTCCAGACGCTCGCGGTCCGGGCGGCCCTGACGGGCGACGTCGAGCACGTGCACCATGCCGTCGCGATGGACCCCCTGACGTCGGCGCACTGCACGCTCGAGCAGATCCGGACGATGACCGACGAGCTGCTCGAGGCGCACGCCGCGCTGCTGCCGGCGGTGCTCCGTCCGACCCGGCCCGGCACGCTCGTGGGCGATGCCACGGACCGGGATCCGGCCCAGGCGCACTGAGCGGCCGCGCCGCATCGCGAGCACGGGCATCAATGAGTTGTCGATCGGGCCGGTCCCCGTTCGTCGTCCTCATGACACGGCCGCACGGGCCGTGCAGGACGAGAGGTCACGCGATGAGATTCCTGGACACGATCCTCGGGGCATGCCGCACGCAGCGGCAGGCCGGCACCGCCCGGTACCGTGACGGGCGCAGCGTCGGCGACGGCATCGAGGCCGTCGACGTGGCGTTCTACGGGCCGATGGTGTTCAGCCGGCCCCTCACGACGCGGACCGAGGAGGCCTGATGCGCTATCTCATGCTGGTGCTGAGTACGCCGGACGACCCGGACCTGCGCCCCGGGGACGCCGAGGGGGCACCCGCCATCGAGGGATGGGTCGAGAAGTACTACGGCAGCGGCGCGGCGGTGGTGGGCGACCGTCTGCGCCCCCCGGAGGACGCCGTCGGGGTGCGGGTGCGCGGCGGGAGCGTCGTCGTCACGGACGGCCCGTTCTCGGAGGCCAAGGAGGCGATCGGCGGGTTCGACGTCATCGAGGCGCCGGACCTGGACACGGCGATCACCATGGCCTCCGAGCACCCCATGGCCCACGGTGGCGCCATCGAGCTGCGTCCGGTGTGGCCGCTGAACCTCGACGGATCGGAGGGCGACTGATGCGATACCTGTTCCTGGTGCGGGAGCCCGACGTGCCCGACCGCGGGCCGACCCCGGACATCGAGGACTGGGTGCGCCGCCACGACGCCGACGGCTCGCGGGTGCTGGGGGAGCGGCTGCGTCCCGCGGCGGACGTGCGCCAGGTCCGGGTGCAGGGCGGCTCCGCCCTCGTGACGGACGGCCCGTTCTCGGAGTCGAAGGAGGTCATCGGCGGGTTCGACGTCGTCGAGGCGCCCGACCTGGAGACGGCGCTCGCGATCGCCGCCGAGCACCCCGGCTCCTGGGGCGGCGGGACGATCGCGGTGCACCCGTTCTGGCCCACGGAGACCGACCGGCCCGCATGACGGTACGGGGGGCGCCGAGCGCCGCCGTCGAGGACGCGTTCCGCACCGAGTGGGGACGCGTCCTCGGCGCGGTCGCGCGCGCCACGGGCGACCTCGACCTCGCCGAGGAGTCCGCGCAGGAGGCGTTCGCCACCGCCTTGCGCACCTGGGTGCGCGACGGCGTGCCGGAGCGTCCGGGTGCCTGGCTGACGACGGCGGCGCGCAGGCACGCGATCGACGTGCTGCGTCGACGTCGGACCGAGGGTGAGAAGACCTCCGCTGCGGCCCGGCTGGCCGAACGGGTGGACCCAGGCTCCCGTGCCGTGGACCCCACCGCGGACCCGGTCCCCGACGAGGTCGCCACCGGTCTTGACGACGACCGGTGGGAGCTCGACGACCCCGACGGCGACCTCCTGCGGCTCGTCTACACGTGCTGCCACCCAGCGATCCCGCTCGAGGGGCGGGTCGCCCTCACGCTGCGCTCGCTCACCGGCATGACGACGCCCCAGGTGGCGCGGGCGTTCCTCGTCCCGGAGGCGACGATGGCGCAGCGCCTGGTCCGCGCCAAGGCGCGCATCCGTGCCACGGGGATCGCGTTCCGGGTGCCGCCGCCGGCGCTGCTGCCGGAGCGCACCGCGGCGGTGCTGGCGGTGCTCTACGTGCTCTTCACCGAGGGGTACGACGCGTACGCCGAACCGGTGGACGAGGTGGCCGGCGCCGCCGAGCGGCGCGCCCTGGCCGACGACGCGGTCCGGCTCGCCCGGCTGGTGGTCCGGCTGCTGCCCCACGAGCCGGAGGCGGGCGGGCTGCTCGCCCTCGTGCTGCTGCAGCACGCCCGCCGGGACGCCCGCAGCGGCGCCGACGGTGCGTCCTCGACGCTGGCGGAGCAGGACCGCCGCCGGTGGCGGACGGACGAGATCGACGAGGGCCTGCGCCTGCTCGACGAGGTGCTGGCGGTGCGCCGTCCGGGGCCATACCAGGTACAGGCGGCGGTCGCCGCGCTGCACGCGCGAGCGGCGGCCGCCGGGGACACCGACTGGGGCGAGGTCCTGGGCCTGTACGACGTGCTCGTCACGATGACGCCCTCGCCCGTCGTCGCGCTCAACCGTGCTGTCGCTCTGGCCGAGGTGGCGGGCGCGGCGGCGGGGCTCGAGGCGGTCGACGCCCTGGCGGACGCCCCCGCCCTGGCGCGCTACCACCTGCTCCCGGCGGTGCGGGCAGACCTGCTGGCCCGGCTCGGGCGCGACGCGGAGGCGGCGGACGCACTGCGGCGGGCACTCTCCCTGGTCGACAGGGAGGGCGACCGCCGGCTGCTGCGCTCGCGCCTGGCCGCCCTCGGCGGCGCCCCGCCGGCCCGCTGACGGCCGGAAATGGCTGTGGGCGTGATTTCGGGGGGAACCCCAAACAGGATTTCCCCCGAAACCACCCCCCCAACAACCGCGGGGG